>NZ_CACVCC010000025.1 GCF_902729355.1 Streptococcus sp. S784/96/1 | reverse complement strand
CAATGTTATTTGACATCTGTTTGTGTCCTTTCACTAGTTTTAGACAACGAAAAAAGAGAACGAATTTCTCGTTCTCTTAGGTTATAAGGTATTCAATTTTACGTTTCCCGAAACTCTAGACACTTACAAGAATTTTGTTGATTTTTTTGGCAATAGCAGAGCTTCTTCAGTAAGCCACCTAGATCCTCATATATTGCTCTACTTTTTACTTAAACTCACGACGGGCAAAAAGGAAATAAGAAATACCAGTAAAAATAATCGCATAAACAAAAGCCACGATACTTGAGTGATTGATAAAACCGGCAGAGCTATCTACTGTATTAGCAAGATTGCCAAACAACATGTAGGGCTGATAAACCTCTGAATCAATTTTCAAGAGCATACCAAGAATCAATTTAGCAAAGGTTTCAAACATGGTAAAGGTAATGATAAATAGAGTGTTGGTCTTGTACAGCTTGTCAAATAGATTAAAAAACACCAAAGGTAGTGCCGCTGTTGCTAGGTAGTAAGGAATCTGATAAAGCAAGCCTTCAAAGAGCCTTGCATAAATAGAATCGCCAGTCGATAGTTGATAAACAAAACCAGCAAAAATATAGGCAATAAAAATATAAAAGAAGCTTACAACCATACTCATTAGCCAACGATAGGCAAAAGTCTTGGAGCGACTCTGAACTTTAATCAAACTATTGTTAATGGTACGCTGTACAAAATCTTCACCAAAGAATATTTTACCAGGAGTGACAAAAAAGAGAGGAAAAAAACTGGTAAAAAATGGCATCATGAACGTTGCTACTCCTATTGTAGGCATGTTTTGTAGAGCAATGATATAAGCAATTCCTCCACTTAAAAGCAAAAGAAGAATTAAGGAAATCAGACTCAATCTTTCTTTAAAAATACGGTAACAATCTGCTTTTAAAAATTTTAACATCTACTTTTCTCCTTACTGCAATAATCCTAGATAATAATCTTCAAAGCTTGAACCTATTTGGTAGATTCCTTTTATCTCAACGTTTAATTCTGACACCAAATCAATCAATTCTTGGACCGTTTTTTCTGGCTTAATACTGAGGTAATCACTTAGCATATCTAACGATACGTTTCTATCTAGCAAAGCTTGCGCAACTTTATCATTATCAGTGGTCTCCAGATGAATACGATTTTCAACTTCTGCCCTCAGCGCAGCTTTTTCAATATCCTTAATCACGCGCCCTTTATGCATGATAACAAAACGATCTACCACCAGTTCCAATTCAGATAGGATATGACTGGAAATAAGAATAGTAATGCCAAATGTGTCTCTGAGGTTCAGGATAATATCACGCATCTCCTTGATACCAGACGGATCGAGCCCGTTAATTGGTTCGTCCAAAATCAGAAAATCTGGAAAATCAATAATGGCAAGAGCAATCGCCATACGCTGACGCATACCAAGTGAGAAATTTTTAACCTTTTTCTTACGATCTACATCTGTTAGGCCAACTAAACCTAAAACTTCTTTAATGCGCTCATCAGCCTTAGGCAAACCAATCTGCAAAGCAGTATACTTCAGGTTAGCATAGGCAGACATATTAGGATAAAGTGTCGGAGACTCAATCAAAGCACCAATTTTATAATCTTGATAGCGCTCAATTTTTCCTGAACTGGCATTGATAAGCCCAGATAAGACTCGAATGAGAGTTGTTTTACCAGCACCATTTTGTCCCACAAGACCGCAAATCTCGCCCTTCTTAATCTCAAAACTAACATGTGATAAGGCCTCTTGCTTACCATACTTTTTACTAATATTGTTAATCTGTAACAATGTTTCAGCCATTACAATACTCCTTCTGAATTTTTAGAAACTTTTTGTATGTTTAAATCAATACAATATCTATGTATCAATGTTACCATACAACCAAAAATTGTCAAGATGAAAATTTAAATGAGTACATAAAAACACCTGCCGCTCTGACAGGTGCCCTTTCTTTATTAAATTCGTGTATTTGTTTTGTTATAAGAATCATCAACTGAGGTTATAAATCTCCGTTTCTGTACCTAGAACAATTATATCTTAGCATAAGGATGCCTCCTACCAAGTCTTTGTTCGTCGAGCTTCAAGTGCTCATCACTAAGCGATTATACAATTGATTAGATTAAAGATAAACTTATAAAACTCTACAGTGTTTCTACCAATTTACGATTATCTTATTCTTGTCTTTTCAGTCTTCTGAGATGCTTCATTCTCCCACCTTACATTTCAAGGTAGAGATGATAGCAGATTATTTACTCCTGGAAAACCGTGATAGTCTCTTACCTCTTTAGGAAATCAAAACATTATCAAATAATTTTCAATATATGTCAATCTCTCTATTAATCTCCTTTTGATTCCCCTAGAGAAAATATCATCATTTTATCTTTATAGAGCTTTATCTGAAAAATAATTTAAGCTTAGTTGTCACCGTTTTTATATCTTGCAATGCACATAAGACCCTCCTGTATTGAGAAACCTACACACTGAGCAACGTTAACTACAAATTTATTTTTCTTCCACACTGAGTTACATTAACAATAAATCTATGTTTGCATTGGTATCACTCCCTCGTGACTATTTTCTGCAACACGAGGAGTTAATCTCCATTTTTATACCTACTAATATTAAATCTCATAGGAATCCTCCTATATAGCAACTATAAAGTCATTGTTTGCCTACTGTCTATCGAGGCTTGTCTCCGTTCTTATAGCGTCCAATGTCAAAGGTTAACATAGCGCCACCTCCTATAATTGAAAAACGATTGTTTGAAGACCTTAGTCTCCATTTTTATACCTGTTGCGATTGAAGATTAGTATTAGAGTGACCTCCTTTCTTCTCTTCTTTCTTTATAGTTTAAGTATATCGTAAGCGTTTTCTTTTGTCAAGTTTTTTTATTAGTATTTGTATCTTTTTAACATTTTTTGATAAGAGAAGGGCTGACACTGTTTTTCTTGCTCGTTTATTCCTTTAAAACGAGCGATTCGCCTTTTTAAAGCTCAATTCAGAACTCAAGAAAATTACAAAATATTTTCTGTAAGAAAATAAAAAACACTTTCTTTTTTAAAGCTCTGCTATTTTCCAAAATAAAAAGGCTTTGGTACAATAGTGGTATGATAAATTTGAAAGATTACGGAATTGAGATGTGGAACGAGGAGAAAATTGCCGATTTCCGTCGTACCTTGCTGGCTTGGTATGACCGTGAAAAGCGTGATTTGCCTTGGCGTCGCACCTCTGACCCTTATAAGATATGGATTTCTGAGATTATGCTTCAGCAGACACAAGTGATAACGGTTATTCCTTACTACGAGAGGTTTTTGGACTGGTTTCCTACTGTGAAAACATTAGCTGACGCCCCCGAGGAAAAACTCCTTAAGGCTTGGGAGGGCTTAGGATATTATTCGCGCGTTCGTAACATGCAGGCTGCCGCTCAGCAAATCATGACAGATTTTAATGGTAAATTCCCAGAAACCTATGAAGGAATTTCTAGCTTAAAAGGGATAGGTCCTTATACTGCTGGTGCTATTGCAAGCATCGCCTTTGGACTTCCTGAACCAGCTGTAGATGGTAATGTGATGCGGGTCATGGCACGCTTATTTGAAATCAATTACGATATTGGCGACCCCAAAAATCGTAACATTTTTCAAACTGTCATGGAAATATTGATTGATCCTGACCGACCAGGGGATTTCAACCAGGCTTTGATGGACCTAGGAACAGATATCGAATCCGCTAAAACGCCAAGACCTGATGAAAGCCCTATTCGATTTTTCTGCGCAGCTTATTTACATGGCACTTATGATAAATACCCCATCAAGGCTCCAAAGAAAAAGCCAAAACCATTGCAAATCCAAGCCTTTGTCATCCAAAATAAAAAGGGAGAATTCTTGCTTGAAAAAAATAATAACGATCGCTTACTAGGTGGATTTTGGTCTTTCCCCATTGTTGAGACTAACTTTATCGCTCAGCAATTAAATCTCTTTGAAAAAGAAAACGACGTTTTAGAGACCGTATCTCAAAAGACATTATTTGAAGAGGACTATCAACTCAAGCCAATTTGGTCAGAAAGGACATTCCCCTCTGTCAAACATACCTTTAGCCATCAAAAATGGACGATAGAACTTCTAGAAGGCTTTGTGGAAAAAGCAGAGCTAACCAGCCAAAAAGAATTACAATGGGTATCTCCAGACGATTTCGATAACTACCCCATGGCAACCCCACAGAAGAAGATGGTGGCAGAGGTTATGAAATCGTTTAGGAATTAATGCTTATCTTATCATTCAAAAAAGCCAAGCTTCTACTTGTAAGAAGTTTGGCTTTTAGTTTGTTCCTATCATGTCAGTTGAGTTGCTACTAACAGTTTTATCCCATTTAACTCTGTGGTGGCTATCGCGATATTTTTTAGGTGTCATGCCGACCACCTCTTTAAATT
This sequence comes from Streptococcus sp. S784/96/1, assembly GCF_902729355.1. Classification (GTDB taxonomy): domain Bacteria; phylum Bacillota; class Bacilli; order Lactobacillales; family Streptococcaceae; genus Streptococcus; species Streptococcus caledonicus. Next base: position 28,876 of record NZ_CACVCC010000025.1, on the reverse strand, counting down.
GTTGAATAAAATGACTCTGAGATGAAAAAGATAAATGATTAGCAATATCAATCATTGAATCTTGACTAAACTTCAATAAATCTTTAGCCACTTCAATCTTTTTATTACGGACATAAGTACTAAGCGAGACACCAACTTCCTTCTTAAAAAGACGTGATAAGTAACTTGTTGAAACACCATATTCAAGCGCTAACTGCTCAACCGTAATACGTTCTTTGATATGACAATAAATATAATCCTTACAAGCCGAAATGTGTTTAGAAGTGACATCTTTTTGTTTTTGTTGCCGCATTTTTTCTGTAAAATCAATAACCATTTCATCATGCAAGTTTTGAATTTCTTGAACAGTGTGAAGATCATCCAATTTCTGGATATAGAAGTCACTCAGACGAAAAGCCAACTCCAATTCCATATCATTTTGACAACAAATCCTTGTAATCATAGCCGTTCCAATAACAAAATGATATTTCATGTTGGTAACTTGATTACGTGACAATTGTCCAACACCCTCTTTTTCCATGAAACGCTCCTGCTCACAGTTTCTTTTAACAGCTTCAATATCTCCATTTGAGACAGCTTGATAAAAGAGAAATTCTTCTGTCATAGGGCGATGGATGAGTTCATCAGATCGATCACTTGCTTCATAAAGTCGCCATTCTTCTCTATAACTCATTCCTTTTCCTCCTGACCTTGATGATTCATTTGATAATAGAAATATCACATCTAATTATAGCATATTTGAAAACCTTAGGAAAGCCTTTTCAAAATAGAATCATTCCCGTAGTTGTTAATTTCAATGAGTGATTTCAGGATAGAAAAGTCAATTTTTTTGAAAAAACAATCAAATAACCCATATTATGCGCGATACAACTGTCCTTACACCAACAATTTCAATTACCTTCATATCTGAAAACGCCAAAACTTTGTGGCGATAATGTTGAAAAATGGATGTTCTTCTATAAGTTGATAAGCTAAAACGTTAATATCATGTGGCGATTGTTATTTTTATAGTCTTCCAATCGCTTAATAGGACTGGGAGGAAGAACAGCGGGAATGGTTCAAATAAGCTAAAAAAGGAAATCCCCACATGAGGATTTCCCTAAACCTTAGGAGGTACCTATCTATCTTGCTTCATAACTGATCCATTTGTAATAACCATGTAAGGGACCCTTTCCGTCATAGGCATCTAACCAATCATCAACACCAATTCCAGGCCAAGCATTCATCATCATTTTACCAGCTGTTTTTGGGATATTCTCAGTAGCTGTATAAACCGCTTCACCATCAACATACCACGTTATCGAATCTTTTTTCCATTCAAAACCGTAGATATGAAAATCATCCGAAGCATCAAAATCAAGATGATGTAAATATTCATGATTTCCAACACCGTCTGTAAAGTAATTGAACTGTACTTTGGTTGTGTCCTTTCCTAAAAATTCAATATCTATCTCATCCCACGGATTATCATCACTCGGACCAGTATAGGTAAAATAAGAAGTAACGACCCCAGGGTTTTTAATAGCTTTCATGCATACCTGATAGTAGCCATATCCAAAGAAATCCCTGGTCCGCCACTCACCACCTGTATAGCCATTACTGTCCTTATCAATTTTCAAGCATAGAAGACCATCTTCAAAAGCAACATTTTCTGGTTTAAATTCACAGTCAAACATAAAACCGTTTGAACCTGAACGTAATTCCATAGTGCTTTCATCATAAACATCAAAACAAGTTTTAAAATGTTTTTCTTCCATAAAAAATCTGCTTTCTGAAATAGTTTTAATTATTCTTTTTACGAAGTGGCACAAGAATAAAGCCAGTCAATAGAGATACAAAGCCTAATAAGGTCGCTAGAACCCCTTCTTGACTCCCAGTCTTTGGCAAGATAGTTGATTTTTGAGTAACGAATCCTGTATGGACAACTTCTTCTACAACTGGTCCCTCAGTACGTTTAATTGATTGTACTTCTGTAGTTCTATCTGTATTAGAAACAGGGTCAGCACCAGATAATTTCACCAGTGGGATATTTTCTACCGGTACCGTTGGTTTTGTATTTGGAACTAAATTGTCCTCATTTGTAGACGGTGCTACTGGTGGTTGAGAATCAGGCGTTTCAGAAATCGGTGGAACGTTTTCTTTAACTGGCTCAGTCGCTTTATAGCTGAATCTATCATAGCTTGCTACAAGTGGTGTTTGTCCATCATAAGGTTGAAGCCACTCATCAACTCCTTTACCTGACCAGGCATTCATCATGATTCTTCCTGGTGTTACTGGAATATTTTCTGTAGCCGTATAAACTGCTTTACCATCTACGTACCAAGTAATGTAGTCTTTTTGCCAATCAAAAGCGTAAGTATGGAAAGCTTCTGAAGCATCAAACCCTAATTCATGAACGTATTCATGTTCACCTTTACCATTAGTGTAATAATTAAACTGGACTTTTGTAGTATCTTTCCCTAAAAATTCAATATCTACTTCATCCCAAGGGTTATTGTCACTTGGTCCAGTATAGGTAAAGAATGAGCTAACTGTTCCAGGATTTTTAATTGGCTTCATACTCACTTCATAAGTACCATAATGGAAGAATTCTTGAGTGCGTAATTCACCAGAAATATATTCTACTGGAGCGCTGGTATCTGTTCCCTTATCAATAGTCAGAGTCATAACACCATTTTCGACAGCAACTTTATCTGGTTTCCAAACAGCTCCGAAAGGATTTCCATTCCACCAATCGGCTTTAGCCATCGTTGCTTCATCGTAGCCATCAAAATCTGTACTATATTCACTTGCTAAAGCTACTGTTTCACTCTCACTAGTGTCAGTTTCAACATCTGTAACTTCTTCATTCGCTGAAGAAGGCTGCGCTTCTGTTTCTATTGTTGTATTTGTTTCTACAGAACTCGCCACTTCTTCAACCGGTGTTATCACATCAGTTGAAGGAACTGCTTCATCAATCAAGGTTGTATTATCTGTTAATGAAGGAGTTGTGGTTACATCTTCAGCTACAACCGTAACAATACCTGCATGCAAGCTACAAATAGTAGCAGTCACACATATCCATTTTAAAACTGTTTTCTTTGACATAAAAAACCTCTAAAATATTTTATTAATTTTGATTTTTAATGAATTAAATATTACTCTTTAACACCACCAAGTGTTACACCCGCAATGATGTATTTAGACAGCAATAGATAGACTACAATAATTGGAACAATAGCCACTAAAATCATTGTGTAAATTTTACCCATATCAAAGTTCATGTAGTCCGCACCACGCAAGGTTGCCACTAAGATTGGAACGGTCATTTTATCCTTAGATTGGATGACCAAAGCTGGAATGAAATAGTTATTCCATGATCCTACAAAAGTGAAAATAGCTTGTACAGCAATTGCTGGCTTCATGAGAGGCAAAACAATCGTGTTAAACGTTCTAAATTCACCTGAACCATCAATACGAGCAGCATCAACCATAGATAACGGTAATGATGATTGCATATAACTATACATGAAATAAAATACCGCTGGTGATGCAATTGACGGGATAATCATTGGCAATAGTGTATCGTACATTCCCATTTGTGTAATGAGACGTAAGAATCCCATTGAAGTCACTTGAGTTGGCATGACTAAGATTGCCATGATAAAAGTAAAAGCAATTTTTTTGAATTTGAAATCATAGACGTAGAGCCCATAAGCCGTTAGGGCTGAAAAATAGGTACAAATAGCAGCTGTTGCTCCAGAAACTAAGAGACTGTTAAAAATACCTCTGAACATTGGAAATGTTCCATCATTGGCAACCTTGCTCAGATTGTCAAAAAGGTGTGATCCTGGTAAAGCCGAGAAACCTCTTTGCAATTCCGCATGTGAGTGTGTTGCATTAATAATCAAAATATAAAAGAAGAAAAGGCACATAAATGATAGGGTAATGAGTACAAAATGTGCCACAAGACGCTGAATGCGATTTTGTGCAGTTGTTGACATTAGCTAACCTCCTATGCCTTTTTAGCGTTGCGTTTCATTTTTTCACGACCAGCTTTAATTTCATTATTAGTCATCTTATAAACAAACCAACAAAGAATTGTACTGACAATAAAGAGATAGACTGATAAGGCCCCTGCCATACCATAGTTCTTACTCTTCAAGTGGTTATTTAAGAACATAATCAGTGTTGTTGAAGTTCTATCTGGTGCCCCTTGACCATTGGTCAAAATTTGTGGAACATCAAACATTTGTAGACCACCAATAATTGATGTAATTAAAGTATAGGCAAGAATTGGACGAATCATTGGAAGAGTAATGTAAAAGAAACGTTGACGACTGTTACAACCATCAATCTCTGCCGCTTCAAAAATATCTGGACTAATCCCCATGATTGCAGCCATGAGCATAATCGTACTATTACCAAACCACATGAGGAAATTCATTACAGCTACGAGTGAACGAGTTCCCAAGGCTGTTCCCATGAAATCAACGGGCTCTTTAAACCACCCTAAGGAAGTCATGATTGAGTTAATTGGACCATTTGTTGAGAAAAGTGTAAAGAACAACATGGCAAAGGCAGACGCCATAATTAAGTTTGGCAAGTAAATAATAACTTTATAAATTCCTTGCCCACGTAATTTTAATCTGGCATCAACAAACCAGTTTGCCAATAAAAGCGCTATACCAATCTGCGGAATAAAGCCCATCAACCACATTAACATGGTGTTACCTGCATATTTGAGGATATCTGATTCTAAGAGAGCTTTATAGTTAGCTAAGCCAACAAAATTTGGGCCAATTTCTCTAATTCCTGAGCGATAATATTCATAGAAACTATATCGAATAGTTTCTACAAGTGGAATAAAGGAAAAAATAAAGAAAGTGACAAAGAATGGCAAAATAAACAGGTAGCCATATTTTCCGTAATTAATACGTTTACGTTTTTGTTTCATTCTATTACTCCTTCAATAGAACCGCGGTGCTGTAATACACCGCAGATCTTGATCATTCAGGCCATTTCACTTCCGTAATTTCTGGATAGCGTTCTTTAATGGCAACTTCAAAGTTTGATTTCGCTTTTTCAAAACTTACCTTACCTTGTAGGTAATCGTTAAAGTTATTTTGAATCAATTCTACAGAACCTTGGTCATAAGGTGATAATGGGGCAATTTCAATGTTTTCAGCAACAGGTGCGAAATATTCAAAGGCATTTTGTCCACCAAGGAAGTCTGACTTAAAGTTATCATCTTTAGCAGCTTCTTGCATACCTGATCTTGTATTTGTGAAATCAAGATAATCTTTAGAAATTTTAAGCAGATTGTCTTTATCTCCGGTCAATGCAAGGATGATATCTTTAACATGTTTAGCGTTGTCTGTACCCACAGCACCATGGATGTAAGAACCACCCCAGTTGTATTCTTGTGGAGGAGTTGTCACTGCCCAAGCACCTGCTTCACCATCCCAGTTTGGTTTGAGAGTGAAGTCAATACCCCAAGCAGGGAAGAGAAAGGCAAATACTTTAGATTTTGAACCCATTTCTTTGTTCCATTCGTCAGTCCATTGTCCTTTTACAGTCTTTGTAAAGTAACCAGAATCTAACCATTCCTTAGAATCATTCACCCAATCAATAATTTCTGGCGCCACATTAAGAACTGTTTCACCTTTTTTCACCCAAGGTTCCTTAATGCTATTACCATACAGACGGAAGGTATCTGCTGATGAAGCAAATGCAAAGTAACCTTTAGCTTGAAGTTCTTTGGCAGTTGCTGCCATTGTATCCCAATCTTTCACTTTGTCTGCCACTACTGTAGGATCGTCTGTTCCGAACACATCTTTAGCAATATCACGACGGTATACGATGACACCTGGTGTTGTTTGCCATGTTGACCCACGTTGAACACCGTCTTCATCAGAAGCTGTTACTTTTGTGAATTCATACTGATCAGCTAAATCTTTTTCTGGGTCAATGCCAAGTTCTTTCAATGGAATGGCAGCACCTGCTTCTTTAGAAGAATATTTATTAACATAGTCTGTCTCTGACAAGAAAATATCCACTTTACTATCAGCATCTGCAGATTCTTGGTTAAGAAGAGCTTCATCCAATTTTTGTTGGTAAACACCGTCTTGGTTAGGGTTTACAATCCAGTGAATTTCTGTACCATCTTTAAGAGTAGTCACCGTACCGTCTTTTGAAGTTTCTTTTACTTCCGGATAGACAGCTTCGACACGTTGACGGAATTCATCATTCCAAGAATAGATATTGATGACTTTTCCTTCTTCACTAGAACTAGTTGAAGAACCTCCTGGGTTTGAAGAACAAGCAACTAAAGATCCAGCTGCAAGAGCTATAGCGATAAAAGCGCTTACTTTTTTATTCATGAGATTTACTCCTTTTTTCCAAGGGCTTTGCCCCTTGTTGTTTTTTGTACTTGTATTATATCTTGTCTCAGCTGGACGTTATATTACTTTCTTGAAAAAAATACCACATTTTTGACCTCTCTTGATATTTTTATTAAAAATTTTCACCACATTATTTTTTACTCCTATTTTCCTAAAATCACTTCAAAAATGTATTTTTTAAGAAATGTAAGCGTTTGATAATGGGTATATTAATTTTTCTTCTATAATAATTTAAAAAAAACATCTTATTTTTTTGAACATTGCGGATATCTAGCTTAACAAAAAAATTAAAACATGTCATAATTATGATATTTTTTTACTCTTTCTTATTTTTTATGTAATCGTTTTTTTTTACAATAAATTATCATATAGAATAGTAAACAGATAAGGAGTTTTTATGAAGCCATTGACATTCACTAATGACAATGGAGACTTTACCATTTGTCAACCAGAAAGCATTAGCTCTCTCTATTTTCCTCTTGCATCAGAGGCTGGATTGAAAAGTGCAATCTCTCCTAACTTAGGTGGAGATGCAAAAATCAATCAAGAGCATTTCTTATTAGAACCTGTAAGTGTAGATAATCTTCATAATAATCGTTCAACTAGAAATTTTTGGGTTAAAACTACTGATGGGAAATTTGCTTCTATAACTGGAACTTCCGCTTCTCAAGAAGCTCAAAAATTCAGTGAAACTCAAGAAAAAAGTCGCATTCACGCAGGATTTATGTGGCATCAATTAGAACGGGAACTGTCTGATCTCAATCTTAAAGCTACAACAACTTCTTTTGTCCCAACTAATGAGACCTTCGAGTTTATGTTGGTTTCCATTACAAATACTGCTACCACTCCACAAGAGTTAACTGCTACAGCAGCAATTCCTATTTTTGGTCGTAGCGCGGATAATTTACGTGATCATCGAAATGTGACATCCATGCTCCATCGTATACGGACAGACAAAGCAGGTATTTATGTAACACCTACGATGTCATTTGATGAAAGAGGACACCGCCTAAACCATCAAACCTACTACGTTATGGGATTTGATGACGTCGGAAATACTTCTAAAACATTTTTCCCTACCGTTGAAAGTTTTATCGGAGAAGGAGGAAGCTTTACTCACCCTCGTTCGTTATTTGAAAATGAAACAGGAGTTACTGCAGGTTACACTTGCGACGGCCGCGAAGCTATGGGAGCATTTCGTTTTGAAACATTTAGCGTCGCTCCTAACGAAACCAAAAACTTTATCTTGCTCCTCGGCATCAGTGATGGTGAACAGACTATTGATCGAATCAAAAACACTTACAATTCATTAGAAATTGTGCAGACTGCATTAAAGGAAACAAAAACTTATTGGCAAGACAAAGTTTCGGTAAATTTCAAAACCGCTGATACAGATTTTAACCGATTTATGAAGTGGGTTTGTTTCCAACCTTATCTACGCCGTATCTTTGGCTGTTCTTTCCTTCCACACCATGATTATGGACGTGGTGGTCGCGGTTGGCGTGACCTTTGGCAAGACTGCCTATCCCTGTTACTCATGGAACCAAAAGATGTTGGTGAGATGATTGTTAACAATTTCAAAGGGGTTCGACTTGATGGAACAAATGCCACTATTATAGGAGCGGGAGAAGGAAATTTCCTTGCAGACCGAAATGGCATTAGTCGTGTTTGGATGGACCATGCTTTGTGGCCCTTGATGACAACTAAGCTTTATATCGATCAAACTGGCGATATCTCTATCTTAAACAAGCAAGTTTCTTACTTTAAAGATCCTCACATCAAACGAGGAACTGCCTTTGACAGTCTATGGAATGATGAGTATGGCAATCAGCAACGCACTACAACAGATGATATCTATACTGGAAGTATCCTAGAACATCTCTTAATTCAACACCTAACAGGTTTTTATGAAGTCGGCCAACATAATATCTATCGTCTTCGTGGTGCCGATTGGAATGACGCTCTTGATATGGCCAATGAATATGGTGAAAGCGTGGCATTTACAGCTGCTTATTCTGGTAATTTAATGGAATTAGCAGCACTGATCAGACTTTTGGAAAATAAAACTGGAGTTGAATCTGTCGAAATTTTAGAAGAAATCGGACTGCTTCTCAAAAAAGATACTGAAATTTACAACCAGATTGATCGCAAACATCAGATTTTAGATGTTTATACTAAAAATTGTCAACACAATATAAATGGCAATAAAATCAAGATTTCTCTGTCTGAAATTGCCCTAAACTTGATTCAAAAAGCTAATTGGCTGCGCCATTTCCTCCAAGAAAACGAATGGATTGATATTAACAACGAAGAAGGTTGGTACAATAGCTACTATGATAATAGTGGAAATGCAACTGATGGTTATTACAATGGCATTCAGCACATGATGCTAACAGGACAAGTTTTCAGTATCATGAATTATGTCGCTACGGATCTTCAAATTAAGAAAATCACCAAAAGTGCAGACCGATATCTCTATCGTAAAGAAATTGGAGGCTACCGCCTCAACACCGACTTCCAAGAAGTTAAAGGTAATCTAGGCCGTATGTTTGGTTTTGCCTATGGTGAAAAAGAAAATGGTGCCGTCTTCTCCCATATGGCCGTCATGTATGCTAACGCCCTCTATCGTCGTGGATTTGCAAAAGAGGGTTGGAAAGCCTTGAAATCTTTAGCTGACACCAGCTTAGACTTTAAAACTAGCCATATCTATCCAGGAATTCCTGAATACTTCCGAGCAGATGGTCGTGGTGTTTACCACTATCTTACTGGAGCAGCTAGTTGGTATATGCTTACTATGGTTACGGAAGTATTTGGCGTTCACGGGAAAGCAGGGGATTTGATTATTTATCCAAAACTCTTAAGTGAACAATTTGATAACAATGGCATAGCTTCTATTATCACACAATTTGCAGGCAAATCACTAGAAGTAACCTACTCCAATCCAGAGCACAAAGATTTTGGTCACTACGTTATTACCTCTGCCACTTGCGACGGCAAGGTTCTTCCTATTACAGATGACGCCTTTGTCTCTGTTAGCAAAGAAAATCTTCAATCTCTAGACAATTCACTTCATCACATCACTATTACATTACAGTAAGGAATATTGCTTATGAAATACGGTTATTTTGACGATATCAATCGCGAATATGTAATTGACAAACCTGACACCCCAACTCCTTGGGTCAATTATCTCGGATCTCCAGAATATGGTGCCATCATTTCAAATAACGCTGGTGGCTATAGCTTCGCTAAATCTGGTGCCAACGGACGTATTTTACGTTATGTCTTTAATCATTTTGACCAACCAGGACGATACATTTATCTTAGAGATAATGACAACCAAGATTTTTGGTCCGCTTCTTGGCAACCTGTCGGTAAAGACCTCAAAGACTATATCAGTAAGTGCCATCATGGTCTAGGTTACACTAAAATGGTAGCTGATTATTCTGGCATCCATTCAGAGGCAACTTACTATGTTCCTAAAAATGAAAGCTACGAAGTTTGGGCTATTGAGGTAACCAATACCTCCAACCTAAGTCGTAACTTAACACTAACAGGCTATGCTGAATTTACTAACCATAGCAACTATGAACAAGACCAAGTCAATCTTCAGTATTCTCTCTTCATTTCTCGGACTATTTTCCAAGAAAATCGTATCGTACAACAAATTCACGGAAATCTTGATACGCTTGACGACGATGAACAAGTGGACGAAAAAAATGTAACAGAACGTTTCTTTGGTTTAGCTGGAAATCCTGTCAATTCCTATTGCGGTGATAAAAAAGCATTTCTCGGTCGCTATAACGGTTACGATAAACCAGCCGGTGTCGCTTCCGGAAATTTAGGAAATAGTAATAACTATAATGAAAATGCCTGCGGAGCTCTTTCCAGTCAATTAATATTGGCGCCAAATGAAAGCAAGACCCTAGTCTTTGTACTTGGTGAAAAATCATCTCAGGAAGCGCAAGCTATTATCCGCAGTTATGAACAACCTAAAGAAACAGTTGCTGCTGAAGTCCAAGAACTTCGCAACGAGTGGAATAGCCGTTTACAAGGTTTGCAAGTTAAAACACCAAGTCCTGTTTTTGACACCATGATTAATACATGGAATGCTTATAACTGCTACATGACCTTTATCTGGTCACGCGCAGCATCACTCATTTACTGCGGTCTGCGTAACGGATACGGCTATCGTGATACCGTCCAAGATATCCAAGGCGTCATCCATCTTGCTCCTGAAATGGCTGCCGACAAAATCCGCTTCATGCTCTCAGCCCAAGTGGACAACGGTGGCGGACTTCCTTTAGTCAAATTCACTCACAATCCTGGTCGTGAAGATACTCCTGACGATCCATCATATGTTCAGGAAACCGGTCACCCAGCCTATCGTGCTGACGATGCTCTCTGGCTTTTCCCAACCGTTTATAAATACATCACTGAATCTGGTAACATCAACTTCTTAGACGAAGTTATCCCTTACGCTAATAAAGATGAAGCTACCGTTTATGAACACCTCAAAGCTGCCGTCCAATTCTCTATGGATAACCTAGGTCCACACGGAATGCCTGCGGGATTACATGCCGATTGGAATGACTGTCTCCGCCTAGGTGCGCAAGGAGAATCATCATTTGTTGCTCTGCAATATTATTATGCTCTAAGCATACTAAAACTCTTTGCAGACCACAAAAATGATACCGAATACTTAAATTTCCTTGAGACCGAACAAAAGGCAATGGGACAAAAGATTCAAGAATTATGTTGGGATGAGGATCGCTTTATCCGTGGTTACACAGAAGCAGGTGAACGTATCGGAGAACGCCAAGCACCTGAAGCTAATATGTGGCTAAACCCACAAAGTTGGGCAGTCATCAGCGGCCTTGCTGACGAAGAACAAGCCAAACTAGCTATGGATAATGTCTTTAACAGATTAAACACCAACTATGGTGCTATACTAATGGATACACCTTATCACAAACACGCCTTCGATGGTGCCTTGGCTGTTATTTATAATCAAGGAAACAAAGAAAACGCCGGAATTTTCTCACAATCTCAAGGTTGGCTAATCTTAGCAGAAGCCCTTCGAGGCGAGGGAAATCGTGCCTTCACCTACTTTATGGAAAATGCTCCCGCAGCACAAAATGACCAGGCTGACATCCGTCAATTAGAACCTTACTGCTATGGTCAATTTACCGAAGGACCTACCAGTCCTAATCACGGTAAATCACATGTTCACTGGCTAACAGGAACCGCTTCAACTGTGATGGTAGGAAGTGTAGAAGGCATCTTAGGACTCCGACCTGATTTAGGCGGCTTACGACTTAAGCCAGCTATTCCAAGTGAATGGGATTCCTTCACTATGGATAAAATATTCCGTGGAAAAACACTTCACATCACAGTGGAAAATCCTAATCATAAAGAGTCTGGCTTTACAAAACTAATACTCAACGGACAAGAACTAGCTGACGCTTACCTACCTGAAGAGTTACTCCAAACTGAAAATAATATCACACTTGTACTTTAAGAATGAGGTTTTAACATGACAACTTATCCAGAATTTCCAAAAGGTTTCCTTTGGGGCGGTGCTACCGCTGCTAACCAATGTGAGGGTGCTTACAACGTTGACGGGCGTGGTCTCGCTAATGTTGACGTCGTCCCAATCGGTGAAGATCGTTTTTCAATTATCACCGGTCAGAAAAAAATGTATCAATTTGAAGAAGGATACCTTTATCCAGCTAAAGAAGCTATTGATTTCTATCACCGCTACAAAGAAGATATCGCCCTATTTGCAGAAATGGGCTTCAAAACATTTCGTATGTCAATTGGTTGGTCACGTATCTTCCCTAAAGGTGACGAACTAGAACCAAATGAAGCAGGGCTCCAATTCTATGAAAATGTCTTTAAAGAATGCCACAAATATGGTATCGAACCCTTAGTAACCATTACTCACTTCGACTGCCCAATGCATTTGATTGAACACTACGGTGGCTGGCGTAATCGTAAGCTTATTGAATTCTACGAGCGCTTAGTAACCGTACTTTTCACTCGCTATAAAGGTCTAGTGAAATATTGGCTGACCTTTAATGAAATTAACATGATTCTTCACGCACCTTTTATGGGAGCTGGAATTTATATTGAAGAACACGAAGATGCAAATCAAATCAAGTATCAAGCAGCTCACCATGAATTAGTTGCATCAGCCTTGGCAACAAAAATTGCCCACGAAATTGCCCCTGAAAACAAAGTTGGTTGTATGCTTGCTGCTGGGCAATTTTACCCTAACACTTGCAATCCAAAAGATGTTTGGGCAAGCCTTCAAGAAGATCGCGAAAATTACTTCTTTATTGATGTTCAAGCTCGTGGAGAGTATCCTAACTATGCTAAGAAGAAATTTGAAAAATTAGGTCTTAATATTGAAATGACAGAAGAAGACTTAATCTTATTGAAAGAACACACTGTCGATTTTGTTTCTTTCTCTTACTACTCAAGTCGTGTTGTTTCTACAGATCCAGAAAATGTCAAACAAACAGAAGGCAACGTTTTTGCCTCTGTCAAAAATCCATACCTCAAAGCTTCTGAATGGGGATGGCAAATTGATCCCTTAGGACTTCGTATCACTTTAAATGCCATTTGGGATCGTTACCAAAAACCAATGTTTATCGTCGAAAATGGTCTTGGTGCTATTGACACCCCTGATGAAAACGGTTATATTGTAGATGATTACCGAATTGATTACTTGAGAGATCATATCATTGCGATGAATCAAGCTATCAATGAAGATGGTGTTGAATTGATAGGCTATACAACTTGGGGATGTATTGACCTTGTCGCTGCAAGTACTGGGGAAATGTCAAAACGTTACGGCTTCATCTATGTAGATCGTAATAACGATGGTACTGGTACTTTCAAACGAACTAAGAAAAAATCCTTTGACTGGTATAAAAAAGTCATTGCTACAAATGGAACTGATGTAAACTAATATTGAAAGGAAAAACCGACTAAAGAATCCTATCACAATCATGTTTAATTGTTAATCACTGACCTTGTGACTGCTCTTTATTTATCGGAGATGGTAACTCACTCATGAAATATTATTTAGCCATTGATGTTGGCGGAACAAATATCAAATATGCTCTTATGCAGGAAGATGGCAAGCTGATATCTTCCGATAAATTACCGACTCCTGAACATTCTTTAGAAGAGTTTTTGACAAGTATTTATAGCATCATTGACCAGTATCACGAACGCATCACTGGTGTTGCTTTTAGCGTGCCAGGTAAGGTAGATACTGAAACAGGGACCATCTATTTCGGAGGAGCTTTAACCTATCTTGACCAGCTCTGCTTGAAACAAGTTATTAAAGATAAGTACAATCTTCCAGCTAGTGTCCAAAATGATGCCAAAGCAGCCGCTCTAGCAGAACTATGGCTAGGAAGTCTGCAAGGAGCTAAAGACGCTGCTGTTATCGTACTTGGTACAGGTGTCGGTGGAGGCATTATTTTAGATGGTAAGCTGCGCATGGGACCTCATTTTCAGGCTGGAGAACTCAGCCTTTCTGTTCTGGAAGCTAGTAAGCCAGAAGTTGAAAAAATGGTTGGCTTTATCGGATCAGCAGTTCTCATGATTTCAAAAATCAATGAAGCTGTAGGCAACGACGACCTAAAAAATGGTCAACTAGCTTTTGAAGCCTTGAAAAATGGTCATGAGGAGGCTCAGACTATTTTCCAAAATTACTGTCGCCAGATTGCCTATCTCATCTTAAACCTCCAAGCTTTCTTCGACCTAACAACCTATGCTATCGGAGGGGGTATTAGCTCACAACCACTTTTGATTGAAGAGATCAATCAACAATTTAACACTGTCATTGAAGGTTCCCCACTCTTAAGTATGAATGTAGCTGATTTATCAATCATCCCAGCTCACTTTGGCAATGATGCAAATCTCTATGGAGCACTTTATCAACTATTAGAAAATCCTTAAGGCTAATGCTCATCCAAAATCAAGAACCAATAAATGGATTGATTTTCCAGAACTTCTTTCGCCACGGTGGTATTCTTATCAAGAGTTTACTCTTGATAAGAACGGACTTTTTGAGACCTAGGCTCAAAAAGTAGCAATAAAACTCCGTAAGAGGTTGCTTGCGTCCGCACCTTTTTAGAAAGAAGCAAAAACGTAATTTTTGATTTTTGTTAAGTATAAGCGACAATTTAGTTGTCATTAAAAGACCTAAAACTCATAAAAGTCTAGATCTTTTCTTTTTCTTAGATGTCACTATACTAGCGAGCCTCTTCATTTTCCCTACAACTAAAGACTTGCCCTCAATCCTCTGATAAGTTACAATAGATAGGTATTACTCAGAAAGGTTATTCCTATTTTCATGAATTATCTATTGACATTTCTTATTTCAATGATTCCTCTCATTGAACTCCGAGGAGCTGTTCCGTTTGGTATCGCTTCTGGCATCCCCTTTACTCAGGCTTTAGCGATTTCAGTTATCGGTAATATGCTCCCTGTCCCTATTATCTTCTTCTTTGCTCGTAAGGTCTTAGAATGGGGAACTGATAAACCTTACATTGGTAACTTTTTTACTTGGTGTCTTAAAAAAGGGCACAGCGGTGGCGAAAAACTGTCAAAAGTTGCTGGTAGTAAAGGTATCTTTTGGGCACTCCTACTCTTTGTAGGTATTCCACTTCCAGGAACTGGAGCGTGGACAGGAACCCTTGCAGCGTCTATCCTTGACTGGGATTTCAAGCGCAGCGTTTTTGCCGTCATGCTGGGCGTTATCTTGGCTGGTATCATCATGGGCAGCCTATCTCTTATCTTTGGGCTAAACACTTTCAGCCATTAAGTTATTTTGGAACATAGCAGAGCAAAAAACATATCATCACTGACAATCCACATGGAAAGACAAAACTTTCCATGTTTTTTTGTTATAATACTCATCCAAAATCAAAATTAGCATTTTAGAACTACTAATATTATTGATAGACCACCGAACGAAGTGAGGTTAACATGTTTCTTTCGTTATAGTGGTATTCTTATCAAGAGTAAACTCTTGATAAGAACGGATTTTTTGAAACCTAAGCTCAAAAAATAGCAATGAAACTCCGTAGGAGGTTGCTTGCGTCCGCACTTTTAAGAAAAAAAACAAAAAGTAATTTTTGATTTTTGTTAAGTATAAAAAGAGGCTGGATAAAAACTCAAATCTCAGCCTTGCTGTTGAAATTTGAACAAAATAAAATGGCTTAGAATCAACGTTTTTTGACAGCGTTACTCTAAGCCATTTACTATTTTTAAGACTTTTTACCCAGCCTCAATCCAAGATATTATACTGAAACGGAACATCTCTGCTCCTATCATTTTATCTCTTATTTCCTCTTAACAGTTTTATAGCACAATAAGCCAATCGCCATCATCACTGCGGTAATGTAAAACGGCGTAAGATAGCTTTCTAGAGAAAGGAACAAAATCATTTTAGTTAACAAAATGGGGGCCATGATGGCACCAACATTTCCAGCTGTAATCGCCATGCTGGTAACGAAATTGATTTGCTCTATTGGGTAGCTTTTAGCGATGGCGTCAAAGATAGCAGACATGCCACCGACAAAACTAAAACCAATCAGAACTGAACCGACATAGAAGAAAATCATATGATTGCTAACGGTAAAGAAGAGATTACCTACTAACATCATAGCAAGCATAAAATTCAAGGTTTGCTCTGCCATTTTTTTCGCTAAAAAACCGAAGGAGAGTCCCGCTAAAATCCCACTAAAGGCTAAAAGCGTCAAAATATAGCTTGAGATCAGCTCATCGTAGCCATAATGCGTCACCAATAAGGTTGGAATTTTGATGGTTGCGCCAATGTAAGCCACTCCAATGAAGAAGGTAATCAGCATCCACAGGATAACACGTCTATCAAAGATGACAAGTTTAGATAATTTTTGCTCTGTAAGCGGCACTTCTTCCACAAAATGACGGAAAAGGAGAAAAACGGGAATCACAAGAAAATAAACTAAATAAATATAGGATGTGCCCATTAGCATAGCGTAACCTACGATGAGGGTAGTCAGAGTCTTTCCGACATTCATCGTAGCTGTCCGTAGCCCTATGAGGCTAGCTCGCTGACTCCCTTGGAAATAATCACTAATCATGGTAATAGATAAAGGATTATAAAGCCCTATTCCTACACCTAGAAGCAAACGACCAAGTAAAACAAGCTTAAACTCACTCGCTAAAAATGACACAATACCTGATAACAGGATAAGAAGTAAACCTATCTCAACTGTTTTCTTTTTACCAATTCTTGTTACAATAACATTTCCCAAAACAACGGTTACCATAATCATCATAGCAGGGATGGTCACCAAAGTTTCCACAGACGCCAAGCTAACTCCAGCACCCTTAACCTGATAAAAAGCATAGAGCTTGGGAATTGCTGGCGCTATGGCCAAATGGGACATGATAAAGAGTGAAACAGATAACAAGGAAATTTTTAACCAAACCTTTTCTTTCATAACACCACTAGCTGCTACCTGTGCTCTAGTAGCATGTAACTTATTTCAAGTGAGCACAACTTGATAACACTCATCAGTCACAATGAAAAAAGCAGGTTTCCCTGCTTTTTCATTTGTAAACTCTAATTACATTAGTTTCCAAGAGCTGCTGCCATTGTAGCTGCAACTTCTGCTTCAAAGTCGTTTGAAGCTTTTTCGATACCTTCACCAACTTCAAAACGTGCAAATGCAACTGCTTTAGCATTTACACTGTCAAGGTAAGCTTCAACTGTTTTGCTATCATCCATGATGTAAACTTGAGCAAGAAGTGTGTAAGCTTGGTCAACTTGAGTGTTGTCAAGCATGAAGCGGTCCATTTTACCTGGGATGATTTTGTCCCAGATTTTTTCTGGCTTACCTTCAGCAGCAAGTTCAGCTTTGATTGCTTCTTCTGCAGCAGCAATCACTTCGTCAGTCAATTGAGCTTTTGATCCATATTGCAAGAATGGAAGTGCTGGTTTGTTAACCATAGCACGTGATTCGTTGTCTTGCTCGATTTTGTGGTTCAATTGTGCCAACTCATCTTTAACGAATTGCTCGTCAAGTTCTGTGTATGACAATACAGTTGGTTTCATTGCAGCGATGTGCATTGATACTTGTTTAGCAAGTGCTTCGTCGCCACCTTCAATAACTGAGATAACTCCGATACGTCCACCGTTGTGTTGGTAAGCACCGAATGCTTGATCGTCAGTTTTTTCAAGAAGAGCGAAACGACGGAATGAGATTTTTTCACCGATTGTTGCAGTTGCATTGATGTAAGCTGCTTCAAGTGTTTCACCAGTTGCTGTTGTCAAAGCAAGTGCTTCTTCGTTGTTAGCTGGTTTACCTTCTGCGATAACTTTAGCTGTTTCGTTTACCAATTCAACGAATTGAGCATTTTTCGCAACGAAGTCAGTTTCAGCGTTAACTTCGATAACTGCTGCAACGTTACCGTTAACGTAGACACCAGTCAAACCTTCAGCGGCAACACGGTCAGCTTTTTTAGCCGCTTTTGCCATACCTTTTTCACGGAGCAACTCAATTGCTTTTTCGATGTCACCGTCAGTTTCTACAAGTGCTTTTTTAGCGTCCATAACGCCGGCACCTGATTTTTCACGCAATTCTTTAACGAGTTTTGCAGTAATTTCTGCCATGTTTTTTTCTCCTATAAAATTTATTTTTTGCAATTTGCTTTTAAGTGGTCCGACACGCTAGCAAACCTGCGCTTTCACGGCTAAATCTAGATCTTAAAGTCTCCAGATTTGCCTGCAAGGTTAGCCAAGCTAACTTTACTTTAACCACAGAGTAGCAATTGCTCGACCTGCTAACGATTCTATAATTTAGGCGTCGTCAGCTCTTGGGCGACAAAGTTGCCCTTAACATGTTTAATAAAACAGAGGGCAGAGCAGGAACGCTCTGCCCTCTTGGGTTGGTTCAAGTTTTACAATTCAGCATATTGGCTAAATTGTTCATGGACGAGAGTCCTTTGTTACTTATTTACCTTCTACAACTTCTACCAATTCTTCGATTGATTCAGTTGATGCTACTTCTTCTTCGAATGATACTTCTGCATCTTCACCTTGACGACCTTCGATAATAGCGTCAGCCATTTTCGCAGTGATCAATTTAACAGCGCGGATAGCGTCATCGTTAGCTGGGATGATAACATCGATATCATCTGGATCAGCGTTAGTATCAACCATCGCTACAACAGGGATACCAAGTTTTTTAGCTTCTTTAACAGCGATTTGCTCTTTATGTGGGTCAACAACATACATTACGTCTGGGATACGTGGCATATCTTCGATACCGCCCAAGAATTTTTCAAGACGTGCGCGTTGTTTGTTAAGAAGTGCAACTTCTTTCTTAGGAAGAACTTCGAAGACACCTTCTTCTTCCATACGTTTGATTTCTTTCAAACGAGCGATACGTTTTTGGATTGTCCCCCAGTTAGTAAGAGTTCCCCCCAACCAACGGTGGTTGATGAAGTATTGACCTGAACGGGCAGCTTCTTCAGCAACTGCTTCAGCAGCTTGCTTTTTAGTACCTACGAAAAGAACAACTGCATCGTTTGCTGCTGCATCACGAATGAAATCGTAAGCTTGATCAGCTAATTTTACAGTTTGTTGCAAGTCAATAACGTGGATTCCGTTACGCTCTGTGAAGATGTATTTAGCCATCTTAGGGTTCCAGCGACGAGTTTGGTGACCAAAGTGAACACCAGCCTCGAGCAATTGTTTCATTGAAATTACTGCCATGAGTAGTTTCTCCTTTATAATGTTTTTTCCTCTCTCAGACTTCGACTTGCAGCCCAACCTTTCGGCAACAAGACCACAATTGATCTAAGATGAGTATTTGTTGTTAGACAACCATTATATTTTAACAAAAAAAATATTATTAAGCAAGCTAATCATCACTAATTTCTTGGGTTTTCAAGTTTAAAATTGTCTTTTTCGTCAAACTTCGTTAAGATAGTCTTATGACAACTTTTAAATCTCGTTTTTTCTACTTGATATCCCTTGTAACCACGATTTCCTTTGGTCTGCTCAGCCGTAAAATCAGCAATATTCCTCTTTGGATTGGCGACTCTCTCTGGGCTGTAGCAGTCTATCTTGGCTTTCGACTTTTTTTCACAAAAATAAAGCCAGAGGCTACTGCCCTTATATCCCTTGGAGTATCTTTTATTGTGGAATTTTCACAACTTGTGAACTGGGCTCCGCTAGATACTATTCGTACCACTACTCTAGGTCATCTTTTTCTAGGACAAGGATTTCTAATTAGTGACCTTATCGCCTATATTTGGGGTGTTTTTCTGATCTTTTCACTTGATAAGATGGCTCATCGAAAAGGAATTAAGGATTTTTAACCGATTTTACCTCTTGACGGGAAAGAGATTTTAAGGTAGAATATTCTTTGTTATGGCGGTATAGCCAAGTGGTAAGGCACGGCTCTGCAAAAGCTTGATCGTCGGTTCAAATCCGTCTACCGCCTTTCAGTACCTGAATTAACAGGAATTAACCGAATGAAAAGCCTGATTTTACAGGCTTTTTTGATTTTCTGTTGGGTTAAATTGGGTTAATTTCTGAAATAATTTGGGGCGAATTTGGAACAAGAGTAAACCACTCTCTTAATATCTTCATTTTTCTATTGCAATCTAGAGTGATTCTGCTACAATAGTCTAAAATCTTTTTGGAGGTTGCTATGAAAACATTAGCCAAAGGTCATCACATTCGTATTGTCAGTCCGTCATCTTCTATCGAACGTCTTGGTGGATTTGAGGCTAACTTAGCTGCCAAAGAAAAACTTGAAGAATTAGGATTTATACTATCATTTTCGGAAAATTATTTCGAAAACGACATCTTCTTTTCATCGTCAATTGAAAGTCGCGTCTCTGATTTGGAAGCTGCTTTTTCAGATCCGACAGTGGATGCTATTATGACAACTATTGGTGGATTCAACTGTAACGAGTTACTACCGTATCTTAACTACGATGTAATTGCTCAGAATCCTAAAATTTTCTGTGGTTATTCTGACACAACGGCTCTCCTCAATGGTATCTATGCTAAAACTGGTATGCAGACCTATATGGGGCCAAGCTACTCAAGTTTCAAAATGCAACAGGGCCAGGAGTATCAAAGTAAGATGTGGCTAAACGCTGTTACTCAGTCACAATACGCTCTAACACCAAGTACCGAATGGTCTAGCGATGCTTGGTACGACCCAAGTTTACCGCGCAGCTTTTTCCCAACCGAATGGAAGGTTTATAATCATGGCAAAGCTTCTGGAACAGCTATCGGTGGCAACATTTCAACACTGAACCTTCTGACAGGAACAGAGTATGCTCCAAAACCTGATAAATACGTTCTCTTTCTAGAAGAAGCTGAAGATGATAATTATGTGATTATTCTCCGTCATCTCACAGCCATCTTACAGGCTTATCCAAATCCTCAGGCAGTCCTCTTTGGCCGTTTCCCTAAAGAAACTGAGATGACACAGGAGATTTTAATGGCCATTTTTGACAAACACCCTATCTTGAAACAGGTACCTGTTATGTATGACCTAGACTTTGCCCACACTCAACCACTTTTTACCATCACTATTGGTGGAGAGGTTAGTATTAATACTCAAAAACAATCAATCGAGTTTAAAACTCATTGACATAAGAAAAGGTTAGCTTAGTTCAGTAATAAACATCAGCTAACCTTTTTTCTTTATTGATTTTTTAAGCGCTCTACATCACGCGCAATCACTAATTCTTCGTCAGTAGGAATCACAAGAACTTTCACTTTTGAATCTGGCGTTGAAATATCGCCTGAGATACCACGAGATTCGTTCTTCTCTGGATCAATACGCATACCAAACCAAGACAATCCTTCAATAACATCTTGACGCATTAGGGGACCATTCTCTCCCATCCCAGCTGTAAAGACAATGGCATCCGCACCGTTCAACACAGCTAGGTATTGACCGATGAATTTCTTGATACGATCAACAAAAACATTGTAAGCTAGTACTGCATCTTTATCCTTACGCTGAAGGCCATCTTCAATATCACGCATATCACTTGAAAATCCTGATACCCCTAGAAGTCCTGATTGTTTATTGAGCATATTCACTACTGCTGCTGCATCTTTAAGCTCTGGGTCATGCTCAACCAAGTAAGGGATAATGGCAGGGTCAATATCTCCAGAACGTGTTCCCATCATTGGTCCCGCAAGCGGTGTGAAGCCCATCGAAGTATCAATAGAATGACCATGATAGTTAGCTGTGATTGACACACCATTACCGATATGAGCTGTAATGAGTTTTAATTCTTCTAATGGTCGTCCAAGATATTTTGCAGCTTCTTGTGCCACATAATAGTGACTGGTTCCATGTGCACCATACTTACGCACTTTGTAGTCCGTATAATATTTTTGTGGAATCGGATAAAGATAGGTATGGGGCTGCATCGTTGTATGGAAAGCTGTGTCAAAGACTGCTACAGAAATAATATCTGGTAAAACTTCCTTAAACGCACGAATACCTGCTGCATTAGCTGGATTGTGAAGCGGTGCGAGTGCTGATAATGCTTCTATTTTCAAAAGAGCGTCTTCATCAATAAGAACAGATTCTTGGAAGTCTTCACCACCCGCTACAACACGGTGACCAACACCTGTAATTTCATCGTAACTTGCAATAATTTCAAAACGAATAAGGTCATCAAGTAAGATTTTAACTGCTTGAATATGGTCTGCAATATCTAAGATTTGCGTTTCTTTTTTACCATCAAATTTTACAGTCACAATCGAATCTTTGAGCCCAATGCGTTCGACGATACCGGCAGCTAACACTTCCTCTTCTGGCATTTTATAGAGTTGCCATTTAAGGCTTGAACTCCCAGCATTAATTGCAATTGTTTTTGACATCAAATCACCTCTCCGTAAACGTTTTCTTTTATTTTCATTATAGCAAAAACGCCCAGTCCTGACAACTGAGCTTTTTTGCTAATTTTAATACTTACTTTGTTTTAAGGCGTTCTACGTCACGCGCAATCACAAGTTCTTCATCGGTTGGAATAACCAAAACTTTGACTTTAGAATCAGCTGTTGAAATTTCACCGACTGCTCCAAAGACATTCTTTTCTGGATCAAGTTCCATACCAAACCATGTCAATCCTTCAACAACTGCTTGACGAACTGGAGCAGAGTTTTCACCAACACCAGCTGTAAAGACAAGTGCATCTGCACCATTTAAGACACCAAAGTATTGAGCGATATATTTTTTCAAACGGTCAATGTACATTTCAAAAGCAAGCGTTGCATCTTCATCGCCAGATTCATACCCTGCAATGATATCACGCATATCACTTGATTTTCCAGAAATACCAAGTAATCCAGATTCTTTGTTTAAAGCATTAACAACAGCTGCTGCATCTGCCAATTCAGGACGTTCAGCCACCAAGTAAGGAATCAAGGCCGGGTCAATATCACCTGAACGTGTTCCCATCATAGGACCTGCAAGTGGTGTGAAGCCCATTGAGGTGTCTACAGACTTACCACCATCCACAGCAGTAATTGAGACACCATTTCCGATGTGAGCTGTAATCACTTTCAACTCTTCAACAGGTTTACCAAGGTAGTTAGCTGCTTCTTGTGACACATAGAAATGACTTGTTCCATGTGCACCGTATTTACGAACTTGATTTTCAGTATAGTAGACTTTTGGCACTGGGTAACGATAAGCTTTTGCTGGCATCGTTGTATGGAAAGCCGTGTCAAAAACAGCAACATTAAGCACTTCTGGCAAGACTTCTTCAAAAGCACGAATCGCTGCAACATGAGCTGGGTTGTGAAGAGGAGCAAGAGCACTCAGTGCTTCAATCTCTAAGATTTCTTTTTCACCAATGATTGTTGATTCTTTAAAAATCTCACCACCAGCAACAACACGGTGACCAACACCAGTGATTTCATCGTAGTTAGCAATAATTTCAAAGCGGATAAGATCATCTAAAAGGATTTTCACGGCTTGATGATGATCGTGAATATCAAGTGTTTCACTTTCTTTTTTACCAGCAAATTTAACTGTTGAAACAGAATCCTTTAATCCAATACGTTCAATTAGTCCTGATGCCAAGACTTCCTCTTCTGGCATTTCATAAAGTTGCCATTTTAGGCTTGAACTTCCCGCATTGATTGCAATTGTTTTTGACATGTTTTACCTCATTTACCTCTTTACTAGATTTGCTTTTATTCTATCACATTCTTGTTCAAATTTCACATAGTCACTCCGACCATTTTTTGAATTTTGTCATAAACTCTACTATAACATCTTGATTTTGTAAATCTGTTATAGGATAGACGAAGGCTTCTCTTGTTTGACTGCTCTGCTTTTGCAAAATAAAGATAGCTTTAGACTTATCTTTTCGTCCAAAGAGAGTCTCAGGTAATGTGATGACAGCAAGGACACTGGCATATCCGCTCAGCCATTTTTTCAAAAGAGGAGATTGAGGACTTGTCAGAAGGTCAGTTGGGGCTAAAAACAATGCTAACCCATCAGCTTTTAGATACTTAAGCGACTGTTCCATCAGAAGGTGGTGGGCGTAGGTATGTTCAGCCGTGGCAGCTACTGTATAGCGGCGCGCAATCTCATCATTGGGATAATAGCCAACAGGAAGGTCACTGATGATGACATCGCTCTCTTTTAGGATTTGGGGGCGAACAGCATCTTCTTGAACAAAACTGACACTAGACCCCATGACATCTGCAATTGAGGCAGAAAGGTCAATCAGCAAATCATCCAGTTCAATCCCCATATAATCTAGTTGTTTACGGCTATTAGTCACTAACGTATGAGCAAGGTTACCTGTTCCCGAACCAATCTCAATGACATCAAGTTGTTCCTTATCTGTCAGGGTCTCCATTAAAAAGAGTAGGATAAAACCGATGCTGTCTGGCGTAAATTGATGATTTGCCTGCAAACTTTCTGTCTGCCCAGCCTTGATAAAGATAAATTGGAAGGCACGGCGCCATTCTTCCTGTGTGAGGTCAAGTGCTTTTAACGTCTCATTATTTTTAGCAACCATTTCAGTTGCCCCTTCAGCACCAAGATAAAAACTATTTTGCTCAATTAAAGCGTCATAGATATTAGTTTTAAGGTCGTTTTCAATCAGTTGGATATTTTCCAAAATCAGCTCATAGGCTGTTTCAATCTTTTCAAAATTCATGGTTCTATGATATCAAAAAAGCCAGAGATTGACAAAATCTTCCGCTTATTATTGGTATCTAGTGAAGGTTCACTTTTCTCTTGAATAGCCTCATCACTTACTATCTCAACTTGTTCTCTTATATCTGTCACTGATGCGGTCTCTTTAGTAAGTGGTTCTTTATCATCTGAATGGGATTCTACTACTATTTTTGTGCTTTCTTGTGATTCTACTTTTTCACTCTTTTCTGGTTCTGATTTCTGTTCTTCATCTTTTATGAAATCATAATGGTATACATGACCATCTGGTAGACTGACGGAAACTGCTACTTTTTCTCCCTTTCGTTCCCAATAGCTAGTCCCATGAGATAACTGTAACCTACCGCTTTTCTCAGTCGCTTCATCCAAAGTTATTTGAGCAATGAGATAGGCTTTAGAAGCTAGTAATTGAACATGATTCTGGCGTTCTGCTGCCTGCACTCGGCCAAGATAAAACTGCAAAAGTAGAGCAAAGATAGCAGACATCAACAGGGCGTAGAGGAGCACTCCTGCCTTAACTTTCTTTTTCAAAAGCATAGATAAAACTCCTTTCTAACTCTCCCTCAAAGGTTAAATTGATCGTTATTAGATTACCATTTTGGGAAATAGCTGAGCTCTTCAATCCAAAAATCATAGGTTGATAACCTCTCCCATTAGCATTTGTCTTTCGAAAGTCACCCTTTTTTGATTGACCAAAGGCTAAACGCTGACCTCTCTGAGACAGGTAGAGCTTATTGTTGTCAAGCTTTATCACTTTTGCACCTTCAAATTCAGCTTGTAATTGTTGGCAAAAAAGAAGCCATTCTTCCTGACGCTTATCCGATAAGTAATGAACTTGACTGGATAATACCTGCGTCAAGCCTTGATAAACTTGCACAGACCCAATAATAACTAATAAAGAAACTAAACATTCTAATAGCGTAAAGGCAGGTAACTTAATTTTTCTCAAGATAAATAACCTCTTTTCCATTTTCTGTTACCAAAAGCCCCGCCTTTGTTCTGACTACATCAACCGATACACCATTTAGGGGTAAATGAGACTGTTTAGTTTGCACCGCCATTGTCGCTACCATTAAAACCTCTTGCTCATGAAGTCTCTTAATGAGGTGCTCATGATTACGATTAATCTGATTGAGAACCAAAGCTACAATGGTGACAAGAACCCCTAATGCTATTAAGCTTTCCAGCAAAATATAAGCCTTAACGTGTCGTTTTTTGATATTTACCACTCCCTAGATACAACTGGTAGGTGATTGTTTTATCAGCAGTTGCAAAATTAATCTTAGTCAAACTATGGTTGCCACCTTTTACATCAAATACAATTGTTTTTTCTTCTAAAAGGCTGACGCTTTGAGGTAGAGAGAGCTTGGTTATCCCATTACTAATCTCTTGTGAGGTTAGTGTCAACTGCAAGTCACTCTTTTGTGCCACAGCTAACTGTTGGCTATCACAGTAGAGATTTTCAAAAGAGAGGAAAAACAACTTCTCTTCTACATCTTGAAAAATGCCTTGAACCGATCCCGAAAGAGTTATGACTAGAAAACTGATGATTAAAAGGCTAATAAGGCTTTCTAATAAGGTAAATGCTTCAAGAGTTTTTCTTAGCATTGTAGGCCTTCAATTGATCTTGTGTAATGTAACCTTTCTCTGCCAACGTTTCAGCACTAGCAGCCTGATCGTGCTCCAACTTGTACATTTCCATTTGGCTTTCAACTACTTTAACCACAGCAGCATTCCCTTTTGATTGAATGACATCCTTTTGTTTGGTTAAATTTGGTACAAATAAGAGCATCAAAACACTGATGATTAAAAGGACCACTAACATTTCTGCCAGAGTAAAAGCTTGTACGGTTGCGTGTTTAAGATTTTGAAATCGTTTTTTCATTAAAAATATCCTCCCATATTTTCATACATTGGTAATAGCATGGCCGCATAAATCATAACGATCATCAGTGCGACAAAAATAAAGATTATTGGTTGAATGATTTGTGTACTCTTAGTCAACTTGTAAAAGAAGGTTGTCCAAGTCTCCTCAGCAAAAATATCTAGCTCGCTTCCCAGCTTGGATTTAACCTCACCATATTCGATGATGAGAGAGAGTTCCCGTAAGAAAAAGGGATAATCAAGCACTTTTTGATGAAAATCACGTCCTGATAAGAGAGCTTCTTCCATATCTTTTCCAATTTCTTGAAATAGCAGAGACTTCTGTTCTTGCATGAGTTGGGTAATCTGTGCCAACTCCACTCCTTGTCCGATAAGATTTCCCCATTCTCTAGCATAATAGGCCGTTAGATAAAGCTGCACCGCTTTTCCCAAAAAAGGAAACCGTGACAGGAAGCTCCAAACTTTTAGGCGACTCTGTCTTTTCGCTATGAAAAGAGTCACGAAAATAAAAATCAGAACCGCCAAAAATGTTCCTAGAAATATAACAGGGAAATCGCTAATGAGGGTCGTTGCCCAGTTGCCATTTTCCAGTTGAGGTAGAAGGTAGTTTTTTAATCCTAGCATAATCAGAACGAGAAAACTAAGTAAAATCACTGGATAAGTCGCTACCTCAATCAATTTTTTCTTAACCTGGGTGAGATTGGCAAGGTAGCTATCAATTTTTTGCAAACTTGTTAGGGTGTTACCGTGGATTTCTGCCAAGGAAAGCTGGGTCACCACTTCATCTGAGAAACCTAGCTCTACCAACATATCTGCCATACCACGGCCATTCAGCAAACTTTGCCGCATTTGTTTGGTTTGTTTGGTCGGTAGCAGTTGACTCCGCTCTAAAAAACTAACCATTTCAG
The DNA here is from genome assembly GCF_902729355.1 of Streptococcus sp. S784/96/1. Taxonomy (GTDB): domain Bacteria; phylum Bacillota; class Bacilli; order Lactobacillales; family Streptococcaceae; genus Streptococcus; species Streptococcus caledonicus. Next base: position 1,450 of record NZ_CACVCC010000025.1, on the reverse strand, counting down.
TTAAGTTAAAACCTGCGCTCATCAGATTAGCGAAGAGCTGAATAACCTTACGCTGGTCTTTCAGCCGTAATCTTTTCGATTTTTCCTTCTTCAAAAGTGAGATGTCCGTCTGCAACCAGCTGATCAATTTGGTCATTCCACTGGTCTGGCTTGTGGTTTTGGAAATGGTCTTCGGCATAGTCAATAATCCCTCCTTTCCCGATGAGACGTTGATAAGCAATCCCTCGTAAACTGTTGTGAAGTTCTTCTGGTGATGCCCCTAATTCTAATAATCTAGCATAGACTCCTGGAATACTTTTAGCGTGAATGGTTGAAAAGACAACGGTTCCTGTTAGACTAGCCCTGATAACCGCACGCGCCGTTTCACTATCACGAATTTCACCAATAATCAGAACATCTGGTCGATGACGGAGCGACAGCTTTATCAAAGCATCATAAGTCATGCCAATACTATCATTGAGTTGTAACTGAAGCATGGAGGGGTCTTTAATTTCTACAGGGTCTTCAATGGAAATGACCTGCTGGCCTAAAAAACGTTCAGCGACCAACTGATGCATCAAGGTAGTTTTGCCACTTCCAACGGGGCCCGAAAAAAGGTAAAGCCCTCGACCAGATAATTTTTCCTTAAGCTTATTAAGCCCATCAAACCAGTATTTGAGCTCAATCCGTCCGCTAAAAAGAATACGAATGACCAAGCTTTCTTGACCACGATAGTCACCCACACTTGATAATCTTAGACTAACTTTCTCCTCACTATTGAGTTCATAATCACAGGAACCAAGCTGACTACGCCGCTTTTCACCGACATTCATACCAGATACAAACTTAAAATGACTGATAAGACTCGCTATCTTGTCTTTGTCATACTCTCCCATAAAGCGTCTCTCATCACCAATTCGCATATAAAGTTCATAATCAATTTCCCTAGGTAACAGATAAATATCCTGCGCATCTAACTCTACCGCCTTTTGGATAATTTCCTTTGCAAGTTCTTGTACCATAACGCCTCCTTACCTAACTATTCGTAAGGACGCAAAAAAATCTTGCCGCAAGGACAAGATTTTTTGTGTTTTAATTAATATTCTCCCACTTCCAATCCCGGACTTCTGGGATGTCATCTCCGTTTTCTCGGATGTAAGCGGTATGGTAAGCAACCTTCTCGTCCATTTCTTGGGCAAAGGCTGACGCCCTGTCTCCTAGTGCAGCTTGGGCCCCATCTTTGGCAATATGGAAGCGATCCATCTCTGACATCACTCGCATATCAAATGGCGTTGTGATATCGCCATTTTCACGGTAACCATGGATATAAACATTATGGTTGGCACGGTCAAAGAAGAGGTCACGAATCATCCCTTCATAGCCATGGAAACCAAAGATAACTGGCTTATCCGTTGTGAAGAGTTTGTTAAACACTTCATCTGACAAACCTCGTGGATCCACTTTTGGTGAA
>NZ_CACVCC010000024.1 GCF_902729355.1 Streptococcus sp. S784/96/1 | reverse complement strand
GGTGTCAACTACTTTTTTCTAGTTTTTTTCCTATATCTGCCTTTCTCTCTTACGAGACAACTCATATATCTTACCAAATATATCCTCTTCTTGTCAATACCTTTTTTTAAATTTTTTCTTTTTTGGGAATTTTAGCAAATTGTCAAGTCAAGTGCAACAAGTTCGTGGGTAGACTAGTATTCCATTTTGTAGTTAAGAAGTATGAAGAGGATTATAACTTTAATAAATCGTAAGCGTCCAATAACAGAGTATATTGAAACTTCCAAAGTCTTTGTTGACTCTGGAAGTTTTTGTCTCAAATAAGCCACTTGTTCACGAAGGAGGGCGAGTTCATTAGACATAGTCTCTATCGTTTTGTTAAACTTTCAATAATGTTATCTTTTGAACTCATGTTCGTCCCTCCATTGTTTTTTTATATTATACCGAAAGAAAAGCCATGATTTCAATAGAAATCACGACTTTTTGTGGTATTGATTTTAGGTGTAATAGAAAATCCCTTCATCAGCCAGTCAACCTGTTCAGAAGTTAAGGCTTTGACTTCCTTTTCTGTGTTTGGCCAGGTGAGTTTTCCATTTTCGAAACGTTTATAAAGTAGCCAGAAGCCTTGACCGTCCCAATAAAGTGCCTTAAAGCGATCTTTACGACCACCGCAAAATAGGAAGACTTGCCCTGAAAAAGGATCTAGTTCAAATTGACTTTTAACCAGATAGGCAAGTGAGTCAATCCCTTGACGCATATCAGTTTTCCCGCAGACAAGATAAACCTGCCCTAAATCATTGAGCCTGACGGTCATAAGTAAGTACCTTTTCTAAAATAAGTTCTAGTTGGTCTTGACTAAGGGGATGAAAGCAACTGATTTCTAGTTTACCGAATCTTAGTTTGAGGAGAAGATTGAACTGCTCCCTGTCAAGTGGACAATGAAATAATAAAAGATTAAGCAACGGCCTTGTTCCTCAATTCAAGAGGGGCAAGGCCGTTGTGCTTCTCTTGAAATCGTTCGTTATTGTAAAAATAGATATAGTCATCAATATCATAAACTAATTCCTCAAATGTCTTGTAAGCCTTCAAGTCATAACACTCCGTCTTAAAATGACCAAAGAAACTCTCAATTGGCGCATTGTCAATGCATTTCCAACTCGTGACCTAGAGCGTGTCATCTGATATTGGGGTGTTACCATCCGGTATTCCCGTGAAGTGGATTGACTTCCTCTGTCGCTGTGGATGATTGGTGTGGCATCTGGATTAGCTTCCATAGCCTTTCTTAGGTTCTCCATGATCATTATGCTTACTGATATGGTAAGCCACGATAGAACCATCATAAAGGTCTTTAATAGCACTTAAATAAGCCTTACACCCTAACCCATATTGCAAGAAAGTCACATCTGTACACTATTTTTGATTAGGGGCTTGAGCTGTGAACTCTCGATTGAGAAAATTCTCTTCGATAGTCACAAAACTAGTCTTCGTGCAATAGCCTCGAGAACGACGGATAATTGATGAGATACCAAGGATACGCATTAAGCGACGAATTCGCTTCTTGTTATAAGTTGTTCTAAGTTTCCGATTGACAGCTCGCGTCATTCGACGGTAGCCTAAAATTCTCTTGCGTTTGGTATGTAGTTCCTTGATGGTTTTTAATAGTGTTCGATTTGTCTCCTCAGATGTAGTCTCTTTGTGATTAAGCCACTTGTAACAACCTGATCGAGACACTCCAAGTCATTGGCATAACTGGCTAATAGAGGATCCACTATGCTTATCGGAATAATCTTTAATAGCTTGAAATTCTTCTAAGTAACGTCCGAGTCTTACCGTCGGTTTCTGCGCCTGATTTCTTCCAACTTTTTGGCGCTAGCCGTTCGAAGCAAAGCGAGTTACGGATAGCCCTGCAAGGCTTGTCCAGGCGTTAGGAACAGGGTGACGACACGATTGGCAACAAGCAACTGCAAGCAACCCTACCTCCATTTCTAAATAGCGGTTGCGCTCTTCTAGTTGCTTGTTTTTGAGCTGTAACTCTTCTTCTGGGGGAAGGGGCGGTTTACTGTCTAACCCTTTACTTCTGCGATCTAGGAGTCCTTGACTAGCGTCCTTCTCAAACTTTCTCACCTAGGAATAAACTTGTTGGTAGGAAATGCCATATTTCTCAATCGCTGCCTGATAGTCCTTATCATGAGTAATGGTGAAGTTGACAATCTCCACACGTTCTTCAAAAGTGGTTTTACGTCCCTGTTTCATACGACTTAATCCTTTACTAGTTGCTTTGATTTCTTTACCACTAGTATACCGTTTGTTTTAGCCACTTTTCGAGAACACTTCCAGATGATATGTAGTAAGTTTCAATGATTGTCTCCAAACTTCCTCGTCCAGATAGATAATCTTGTACGGCTTGTTCTTTGATTTCTTTTGAGTACCTCGTCCAAGTATTACTTTCTCTTAATCCTGCTATACCTAGATGTTTGTATTTACGAACCCAAGTTCTAATGGCGGTATCACTGACGCCATATTCCCTTATTAAGCTTGAAATGGATTTCCCTTTTTCTAGATACAAGTTAACAATCTCTAGTTTTTCTTCTACTGATTTTGGACTTCTTTTTGACATGTGAAAACTCCCCTTTTAGTTTCTAGTGAATTTTTGTTTTTTCACTGTCCACTATAAGGGGAGTATATCAACTTATGCAATAGATTCCTCTTTTTTTGTTCAGGCAAATCGTAAAGCTTTTACTTTTTTCAGTGGGCTCCCAGATCGGTCCTCTCATTGTTCATTTTAATGGTCAATCTCCTACTACAATCTAATATTATTACTAAGTTTTTGCAGTCTCTCACAATCTATTAGAGAACCTCATTCAAGAGGTGATTAACATTGACATTTCAATATGTCCAATTTTCATCAGATACTTTTGCTAAATCAAACACTGCTTGACATGCAACTTTGTTTTTTCACCTAACCATGTCAGTACACCTACTTAGGTAAATTACACCCCTAAAGAATCATTTAGACAAAATTTCTAATGTTTCAATTAAATTGTCAGCGTGAACTTCAATTGTATCACCACTAGCTTTAATTTTAACTTCCACAATGCCGTCAACTGCTTTTTTACCAACCGTTACTCTAATTGGTAATCCAATAAGGTCACTGTCTGAGAATTTAGATCCCACTCGTTCATTACGATCATCTGTCAACACATCGTAACCTTTTGCCATTAATTCATTTTCAATTTTTGCAGTTAATACCTGTGCTAATTCATCTTTTGTATTAACAGTAATTAGATGAACATCAAATGGCGCTAATTCTTTTGGAAAATTAATTCCCCATGCAAATTTGAAATCTCCTTTTGGCGTTCTATTGACAAACAGACGCGCATGCTGCTCGATAACTGCTGATAAAATACGGCTGACTCCAATACCATAGCAGCCCATAACGATTGGTACAGCTCTGCCATTTTCATCTAAAATAGTAGCACCCATACTATCTGAATAACGTGTTCCAAGCTTAAAGATATGACCAATTTCAATACCACGAGCAAATTTGAGAACCCCCTGCCCATCTGGCGAGACTTCTCCTTCTTTGACCTCACGAATATCCACATACTCAGCTGTAAAATCACGGTTAGGATTCACACCAGTCCAATGGTAACCATCTTCATTTGCTCCAGCGACAGCATTAGCAACATCTTGCACCTTACGGTCAGCAATAATTCGTATCTTTTCTGACAAACCAACTGGCCCAAGAGAACCAAATGTTGCTCCAAATAATTTGATAGCTTCATCTTCACTAGCAGGTTCTAGGAAATCGGCACCAAGGAAGTTTTTCAATTTAACGTCATTCACTTGGTCATTACCAACTAGTAAAGCCACAACTGGTTTTTCATCCGCGATAAATAGAAGGGTCTTAATCGTTTGTTCTTCTGTAATGTTTAGGAAATTAGCAACCTCATCAATAGATTTGCAATTTGGGGTTGCGACTTTAGTGAGTTTCTCTTGGACAACTACTTTATTAGAAGGCTTGTATTCATCCGTAGCCATTTCAAGATTTGCAGCATAATTTGACTCGCTTGAATAGGCAATCGTATCCTCACCAGAAACCAGCCAAGCATTTAATTCAGCCTTAATTTCTTCCAAGGTGTCCTTAGGTATTTCATTAATAGATGAAATAGATTTATCAAGAACAAGCCAACGGTTTAAATCTGTACGATTTGGAGTAATGGCCATAAATTCTTGAGAGTCTTTTCCTCCCATTGCACCACCATCACCAATGATTCCTTTGAATTCTAAACCAGCACGTGTAAAGATTGCTTCATATGCTTTTCGATAATCCTCATAAGTTACATCAAGGTCTTCATAACTACTATGGAAGCTATAACCATCTTTCATAACAAATTCACGGGTACGAAGAAGACCGTTACGCGGACGTTTTTCATCACGATATTTTGATTGAATTTGGTATAGGTTAAGCGGCAATTGTTTATACGATTTAACCGCATCACGTACTAACATTGTAAAGGTTTCTTCATGAGTTGGCCCCAATATGAAATCAGATTGATCTCTATTTTTTAACTTATAAAGATCTTCTCCGTAAGTCTCATAACGACCTGATTCGCGCCAAAGATCCGCTGTCAAAAGAGCTGGTGCTAACATCTCTACTGCACCTATTTTTTCAAATTCTTGACGCATGATTGTCTTAAATTTTTCAATGGTACGATTTGCAAGCGGTAGATAGGCATAAATACCTGCAGACACTTGACGAACATAGCCTGCACGCAACATTAGGGCGTGACTAATCACTTGAGCATCACTTGGCATTTCCCGAAGTGTTGGAATTAGCATTTTTGATTGTTTCATAATATAAGAGATATTAAGGGATAATTATTATCTAAAATTACCATAGTCTTTTAGGCTATTGTTTAAGCATTTGCTTCGTCATTTTACAATTAACCCGACAATGTTCAATAATTAAATTCCCTATTAAATTCCTTTCTTGTTCGAATTGATTATTACTGAAAAAGACTCACGCAAATATGTCTTTAATTATTGCCATTTTGGTTAGAAAAACACTCGCATGATATCATTCCATGTAACTGCTATCATCAGCACTACCATAACGGCAACTCCTACAAGAGTTACATAAGTCTCTGTCTCTTGTTTTAATGGTTTTCTACGGAGAGCTTCCAGGATATTAATCACTATTTTACCACCATCTAAGGCAGGTATTGGGATTAAATTAAAAATTCCCAAGTTAATCGAAATGGTAGCCATAAGGTAAAGAACAGATTCTATTCCGTTAGAGGCAGCTTGGTTCGACATTTGGTAAATCGCAACTGGGCCACCTAATTTATTTAGGCTAAAATTAGTAATCAAACTTTTTAAGGCATCTAGAATGAGAAAGGCTGTTTCCCATGCTTTGATAAATCCTCCTTTGACTTTGTCCAAGAAACCTGTTTTTAAAGATGGCGTCACACCTATGTAGAAAGCACCATTATTTTCCAACGGAGTCACTGAGAGTGTCTTGGTTTGTCCTGAAGATTTTTTCACTTCTATTTCAATAGGAGCATCTTCTCCATTTTTGTCAGCATTTAATCTCACCACTCTCTGTAAACTAGCCCAGTCAGTCACTTCAACTCCAGCAATAGAGAGAACAGTATCACCGGTTTGCCCACCAGCTTTTGCGAACGCACCGGCTTCTAATACTTGAACCTGTGTCGTTTCAAGATTTTCTACTCCACCCTGCATAAAAATCAAAACAATAAACACAACAATTCCAAGGATAAAATTATTCATGGGGCCAGCAAAGTTTGTTATCATCCTGCCTGGTATGGTAGCATTTTGATACTGAACATCTATCGGAGCAATACGAACTTCAGTGCCCTCTTCTTCTACAATAGTGGCATCATGATGAACAGTATAGGTTTTCTCATGGCCGAGAACAATTCCTGTAATAACTAGTTGCTTTTCTAAATCATAGCTAATAATATTAATCGGTAAAGCTGTTTTATCAAGTTGCTTACCTGATAAATTAATACGTGTCACCAAACCTTCTTGATTTAATGTTAAAGCCGCTGGAGTGCCTGTTTTAATTTCAGTGGCATCATCTCCCCAGCCAGCCATACGGACGTAACCTCCCAATGGCAACAAACGAATCGTGTAGGCTGTACCATCTTTTCCAATATATGCAAATATTTTCGGTCCCATACCAATAGCAAATTCACGAACTAAAATTCCTGATTTTTTGGCAAAATAGAAGTGTCCAAATTCATGAACTGTGACGATAATTCCAAAAATAATAACAAAAGATAAAATACCTAGCATAGCACCTCCTAAAACAGACCAAAGAAATGCATGATTGGGAAAACAAATATCATGCTATCAAAACGATCAAGAACACCTCCGTGCCCTGGAATTAATTTTCCAGAATCTTTAACACCAAAATAGCGTTTCAAAGCACTTTCTACTAAATCACCAAATTGAGCAAAAATACTAAAAATAGCAACAAATAATAACATTACCAAGAATTTTTGAGGAGCATAAACTGTCGGTTTTACCAGCATAAAAAGAATTGATACAACTACTGCTGATAAAACACCTCCTAAACTTCCCTCAATCGTTTTATTTGGTGAAACAGCTGGAAGAAGTTTATGCTTACCATACGAGCGCCCTATCATATAAGCTCCTATGTCTGTCGCCCAAACAATAAACAAGGCCAACAATACCTTATCTAAACCTGCAATACGAGCATTAATAAGATTTTGAAAACCAATCCCTACATAAAAACTAGAGGCAATGGGAAAAAGGGCATCATCAAAATGGTATTTCCCAAAATTTAGTACCGTTCCTGCTAAGAGAAAAAACACCAAAATAGTATATGCACTAAGACTGGCATCAACTGGTAAAAATGTAAAATAATGATCCATAGGAACTGCCAAAACAAAAGCTCCTAGCATCGCTAGTAGTCCTTCAAAAGAAAAAACTTCATAACCTTTCATTTTAACAATTTCAGAAACACCAATCATTGCTAATATTCCGACAAATATCTGAAAGGCAACCCCTCCAAACCAGAGAAATGGGGCAAAAATCAGTAGAGCCACTGCACCAAAAATCACACGTTCCTTCATTTACTCCTCTTTCTAAATGCCACCGAATCGACGGTGACGACGATTGTATTCCTCAATGGCTGCTATTAAGCCTTTCTCTTTAAAATCGGGCCACAGAACATCTGTAAAATAAAACTCACTATAAGCTGATTGCCAAGGTAAAAAATTACTCAAACGCAATTCACCACTTGTACGAATAATCAAATCGGGATCACGATAAAGATAGGGCAGAGTTGCGGTCTGTAGATAATTCGCAATTAAATCTTCCGTGATATCACCGGAATTGAATCGTGCATCTAAAACATCTTGAGCAATTTGTCTAACTGCCGAAACAATTTCAGCCCTTCCTCCATAATTCAATGCAAAGTTAAGGATTAATCCCGAATTTCGTCTAGTCAACTCACGCGCTCGATTAAGAGCATTTAAAGTTTCCCTAGGTAAACGACTCGTATCTCCTATCATTTGCACTTTGACATTATTCTTGTGGAGTTCAGGAACATATTTGTCAAAAAATTCAACCGGCAAGCTCATAATAAATTTAACTTCATCGACAGGCCTTGTCCAGTTTTCTGTTGAAAATGCGTAGACGGTTAGGACTTTAACACCTAGATCTGCTGCTTTTATAGTCACAGACTGAAGCGCGTCCATTCCTGCCTTATGTCCTATAACTCTAGGTTGCAAGCGTTTTTTAGCCCAACGGCCGTTCCCATCCATAATGATTCCAATATGCTTAGGAATTTTTTCTAAACTCACCTTGCGAGATTCTTTTTTTCTTCTAAATGTAAACATAACATTTCCCTATTTTTAATACTCTACTCTCTATTTTACCATAAATTAGCCAAATTAAACGATTTTCCGCTTTATCTTCCAATAAAATCGCTTGTGACCATCCCTATGTTCTGATAAACAACCCGATGCATCGGCTCTTTCATATTCTTTATAAAAAAACGAAATGATTATACAATTTTAAACTCTATTTTACCCAAATTAATTCGTTTAACGATGAAACTGACCGTTATGTGATTTTGCAGAAATTGTATATAAAACGCTTTCATTTTTAGGCAAAAAAGTGTATAATGTAATCAAAAGGAGGTGTTCTTTATGATTACACAAGCTTATCGTCACATTTTAGTTGGTATTGATGGCTCACCTCAAGCTGAATTAGCTTTTGAAAAAGGCTGCGCTGTTGCTCTGCGTAATGATGCTCAGCTTGTCCTCGCCCATGTCATCGATACGCGCACATTACAAAATATCGCAACTTTGGATACATTCGTTTTTGAAACATTAGAAAAAGACGCTAGACAGATGCTCGAAGACTATCGTATACAGGCTTTAGACAAAGGCGTCAAAGATGTCAATACGGTCTTAGAATTCGGCAATCCAAAAACACTTTTGTCAGTTGATATTCCTGAATCAGAAAATATTGATTTAATTCTACTAGGAGCGACAGGTCTCAATACTATTGAAAGAATTCTTATCGGCTCTTCTTCAGAATATATCATGCGGCATGCCAAGGTAGATATTTTAATCGTCCGAGAAGAAAGTAAAACATTATAAATTGAGAGTGGCTAATCTCTAGTTCCTCTCACACTACCGTGCGTGCTGTTCGGCACACGGCGTTGAATTAACTTTTAACACATGTCATTCAAGATAACAATCTAAGCAAGAAGAGGTTGGGACAAACCAGCACGATGGCAAAGCCCTCACTAAGAGTATAGCACTTAGCGAGGGCTTTGCCTATTGGTTTTCATTGCTTTGTGGGTGTGGGTTCTGCCATCGTGCTGGTTTGTCCCAACCTCTTTTAACAACATTCACTAAATTTATTCAACTTCTTCTACAGCTGAAGACTCACCTTCTGCAACTACTGGAGTCAAATCAGATGTAGTTGGTGTAACGACACGTTTTATTGCAGATAATTCAAAAGTTAAATACACGCCATCAACATCAAGAACAATGGTCTTAGCGTCAACATTGACTTCATCAACAACCGCATACATCCCACCAATTGTAACAACTTCGTCACCTTTTTTTAGTTGAGCTAACTGGTTTTGGCGTTGCTCAGCTTGTTTCTTTTGACTACGGCTAGTAAAATACATCATCCCTGCCATCATAACAAGCATAATTAAAATCGTTGCGTTCATCTTTTTCTCCTTAAATAAATACAGCAAAACTCTTTTGACAAGACTTCTCTGTTTAATCGTCAACAACAACTATACCAAATTCTAAATGATTTTTCAAATATCAGTTATAAACTCCGTAATAGCATCTTCTGAAAGTGAAGAATCACAGACAACCTTGACTGTTCCACCATTTGATACTAAAAGACATGGAACCGTGGGAATGCCGTACTTAGAACGGAATTTTTGAATTTCAGTAGCATCACTGAAATCCTCACTATTTAAAAAATAAACCGCTTCATTAAGTGCGTTAGCCACATTGGTAAGCTTAGGTTCAAATAAACGGCAAAATGGGCAGCTTGAACGCCCAATAAAAAGAGTGAACTTCTCAGCTGATTGAATACGATTCTCTGCTTCTAAAGCAGTTATTTTTACAAAACTTTGTGCAAATGTCATACCGACCTCCTCGATAATAGTACCCTTATCATAAATGTTTCACTCCAAAAATGCAACTTTCTGATACCAATAAAGCCACATCATTATAATAAAGATACTAGTCCAAGTCCAATCAGATCACTACAGGATTTTAGAAATCTCTAAGTACAATCAAAAGCATGGAACGACGATACTAAAAATGCTGATTCTATACTTTTTAGTATTCATTTTTCAAATAGAAGAACTAGGAGTTATCTTCATTTACTCTTTTCATTATCTTCAAATTAGAAATCTGCAACATTGTGGTAAACCTTTTGAACATCGTCATCTGCTTCAAGCGCATCAACTAATTTTTCAAAAATCACCAAATCTTCACCTTCAAGTGTTACTTCTGATTGCGGAATCATTTCAAGCTCTGTCACTTGAAACTCAGAAATACCATTTTCACGGAGCACTACAAGTGCTTTATGAAGATCAGTTGGTGCAGTATAAACAGTGATTGAGCCTTCTTCCGCTTCAACATCATCTACTTCCACATCAGCTTCAAGAAGCATTTCGAAAATACTGTCAGCATCATCCCCTGCAAAAACAATGACACCTTTTTTATCGAACATGTAAGATACAGAACCAGCAGCACCCATGTTTCCACCGTTTTTACCATAAGCAGTACGAACATTTGCAGCTGTACGATTGACATTAGATGTTAAGGTATCAACAATAATCATTGAACCATTAGGTCCGAAACCTTCATAACGCCCTTCAACGAAAGTCTCATCTGTGTTCCCTTTAGCCTTATCAATCGCTTTATCAATAACATGTTTAGGAACTTGTGCTTGTTTGGCACGATCGATAACAAACTTCAGGGCTGAGTTAGTTTCTGGATCTGGATCACCTTGTTTAGCAGCTACATAGATTTCAACACCAAATTTTGCATAAACTTTTGATGTTGCGCCATCTTTGGCAGTTTTTTTCGCAACAATATTAGCCCATTTACGTCCCATGGGTTATCACCTCTTTGATTTATATTTTTGGAAATAGCAGAGCTACTCCTCTAGAACTTCTCTATTATAGCACTTTGAAAACATTTAGTAAAATAAGATTTTATACTCTAAAAATTCAGAAAATTCTTGAATTAATCTTTTTTTTTGATATAATAGACACATATTTTCAAATGAAAGCCGAGTGTATCTTATGCGTGATGATATCAAAATCAATGATCGGGCGTTAGCAATGTCTGACCAACTGATTAACACCTTCGAAAGCATTTTTGACCCTGAAATTGAACTCGATATCTACAATCTAGGACTCATCTATGAAATTGATTTGAGCGAAGCAGGTCATCTTCACCTTGTCATGACTTTTACTGATACTAATTGTGGTTGCGCAGACACTATGCCTTTTGAAATCGTTGATAAATTAACCAAGATTGATGGCATTAACTCGGTCAATGTTGAAATCACCTACAATCCCGTGTGGAAAATGACCCGTATTTCTCGTTACGGCCGTATATTTTTAGGCATAAGTCCTAGAGATGGAAAGTAAGTTTGAGACAGCAATCGCTTTAAAATTTTTAGGATACAAATAAATCATGAAATCTCTTTTTCACCTAAAAAGTACTTCTCTTCAATACCTAGGGTAAGGATAGAGGGTAGTTTCTATTAAGTCTGTTCTACCGTTGTCAAAAGCCTCAGTATCCCATTTGATTGCAAACTCTTCTACTTCTTTATCCGATAAGAAATCCATCAAATCACTCAAACCTTCGGTTGCTGTTTCATTAAGAAATTCTGCAAAGTAAGCTAAAAACTCACGAGACAAGCCTTTTTGGGGATCATAAGGAATCGTTGCTAAGTAGTCGTCTGGATTAAACATTGATTTTACAGGATTGTAAAACAAGACATAATCTTCGAAGAAAATATCTTCACTAGAAGTTTCCCCATCAGCATCAATAGTTTCAACACCAGATGTATTTTGTGCTTCAAGAAGGAAAGTCACTTCTACTGCATGATTTTTCTTATCCCAATCCATCGCAAAGTCACAAGTCAACGCTTTCTCTAATTCTTCTTCTAATACCGATAAAAAGCCAAATTTAGCCATAAGTCACCTCTTTTTTATTATAATCCATTCTACCATAAAAATTTATTTTACATTTGCTTAACAATGCTGTATAATATTCGCAACGGATAAGTAAGTTGCTTTTCTTCTTTCAGAAAACCTGCGGTTGCTGCGAGCAGGTATTAGGAGCAAGTGAAATTCTACCGTGTTTTTAAGACGGATGTTTTTTAATGCTGATATGCTATATTGGCGACAAGGAAAATATCTTCTTAAATTATTTTATCAATATCGTAATTAAGCGCACCTTAGTGAAGTTGGATGGAACCGTGCTACCGCACTCCAACAATGACTAGGGTGCTTTTCGCATAAAAGGAGATCATATGTTAGATATTAAACGCCTACGTACAGATTTTGATGCCGTTGCTGAAAAATTGGCAACTCGTGGCGTCTCTGCTGAGACATTATTGACCGAATTAAAAGAGTTAGATGCAAAACGTCGTGAACTCTTGGTCAAATCAGAAGAACTCAAGGCTGAACGTAACCTGTCTTCTGCCGCTATTGCACAAGCAAAGCGTAACAAAGAAGACGCTAGTGAGCAAATTGCAGCCATGCAAAAACTCTCAGCCGATGTTAAAGCTATTGATGCTGAGCTAGCTGAAATTGACGAAAAGGTTACAGCGATTATCACTATTTTACCAAATACACCACATGATTCTGTACCAGTTGGTGCTGACGAAGAAGAAAATGTTGAAGTACGTCGTTGGGGAACACCTCGTGAATTCGATTTTGAGATTAAAGCACATTGGGATCTTGGAGAGGAACTCGGTATTCTTGATTGGGAACGCGGGGCAAAAGTTACCGGGGCTCGTTTCCTTTTCTACAAGGGACTCGGTGCTCGTCTTGAACGTGCCCTTTACAACTTTATGTTGGATGAGCACCTAGCAGAAGGCTATGAGGAAATCATCCCCCCTTACATGGTCAACCGTAACTCAATGTTCGGGACAGGGCAATACCCTAAATTCAAAGAGGATACCTTTGAAATCAATGATGAAGAGCGTCCATTTGTCCTCATTCCAACAGCTGAAGTGCCATTGACAAACTATTACCGCAACGAGATTATCGACGGCAAGGACTTGCCGATTTACTTCACCGCTATGAGCCCATCTTTCCGCTCTGAAGCTGGTTCAGCTGGTCGTGACACACGCGGACTCATCCGTCTCCACCAATTCCACAAAGTTGAAATGGTGAAATTTGCTAAACCAGAAGAGTCTTATAATGAATTGGAAAAAATGACAGCTAACGCTGAAAACATTCTCCAAAAACTAGGTCTTCCTTACCGTGTTCTTGCATTATGTACAGGCGATATGGGCTTCTCAGCGGCTAAGACTTACGACTTGGAAGTCTGGATTCCAGCGCAAAATGCCTATCGTGAAATTTCAAGTTGTTCAAACACAGAAGATTTCCAAGCTCGCCGTGCCCAAATCCGCTACCGTGACGAAGCAGATGGCAAAGTGAAATTGCTTCACACGCTTAACGGTTCTGGCCTTGCGGTTGGTCGTACTGTCGCTGCCATCCTTGAAAACTACCAAAATAAAGATGGCTCAGTGACCATTCCAGAAGTTCTTCGTCCGTATATGGGTGGAGTAGAAGTCATTGCACCAAAATAAACATAAGAAAATGAGTTGACGCATCAACTCATTTTTTTTGTCTGTTCATAATATGGTATCAATAATTCAAAGCCTTTCATCAACTGGTGAACAGCAGCTTCCGGCGTCATTTCCTCTGTCACTGGGACGTCGTATTTGACCAGTACCTTGCGCACTGTGCTACTTGCAACCTGCTCTTTCAACAACTGACGATTTCCCTCAGTTCCTGCTATTCGGCGACTCACACCATTTTCCTGTACAAAATAGTACAAGGGTTCTTTAATCGGTAATTCCAAGATTCGATGTTGCTTGATAAGAGTCTCATTTGATTTTTTCCGCTCCACAAAACTGACTTCAACAGAAATTCCAAAGTCGCCCTCTGTTCCATATAATCGAGTTGCTAGCGCTACATCTTCCACAGAATCAGACGGCAGACGATAATAGCACCAAAAATGTGGACGGCAAACCTGTGCCTGATTCATCCACTGGCTAGCACGTTCTGGCACAAGCTGATTAAGCGTTTGAAATTCTTTGCGAGCAGACTGAGCTAGCACGCGCAGACCTGTCATATATTGAGCTAAATTTTCTGATTTTTCTGGCTTGATGTATTTCTCTCCCCTATAAGCGAGATAAGCCTTGATATGTTCTAACATTGTTTCTCCATGTATACTAAGTCCATGCCTTCTTGAACAGGCTCTGTCCGACAAACCACATAGCCAAGTTTTTCATAGAGATGAACCAAGTGCTCTTCTTGTAAAATTGTGTCCAAAGACCAACATTTTACTTCTGGATACTGCTTTTCGATTTCTTGAATCGCTTGGTGTCCATACCCCTTCTTCTGAAACTTCGGCAAAATCGCTGTCATCCCTAGCCACGCCTTCCAGTTATTTACCATTAAACAAAACACGAGAAAAACCAATAATATCATTATTTAAACAAATCAAATAAAATATACTTGATGGGTGCTTCATCTTTTCAAGCAATCGTTCTTTTGTTTCCAAATAAGGAGAATCAATATCATTATACTTTTGATATAAATCACGAAAACTCTCCTTCTGGATGTTGTAAATCCTGTCCAAATCTGACAAACTTGCGATTCGCATTTGTAACATAGTTTCCTCCTCAATAATTAACTTTTTCTTTAGCAAAAAGACTGCAAATCTGCAATCTTTTTTATCATTTCTAAATCACCCCCAACCTTACTTTGCATTATCACTATTGGGCATAATCTCCACCAGAAATACCAAAATACTCTTCTAAAGTCTGACCTGATTGATAAATATCAGTAGCCTCTTTCCCAATGTAACGCACATGCCAACTCTCTGGCATATAGCCTGTACTATATTCCTTCCCTGGAAGATAACGTACGATAAATCCATACTCATGAGCATGTTTTGCTAACCAGTCTGAGGCTGTTGATTCTGTTAATAACTGACCATTACCATCCAATAAATCAAAGGCTAGGCCTGTTTGGTGTTCACTATAACCCGCACGAGCAGAATAGCGATCCGCATTCGCTTGACCATCAGAAGCGACATAGTTGCTATAGATAGAATCCTGTGTTTCATAGGACCTAAAACCACTATAACTATTGCTCACCGAAAAGCCTTTGGCTTGCATATCTGCAATCAATGTCTGAAAGGCCGATAAGGCTGTCGGATTTTCACCGGGTGCATAGGACGCAGAGACTGGGTGTTTTTTATTGGCAATGATCACCTCACCATACTTTCCTTGCACACTGTAATAAGAACCATTGAAACTAGCATCTGTCGCTTGGATTGACTCACTTTTTGTTTCCAAAACAGATTCACTAAACTGATCCGAATCTTCTTCAAGCTGGGTTGTTGTTTCTGCCTTAGCTTCTTTTTGACCTTTTTCTGACTGGGTTACTTGATTCGTTTTTGTAGCTTTTGATGACTCAGGCTTAGATTCTGACTTTCCGCAAGCCACTAAAAACAAACTAGCCATTAGCAACAAACTGATTACTTTTCTGTTCATCTATTTCTCCTTTATGAGATCTTAAATAAAACTACTCAAACCTTATGTTATACCTACGAGTAGGCTCTATGACCAAGCCACATTTTCCTTCAACAATAAACTTAAAATTTGCAAGATTAACTGGAACAGGTTGTAGTTGTTTATAGTTATACCGTTGCGCACTTTCTTTTGAGAGAAATAGCTTGATAAACTCCTTGCCATTTTGAATGTCAATATCAAAGTTAAACGTTGAATGAGTAGCCGTTAAAATCGGTGCCCCTAGATAATAAAATGTTCTGCTTTTAAGGTGGTCAAAACTGATTTCTTGGGGTAATTTTTCCTTGTAGCAAGTCCAGATTAGTTTAAAACTATCAATAGCGTAGGCGATTTTTTCTAACTCACCACGCTCAAGCGCATAATCTCCTAAAGAAAACCCATAAAGATTGAGGCGTTCTCGATGATTTTTTAAAAGAAAATCAATCACAATTCCTAGAGGAAAAGTAACTGCTCGATGTTTGAATAACAACA
The DNA here is from genome assembly GCF_902729355.1 of Streptococcus sp. S784/96/1. GTDB lineage: Bacteria > Bacillota > Bacilli > Lactobacillales > Streptococcaceae > Streptococcus > Streptococcus caledonicus. Next base: position 19,359 of record NZ_CACVCC010000024.1, on the reverse strand, counting down.
TCTGTTCCTCTAAGGCTTTTTGTGAGAGACAAACACGAATCGTTTGTCCCCAAGGAATCCCCTCGTTATCAACCAAAACGGCAACTTCACGATCCAAATGTTCAAAAATATCTAATTGATCAATTGACATCAATGGCAGATTATCATTTTTCTCTGATTTTTTAGCTGTGACCATCATTCTTCCTCACTTTAAAATGCTATAGCGAAAGTAAACTGACAAATCGCTGTTCATATCTCTGCCAACACTCCTTACGACTGATTAGTTTTTCCAAAAATCATCAAAAACAGTAATTGGTAAATGGCGTTTATGCTCTGTCTTGTGCCACCAAGTTTCAATTTTTGCTTGAGCCTCAGCAGCTACTTTTTTGCCCTCTAAATAATCGTCAATATCTTGATAAGTAACACCTAAGGCAACTTCGTCAGTTAGACCTGGACGATTTTCTTCAAGGTCTGCAATTGGAACTTTTTCATAAAGTGGTTTGTCAGCACCAAGCTCCGCCAAAAGTTGACGACCTTGACGCTTATTGAGGCGATAAAGCGGTAAAATATCTGCTCCGCCATCTCCAAACTTGGTAAAGAAGCCAGTAATATTTTCAGCCGCATGGTCTGTTCCAATAACTGCTCCGCTATATTGCCCAGCAATTGCATACTGCGTAATCATACGCTGACGTGCTTTGATATTTCCCTTGTTAAAATCTGAAATCTCAAGACCTGCTTTTTTCAGCTCGGCTACTTGTCCATCAACTGCTTCTTTAATATTGACCGTTAAAGAAAAATCGGGTTGGATAAAATTTAACGCTTTTTGGGCGTCAGCTTCGTCAGCTTGAACACCGTAAGGTAAACGAACTGCAATAAATCGATAAGCCTCATCACCAGTTTCCTCACGGAGCTCTGCCATTGCCAGTTGCGCCAAACGCCCAGCCAAACTAGAATCCTGCCCCCCTGAAATCCCTAGTACATAAGTCTTTAAAAAAGGGTGCTTCTTCATATAATTTTTCAGAAAATCAATGGATACACGGATCTCCTCTTTGGGATTAATAACAGGCTTTACACCTAATTGTTTGATAATGTTTTCTTGTAAACTCATGATAAATCTCCATTTTTTGCTTTACGACGCATCTCATCAATAAGTTCCATCTTATTGTCCCAAACGTCTTGTGCCAAGTCAACTGGGTATTCTTGAGGATTAAGGACGCGTTTGTATTCATCCCAAAGGGCATCCAACACATATTTCGCATAAGATTTGATTTCTGTTAACGTCGGTAATTTATAGACTAGTTCTCCCTCTTTAAAAATGTCAATCAATAGTGGAACGGCATCAAAATCCTTAACGGTTTTGTTGATGTAAGTATAAGTCGGATGGAACATCAAAATTTCATCTAAACGATTCACATCTGCATCTGCAAACGTGATATAGTCACCTTCTGACTTGCCTTTTTCACGACTGGTAATGCGCCAGACTTGTTTTTTACCTGGCGTAGATACTTTCTCCGCATTATTTGATAATTTGATTGTATCAACCATTTGACCATTCTCATCTTCAATTGAAACAATCTTATAAACGGCACCAAGTGCAGGCTGATCGTAGGCTGTGATTAGTTTTGTACCTACTCCCCATACGTCAATCTTAGCCTTTTGCATTTTAAGATTAAGGATGGTGTTTTCATCAAGGTCATTTGAAGCATAGATTTTTGCCTCGGTAAATCCAGCTTCATCTAATTGTTTACGAACCTGCTTAGATAAATAAGCCATATCGCCAGAATCCAGACGAACTCCCTTGAAGTTGATCTTATCTCCTAATTCCTTAGCCACACGAATCGCTGCTGGAACCCCGATTTTCAACGTATCATAAGTATCCACCAAGAAAACACAGTCCTTATGGCTAGTTGCGTAAGCTTTAAAGGCTTGATAATCATTTCCATAAGTTTGGACTAAAGCATGCGCATGCGTTCCTGATACTGGAATATTAAATAATTTACCGGCACGGACATTTGAAGTAGCATCAGCTCCACCAATAACAGCTGCGCGGGTCCCCCAAATCGCCGCATCCATCTCTTGTGCACGGCGGGTTCCAAACTCCAAAAGTGGCTCATCTTCAATAACTGATTTAATGCGAGCAGCTTTGGTCGCAATCAAGGTTTGGAAGTTAACAATATTTAACAGAGCTGTTTCAATTAACTGACATTGCGCAAGCGGTCCTTCGATTTGTACAATTGGCTCATTTGCAAAAACCAAGTCACCTTCACGAGCAGATTTCACGGAAAGTTCTAATTTTAACTCTTTTAGATAGGTTAAAAAATTCTCTGGATATCCTTGCTCACGAAGGTAAGCCAAGTCAGACTCTGTAAATCTTAAATTTTCTAAATAACGAACAATTCGCTCTAAACCTGCAAAAATAGCGAAACCATTTGAAAAAGGTAACTTGCGAAAATAAACCTCAAAAACTGCGTGCTTATTGTGAATTCCTTGGTCAAAATAGACCTGCATCATATTAATCTGATAAAGGTCCGTATGCAATGTTAAGCTATCATCTTGGTACATGATATACCTCCTATTATTAAAAGAAAAGGAAACTTCCTGTCCTTGGATACGTTCCTTTTAAAATATCATAAAACTGAGATAAGTACTCAAATTTATTCTTGTGACTATTATAACATAAACTAGAGATATTTAAGATTCCAAGATTTTAGATAACTTAAAAGAGGTTGAGACAAAAAATATCTCAACCTTCTCTTTTTGATAGTAATAACAGATTGGCGCAGCGGTTGATTGGAGGTCTGTAACTGGACACTTCTTTCATTTTCAAGTGTCCACCTAAAATAGTCCACTGGACTATTTTAGTACTAAGCAATCGTTAGCGGCCATCCTAATCAACTGTGCGGAGGTGGGACGACAAAATCGAAATCGTCTTTTTTGATGATTTAACGATTTTTGTCCCACTCTCCTTTACATTAATATCACTAAAATTTAATCATTATCTACAATGTATTGGTAAGCTTGTTGCCCTGCCATTGCTCCATCTCCAACTGCTGTCGTGATTTGACGGAGGTCTTTTTGACGCACATCTCCAATTGCAAAAATACCTTTGCGAGATGTTTTCATATGATTGTCTGTCGGAATCCAACCATTTTCATCCGTAATATCTAGTTCTTTGACAAAATCAGAAACAGGATCTAAACCTACATAAATAAAGACACCACCAAATTCATGATTGGTCACTTCACCAGTTTTGACATTTTCAATATCAACACTACGTACCTTGATATCATCACCTTTAATCTCTTTAACGACACTGTCCCAGATGAAAGAAATTTTCTCATTGGCAAAAGCACGGTCTTGCAACAGTTTTTGTGCACGCAACTCATCACGACGATGTACGATTGTTACACTTGAAGCAAAACGTGTTAAAAAGAGAGCCTCTTCAACCGCTGAATCTCCTCCACCAACAACTAAAAGATCTTGATTTCGGAAAAATGCTCCGTCACAGACAGCACAATAAGAGACACCACGACTATTAAACTCAGCCTCACCAGGTACACCTATATGGCGATGTTTAGCACCTGTAGCTATAATCACAGTCTTCGTTTGATACTCTTCATCATCAGTTCTAACGATTTTATAGTCACCCTTATCTTCAATGCCAGTGACAATTCCATAAAGATTTTCAACACCAAGTTTTTCCAAAGGTTCAAACATCTTCATAGACAATTCCGGACCAGAAATAAGCTCAAAACCTGGATAATTTTCAATATCAGATGTATTATTCATCTGTCCACCCGGAGCTCCTTGCTCTAGAGTAGCTACTTTAAGATTGCTACGAGCTGCATAAAGCGCTGCTGTCATACCAGCAGGACCAGCACCAATAATAATTGTATCATACATTTTAGATACCTAAGCATCAAGACACTTTAAAAGAAATAGAAAGCCGAGTCGATCCTCATCTTCTCAACTGCTCTTTCCCCATAAGTCACTTTAATTTTATTCAAAAATCAAAGTTATTTGATTACTTTTCCTTTCATTTTAAAATCAAAAATTCTAAGTCTATCATTCAGCTACGCTGTTACCATTACCAAAATAGCCATAAAAGCAAATGAGAGAATCGGAGTCGTTACCAAAAAAATAATAAAAGCCTCATAAAGCAGAGCTTGTCTCTCTTTCTTAGTTCTATCAAAACGGCGACTCATACGATAAACTAACCAAACAATCAAACTGATTATAGTGATAATCACTGACACAGTCAATCCCATTAAATAAAAACGATAAATTGTTGCAAGCATAAGTATAATGTTTAAAGGATAACAAGAAGTCTTCCAGAGTAACTACTTACTCCTCATCTCTCATCCTTAATTCAGTTTAGTAATAACAGTAACTAAACTATCCTTTCCAGAAGTTTTAAAAGAGGGGGACAAAAACCACGATTTCGAAACCTTAACTTCCCTTGGCTCTCTGTTTTTTAAGCTCAGGCTGAGACTACTACACATCTTACACATAGAATAGTCGTTAACTATTGCGTTGACTATTTTAGGTGGACACTTGAAAATAAAGAATTATCCCATTGCAGACACCCAATCAACCACTGCGCTGAGCCATATTATCTCTACCTAAAACGCAAGAGGTTGGGATACTTTGCCCATCCTCTTTCTATTATATCAAATTGTTCCTCGTTTGTAATTGGCAAAGAATTCTTTGGTTCGTTCTTCTCTGGGATGATTGAAAACATCATCAGGAGTTCCCTCTTCAAGGATTTTTCCCTTTTCAAGGAAAAGCACACGATCAGCTACTTCATAGACAAAGGCCATGTCATGACTCACTAAAACCATGGTCTGACCACTTTGAGCAGCAACTTCAATAGCCTTCTCAACCTCACCAACAAGTTCTGGATCAAGTGCTGAGGTTGGTTCATCAAGAAGCAAAACATCTGGCTTCATTGCAAGAGCACGCGCCAAGGCAACACGTTGTTTTTGCCCACCAGATAAATGTCTAGGATAGTGATTTTCACGATCCGAAAGTCCCACTTTAGCCAATTCTTCTTTGGCAATGGCCGTCGCTTCAGCATCAGACAGTTTTTTTACAACTTTTAGTCCCTCTTTAACATTATCAAGAGCCGTGCGACGTTCAAAAAGATTGAATTGTTGAAACACCATAGCTAACTTGCGACGAAGCTTTAAAACATCCTCTTTTTTAATACTAGTAAAATCAACCTTAAAATCATCAATAGCTAGAGTTCCAGAATCTGCCTGTTCTAAATAGTTCATGGAACGTAGAAATGTCGATTTCCCTGCACCTGAGGCACCGACAAGGGCAATAACTTCTCCCTTTTTAATGGTCAAATTAAGATTATCCAAAACTTTTTGACCTGAAAATTCTTTACTTAAATTTGAAATGGTAATCATTAACGGTCCCCTCCTATTTGGATTGATTGACTTTCAGGGTTTTTGATAGCTAAGGCATTTTCAACTCCACGTCCTGCATTTTCAAGCAAGAACGAAATTCCCCAATAAATCATAGAAACAGCCACATAACGCTCAAAGTAACGGTAGTCGTTCCCTGAGATAATTTGCGCTTGATAAAACATCTCAGTAATTCCAGCATTAAAGGCTAGAGAGGTCCCTTTCGTCAAACCAATCAAGGAATTAATCAGAGTTGGTGTCGCAATAACGGCCGCATTGGGAATAATGACACGACGATAAACTTGAGTTTCTGTCATCCCTAAACTGCGTGCCGCCTCAATTTCTCCTGTGTTGACAGATTGAATCGCTGCACGAATGGTTTCACTAGCATAGGCCGCTTCGTTAAAAGCAAATGCTGTCACCACAAATACAGCCGCTGGAACATTATCAATATTCCAATCAAGGCCGAATTCCAAATTAACTTTGCGGAGCAACATCGGGATCCCGTAGTAACTCAAAAGCAATTGTACCAAAATTGGTGTTCCTCGAAGGAAACTTACAAATAAGGCTTGTATGCGATAAAGAACAGGAACTCGTCTAATTTTTACAATGGCAAAAATCAAGCCTAAAACCAGACCAAATAGAGCTCCCATCAGGGTCAATCCAATAGTTGTTGGCAATTTTCCTAAAATTTGTGGAACAGCATCAAATACTGCACGCGGTGAAAAAATTTTCCCTGTCGGAATTGTCTGCACAAAAGTCTTATACGGGTTTTCAAATACCTTAGCACCAATGATAATAATCAAAAGTCCCAGCAACCAAAAAAAGCCCTTACGATAAGTTTTTAACCAAGTCATAACTAAGTTCTATTAATAGCGTTTTAAAGTTCAAAATCTTTTAAGACTCTTAAAAATCACAACGATACCTTATTGATTGCACATTAGTACCTTCAAAATCGTTCAATATAAGAGCCATCTCTCAATTGTAACAGGATAATATTATTGAGATTTCGTACAAGAGACCATGATATTATAAAAATCATCCAACTACGAATGCCCAATTTCAATTTGGAATAGTTACGCAATGAATTGAGCATTCACAATAATAAATGGTTTAACATAAAAATTTATAGAAAAACAAGTTGCTTTTCCTAAACCTATATCCACCTTGAACGATTCTCTAAAGAGTTTAAGCCGTCTATTTATCATCGTAAAGTCTCTTTTGATTATCTATTAAATATAAAAATAAAACGCCAATCCCTTTCTTTTTGATATATCTCCTCTAAGAATACTAAACCGAAGTTTCTTTCGATTCATTCCCTCGAATCCCTATTTACTTATTCTAACATCTCACTAGTTAAGTGTAAATCACAAGACATCAATCTGTGATAGCAGTTTTTTATCAATGTGATAGGATTTAACTATAAAAAGCTGGAAAATCCGACTTTTCTCACTCATCATGTTAATGTTGGCAATGCTGACATTACTCATTCAATATTGCTAACGTAATCGTCACCAAAATAGCCCTGACTTAATTTAACAAGAGTTCCGTCCTCTTTCAGTTCTTCCAAACGTTTATTAACATAAGTTTGCAACTCCTTACCTTCCTTCGTGTCAGCAAAAAGAAGATATTCTAAACCATCCGTCTTACCACCAATCGTATCCGTTACCTTAGTCACCTTTAAATCATAACTTTGATCCTCTACAATAAAGGCCGCTGAGATAGCATCATAAAGAATAAAATCAATTTTACCTGTCTCAATATGCAAAACACGGGTTGATAATCCTGTTGAGTTAGCGGCATATTGAATCTCAATTGGCGCCTTATCCTTGTTCGCTTCATTCCAATTTTCAAGAACTTGCGCATAATTTGAACCAGGGATAACCTCTGTTACTTTACCAGATAGGTCATCTAGACTATCGTATTCTGACCCCTTAGCCGAAACAATCGCATAGTTTGATTTTGAAATAGGGTCAGAGAAAAGATACTTTTCAGCTCGTTGCTCATTGTAATTAAAATCATTGGCGGCAATTTGGTAACGATCCGCATCAAGACCTGCTAAAATAGAATCAAAAGCAGTTGTAACAAATGTAACATCGTACTCCTTAGAATTTTTAAAAATAGCCTTCACAACATCAATATCATAACCCTTAAAATCCTCTCCTTTTTTATAAGTAAATGGAGCAGTATCAGAGTCAGTAGCTACCGTAAGAGCTACTTTAGATGAAGTGTCTTCTCCAGACTTCTGAGTACATCCCACCAGAATAACACCTAACACACCAAGCAAACTTAAAAATATCAATAATTTTTTCAATTTCATAACCTCCCCTTTTCAAAAAATCTCCTAAGATTGAGAGCATTTCCCACTCTCTTAGTTTACTTTAACATAAACAAAGAAACTTGCCTAATAGGTCTTATCTATCCCTGAGATAAATAATTTGTATCCCAAAAATAAAAGACCGGAAAAACATCCGACCTTTACATTATTAGAATGTCTGTTTTCTAGCTTTACGCTCAGCACGACCCTTAGCGCGCGCCTCTGCACGACGCTCTTTCTTGCGTTTCTCATCAACCTTCCACTGAATTTTCTTCTTGTAGCCTGGCTTAACCTTTTTCTTTTTCTTCTTCACCAGACCAATCATCTCAGTATCAAGTTTTTTATACATTTTTTCACGGTTGGCACGACGGTCTCGATCATAAGTGTCTTGGAACTCGCCATTTTTTAGCATTTTAGGGACAAATGCTACCCCCATCTTCTCAAGTTCTCTGATATCTGAATCATCACTAGGCTGATAGAGTGTAATCGCTGTACCTGACAAACCATTACGACCTGTACGCCCAACGCGGTGCACAAAGAATGATAAGTCCTGAGGAATGGCATCATTGATAACATGACTAACCCCCTCAATATCAATACCACGTGCCGCCAAGTCAGTGGCAACAATGTACTCATAATCTAAGTTTTTAACCTGATTCATGATACGCTTACGTTCACGAGGTGGAACTCCTCCATGAATTTTAGCAACTTTCAAACCATTAGATACAAGATAGCTATGCAAGTCATCTGCACGTTCCTTTGTATTAACGAAAATCATCGCCAAATACGGATTCAAAATCTTAGCAAATTCTAAAATCTGAGCATTCTTATCACGACCTTTTGTAGATACTAACCAGTTATCAATTGTATCTGCAATAACAGTTGACGTCTTAATTTTTTCCATAACAGGATTTGTCAGATACTTTTTCAAAAACGGCTGAAGCTTCTGAGGAATAGTTGCAGAAAAGACTAAGATTTGCACTTGTTTAGGTAGCGAACTTGCAATCTTATCAACGGTATCCAAAAAGCCCATATCCATCGTCATATCAGCCTCATCAACAACAAATGTATGTGTCTTATGAATCGCCAAATCACCTGACTTAACTAAATCATAAATGCGCCCTGGCGTACCAATAACAATATGTGGCTGCGTAACTTTCAACTTCTCAATTTGGCGAAGCTTGTCAGTCCCACCAACATAATTAACCACGCGAATCTCTTCCTCAGAATGATCTGCAATCTGTTTAGTTGCTTGATAAATCTGAGTGGCAAGTTCACGCGAAGGTGCTGTGATAACCACCTGAACATCTTTTCCATTTTCATCAATTTTTTCAAAAATTGGTAACAAGAATGTATGTGTTTTACCTGATCCTGTTTTAGATTCTCCGACAAGGTCACGACCAGAGCGTACTACAGGAATGAGTTTTTTTTGAACTTCTGTTGGCTCACTGAAATTAATCTCATCTAGAGCCTTTTGAATATAACTTTTAAAATTAAAATCTTTGAATGACATTTTGTAAATATAAAAGGACCGCCTTGAAAAATATTCAATTAAATGAGTTGTTTCATCTAACATCCCTTTAAATAAAATATTGCTTACTAAACTTGTCTCACGACAATTTCATATCAAGACTGCGTCCATGCTCAATACCAAACCCGGCTTGAACATCCTTTCTCTATGATAACCTCATTATTATATCAAAAATTAAGTAAAAAAGCTCCTGCTTATGCTACTAGATATTTTCCATCAAAAAATCTAGGTCAAAAGTTACCTAGATTTGTTTACTAATTTGAATCATTTTTATAACAGATAAAGAAGTGCCAGTGTTATAAGACTAGCAACCGCTCCTACTGTCCATAGAAAAGCATCAACCTTCCATTCACTCCATCGCTCTGCTTTTCCAGAAAGCCCACCTAACTCTAGATGATGATGAAATGGTGTCATACGGAAAATACGACGGCCCTCGCCATGTTTTTTCTTGGTGTATTTAAAATAAGAAACCTGCAACATCACTGAGCTCGTTTCAAAAACATAAACAATCCCAATAAAAAGCAAGGTCCACTCTTGATGAAGTGTTATTGAGAGGGTAGCAAGCATAGCTCCTAATGCAAGAGAACCGACATCTCCCATAAAGACCTTAGCCGGTTTTTTATTAAAGACAAAAAAACCAAGTAAGGCACCAATCATAGTGACAATAACTAAGAAAATATCTGTTTGTCCTTGTACGTGAGCAATTACCGCATAAGCAAGGAAACTAATCACTACTGAAATAGAGGCTAGACCATCAATACCATCTGTTAAATTAACAGCATTTGAAAAACCTACAATCCAAAACAGAATAAAGACAAGATAAAAAATCCCCAAATGAAGTTGATAACCAAAAACATTTAAATTTCCATGTCCAGATTGAACATGAAGAAAGTAGAATAACAGACCACCAATTATTTGCGCAAACATTTTCTGCTTAGAGGTTAATCCCTCATTGATTTGTTTAAAAATCTTTAAAAAATCATCAAGAAAACCAATCGATCCATAAATAATCAAGATTGCTATAATACTTGCTATAGCTGTCCATGACATTGAATCAGCATTTACCATATTAGCAATCACAAAAAAGAGCGAACTGACTATAATCGCAACAACAAGAAATACCGTTCCACCCATTGTTGGTGTCCCTGCTTTTTCAAAGTGCTGCTTCACATCCTCATGCATTTGTTGTCCACCAATTTTTTTGATTTGGAAAAAGCGAATAAAATGTGGCATGGCTATAACAGTTAGCCCAAAGGCTACCAAACCAGCTATAATACTTAATAACATATTACTCTCCTAATGTAATTGTAATTTTATCGAGTTTAGAAATATCCTCACCGACATCAACACTTTGCTTAACAACCTTATTTCCTGAACCTTTATAATTAACTGTCCATCCTTGCCACTCTGCAAAAATATCCACATTTTTCTTGGTCCAGCCGTACAAATCAGGTACTTTTTTCAGTGAATCCGTCAATAGGAGGATTTGTGCATTCTCGGGTACTTTATCCCCTTTTTCTACAGATGTTTTAATGATTTTTTCCCCTTCTCCAACAATGACCGGCTGCACAATATTACGACGTAACATATCTGCGGAGTTTCCAGATGATTTTCCAACTATATTGGGCATTTTATATACCATCTTTTTATCACCAATAGGCTGAATAGGCTGAGTTAACTCACGTTCCATAAGCAGTGCTTCCTCCAAAACAGGATTGAAAATATCACGATATTCTAATCCCGTCCATACCTCTGGTTGCTGAATAGTAACATACATCATGAACATAGGATCATCTGATGGAATCATAGCAATGACAGAGTTGATAGTGTCATTTGAGCCTTGAAGGTAACCTCCACCTTCTTCTGCCGAGGCGGCAATCTGCGCTGTACCTGATTTTACAGCAATACTTTCATTGCCAACTTGAATAACTGGACTCCCAAGTGTCTTTGAGTAGAGCGTTCCCCAAATCGGATCAGTACCAACTGTTACCATATATTGACGCGTTTCAGTAGCCGCCTCCGATGAAATAGGATTTCCAATAATTTCTGGACCAACCGTACGACTCGATTCCGTATTTGGGTCATAAATTTGCCCAATAAAATGCGGTTCTAACATGACACCATTATTACTAATTGATGTGAAGGCACGCAACATTTGAATTTGGGTCACATTAATCCCCTGACCAAAAGCAGATTGAGCGATGGTAACAAGGTTATCCTCTGGAAGATTGCCGACTGCTTCGTCACTCATCCCAAAACGCGTACGCGTTCCAAAGCGGAATTTTGATAAGTAATTCATCCACTTATCTGTTCCAATTCCTTGTTGTAAATGCAAGATACCAACGTTACTTGAATAGGCAAATCCTTGAGATAAGGTCAGATAATTTCCATCTGATAGTCCCATATTGACATCCCAGTCCTTGATAACGGCATCTGCAAGCTCATACTTATCACTATAGTAAGTTTGATTTGGATTAAATGTTCCATTATCAATTGAAGAAGCTAGTGTGAAAACTTTCATTGTAGAACCAGGTTCATAATTTCCTTGATAAAGCAAACTATTCCAAGTTCCTATTTTTTTTTCATCCAAGCCTTCGAGAGTATCTGCATTATAGGTCGGACGTTGACTAGTTGCTAAAATTTCACCTGTTTTAGCGTTTACCAAGGTTGCACTGATGTGTTTGGCCAAGGTTTTTTCTGCTAGAAGATCCAACTGTGTCTCTAATGTGACCTGCAAAGGCTGCGACAAGGTAGTATAAATGTCTTTACCATTGATTGCTGCTTTAACTGGAGTCGAGGAGCCTAACAAAACATTGCCATTTTTATCCTTTTGGTAGCTGATAATACCATCTGTTCCAGATAGCTCCTCATTTAGAGCGAACTCCATTCCCATTGTTCCTGTAAAGGATTTACTTCCAGTTTTCTCATCTTCAACTAGTTGTGCTAGTCCTATAAAATGCGATGCAAAAGTGCCATTAGGATACATTCGACCTGGATTGGTGTAAAAATCAATCCCCTTGATACCAGCTTTTTTTACTGCTTCTGCTACAGCAGACATGGTACTGTAATTTAAGTTATTACCTTCAATACCAAAAGCGGTCTGAGAGAGTTTCTCTTGTTCTAATTGGTTAATAACATAGTCCTTCTCCATGCCTAAATACTCATGAAAGATATCTGCTACCTTTTTAAATTGAGACTTCTTGACATAAAGCTTATTGCCATAGACATCAACATAGGATGTGTCCATAACAGCATAAACGGAATAGGTTGTTGAATCCTCTGCAATCACGTTCCCATGACGGTCATAAATGGTACCGCGTTTAGCTTGTTGAGTAACTTGCAGTTGATAAACTTGAGCCGCTCCCTCTGATAGATCTATTCCAAACTTACTATCCGTCCCAATAATGATAGCAAAGTTTATCAAGAAGACAAAAAAAACAAATATACTCAAAATCATAAGATTCTGACCTACTCGCTTCCGATTAATCATAGGTGTTTTCCGCTCTTCGACAGCATAACTCAAAAAAAGTTGTATCAATTTTTTCATAAGCTATTCAACCCTTTGAATATTTTCTGACCGAGGTACCAAACCAGCTTCTTCAGCTACCTTTATAATGCGTTCGCGTTGAAGTAATTCATTAACTTCTTGCTTAGCATTATTGTACTCAGTTTGCTTAAGATTTAATTCTCCATTCAGTTCCGAAATCGTTTGTTGGAGTTGTAGGTTACGACTTTGGATGTAAATGAGGCTAATTGCCATTACAATGGCGGTCAAGATAATTGTCCCATAAAACGCCTTTTCTAATCTTGTGAATTGACGAAAACGTCTTTGGACAGCCTGACTAAGTGCCGTCTGTCTCTTATCTTCTGTCATAATACTATCCTTAATTATGTATTTTTCTAGCTACCCGAAGCTTCGCTGAATGTGCTCGATTATTGGCAGCAAGTTCTTCTTGACTCGGCAAAATAGGTTTACGCGATACCAGTTCAAACTTGGGTCTAAGCTCATCTGGAATAAATGGTAAACCTTTCGGTACATCAACCGTAGATGATTCTTTGAATAATTGCTTTATCAGACGATCCTCCAAAGAATGGAAAGTAATCACTGAAATGCAACCATCAACAGCCAATAAGTCCATCGCTTCTTGAATTGATTCATTCACAGCACCAAGCTCATCATTAACTTCAATACGAATGGCTTGGAAAATCTGTTTGGCAGGATGACCTTTTTTCTTTAATTCTTTAGCTGGCTTAGCTGATTTAATGAGTTCAGCCAATTCAGCCGTTGTTTCAATTTGCTTAACCTGTCTTGCTTGTTCAATTTTTCGAGCAATCTGTTTTGAAAATTTATCCTCTCCATATTTTAAAAAAATACGAACCAAGTCCCGATAATCATAGGTGTTAACAACCTCGTAGGCCGTTAAATTTGCCTCTTGGTTCATTCGCATATCAAGCGGAGCATCTTTTTTATAAGAGAATCCACGTTCACGCTCATCAAATTGAGGACTGGAGACTCCTAAATCATAAAGAATCCCATCTATAGAATAGACGCCACGCTGGGCTAAGTTCATTTTAAGATTTCTAAAATTATCCTTAATAAAGGTAACCATACCACGTTCAATATAGTTTTTTAATTTAATTTGAGCATTATCAATAGCTTTTTTATCCTGATCAAAACAATAAAGATGCCCATTATCACTCAATTTCGATAATAAATAAGACGAATGTCCCCCTCCTCCAAGGGTAGCGTCAACATAGACACCATCAGGTTTAATATCAAGCATATCAACGGTTTCGCGTAACAGTACGGTTACATGATGAAATTCTTTAGTCATAACTTTTATTATAGCATAAAAAAGAAGCATCTGTCTAAAAATTGAAAAGCATAAAAACCCGCAGATTTCTACGGGTAGGATGTAAGAATGACTTATTTAATACGTTTTTCTGTTTCCACATCAAAGAAGTGACCTTTAGCAACATTAAATGTTAAGTCTACTTTTTCACCAGGATTGTGGAAATCGCGAGCATCTACACGAGATGCGAATTCGCTATTACCAACTTTAACATAAAGCATCGTTTCACTTCCAAGAAGTTCTGATACCATAACTTCAGCTTTAACCGTAGCATTTGGATAAGTATCTTGAACAATTGGGTTTCCAGAAATATCTTCTGGACGGATACCAAAGATAACTTTTTTACCTTTGTAGCCTGCTGCTTCAAGTTTTTTAGCTTGTCCTTCTGGAAGAGCTAATTCAAGCCCTTCTTCACTGCGAAGAATACCACCATCAAATGTTACTGTGAAGAAGTTCATTGCTGGGCTTCCGATAAATCCTGCGACAAATTTGTTAGCTGGTTCGTTGTAAAGTTCTTGTGGTGTACCAATTTGTTCAACACGACCAATTGTTCCAGAACCTTCTGGGTTTTTAGTTGAACTCATGATAACGATACGGTCAGCAAGTGTCATCGCCTCTGTTTGGTCGTGGGTAACGTAGATGGTAGTTGCACCAATACGACGGTGAATTTTGGCAATTTCAGCACGCATTGATACACGAAGTTTCGCATCCAAGTTTGACAAAGGTTCGTCCATCAAGAACACTTTTGCATCACGGACAATAGCACGTCCCATAGCAACACGTTGACGTTGACCACCAGAAAGGTCAGCTGGCTTACGTGTCAAAAATTCAGTCAAACCAAGGATTTCAGCTGCTTCACGAACACGTTTGTCAATGTCTTCCTTCTTGTATTTACGCAATTTAAGACCAAAAGCCATGTTATCGTAAACAGTCATGTGTGGGTAAAGGGCATAGTTTTGGAAAACCATAGCAATGTCACGATCTTTTGGTGCCTCATCATTCATGAGTTTGTCATCAATGTAAAATTCACCTTCTGTGATATCTTCAAGACCAGCAATCATGCGAAGTGTTGTTGATTTACCACAACCTGAAGGACCTACAAAAACGATAAATTCTTTGTCTTTAATATCAAGGTTGAAGTTTTCAACAGAGTAGTGAGTGCTTTTTGGATATTTTTTGTAAATATTGTTAAGTTTAAGAGTTGTCATACATCTTACTTCCTTGTTTTTATTGTTGAAACAAGTATATCAAAAGCGCTTTCATAGTTCTATGGACAGTTTAGCTAGATTTTTGGGCAAGTTGCACAAAACTAAAAACGTTTTCATTTTACAAAAGAAAAAGAGAGATTACCCTCTCACATTTCCAATAATAACCAGTAGCACAGCGCCAAATCATCTAATTTTTTCAAATTCAAACCTGATAGATTTTGAAATTTTTCTAGCTTGTATTGAAGACTGTTGCGATGTAAATAAAGTTTTTGCGCAGCTTGCACCTGATTACCATGCGTCTCCCACAAGGCTGCTACTATATCTGGAACATCATTTTGCAGGGTTAAATAATAGTTAAGAATTTCTTTAAACACTCCAACTTCCTGCCCATTACTCAAAGCCCAGAGTAACATCTTAGCAAAGCTCTGCATTTTTTGGGAAGAATGGTTAGATAAATAAGCCGTAAATAGCTTTGTTTCTGCTTGAAAAAGCTGTTTCAGATGCTCACCATCTATACGCGCCCAGCTATTTCCCAAAAAAAGACTAAGCGATAAACCAAAGTCGCTTTCAATGGTCACCAAAAGCTCCTTTAAAAGCTCAGTGATATCACTTCCTTGTTCTTGAGTCAATAGCAGAGCTGTCCGGTATGATCCAAGTGAAATGGTTGCCACACGCCCTAAAAGAAGCTGATCCAGTAACTCTAGCAACTCGTCGGTAAAATGCTGGGAATGTTCGAGATAGAGAAATTGGTAATTTGGATAAGAAGCTGGCAACTGAGAGCTTCTTCCCATTAAAAATTCTAACCAAGGATCGGTTAATACCTGCCTATCCTCAGCCGTTGTTGAGAATAAGGTGATTAAAAATCGCTCTCTATCAGTCAAATCTTCTTTAGGAATTTGTAACCATTCTTTTTCCAATGGAAAATTTTGAATTCCAGTATCGTCTGACATTTGCTGACTTTTCTGAGCATTAGGAAAATAATCTTGCCAGTTCATCCAAGCTCACTTTCTAATTTTGTTATGCTTCATTTGTTATTTTCTAATCTGTCCTTGACCATTGATATAGAATTTTGTAGATGTCAAAGCCTCTAGTCCCATTGGTCCACGCGCATGCATTTTTTGCGTTGAAATGCCGATTTCAGCTCCAAGGCCAAAGACAAAGCCATCGGTAAAACGAGTTGAGGCATTGACATAAACCGCTGCCGCATCCACTTGGTCTTGGAATTTCTCGGCTGCCACAAGGTCACGAGTCACGATGGCTTCTGAGTGCGATGATGTATAGGTATTAACCCAAGCAATCGCTTCTTCCAAGCTCGAAACCACCTTGACAGACATAATATAGTCTAAAAACTCTGTCGCATAGTCTTCTTCTGTTGCTGGAACGGCTGTTTTTAAAAGGGAGCATGCCTTCTCATCCGCACGAAATTCAATCGCCTGAACCTCGTTTGCCGCGTCTTCCAACATTGGCAAAAACTGCTCTGCTATTTTTTCATGAACCACTAAAGATTCTGCCGCGTTACACACACTTGGACGCTGGATTTTGGCATTAAGGACAATCTTCGTCGCCATTTCTAAATCGGCAAACTCGTCTACGTAAATGTGACAATTCCCAACTCCGGTCTCAATCACTGGCACTTTTGATTTTTCTTTAACTGTTTGAATCAATTTGGCACCACCACGTGGAATCAACAGGTCAACGTAATCAACTGCCTGCATCAAGTCTTCCGCAACCACATGTGAGGTATTTTCAACCAGCTGAACAACATCTGGATTGACACCACCATCTTCCAAAGCTTGACGAATGACCATTACTAAGGCTTTATTTGAGTTAATAGCATCACGCCCACCACGCAAGATAATAGCATTATTAGTTTTAAAGGCGAGCGAAAAGGCATCTACTGACACGTTGGGACGACTTTCAAAAATCATGGCAATAACACCCAGAGGCATTCGTTTCTGAACAATCTTTAAACCATCCAAATTCGTATAACCACGCACCACTTGACCGATTGGATCTTCTAAATCAGCTACCTGACGCACACCTTCTGCAATTCCTTTAATCCGTTCAGGTGTCAAACGAAGACGATCTGTCATAATCTCGGAAATCCCATTTTCTTTAGCTTGGGCCAAATCCTTAGCATTTTCCGTCAAAAGTAGCGCTGTTTCACTGACTAAACGCTTGGTTACCAAGGTTAGGAGAGCATTTTTTTCACTGGTTGAAAGGCTGAGCAAGTCACGCGCTGCCTTTTTAGCTTGTTTTCCTAATGTTTCAATATAAGTCATGTGTTACCTCATTTCTGACTAAACAGGGTTCCAAAATGCTCGCCATCTAGAACACGCAAAATATCACGCGGATTGGCACTATTCATCAATACCATCTGCCCATCATTTTCAAAGACAATCTGTGCAGATTGGATTTTAGAAAGCATACCGCCAGTTCCAAACTTAGAACCGGCGCCACCAGCAGAAGCTAAAATCTCTTCTGTGATTTCAGGAACATGGTTACGCAACTTAGCATCGTCATAAATCGTCGGATTTTTATCGAACAACCCATCAATATCTGACAGCATAATCAATAAGTCTGCCTTCGTGATGCTAGCCACAATGGCAGATAATCGATCATTGTCCCCAAACTTAGTCTGATGGTCCATTTCATCAATCGAAACGGCATCATTTTCATTAACAATAGGGACTATTCCCATGCTAAATAGACTTTCAAAGGCATTAGTAACATTGGCTAAACTCTCAGGAAATTCTACCACATCACGTGTTAACAAAATTTGAGACACATTGGTCTGGTAGTGGGCAAAAATCTGAGAATAAAGGCTCATCATCGCCACCTGCCCCACACTTGATACCGCTTGTTGCTCTGCCATTTCGCTAGGACGCTTAGCAAGTCCTAAAACATCTAAGCCAAATCCCATCGCACCAGATGAAACTAGAACAACTTCCATTCCCTTATTCATCAAGCTAGCAATAACAAAAGCCAACTGATCAATTTTTTCAAGGTTAATCTTGCCTGTTGGTAAGACTAAAGAACTTGTTCCAATCTTAATAACAAGTCTTTTTACGGTTTTAAAATCTCTTCTCATAGTCAACATTATACACTAAAAACCGTGCCAACGCACGGTTTTCTGTCATATTAGTCATTAACGTTTTCTTGACTTTGTTCCAAAACATTACCTGAATCAGCATCAATAGAATAGCTGTATTCTATAGTATCTTTAACAAACTCAATTTCATAGTTATATGGCATGTCATCAAAATCTTGCTCAACTGTCAAATTGATAACTTCCTCTTGCTTTAGGCCAGCTGCTTCAAGAGCTCTTTTCACAGCATCTTCTTGAGAAATTGCTGGAGTATAAGTGCCTACTTGTCCAGTTGTTTCAGAAACACTCTGTGAAGTCTGTTGAGTGGTACTCTGCTGCACAGCTACCTCATCTTTATCATCATCCAAATCACAAGCAACTAAAGTCAAAATAGCTAAAGCTGTTAAACCAAATAAACTCAATTTTTTCAAAGTCATATTAATACTCCAATCTTAAATTAAATTCATCTTATCATATCAAAACTTTCAAAGTCAAAGAATCTGTTCATGACTAATCTTCGTTTAAGTTTTCGGGCTCTTTGTCAACTGTAGTGGGTTGCCCCATTTAACACCGAGAGAGGACAGGACTTGTCTTCTCTCGTTTTATGTTTATGGCAATGAAAATACGAGTTTTGAAGTTTTCAAAGTTTCTGAAACCAAAAGCATTACGCTTAATGACCTTGATGATATTGTTTGTCGCTTCGAGTTTAGCGTTGGAGTAAGGCAGTGCCAAGGCATTGACAATCTTATCCTTGTCTTTCAAGAATGTCTTGAACACCGTCTGAAAGATAGGATTTACGCTATCAAGTGTTTCTTGGATAAGCTCAAAAAACTGGTCAGCTTGCTTTTCTTGGAAATGGAAAAGTAGGAGCTGATAAATCTCGTAGTGCTCTTTCAGTTCTTGGGAATAGCTGAGCAGCTTTGTGACAATTTCCTGATTAGTCAAGTGCATGCGAAAAGTTGGGCGATAAAA
>NZ_CACVCC010000023.1 GCF_902729355.1 Streptococcus sp. S784/96/1 | reverse complement strand
CTACTTGTATTTTGAATTCAGGTGGATACTTTGTAAATTTACTTCCTTTTTTAGCCATGAGAAAAGAACCTCCTTATAAGAACAGTATAGTACTTTTTATACTGTCCATTATAAGGGGGTCTTTTCAAAATGGCTTCTTTTTAGTATAACTGAAAACGGTTAAAAAATTAAGAGAAATCGCCTATGGTATGTTAGAATAAATAGATATAAGGTCTTTGAAGGAGGTCATTTATGAAAAAACGTGTGCTATTAATTGTCAATCCAAGTTCAGGTGGGGAGAAAGCTAGGTCTTATGAGGATTTGGCTAGAGAGAAATTAGAAACTATTTTTGATGAAGTCATCGTTAAACATACTAAAAAATCAGGAGATGCAACGGCATTTGCTAGAGGAGCATCGGAAGAAAATTATCATAGTGTCTTTGTTATGGGCGGTGATGGTACGGTTAATGAGGGGATTAATGGTTTGGCTGAGTTGGAGAACCGTCCGAATTTTGGCTTTTTCCCACTTGGTACAGTTAATGACTTAGCGCGTGCTCTGGGAATGCCTCTTGATCCAGAAAAAGCTATCAATCAGCTGGATATCACGAAAACGAAGCCGCTAGATATTGGGAAAATTAACGATCAGTATTTTATGAATGTTGTTGCTATTGGAACAATCCCTGAATCAATCAATAATGTTGAGTCGGAAGAAAAGACTAAGTGGGGCAAACTAGCTTACTTTATTTCTGGTTTTAAGGAAGTGATGACAACGCAGTTTTACGATTTTCAACTGACCATTGA
The DNA here is from genome assembly GCF_902729355.1 of Streptococcus sp. S784/96/1. Taxonomy (GTDB): domain Bacteria; phylum Bacillota; class Bacilli; order Lactobacillales; family Streptococcaceae; genus Streptococcus; species Streptococcus caledonicus. The sequence goes on along the minus strand of NZ_CACVCC010000023.1, from coordinate 35,539 downwards.
TAGCGAAGATTTAGCTATTAAGAGTAGTACAATAGTCATTGGTTTAACTAATTCTATCGGTGGTTTTGAAAATATGCTACCTGATGCCAAAGTTGATGATGGGATGTTACATCTTATCTATATTAAAGATACGTCGCTAGTAGATACCCTAAAGGCTGTGCCAGAGTTGGTGACAGGTGTATCAAGTGCTAATAAAAATGTGGGCTATTTAACATTTAAGGAAGCTACAATTGCATTAGTGGACATTGCTGCTGACCTTGGTACAAATGTTGATGGAGATGAGGGGGACTCGTTGCCTATCAGCGTTAAAGTGCTTCCATCTCATTTGACAGTATATGCTTAGTTTTTTAGGATGTTGTGACCAACTGTAGTTATATAGGAAATAAAAAGTGTCAAGCATTAAAGCTATCTGATGTCCTCCTGCTTGTGTGATTGGAGTTGCTTGAATCTCTCGCGACTTTAGTCGTGAGAGATTCAAAGAGAAGATATAAGGAGCTCTCGTTAAGAAATGCCTGTACACCAGAAAAAAATAATTGACCTACTAACAAGAATTGCTACATTAAAAGAGCTTTTTAATGCATGTGGTTATAACAAAAAATCTGAGGAGATGTTACTTGAGGAATTCCAGTGTCCAGTAGGTACTTCTGAAAAAATAAAGAAAGCTAGCAAATCATTACAACGTTGGGTGATCTAGTAGACTTTCTTTTGTTAAAACCAGTCATTAGCTCAATTTTAGGGATCTTATGATATTATAAATACGGCTTTTTGACATATCTGTTAATTAGATTTTAGCCAGTAGACGAATAACTTATAGAATTGAACAACAATGAGCAATGTGACATAAAGTGATTGAATGATTAAGAGAATGCGGAACTTTAACATTAAATAATGATATCATACTAAATTAAGCTAAAAGAACAGCTATCTCCATTGGATGATAAGGAGAAAGCTGTTTTTTTGTTTATTTTTTAGCAATGGATCAAGGAGATAAAAAATAGACTAGACATACAAGATAGCTATTTCGTTTTGCTATAATACCTACTGTCTTGGAGAAACAATGGTTTCATCCATAAGTTTTTGAAAATATGAAAGGAGTTACATTCGTATGTTTTCTTACCAAAATAAAAAATATTCAATTCGTAAGGTGAAGAATGGCGTAGCATCAGTTGTTATCGCTTTGTTATTTTCTCTAGGAGGAGTTTCAAAAGTTCATGCTATAGAGCAGAACTGTGGTTCGGAAGACTGGACTCAGGGATTGCTGTTAAGATGTGATCACGGAGAAGGTGAACTAAAATTTGAGTTTGAGGAAGATGGAGGACAAGGTCTTAGATTCCATGATCATCTTGGTTCTAGAGGTCGTACACCGGGTCTTCCAGGTCTATCAGGTGAGCGCGAAGGCGATATCATTGGTCTTCATGGTCGCACACCAGAATTACCAGGCCTAGAAGGCGAGCGAGAAAACGATGGCCTTAGCGGCCGTACACCAGACCTCCCAGGTCTATCAGGTGAACGCGAAGGCGATATCATTGGTCTTCATGGTCGCACACCAGAATTACCAGGATTAGAAGGTGAGCGAGAAAATGATGGTCTTAGCGGCCGTACACCAGACCTCCCAGGTCTATCAGGTGAACGCGAAGGCGATATTATTGGTCTTCATGGTCGCACACCAGAATTACCAGGATTAGAAGGTGAGCGAGAAAATGACGGTCTTAGCGGCCGTACACCAGACCTCCCAGGTCTATCAGGTGAACGCGAAGGCGATATCATTGGTCTTCATGGCCGCACACCAGGCCTCCCAGGTCTATCAGGTGAACGCGAAGGCGATATCATTGGTCTTCATGGTCGCACACCAGAATTACCAGGATTAGAAGGTGAACGTAGTCCGCACCCTGAGGACCTTCCATTAGGTTATGGTTATCCAAAAGCTGAAATTGAGTCTCTTCATGGCAAGAGTCCACGTCCAGAAGATGGAGAGTATGGACCGCACCCTGAGGAAGGTGAACGCGAAAATGATGGTCTTAGTGGTCGCACACCAGAATTACCAGGATTAGAAGGTGAGCGAGAAAATGATGGTCTTAGCGGCCGTACACCGGGTCTTCCAGGTCTATCAGGTGAACGCGAAGGCGATATCATTGGTCTTCATGGTCGCACGCCAGAATTACCAGGTCTAGAAGGCGAGCGCGAAAATGATGGTCTTAGCGGCCGTACACCGGGTCTTCCAGGTCTATCAGGTGAGCGCGAAAATGACGGTCTTAGCGGCCGCACACCAGACCTCCCAGGTCTATCAGGTGAACGCGAAGGCGATATCATTGGACTTCATGGTCGCACACCAGAATTGCCAGGCCTAGAAGGCGAGCGAGAAAACGATGGACTTAGCGGCCGCACGCCAGAATTACCAGGCTTAGAGGGCGATCGAGAAAATGACGGTCTTAGTGGCGGCATTAAAAATCCGCATGGTGACTTTCCTTTTCAAGCTCCATTTTGTCTAGGAGGTGGTAGGTGTCACCTTCCAGGTTTTGAGGGTGAGCGAGAAAATGACGGTCTTAGCGGCCGCACACCAGAACTGCCAGGTCTATCAGGTGAACGCGAAGGCGATATCATTGGACTTCATGGTCGCACACCAGAATTACCAGGCCTAGAAGGCGAGCGAGAAAATGACGGCCTTAGCGGTCGCACGCCAGAATTACCAGGCTTAGAAGGCGAGCGCGAAGGCGATATCATTGGTCTTCATGGTCGCACGCCAGAATTACCAGGATTAGAAGGTGAACGTAGTCCGCACCCTGAGGACCTTCCATTAGGTCATGGTTATCCAAAGGCTGAAATTGAGTCTCTTCATGGTAAGAGTCCACGTCCAGAAGATGGAGAGTATGGACCGCACCCTGAGGAAGGTGAGCGAGAAAATGATGGTCTTAGCGGCCGTACACCAGACCTCCCAGGTCTATCAGGTGAACGCGAAGGCGATATCATTGGACTTCATGGCCGCACACCAGAATTACCAGGCCTAGAAGGTGACCGTGGTATTCCTGGAGCTATAACTTCAGAACGATTAAGTGTGTCAAATAGTAGAGGAAGACGCTCAATTGAAACACCGCAGAATTCAATATCATCATCACAAGCAGCTTCGTCAAATAGAAGCGCTAGTGCTGTAAATAGTCCGTCAACACCTCAAGATAACAACACTAACAAACCAACTAATAAGTCGTCACAATCACGTAAACAATCATCAAATCCTTCTATATCTTATGGAGCACCCCCTAAAGCGAGGTCTCTTTCAAAGCATAAAGATTCAAAAGAAACGGCTCAAAGTGCAGAAAAAGTGTTACCGTTCGTTTTGATTGCAATGTTGATAATGATTATCACCGGCACAGCTTACCTTATCCCTAAAAAAACACCTAAGGAGTAGAAATTGTGATACAAAGGCAAATTCAGTCAATTAGAGAGGAAGGAAATCGATCAAAATCGTTTCTACTGTTTGCGACAAGTTTAGCACTCATAGCAACAGGAACTTCTACCGTCTATGCTAATGATGCAAGTCATGAAAAGGATAGACACTTAGCTCAAGAGGCAGTAGAGTCTATCCAATCAGAGGCTTCTCAACTAACCACATCCGATACAATAGAGGAAGCCAAAAAAAACATGGAAGAGAAGTTAGATGACATAGACACGATAAAAGAGGAGAAAGAAACGATAGTTTTGGAAACTTCTCTTTCAGTGGATCCCATTGTTCCCGGAGATACAGTGATTTCTGGTACAACTACTTCAAATGCTATAGTAGATGTTAAAATTGATGAAGTCTCACAAACTTCAGTGGAGGACTTTTTCGTTGCTGATGAAAAAGGTAAGTTTTTGCTTAAGTTAGAGCGTCCCATTTCCTACAATCAAAAAATAGAAATTGTATCTACCCATCCAAAAATCTTTGAAGCAGAGGAAGAAGATGATTTTGAAGGTGGTGAAGCCCAAGTTGTCATCACAACTCCAAGGCATCCCGAGGCTTATCCTATCCCAACCAAGCCCCTCCAAAAGGTAGGAAATCAGCATCAGGTATTGGTTGAGCCTCTGTTTGAAGGTGCCAAGAAGATACAAGGGCATACTTCTGTTGAGGGGACCGTTTATGCTATGATTGGCGGAACGATAGTGTCCAAACCAGCTCGAATAAAAGATGGTTATTTTGAAATAGAATTTTCAGATGACATAGAAGCAAGTACCTTTAAAACCACTCAAAATGTGAAGTTATCTTTCATTTCAAATGATGGTCTACCAGTGATGCATGCTGTTCCAGTCTATCCGTTAGGAGAGACTCTCAAAGAAAAACCGAAACCATCCTTCACTTATCAAAACCTAACAGTAGATAGCACAGAGTTTTCTGGTATGACAGAGCCTTTTGGACGCGTCAAGCTTTACGATGCTGAGACAGGTAATTTTGTCCTAGAAGCATGGGCAAATGAGGAAGGAAAATACTCTGAAAAATTGCCAGCATTAGCTAGTCACCAGCGTTATTATCGTCTCTTTGTCGGTCTTAACAATGACTATCAAATGTTGGTAGAACAGACGGTAGACGGAGCAGATAAGAAGATTCCTCCTTCACAAGTCTTGGAGATTTTGGATCGTATTCTTTTTGATACGACTGATGTTTCTTCTCCCTCTAGTCCACTGCAAGTACCGAATATTCACGATCAAAAAGAATATATAGCTGGACGTAGTAAATATGCGCATCATTTTATCAGGATAACCTCCTCTGTGTCAGATAAGAAATTCCCTACCATCATGACCAATGAACTAGGTTTTTGGGGAATTGACTTTAGAGACTTAGAGATAACACTGGAACAAGGAGAGCAGCTCACCTTTGAAGTGATGGATCCTAAGAGCTTTGCGGTGGTGGCTAAACAAAGCACGATTGTCAAAGGGATCAATGATGGGGTAAAACCAGAAGAACACTCCTTTGTCTTACCTACGATTACAAGCGTTACAGGGTATGTGAAAGGCCAGGTTGCTCCAAATGTTCGGATTTTTGTTCATCAAGGTAATAAGCTCTTAGCAGAAACCAGCTCGACTCCTGAAGGAGATTTCGAGATTGACTTTGGAGAGACCGTACTTGAACCAAATAGTTTATTGACATTTACCGCTTTTAACGAGGAAGGACGACAGGTTCTTTGGAATAAAGTTTCTGTTAAAAAAGGAGAGGGGAAACGCATTAGAAAACCCGAGGAAAAATCAGAAACACAGGAGAAAGCGCCGGATGTTCTTGTCAATACTCAAAAGAAACAAGCAGACAACTCTGAACCAATTCTCCAACCACAGGATAGCCCTTCTATAGACAAAACAGTAGAAAACAAGCGACAGCTTGATTCATCTACAGAGTTCAAGGTTCTTCTTAGAGATGACCAAGAACAGTCTGTACCATTCATTACAGCGAGAGAGCCTCAGCAAGAAGTTGCTCTATCAACTGTAGTTGATTCCAAAGCTAGCGAAGGAAAAACTACATTACCGCGCACGAATGCAAAACCTTCTCTTGCTCTGATGTTGGCAGGATTGGTCAGTCTAGGGGCAGTAGCTCTTACGATCTTGAAGAAAAAACAATCAGAAGCCTAATGTCATTAAGTTAAAGAAGTTATTACTCATGTTATGAGTAGTGGCTTCTTTTTATATGAAACTAAACGTGATGTTTAAGATGTTGTTGAACGATGGTAATTATTGAAATGACGTTATTCAAGATAAGCCATGTAAAACAGACTAGCTTTTCTTTAGTATGGTGGAGAAGTAGTCTTTTTGTAATAGCACTAGCTAGTATGGATAGAAGATAGGAGTCTTATGAGAAATACTTGTATTTTAGATTTTATGTTAATATTGAATACTAGAAGAAAAAAGGAGCAAAGGTTATCTTTGACAAAATAAAAGAGAGTGGGACAAACCATCACGATGGCAGAGCCCACACCCACAAAACAATGAAAAACCAATAGGCAAAGCCTTGCTAAGTGCATACTCTTAGTGAGGGCTTTTTGAAGTTTTCGTATAAGAAGTCATGATTTCGAAGTCTGACTTTCCCTCACTCTCTGGTCTCTAAGCTCAGGCTGAAACTGTCCACTGGACACTTTCACCACCTCCGTATAGCACAAAAGGTTTGGGGAACCTTTTGTGGTGGGGAATAAGGCGAACGAAGTTCGTCTCAATCGTTAAGGTCTGGGAGACCTTTGGAGGTTGGAAATAAGATGAACGATGTTCATCACATTCGTATAGGATGGCAGCTAACGATTGTGTGGTATTCAAATAGTCCAGTAGACTATTTGAGGTGGACACTTGAAAATGAAGAAGTGTCCAGTTGCAGACCTCCAATGAACCACTGTGTCAATCTGTTATTGTTATCAAAAAAAGAAGGTTGAGATATTTTTGTCCCAACCTCTTGTACTTGATTGGATTATTCTTATTTACCAAGGCAGAATTGGCTAAAGAGTTGAGTGATGAGTTCATCAGGAGCAACATCACCTGTTATTTCACCAAGAATTTCCCAAGTTCTTGTCATATCAACTTGAAGGAGGTCTACAGGCATTCCCAGTGTTAATCCTTCATTGACAGCATTTAGGCTTTCTAGAGCTTTTTCAATGAGGCTGATGTGGCGAGCATTTGAGAGGTAAGTCGCGTCTTTTTCAACGAGTCCAGCATTTTCAAAGAAAAGTTGATTGATTTTTTCTTCAATAGCGTCAATATTTTGATTTTCAAGGACAGAGATACGTATCACATCTGCTGGTAGTTCATCGGCTTCGATTTGTTCAGGAAGATCTGTTTTATTCAGTAAAAGAACACGGTTGCTATCTTTTGAAATATCAAGTAGATCTCTATCTTGTTGGGTCAATGGTTCCGCTGCATTGAGGACAAGAAGAACCAAATCAGCTTCTTGCAGGGCTTTTTTAGACCGTTCAACACCAATCTTTTCAACCACGTCATCAGTTTCACGAATACCAGCAGTATCAATGAGTTTGAGAGGAACTCCTTTGATATTGACGTATTCTTCGATGACATCACGTGTGGTCCCTGCAATATCTGTTACGATAGCTTTTTCTTCGCGGAGTAAATTGTTCAGAAGACTAGATTTTCCAACATTTGGACGACCGATGATAGCAGTAGAAAGCCCTTCGCGAAGAATTTTTCCACGTTTGGCTGTACGAAGGAGTCTTTCTAAAAGGTCTTGGAATTCTGTTGTTTTTTCCTGCATGAGAGCAGTCGTCATCTCCTCGACATCGTCATATTCTGGGTAATCAATATTGACTTCAACTTGTGCTAGGGTGTTGAGAATTTCTTGTCGGATACTATTGATGAGATTTTTTAGAGAGCCATCAAGTTGTGAGAGAGCATTTGACATGGCTTTATCTGTTTTTGCACGGATAAGATCCATAACAGCTTCAGACTGAGTTAGGTCAATGCGGCCATTCAAAAAGGCACGCTTGGTAAATTCACCTGGCTCTGCCATTCTTGCTCCAGAACGAATTAATAACTGTAAGATTTCATTAGTGACAGCAACACCACCGTGAGTATTGATTTCCACGACGTTTTCCCGAGTAAAGGTGCGAGGAGCTAACATGACAGAGACCATGACTTCATCCAGAATGTTTTGAGTTTGCGGATCCATTATATGCCCATAGGTTAGAGTATGACTAGCAATTGTTTCCAAATTTTTTCCCTTGAAGACACGGTTCGCAATAGTCAGAGCTTCTGAGCCAGATAAACGGACGATGCCGATAGCACCTTCTCCCAAGGGGGTTGCAATAGCAGTAATGGTATCAAATTCTTTGGTAATAATCATAAACCTATTTTAGCGTAAAAGCTATTTAGAAGCAAGAAAAGGAGTAAAAGAATAGCGAGGGCTTTCATAAAAACTAGCCTCGGAAGGTGACTTAGAGTGAGAGGTTTGTTTGACTCTATGGTATAATAATCCTGTGAAGTTTTTTGATGTCATTTGCAAGGGCGTATCATTTATATAGTTATTTTTTTAATGTGGTGAGGGTCGCCCCGAGTATTTCCCAGATTGGAAATAAGATGAACAGAGTTCGTCACAATCGTTAAGGTCTGGAAGCTCTTTTGAGATTGGAAATAAAGAGACTGAGAAAAGTCTTAAAAAGAAATAGCTTAGCGTAACGTCATCAAGAAACACTGATTCAAAGCCATTTTATATTGTTCAATTTTAAAAAAGACAGACTAAAAATTAACTGTTTACTCAGCCTTGTCAAACCTCTTATGAAGTATCATTCCTTTTTGGTAAACCTAAACTCCCTGTTCTCTTATTTTTAAGATATAATCTCTGGTATTATCTTATTTCTAAATAACAGGTTTTGATTTTTGAATCGGCGATATAGGTTGAAGTGATTATGGTCATGATGTTCCTGTATGTTGCGGAGATCGAAATTGTTGATGTTGTTTTATTAAAAAGCAAAGCATATCTTCATGACAATGCAAGGCATCAAAATACTGGTGCTAAAACGATTACTAGTGTAGCCAAAGGCATTTTTAACGAGAATATCAATCAAATACGGGAAATTTTAGACATGATTTAAAGGGAGGAAATGATAGAATGAGCATTCGCATTCAAGAACTAGCAAATCGGGTGACTATTATGGGAATCCTGAATGTAACGCCAGATTCTTTCTCAGACGGAGGAAACTATGTCGAACTTGATAAAGCTCTGGCTCAAGTTGAGCAAATGCTGGCAGATGGGGCGCTTGTCATTGATGTTGGCGGTGAATCCACTAGACCTGGTGCCACATTTGTCTCCGTTGAGGAAGAGATTGCTCGTGTCGTTCCGATTATCACGGCTATTAAAGAACGCTTTAATTGTTTAGTATCGATAGATAGCTACAAGACAGAAACGGTGCGGGCTGCCCTAGAAGCAGGAGCAGATATCATCAATGATGTCTGGGCAGGACTATACGATGGACAAATGTTGCATTTAGCGGCCACATACGATGTCCCTATCATTCTTATGCACAACCAAAAAGAGGAAAACTATCAAAATATTGCAGAAGAGGTTTGTGATTTTTTATCAGCCCGCGCTCAGGCCGCTTTAGATGCGGGAGTTAAGGCAGATAAGATATGGTTAGATCCAGGCTTTGGCTTTGCTAAAAATGCCCAGCACAATCTGGATCTGCTTAAAGGATTAGAGATGGTTTGTCAACTTGGCTATCCAGTTTTATTTGGAATTTCTCGAAAACGGGTGATTGACCATTTACTAGGTGGGGGAAGCAGTCCTTTAGATCGCGATCAGGCAACGGCAATCCTATCCGCTTACGCTATTGCTAAGGGGTGTCAGATGGTTCGAGTTCATAATGTTGTAGCCAATCGTGATGTGATAGATATTTTAGAGCAGTTGAGGTGAAAATGGATAAGATTTTTTTAAAAGAGTGTCGATTTTATGGCTATCATGGTGTCCTTGCCGAGGAGCAAGTGCTAGGGCAGATTTTTGTAGTGGATTGCGAGATAGAAGTTGACTTACAGGCTGCTAGTCTATCAGATCAGTTATCTGATACGGTTCACTATGGGATGGTTTTTGAAACCATAAAAGAGCGGGTAGAAAATGAAAGATACCAATTAATAGAGCGCTTGGCTGGTGCTATTTGCCAGGATATCTTTGACCATTACCCAACAGTGATGGGAATTACTCTAACAATTAAAAAGGAAAATCCGCCGATTGCTGGTCACTACGCACATGTCGGCATCACCTTGGAGCGTCGCAGATGAGCCAGGTATTCTTAAGTTTAGGTAGCAATATGGGTAACCGAGCCAGTTATTTAGACCAGGCGGTTCAAGGTTTGAAAGATTTGCCAGCCACTCAATTGCTAGCCATTTCACCTATATATGAAACCAGTGCTTGGGGAAAGACGGATCAGGCAGACTTTCTCAATCTTTGCCTAGCCATCGACACAGATCTTTCACCACAGGACTTGTTGTATCATACCCAGACTTTGGAATTATCGCTGGGTCGGGAACGTCATGAACATTGGGGACCTCGAACGGTTGATATTGATATCTTGCTCTATGGTCAAGAAGTGGTGCAGGAGAAAAAACTGACGATTCCACATCCTCTGATGCAGGAACGTTCTTTTGTTCTAGTTCCGTTGGCAGATATCGCCCCAACCTTTCAACATCCTATTTTTCTTAAAAGTATTGCAGAGCTGCTAGAAGCAGTACATACTGAAGGAGTTAGAGCTGTCAATCAGTAAAGGAATCATTTCCGTATGAAACAAGAGTATGGGGCAAACAGGCAGTATGGTTAATCCCACACCCGAAAACAAATGAAAAACAATAGCCAAAGCCCTCGTTAAGTGTTTATACTCTTAGTGAGGGCTTTGTGGTTGATAACTTAATGATCATAACCTATCAAGGCTAAACGATGTTCAGATGTGATTTTCTTACAGTATGGATTAGGTAGTAGGTTTATTTAAGTGCCATAAAGGATTTTTATGGTTCTGTCCAATCGTCTAGAAAAAATGTCATTGTTAGAAAATTTTTTAAAAAATACTTGACTGGTTAATTAATAGGTGGTAGAATAACTTAACCAGTTAATGAAATTTGGAAAGGAATTTAAAAAATGACAACATCTAATAGAATTAAATTATTAACTGCTGCAACTTTAGCAATGGTGACTTTAACAGGGAAAGACACGGAGTCACTGGTTTTTGCCCATACACATACGGCAGTAACTGCTGAGCAGGGAAATTTCAGTTTTACAGCTATCGTTTTAGGTGAAAATGGTAAGACTTTGGCTAACAAGGAAGTCAGTCTGACTCCAACTACTGGAAATGGGCAAAGTCTATCAGCACAAACAGATGATAAAGGAATGGCTGTATTTTCTAGTCTACCTCTCAATACTAACTATAGTGTTAGTGTGAATGGAGTAGAAAAAGGTTACACTATCAGAAGTGGGGTAGCTGATGAAGCGATGGTGGCTCGTTTTACATTACCTGAGGATGGTATAAACACCCCAAGCTACAGTGCACAAAAAATGATGATAAAGGTAGTAGATGAGGAAGCAGAAGGTTTATCTGGGCAAACCGTTGAGCTTAAAGATCCTACAGGGCAAGTTATAGGTCGTGCTGTAACGGAAGCAAATGGTCAGGTGACGTTTGCTGACAACCTCGTTGACGGTACTTTCTATGATATTTTGGTTAATGGTAAAGCTAAAACCAAGCTTCGTCCTGGACAAGATGGTGTCGCCTTTTTAGAAAGTAATGAGATTGTTAGGTCTACAGTCACCGATTCAGTTGATGAATTAGAGGTTAAACGTGCTTATGTCGCTAAGGGAGCAGGCGTTGATGTAGAGAAAGTTACGGTATTGGACACCTCTAAAGGTAAAGCCTTGATGTACCCGCATGATGATCATTACCATGTTATTTTAGTGGCGGATATTGATGTAACCAAACCTTTTAACGATGGCCATGGTCACCATGAACATGAACATGAACATGAGCATGATGAATCACCTGTGTCTGGTCAGTTCACCTTTGTAGCGACTGTTGTTGATCAATCAGGCAAAGCACTACCTAACCGTGTTGTGAAATTGATTGATATTACCACTGGGGAAGGTCATGAGGTAGCAACAGCCAAAACAGATGATAAAGGTCGTGCCGTTTTAACAGGTTTGCCTTTGCTGAGAAGTCTCAGTGTGTTAGTTGATGGGAAGTCTCAAGGGCATACCGTTCGAACAGGTCAAGATGGCGATGAACGATTCGGAGGTTTCATCGTTGATGGAGTAGGAACAAGTAAGCCAGTAGAAAGCAAGCAAGTCTTGACTGTTCATGTGCGTGATGAAGAAGCAGTAGGTTTGGCAGATCAGACAGTTACCCTCAAAGATAAAAATGGTCGCTTGATTGCTGAAACAAAAACTGATAAAGAAGGTCGTGCCGCCTTCAATAGCGATTTAATTGATGGTCTCTTCTATGATGTCTTTGTCAATGGCAAAGCGTTGGCTAGTGCATTTCCAGGACAAGAAATATCCGTAGCTCTATCAGGGGATCAAATTGTAAAACCATCCGTCAAAAAACAAGAGAATACATCGGCTCCTGAAAAGCCAGATACGCTGAAAAAAGCTCCTGTTAATAGTCCTGTCAAAGAAAATGAAAAAAACTCAAATCCAAATCAATCGAATCTGAGTCAAAAAAATAAAGAAGTGATGAATTCTGCACAATCTAATGGGGATAAAAAACCAGTGGCAGATCAAAATACAACTCCGAAAGCGACACAATCTGTTGCTACAACAGAGAACAAGAAAACATTGCCTCATACAGGAGAAAAACGAGGCTTCTCATTCCTTATTGCAGGTCTTTTATCCTTCTTAACCTTAATTGGCTTGGCTGTGCGAAAATCTCTACGCTGATGGTGGCAAAATTCTCGCCAAGTGAGTTTATTGAAAAATCGTACTAGGAATCACCAATGTCAAACGGATGAATGAGTTTGGGACAAAAAGATTTTTAGTTTAGAAAATTTATACCAATAAATCTAATTTTCTAATAAACTGTATATAAAAACGAACAAAAATACTCTTTAAATATATAAGAGATAATTTTTGTTCGTTTTTTATTATGGTCTTTTTAAATGATTTTAAGTGTTTTTGGGGTGACTTTTTGAATTTTTTTCACAAGAGAGTTCTCTAAAGAAATGTAAGGCAAAATTACTGTTTCCTTGGCACTAAATCTAAGTATCTAGATTGGATAGATAATAGTTAGCGCTATCAAAAGTTCTGAAAAAATGATATAATGTTAAGTATATCAAAGATGGAGGTTAAAATGACAGCTTTCAAAGAATTAGTCGGTATTGAAGCAGCTAAATATGTAAAAAACGGTATGGTTGTCGGCCTAGGAACAGGATCAACAGCCCATTATTTTGTTGAAGAGCTGGGACGCAGGATTAAAGAGGAAGGTTTAGAAATAACAGCAGTGACGACATCGAGTGTGACTAGCGCCCATGCGGAGCATTTAGGCATTCCCCTTAAAAATATCCGAGAGGTAGAATCTGTTGATTTGACTGTTGATGGGGCTGACGAGGTTGATTCTGTATTTAATGGAATCAAAGGTGGTGGCGGTGCCCTTCTTATGGAGAAGGTAGTAGCGACATATACTAAAGACTACATCTGGATTGTGGATGAGAGTAAAATGGTTGAACAGCTAGGTACCTTTAAGCTTCCTGTTGAAGTTGTCCAGTATGGTGCTGAAAATCTTTTGCGTCATTTTACAGTAAAAGGATATCAACCGACTTTCCGTGAACAGGACGGGAAACGCTTTGTGACGGATATGCAAAATTTTATTATTGATCTTGACTTGAAAAAGATTGAAGATCCAAAGGTATTGGCTCAAGAATTAGATGCGACGGTTGGTGTTGTGGAACATGGTCTTTTTAATGGTATGGTCAATAAAGTGATTGTTGCTGGAAAAGATGGTGTGAAAGTTCTTGAGTCTGGTAAATGATATCAATAGAGTTAGCAATTATCTTTTCTACACTAAAAGTTCATTTACCATTTGGCTTAACGTTTGGCCTTTAAACGTCAAATGGGTTAATTTTGTTAATAAGTTTTTCTATAGCTTGTCTTAGGATAAGCTATACAGGTTTTTGGGTGCCAACCGTAACCACCCCTAGATAGGAGAAACATATGTCAACTTTTAATCGCATTCACTTAGTCGTTTTAGACTCAGTCGGAATTGGTGCTGCACCAGATGCTAATAACTTTGTAAATGCTGGTGTTCCCGATGGAGCTTCAGATACTCTTGGTCATATTTCTAAAACCGTTGGCCTTGACGTTCCAAATATGGCTAAAATAGGTCTTGGAAATATTCCTCGACCACAAGCTCTAAAGACTGTTCCTGCTGAAGAAAATCCTACAGGTTATGTGACAAAACTCGAGGAAGTCTCACTCGGTAAAGATACCATGACTGGACACTGGGAAATCATGGGGCTTAACATCACGGAACCATTTGATACCTTCTGGGACGGTTTTCCTGAAGAAATTCTAACTAAGATTGAAGAATTTTCAGGTCGCAAAGTCATTCGTGAAGCCAACAAACCTTACTCAGGTACAGCTGTCATTGATGATTTTGGACCACGCCAAATGGAAACGGGGGAATTGATTATCTATACCTCTGCTGACCCAGTGCTTCAAATTGCTGCGCATGAAGATATTATTCCACTTGATGAATTGTACCGTATCTGTGAATACGCTCGTTCAATCACTTTAGAGCGCCCAGCCCTACTGGGGCGCATTATCGCTCGTCCTTACGTTGGTGAACCTGGTAATTTCACACGTACTTCTAATCGTCACGATTATGCAGTATCACCATTTGAAGAAACAGTATTGAATAAGCTTGATCAAGCAGGAATAGATACTTATGCGGTTGGTAAAATCAATGATATTTTCAATGGTTCTGGTATCAATCATGATATGGGACACAATAAAAATAACAACCATGGTGTCGATACTCTTTTGAAAACGATGGGATTGTCTGAGTTTGAAAAAGGATTTTCATTTACAAATCTAGTTGATTTTGATGCTAATTTTGGTCACCGTCGTGATGCACATGGTTATCGTGATTGCTTGCATGAATTTGATAATCGTCTTCCAGAAATTATCGCTGCGATGCGTGAGAATGACCTACTCTTGATTACAGCAGACCACGGAAATGACCCAACGTATGCCGGTACAGACCATACGCGTGAATACATTCCGTTGTTGGCTTACAGTCCTTCTTTCAAAGGAAGTGGTGTGATTCCACAAGGACATTTCGCAGACATTTCTGCTACTATTGCTGAAAACTTCGGTGTGGATACTGCTATGATTGGTAAGAGCTTCTTGGATCAATTGGTGTAATCCAATAGAGAAAAAATGAGAGAATAAAAGGAAAATTAGAGATGACATTACTAGAAAAAATTTATGAAACACGTGATTTCTTGCAAGAGAAAGGAATCACTGCACCTGAATTTGGTTTAATCTTAGGTTCAGGTTTGGGAGAATTGGCAGAAGAAGTAGAAAACGCTGTTGTCATTGACTACGCAGATATCCCAAACTGGGGGCAATCAACTGTTGTTGGTCACGCAGGTAAATTAGTCTACGGAGATCTAGCTGGTCGTAAGGTTTTAGCGCTCCAAGGACGTTTCCATTTCTATGAAGGCAATCCAATGGAAGTGGTGACTTTCCCAGTGCGTGTGATGAAAGCACTGGGTTGCCACAGTGTTCTTGTAACCAATGCAGCCGGTGGTATTGGATTTGGCCCAGGTACCCTCATGCTGATCAATGACCACATCAATATGATTGGAACAAACCCATTGATTGGTGAAAACCTTGAGGAATTCGGACCACGTTTCCCAGACATGTCGAAGGCTTACACGCCAGAATATCGTCAGGTGGCTTACGAAGTTGCGGACAAACTTGGCATCAAACTAAGTGAAGGGGTTTACCTTGGTTGTTCAGGCCCAACTTATGAAACACCAGCTGAAATTCGTGCCTTCAAGACACTAGGAGCTGATGCAGTTGGTATGTCTACAGTTCCAGAAGTGATTGTAGCGGCTCATTCAGGTCTCAAAGTGCTTGGTATTTCATGTATTACCAACCATGCGGCTGGCTTCCAAGAAGAACTTAACCACGAAGAAGTTGTTGAAGTCACCACTCGTATCAAGGAAGATTTCAAAGGATTGGTCAAAGCCATTTTGGCAGCTCTATAGGAGTTCTTATGAAACAATAGGATTGATTAGTGGAATGAGTTGGGAAAGTACAGCGACGTACTACAAGCTCATTAATGAAACAATCAAAGAGGAGTTAGGTGGACTCCATTCTGCTAAAATTGTACTGTACAGTGTTGATTTTGCAGAAATTGAGACTTATCAGGCTACAGGAAATTGGGAAAAGAGTGGACAGGTTTTAGCAGAGATTGCTAAAAAATTGGAAAAGGTGGGTGCTGATTTTATTGTTATTTGTACAAATACGATGCATAAAATAGTTGATCAAATTCAACGAGACCTTGTGATTCCAATCTTGCATATTGCCGAAGTGATAGCAGAGGCTTTACTAGAGAGCGGTGTTCGAAAAGTCGGTTTGCTAGGCACAAAATATACGATGACTCAAGCATTTTATAAAGATAAATTGGTTGAAGCTGATTTAGATGTCCTAGTTCCTAGCGCTGACGAGATTGAAGAGGTCAATCGAATGATTTATGATGAACTATGTAAGGGAGAAACCTATTCAAAATCTAGAGCGACGTACCTTACAATCATAAAACGGTTAAAACAAGCTGGTGCTGAAGCGGTGATTTTAGGATGTACAGAAATAGGACTCTTGGTTCAGCAAGATGATACAGAGATACCCCTTTTTGATACGACAACGGTTCATGCGGTAAAAGCAGCTTTGGCGACTTTGTAGTTGATCAATTTTAGTGATGCTATTTTGCATAAACATAGTAGTTTACTCTCTAATTTCCTAAATAAAAACATAAGAAAGAAAACAAGGAGATATAAAGAATGTCAATTCATATTTCAGCAAAACCAGGCGAAATTGCCGATAAAATTTTACTTCCGGGAGACCCGTTACGTGCTAAGTTTATCGCAGAGAATTTTCTTGAAGATGCTGTTTGCTTTAATGAAGTTCGTAACATGTTTGGCTATACAGGGACTTATAAAGGTCATCGCGTTTCAGTCATGGGGACAGGGATGGGAATGCCATCAATCTCTATCTATGCGCGTGAGCTTATTGTGGACTACGGGGTGAAAAAACTCATCCGTGTAGGAACTGCTGGATCAATTGACCCAGATGTACACGTTCGTGAACTTGTTTTGGCACAAGCTGCTGCAACTAACTCTAACATCATTCGCAATGACTGGCCTGAGTACGATTTCCCACAAATAGCAGACTTTGACCTTCTTGACAAGGCCTATCATATCGCAAAAGATTTAGGCATGACAACACACGTTGGTTCTGTCCTATCATCAGATGTCTTCTACTCAAATATGCCTGAGCGTAACATGCAACTTGGAACACTTGGTGTTAAGGCGATTGAAATGGAAGCAGCTGCTCTTTACTACCTTGCTGCACAACACAAGGTCCAAGCCCTTGGTATCATGACTATCTCTGATAGTTTAGTAAATCCAGAGGAAGACACGACAGCAGAGGAACGTCAAAATACTTTCACAGACATGATGAAGGTTGGTTTGGAAACCTTGATTGCCAATGACTAATGAAACGTTGAAAGTTCTTCTAGATCTTTATGCCTATCATCAGGCTTGGAAAATAGCTGAGCGAATAAATCGCTTACCTAGTGAAACCCAATTTCTATTAGAGATGTTAAAAGAGCGAAGAGAACTTAACGTAGCCTATCTCTTTAAACATGAAAATGAACTTCGCCAAATTGAAGAGCGTTATCAGCTCCACCTTTTATCGAATGCCTATGAAGAAGAACTACTAGCCAATTATATTATGGATCTTGAAGCAAAGGTGAAAAATGCGGATATCATTGATTTTGTTCGTGCAGTTAGTCCGATTCTATACCGATTGTTTTTACGATTAGCTCAGCAAAAGGTACCAGAACTAACCCAATTTATTCATGATACTAAATCAGATCAGTACGATAGTTGGAAGTTTAATGAGATGGCTAGATCAGATAATCCTTTTATTCAGGCTTTTGTGGCGGAGCGCCGAGACAGTAAAGTAACATCAAAAAGTTTAGCAGATTTGATTGAGGTGACTGACTTTTCTAGATCTATTAAAGATACTGTTGCACAGTTACGACAGTTGGAAAAAGCTGTGCGAAATCCTCTAGCTCATCTCATCAAACCCTTTGATGAGGAAGAACTGCATCGTACAACCAAATTTTCGTCACAGATTTTTTTAGAAAAAATTATTTATCTAGCACAGCAATTAGGTGTTGTCTATGAGACTAAAGAGTTTTACTATGATAAGGTGAATGAAATCATCAAATCTCAACTTTTACCGGAAGTATAGACTACTAGCAAAAGAGAGTGGGACAAACCAGTACGATGGCAGATCTCACACCCACAAAACAATGACAACCAATAGGCAAAGCCCTCACTAAGTGCTATACTCTTAGTGAGGGCGTTGTGGTTGATAACTTAATGATAAAATCTATCGAGGGACAAACTAATCCACTCTATCTACGAGAACTCCAAAATATCGCCTAAGAAGCATGAGTATAAGAAGTCATGATTTCGAAGTCTTGACTTCCCTTCGCTCTCTGATGTCTAAGCTCAGGCTGAAACTGTCCACTGGACAGTTTCACTCCCACCTCCGCACAGCTCCAAATGTCTGGGTGACCTTTGGAGGTTGAAAATAAGATGAACGACGTTCATCACATTCGTATAGGATGACCGCTAACGATTGCGTGGTACTCAAATAGTCCGGTGGACTATTTGAGGTGGACACTTGAAAATGAAGGAAGTATCCACCTACAGACCTCCAATCAACCACTGCGTCAATCTGTTGTCACTATCAAAAAAGAAGGTTGAGATATTTTTTTGTCCCAACCTCTTTTTCTATTTTCTAATGATTAGTCAAATTTTACTTCTTCTAGTAGGTAGTCAATAAATTTCTCACCCATTTTTGATAGATTTGCTTTTTCATGTTGGATATAGACTAGTTCAATGTCATCATCTACATCAAGAGGAATTGATGCAATATTATCACCATTAAGATTACTGTTGAGAATACCTGTTGCAATCGTATAGCCATCCAAACCTATAAGGAGGTTGAAGAGGGTTGCACGGTCGGAGACAACAATTGATTTATTGTGTGGAATATGAGCTAAAATTTCTTCTGCAAAGTAGAACGAATTATGAATACCTTGGTCGTAGGAGAAGTAAGGATACTCTTCCAAATCTTCTATGCTAACCAAGTCTTTTTTAGCCAAAGGGTGAGTTTTTGAGACAAAGATATGTGGTTTAGCTGTAAAAAGAGGAGTAGAGATAAGACGATTGTCATCGAATAACTTAGTCAGAACATCTCGATTATAATTATTGAGGAACAGTACCCCAATCTCAGAACGGAAGTTCTTGACATCATCGATGATTTCCCAAGTTCTGGTTTCACGAAGAAAAAGCTCATAACGACTCATATCAGTTCCTTTTAACAAGGAAACAAAAGCATTAACGACAAAGGCGTAGTGCTGTGAAGATACAGAGAAGAGTTCTCGATTGGCAGTTGGATTTTTATAGCGTTCTTCCAAAAGGGATGTTTGTTCCACGACTTGACGGGCGTAGGAGAGAAATTCCACCCCATCTTTAGTCAATGTAATACCCTTGGGATTACGAATAAAAATATCAATTCCCATCTCACGTTCAAGGTCACGAACAGCATTTGAGAGGCTGGGTTGCGTGATATAGAGCTGTTTAGCAGCTTCATTCATCGAACCAGTTTCAACGATTTTGATAATATAGTGTAATTGTTGGATTCGCATTTAGTTTAACCTCATGCTTTGAATTTTTTCTTCGGTAGGGGTCACACGTAAGGTTTTTTGTCCTGTATAAGTTACAAAACCAGGTTTTCCACCAGTAGGTTTATTGAGTTTTTTGGCCTCAATCATATCTACTTGGACAAGATTGGAGAGTCTTGCTTTAGAATAGTAGGCAGCAAGCTCAGCAGCATCCGTCTTAACTTCATCAGAGGGATCAAGATTATCTTTGATAATGACATGAGAACCAGGAATGTCTTTAGCGTGGAACCACAGTTCACCTTTTTTAGCCATTTTAAAGGTTAGTTCTTCATTTTGAAGGTTGTTCCGTCCCACCATGATAATGGTTGTTCCGTCAGAAGCTAGATATTGCTCAGGGTTCTTGCGCTTATGGCGTTTATCAGTAGTACGGCGTTTCATAAGACCAGCCTGAACCAATTCTTCACGGATATCTTCAATCTCATCCATGTTAGCCTGTGAGAGATTATAATCAACGGATTCAAAATACTCAATGGTTTGTTTAGTATCTTCAATGAGACCAGTTAAGTGTTTCACAGCCTCTTTCAATTTTTGATATTTTTTAAAATAGCGCTGGGCATTTTGATTGGGTGTGAGCGCGACATCAAGCGCAATGGTGATTTTTTCACCAGTATAGTAGTTATCAAGCTCAACAGAGTCTTTATTGTTTGGTACCAAGCTGAGATATGTTGTCAAAAGTTCCCCTTTTTGGCGGAATTCTTCAGCATTTTCAGTTGCTAAAAGTTCAGTCTCTTGCTTGCCTAATTTTTTACGATTCTTTTCTAGTTCATTTTGAACACGATGGAGCAAATCACTCGCTTGCTGGGCAATTCTGTCCCTCTCCGCCTTTTTCCCATAGAAAAAGTCCAAGAGCTCTGATAGTGTCTCAAAGGTTTGATTACTATCGGAAAATAGCAGAGCTGCAAAGCTTTTTTCTGTTAAATTAGGCTGGGTTTCTTGGGAAAAGAAAGCACGAAACTGTTTAAGTTTATCCGTTCCAAGCTGCGCAGCCAATTGACTTGCTGTATCGCGACCTAGTCCTTGAAAAAGCTTCTGAAGATTTTTAGGAGATAAGTCCTCAGTTTGTAAGATTTCAAAGAGCTTAGTATCAGAGATGTCAAAGGGATTTAGCGCGTTTGTTTTTGGCGGAGCAATATAAGTGGACCCTGGTAAAATAGTGCGGTAAGAGTTTTGAGAAAAACCAACATGCTTGATTGATTCAATGATCTTACTTTCGTTTTTATCAATCAAGATAATGTTAGAATGTTTTCCCATTATTTCGACAACAAGAGTAACTTTGATAGCATCTCCAATCTCATTTTTGTTAGAAACTGAGATTTCAAGAATACGATCGTTTTCAATCTGTTGAATACCCTCGATGACAGCCCCCTGAAGATATTTTCGCATAATCATGGTATAGGTATTGGGATTTTGTGGATTTTGAAAATCTGCAGTTGTTGTTTGAATACGTCCAAAAACAGGATGCGCTGATAATAACAGTTTATAATTCTGTCGATTATTGCGAATCGTTAAGACTAATTCTTGTTCAAATGGCTGATTAACCTTTTGAATGCGCCCGTATAGAACCTGATCTCGCAATTCATTGGTCAAATGATGGAGAAAAAAACCGTCGAAAGACATGCAGTCTCCTTTCTTTTTTATGAAGTATCGTTCAATTTATCATAGGTGATATTATACCAAAAATTATCTTAAAATTCTGCTTTGACAAGTGCCTATAATTAAGGTATAATACCCGAAAACGTCAATAAACCTTTAAGACGTCCAGAGAGGCGACAAGGTAGGAAAAAAGCACTAGGACTGTAGTGTGTCTTTTTGTGAACAGCCGACCTTGCCTCAGTTATGGACAGGGTCTTTTTGCATATAGAAAGTGAGAACATTATGGGCTTGGGTTGTGGTAAAAAAGCGATTTTAAAAGAAGTGATGACCATTGTTAGTCAGCGTGAAATCGCACCATCTATTTTTGAAATGGTTTTAACAGGTGATTTGGTTCAACAGATGGAAGCAGGACAGTTTTTGCACATACGTGTTCCTGACGCGTCTAAACTCTTACGTCGTCCCATTTCTATTTCTGAAATTGATAAGGATAGAGAACAAGTGACCATTGTTTATCGTGTTGAGCGCGCTGGTACAGCTATTCTCTCTCAGTTAAAGGTAGGAGATAGACTTGATGTCATGGGTCCTCAAGGAAATGGCTTTGATTTATCGGTGGTAGGAAATGGTCAAACAGCTCTCCTTATTGGAGGAGGAATTGGTGTACCTCCACTTGTTGAAACAGCTAAACAATTATATGAGAAAGGTGTAAAAGTTATTTCCGTGATTGGTTTTGCCAATAAAGATGCTGTTATTTTAGAAGAAAAACTGTGCCAGTATGGTGATGTTTACGTAACGACAGATGATGGTAGCTATGGTATCAAGGGCTATGTATCAACTGTTATTGATGGCTTTGATTGGATAGCAGATGCTATTTATAGCTGCGGTGCACCCGGCATGCTTAAGTATGTTGATAAGCGCTTTGAAAACCATCCACATGCCTTTATCTCAATGGAAGAACGCATGGCTTGTGGCATGGGAGCTTGTTACGCATGTGTGGTTCACTTGAAAAATGAATCAGAAGTTGCCAATAAACGTGTTTGTGAAGATGGTCCAATCTTTCCAACGGGAACAATCGTTTTATAGGAGGATTCTATGTCTAAACGTTTACAGATTGCATTACCAGGTCTTGACTTGAAAAATCCTATTATTCCAGCTTCTGGTTGTTTCGGTTTCGGTCAAGAATACGCTAAATATTATGACCTTAATCAATTGGGGTCTATCATGATTAAAGCTACCACAGCAATGCCTCGTTTTGGAAATCCAACACCCCGTGTTGCTGAAACACCGTCTGGTATGCTTAATGCGATTGGACTTCAAAATCCAGGAGTCGATTCCGTTTTAGCTGAAAAATTACCATGGTTAGCACAGCACTTTCCAGACTTGCCCATTATTGCAAATGTAGCAGGCTTTTCTAATGAGGAATATGCCTATGTTTCTGGAAAAATCTCTAAAGCACCAAATGTTAAGGCCATTGAACTGAATATCTCATGTCCTAATGTTGACCACGGAAACAATGGCTTGTTAATTGGTCAGGTTCCAGAATTGGCCTATGCAGCAGTAAAAGCTAGTGTTGAACAGTCTGACGTTCCAGTTTATGTCAAATTAACCCCAAGTGTTTCTGATATTATAACTGTTGCTAAAGCAGTCGAAGCTGCGGGAGCAACGGGTTTTACTATGATTAATACTTTAGTTGGAACGAGATATGATTTAAAAACGAGAAAACCAATCATAACCAATGGTCAAGGTGGCATGTCAGGACCTGCTATTTTTCCAGTTGCTCTAAAGCTCATTCGTCAAGTGGCACAGATGACAGATTTACCAATTATTGGTATGGGTGGTGTGGACTCTGCAGAAGCAGCTCTCGAAATGATGATTGCTGGTGCCTCAGCAATCGGAGTAGGGACGGCCAACTTTACTGACCCCTATGCCTGTCCAAATATCATCACAGATTTGCCAAAAGTTATGGACAAGTATGGAATTTCTAATTTAGAAACACTCAGAAAAGAAGTGCGAGAGGAACTGAGAGGGTAAAGGTGATAAAGAGATAATTGATAGGAATTGACAATATGCCACTAAAAAATCTGTTAAAAAATTTAGAAAATTTTATAAAAAGTCTTGCAATTTTTAAAATTTAAGTTATAATTAAGGAAATTAAACGAGAGGAGTCTTTGACATGAAATCATTCACATCTACAAACTGGCAAAGCTGGCGTCTATAGAGTTGTGTTTATGTTTTGGCATAGATACGACTTTTTGGAGTACTTCAAAAAAGTATCTGTGCCGCTTGTCTTAGATTTCAAAAAGAAAAGCGTCATAGGAAACTAGGCGCTTTTTTGCATACCTCCAAGACAAATTATTGTTCAATAGCCTAGTTTTCAAAACAGAAAGTAGGAAATGATATGACACAAAAAGGATTTTATGGTGATTTTGGTGGTTCATTTGTTCCAAAAGAAATCCAAACATTACTAAATGAGTTAGAAGATATTTTTGAAAAATACCGTAAAGACGATGAATTTTTAAAAGAATATCACTATTATTTGACAGATTATGCAGGGCGTGAAACTCCACTCTATTTTGCAGAGAGTTTAACAAACTATCTTGGAGGAGCCAAAATTTACTTAAAGCGTGAAGATTTAAATCATCTGGGTTCTCATAAATTAAATAACGTTTTGGGTCAAATCCTACTTGCAAAGCGTATGGGTAAAACACGTGTGATTGCAGAGACAGGTGCAGGTCAACACGGTGTGGCTACAGCGGCAGCAGCAGCCAAATTCGGCATGGCCTGTGATGTCTACATGGGTGCTGAAGATGTAAAACGCCAACGCCTCAACGTTTTCCGTATGGAAATGATGGGAGCTAGAGTACACGCGGTTGAAGCTGGTACCGCTACTCTAAAAGAAGCAGTAGACGCTGCTTTTGCGGCATGGATGGCTGATTTGGACGCCTTCTATGTACTTGGTTCTGCTGTTGGACCGCACCCTTACCCAAGTATCGTGCATGAATTCCAAAAAATCATTTCTGAAGAATCCCGTCAACAGATTTTGGACAAAGAAGGCCGTCTTCCAGATGCCGTCATTGCCTGTGTTGGTGGTGGATCTAATGCTATTGGCGCTTTTTCGGAATATATAACAGATAATTCAGTGACTTTGATCGGTGTTGAAGCGGCTGGACATGGTGTTGATACAGAGAAACACGCTGCAACCATGACCAAGGGAAGTGTGGGAATTATTGATGGCATGAAGACTTTTGCACTTTTTGAAAAAGATGGATCGGTAGCCCCTGTTTATTCAATTTCAGCGGGACTAGATTATCCAGGAGTAGGTCCAGAACATGCTTTCCTAAAGGAAGATGGCCGCGTTGAATATGTTTCTGCAACAGATGATGAGGCTGTCCAAGCATTACTCTTACTTTCAAAAATGGAAGGAATAATTCCAGCAATTGAAAGTTCACATGCTTTAGCTGAAGCAATCAAAAGAGCACCGTATATGTCTAAAGACCAAATTATTATCGTCAATCTTTCAGGTCGTGGAGACAAAGATGTTGCATCTATTGCTGATTATTTGGAAAATAAATAGTCTATCAATCATTTATTAGAGACTTAATGCTAGATTAGAAAATGTAAGAAGCTGTTTTGCTGTTGTTAATAACAGGCTTCTAATTCGATAGTTATAAAAGAAGGAAAACTTATGAAACACAAAGGACTTATTGCCACACTTACTGCTATTACACTCTTAACTTTGTTCGCGATTTTTGCTAGAGAAAATGGCAGAGCGCCAAAATCTTCTGAAAATCAGGTTGTTAAAATCGGAATCTTACAGTTTGTTACCCATGAAGCCCTTGATGCTATTAATCAAGGAATCGTTGATGGTTTAGCTGATGCAGGTTACGATAGAACAACGGTTCAATTAACACAACTGAATGCGGAAGCTGATCAGAGCAAAATCAAAACCATGTCAGATCAGCTAGTTAAATCTAATGATTTAGTCATTGGAATTGCCACCCCAGCAGCACAAGGTTTAGCAAATGCAACAACAGATATTCCAGTCGTTATGGGAGCTATATCAGATCCTGTTGGTGCAAAATTAGTTACTGATTTACAAAAACCTGAAGGAAATGTTACAGGAACATCAAATATCGTTCCTGTCAAACAAACAGTGGATTTGATTGGTAAACTTACTCCTAATGTCAAGAAAATTGGTGTACTCTACGCAAGCAGTGAAGATAACTCCATTTCACAAGTAAAAGAGTTCCGTAAATCAGCACAAGAGCAAGGGGTTGAAATTATTGAGTTTGCCGTTCCTTCAAGTAATGACATTACAGCTACAATGGGAATCGTTGTTGATAAGGTAGATGCCATTTTTGTCCCTCAAGACAATACCATCGCATCAGCTTTTCCAACCGTTATCGGAGTAGCCAATGAAGCTAAGTTGCCAGTGTACTCAAGTGTTGACACCATGGTAGCTCAAGGAAGTCTGGCAGCGATTTCTCAAAGTCAGTACGAATTAGGACGAGAGACGGCCAAGATTGCTGCTAAACTCTTAGCAGGGCAAGAAGTGAAAAATGTTCCTGTAGCTATTATTGATACTGGTAAACCGCTTGTTAACCCTAAAGCAGCAGAGCTTCTTGGCATCACACTTCCAAAAGAGATATTAGAAGAAGCAGATGTCGTCAAAATACAAGAATAGATAGAACAATATAAGGATAGAAACATGATTATTTCAGCAGTGTCACAGGGATTCCTGTATGGTATTTTAGGGTTAGGAATTTACCTCACCTTTAGAATTTTAAATTTTCCAGATATGACGACAGAGGGCTCTTTTCCATTAGGAGCGGCAGTAGCAGTCACTTTAATCAATCATCATATCAATCCACTTTTTGCAACTTTATTAGGAATGTTAGCAGGGTGTTTGGCAGGAGTGGTGACTGGACTTCTGTATACAAAGGGGAAAATTCCAACCATTTTAGCAGGGATTTTAGTCATGACATCAGCTAACTCAATTATGCTTATGATTATGGGAAGGGCTAATTTAGGTCTTCTTGGACGAAAAACTTTAATTGATTTCTTACCCTTTAGTAAGGATGTCAATGTTTTATTGCTAGGGCTGATTTCAGTTACGATAGTGATTGCTTCTTTAATTTTCTTCTTACATACACAGTTGGGGCAGGCTTATATTGCTACGGGAGATAATAGAGATATGGCCAAGAGCTTTGGTATCAATACTGACCGTATGGAAGTAATGGGCTTGGTTGTTTCCAATGGAATTATTGCTCTTGCAGGTGCTCTTATTGCTCAACAAGATGGATATGCAGATGTGCAAAAAGGTATTGGGATTATCGTTGTTGGTCTGGCCAGTATTATTATTGGTGAAGTTCTTTATAGCAATTTAACCCTACTAGAGCGCTTGATTGCTATAGTCGTTGGCAGTATTCTTTACTGGGCTTTAATTACGACTATTCTTGCTCTAGGCTTTAATAGTAATTACCTTAAAATATATAGTGCTATTGTTCTTGCCCTCTGCCTTGTTTTCCCAACAGTAAAAGAAAAAGTATTGAAAGGAGTGACCCTATCAAGATGACCAAAATTGTAGAATTAAAAAATGCCACAGTCCGTGTTAACAACGGTTTTGATGAGGTCAAGGTCATTTTAGACGATGTTAATTTGACTATTTATGAGCATGATTTTTTAACCATTCTAGGTGGTAACGGTGCAGGAAAATCTACGCTTTTCAATGTCATTGCAGGGACACTCATGTTGACTAGCGGTAACATTTTTATCATGGGGGAAGATGTGACGCATCTACCAGCTGAAAAACGTGCTAATTATTTGTCTCGTGTCTTTCAAGACCCAAAGATGGGAACTGCTCCTCGTATGACGGTTGCTGAGAATTTACTTATTGCTAAGTATCGTGGAGAAAAGCGCCGACTTTTACCAAGAAAACTTCAGGAATTTTCAGATGAGTTTTTGACACTTTTAGCAAAAACTGAAAATGGATTAGAACGCCATTTAATGACACCAGCTGGTCTTTTATCTGGTGGGCAAAGGCAGGCGCTAAGCCTTTTAATGGCAACGCTAAAACGTCCAAAGCTCTTACTATTGGATGAACATACCGCCGCTCTTGACCCTAAAACCTCAACTTCATTGATGACTTTAACGGATCATTTTGTTAAAGAAGACCATCTGACAGCACTGATGATTACGCATCGTATGGAAGATGCTCTTACCTATGGTAATCGTGTTCTAGTCATGAAAAATGGTAAAATTGTAAAAGACGTATCTACAGCAGAAAAAGCTCAGATGACCATCAGTGATTATTATCAAATTTTTGAATGAAAAGCTCTGCCTCGTGCAGACTTTTTAATTGTCTTTTCAGAAAAATATTTTCAAATATGGTATAATACAAGGGACTGTAATTCGACTTACCAACCTTAGCAAATACTTGTATGAAGGACGTAAGGAACGTTTGTAATAATTTATAATTAGAGAAAAGTTTTATGATTTTCTCAATAGATAAGACATAAGAAAGGAGTGCCTAGTCGGTTTATCTAGGCTGGGGTTAAGATAAGTAAAGTCTTGACCCAAGGATTTTCAAAAATGAGTGATATAAAAATCATTGCCTTAGGTGGCGTGCGTGAAAATGGTAAGAATTTTTACTTAGTGGAAGTTAATGAAGCTATTTTCATTTTAGATGCGGGATTAAAATATCCTGAAAATGAACAACTGGGGGTAGATGTTGTTATTCCCAACTTAGAGTATTTAGCTGAAAATAAAGATCGTGTTCAAGGTGTTTTTTTGACCCATGGACATGCTGACGCCATTGGAGCTTTGCCATATCTTTTACAAGAAGTTAAGGTGCCTGTATTTGGTTCAGAATTAACGATTGAATTAGCCAAATTGATGGTTAAAAAAAATAATAGCACTAAGAAATTTAACAATTTTCACGTTGTTGATAGTGCTACTGAGATTGATTTTAAAGAAGCGACAATTTCTTTTTTCAAAACAACTCACTCTATTCCAGAAAGTTTGGGAGTTGTAATCGGAACGGAGAAAGGCAATATTGTCTATACTGGTGACTTTAAGTTTGACCAAGCAGCCAGTCGCTTCTATGAAACAGATTTAGGGCGTTTAGCTGAAATTGGCCGTGAAGGCGTTCTTGCCCTCTTATCAGATTCAGCTAATGCGACGAGTAATGTTCAAATTGCCAGTGAAGCAGAAGTTGGTGTCGAGATGAACAATGTTATTGAAGAAGCGCACGGGCGCGTGATTGTCGCTGCTGTAGCTTCAAACCTTGTTCGTATTCAGCAGGTATTTGATGCAGCAGCACGCTTTGGTCGCCGTGTGGTTCTGACAGGTTTTGACGTTGAAAATATTGTCCGCACAGCTATTAAACTTAATAAACTATCGGTCTTTAACGATCGATTGATTATCAAAGCAAAAGATATGGACAAATATGAAGATCATGAATTAATTATTCTTGAAGCTGGTCGAATGGGAGAGCCGATTAATGGTTTGCAAAAAATGGCAATCGGACGTCATCGCTATGTTCAGATTAAAGATGGTGATTTAGTTTATATTGTTACTACGCCAAGCATTGCTAAGGAAGCAGTCGTAGCTCGTGTCAACAATATGATTTACAAGGCTGGTGGTTCTGTTAAGATGATTACACAAAATCTGCGCGTGTCTGGACACGCTAACGGGCGTGATTTACAGTTGATGTTGAATCTTATGAAACCTAAATACCTTTTCCCAATTCAAGGGGAATACCGTGATTTAGCAGCCCATGCAAATCTTGCTGAAGAAATTGGAATATTGCCAGAAAATATTTATATCGTGAAGCGCGGAGATGTGATGCACCTGTCTGACCAAGGTTTCCTTCATGAAGGTGGTATTCCAGCTAGTGATGTCATGATTGATGGAAATGCTATGGGTGATGTTGGTAATATTGTTCTTCGTGACCGTAAAATTTTGTCAGAAGATGGTATTTTCATCGTTGCTTTGACCGTCAATAGACGTCAAAAGAAGATTATTTCAAAAGCAAAAGTCCACACACGTGGTTTTGTTTACGTCAAGAAGAGTCGTGATATCATGCGCGAATCTGCTGATCTAGTTAATACAACGGTTGAAAATTATTTTGCTAAAGATGGTTTTGATTGGTCAGAGCTAAAATCAGTTGTACGAGATGAGTTAAGCAAATTCCTTTTTGATCAAACAAAATGCCGCCCAGCGGTTCTACCAGTTATTATGGAAGTTCGTTGATTTGAAAATCAATCCTACCTCAGTTGAGGTGGGATTTCTTCATATTATATATATAGCAAATTTTGGAGTTGCAAATTTCTTGTGATATAATGGAAAAATGGATGGGAGAGAGTGTATATGGCATTTTTACAAATTGAATACAATTCAGAAGTTCTTAAACAACGTAGTCAGGTTAATGTCATTTATCCTGATTTGGGAATTGGCAATCGTAAAGAGATTCCGGTTCTTTATTTGCTTCATGGAATGAATGGTAATGAAAATTCTTGGAATAATCACACAAATCTTCAGCGGTTAGTAAGGCACACAAATTTAATTATTATCATGCCAAATAGTGATAACGGTTGGTATACCAATACAGCTAGTGGAGTCAATTACTATGATGCCATTGCAGTAGAATTACCTAAGGTGATGCGTGACTTTTTGCCTAATATGACAACTAAACGTGATAAAACCTTTATTGCAGGTCTTTCTATGGGTGGCTATGGAGCTTTTAAAATTGCTTTAACGAGTAACCAATTCAGTTGGGCCGGTTCATTTTCTGGAGCCTTAATTACTGATGAGAAGATATTAGAGCATACAACAGAAAATGAAATTCCCTATTGGACAGGTATTTTTGGACCACTCACAGCTGAAAATCTTTCTAAGCACACCTTGTCTTATCATGCAAAGGATTTTGATGGAAAAACAAACCTCTATGCTTGGTGTGGACAAGAAGATTTTCTTTTTGCAACTAATGAAAAAGCTATCGCTGACCTTAAAGAAATGGGGATAGCAATTGATTATCGTAAAGCTCATGGTACACATGATTGGTATTATTGGGAAAAACAAATTGAAGCCTTTTTAGAAATGTTGCCAATTGATTATGTGACAGAAGAACGATTGAGTTAATATTAAACAGACTAAGATTAGTAGTGAGGAACTAGAGTGGGATCTGCATCGTTCTGGTTTGTCCCAGACTCATTTATCTACTGTTATTGATATAGGAAAAGCACCTCTTATTGAAGTGCTTTTTGGTAATTTTATTTTTTTAGAAGATCACGGATTTCTGCAAGAAGTTCTTCTTGAGTTGGTCCAGCTGCTTCAGCGGTTTCCTCTTCAGCTTTTTTAGTAAGAGCAGTTGCTTTTTCAGCAGCTTTTACAACAAAGAAGAGAGAAGTACCAACGATAAGGAAGTTGATAATAGCACTTAAGAAGCTACCATATTTAACACCATTCCAAGTCAGTTGTGCAATATTTTCAACATTTGCTGCTTTTAAAGCTGGGTTCAAAATAAGTGGTGTAATGATGTCACTGACAAATGATGTGATGATTGCACCGAAAGCGCCACCGATGATGACAGCGACAGCAAGATCAAGAATGTTCCCACGGAACAAGAAGTTTTTCAAATCTTTAATCATATAATTAAAAATCCCCTTTAAATTTATTACTGTATAAGTATAACGAATATCAAATGGAAAGGCAAATGAAATGGCTGATTTTTTTCATTTACACTATTTTCTTAACATGTTATAATAAAACATAAATCTAAAATGGGCTTTTTGTGTGGAGGTGATGATTTGGCGATTAGTAAAGATCAGATTGCTGACATCAAAAATGCTATTAATATTGTCGATATCATTGGTGAAGTTGTTTCGCTTACAAAAGCCGGCAGGAATTTTTTGGGACTTTGCCCATTCCATAATGAAAAAACTCCTTCCTTTAATGTTATTGAAGATAAACAATTTTATCACTGTTTTGGTTGTGGGAAATCAGGAGATGTCTTTAAGTTTCTTGAAGAGTATCGTCAAATTACCTTTATGGAAAGTGTTCAGATTTTGGCTGAACGATCTGGTATTAGCATTGCTGTTCAAGAGCCACAAGTTAAACGAACGCAGGTACATCCCCATCAGAAAATTTTTTTGCTTAACCAAGATGCAAGTAAGTTTTACCATGCAGTTCTGATGACAACAACGCAAGGACAAGAAGCTAAAAATTACCTTTATAGTCGTGGTCTGACAGATGAAATCATTTCATATTTTAATATCGGACTTTCTCCAAGTGAACCTGACTATCTGTACCAAGCAATGTCAAAAAAATATGATGAAGACACTTTGATGCAAGCAGGTTTGTTCAATCTTTCAGAAAACAATCGTATTTTTGATGCGTTCCAAAATCGGATTATGTTTCCATTAACTGATGATGGTGGACATATTTTAGGTTTTTCGGGGCGTATTTGGACAGAAGAGGACAAAGAAAAAGGGCAAGCGAAATATAAAAATACGCGTACAACCCCAGTTTTTAATAAATCTTACGAATTATATCATATGGATAGAGCAAAAGCGGTGGCTAAAAAAACGCATGAAATCTATCTGATGGAAGGTTTTATGGATGTTATTGCAGCTTACCGCTCAGGTATAACCAATGCGGTGGCTTCTATGGGAACTGCTCTGACACCTGAACATGTTCGTCATCTAAAACAGTATACTAAAAAGGTTATACTGACTTATGATGGTGATTCAGCTGGACAAAATGCTATTGCGAAATCTCTAGAAATTTTGAGGGAGATGACTGTTGAAATTGTCCGTATGCCAAATCAATTGGACCCTGATGAGTTTTTACAAAGACATTCTGAAGAAGCACTAGCAAAGCTTTTAACGCAATCACGGCTATCATCTACAGAGTTTTGGATTTATTATCTAAAACCTGTGAATACTGATAACCTTCAAGCGCAAATTGCTTATGTTGAGAAGATTTCTGAATTGATTGCTCAAGTGCCGTCCCTTACAGCGCAAAATACCTATATTAATTTGGTGGCGGATTTATTACCTGACTTTGATTATATGCAGGTTGAACAAGCTGTTAACAATCATCGATTGATTGACCGCAAAGAACGCCAAGAGAAAACTTACCAAGAACGGCAAGTCATAAAAAACCTTCCTTTAAGTAAGGCACTCACAGCTCTTCACAAAGCAGAAAATCAACTGTTTCACAGGATTTTACACCATCCTTATCTACTTAATGAGTTTAAAAATCGTTCAGATTTTTCATTTAAAATTCCAGAACTTCAATCACTTTATTTGCTTTTGAAGAAATCTGGTGAGATTAGTGCCCTAGATTTAAGTTTATTATCGGAAGAAGAAAACCGGGCCTATTATCAGGTTCTTGAGGAAATATTGCCTCCTGAAGTTGCTGAAGGAGAAATTGTACAAATAGAAGAAAGGATTTATCGACTTTTAGAAGAGCAGAAATTTCGCCACACGGCTAAATCCATTCGTGAATCCAGTAATCATGGAGATATTGACCGAGCTGTTGAGGAATTGCAAGCCCTCATTTCCCAAAAAAGAAAGTTGGAATAAAATATATGGCAACTAAAAAAACAAACACTACATTTAATGTTCAAGTAGCAGATTTCATTCGTAATCATAAAAAAAATGGAACAGCTATTGATGAAGAAGTGACTGAAAAACTAGTCATTCCTTTTGTTCTTGATGCAGATCAAATTGATGACTTATTAGAACGTTTAACAGATGGTGGAATTGCGATTACAGACAAAGAGGGTAATCCATCAACAAAATATGTGGTTGAAGAGATTCGGCCTGAAGAATTGACAGATGAGGAGTTACTAGGATCAAATTCGGCTAAAGTCAACGATCCAGTTCGTATGTATCTTAAAGAAATTGGGACAGTTCCATTATTGACAAATGATGAAGAAAAAGAACTGGCTGTTGCAGTTGCTGCTGGTGATCTACAAGCTAAGCAACGTTTGGCAGAAGCCAATCTGCGTTTGGTTGTCTCTATTGCAAAACGTTATGTTGGGCGTGGGATGCAATTCCTCGATCTTATTCAAGAGGGAAATATGGGGTTAATGAAAGCTGTTGATAAGTTTGACTATGAAAAAGGCTTCAAATTTTCAACTTATGCCACTTGGTGGATCCGTCAAGCTATCACACGTGCAATCGCGGACCAAGCTAGAACAATTCGTATACCTGTTCACATGGTTGAAACGATTAATAAATTAGTCCGTGAGCAACGTAATCTTTTACAAGAATTAGGTCAGGATCCGACGCCAGAGCAAATTGCAAAACGTATGGATATGACGCCGGATAAGGTACGTGAAATTCTAAAAATTGCTCAAGAACCGGTATCGTTAGAAACACCCATTGGTGAAGAAGATGATAGTCATTTAGGTGATTTTATCGAAGATGAAGTGATTGAAAATCCAGTTGATTATACGACGCGCGTTGTTTTACGTGAGCAGCTAGATGAAGTTTTAGACACTCTTACAGACCGTGAAGAAAATGTACTTCGTCTTCGTTTCGGTCTTGATGATGGTAAAATGCGTACACTTGAAGATGTTGGTAAAGTCTTTAATGTTACTCGTGAACGTATTCGTCAAATTGAAGCTAAAGCGCTCCGCAAATTACGCCATCCAAGTCGTAGTAAACAATTGAAGGACTTTATGGATGAGTAACAGCTAACCATTCAGACAAAATGATGTTTTACAGTTAATCATTTTTGTAGCTGATTAGTAATTGTTGATAGCAATTTATCAACTAGAAAGAATAATATGTCAGATAAAAAATATACCGATGAAGAGATTCTAGCCATTAAAGATAATATTCTTCAAGGGTTAGAAGAAGTTATCGATCCGGAGCTTGGCATTGATATTGTTAATCTCGGTTTAATTTATGAAATCCGTTTTGAACAAGATGGTTCTGCTGAGATTGATATGACTTTGACGACGATGGGGTGCCCCTTGGCTGATTTAATCACGGATCAAATTCATGATGCCATGAAGTCAGTTCCAGAAGTCACTAAAGTGGATGTTAAATTAGTATGGTACCCAGCCTGGACAGTTGATCGTCTAAGTCGTTATGCACGGATTGCTCTCGGAATACGTTAATATGAAGAAGCATTCCCGTTGTTCTTCCTCCCGGTCCTATCAAGCGATTGGAAGACTATAAAAATAAAAATCGCCACATGATATTAATGTTTTAGCTTATCAACTTATAGGAGAACATCCATTTTTCAACATTATCGCCACAAAGTTTTGGCGTTTTCAGATATAAAGGTAATTGAAATTGTTGGTGTAAGGACAGTTGGATCGTGCATAATATGGGTTATTTGATTGTATTTTCAAAAAATTGACTTTTCTATCCTGAAATCACTCATTGACATTAGCAACTACGGGAATGATTCATGAAAATTAAAAGGGTGCTTTATCACCCTTTTTTTGGTACAATAGAGAAAATACAATCTAAGGAGAATCATATGATTTTAGTAACGGGTGCTAATGGACAGCTTGGGACAGAGCTCCGCTATTTGCTTGATGAAAGAAATGAAGAATATGTTGCAGTTGATGTTGCCGAAATGGATATCACAAACGCTGAAAAAGTCGATGAGGTCTTTAGGCAAGTGAAACCAACTTTAGTCTACCACTGTGCTGCCTATACAGCGGTTGACGCAGCAGAAGATGAAGGAAAAGAATTAAACCATGCGATCAATGTGATTGGTACAGAAAATGTTGCTAAAGCAGCTGCTAAATATGATGCAACGTTAGTTTATATTTCAACAGATTATGTTTTTGATGGTGAAAAACCAGTTGGTCAAGAATGGTTAGAGACCGATAAACCAGATCCTAAGACAGAATATGGGCGCACTAAACGCTTAGGAGAAGAAGCGGTTGAAAAATATGCTGATAAATTTTATATTATTCGAACGGCTTGGGTATTTGGAAATTACGGTAAAAACTTTGTCTTTACTATGCAAAATTTGGCAAAGCAACACTCTCGTTTAACGGTTGTTAATGATCAACACGGCCGTCCGACATGGACACGTACACTTGCAGAATTTATGTGCTACTTAGCAGAAAATCAAAAAGAATTTGGATATTATCACTTGTCAAATGATGCCAAAGAAGATACTACATGGTATGATTTTGCGGTGGAAATTCTAAAAGATACCGATGTGGAAGTTGTACCTGTTGATTCATCAGCCTTTCCAGCTAAAGCTAAGCGTCCACTTAACTCAACGATGAATTTAGACAAAGCAAAATCAACTGGCTTTGTTATTCCAACATGGCAAGATGCTTTAAAAGAATTTTTTAAACAAACCAAGAGATAAAAAAGGCTCTTTGTCAACTGTAGTGGGTTGCCCCATTTAACACCGAGAGAGGACAGGACTTGTCTTCTCTCGTTTTATGTTTATGGCAATGAAAATACGAGTTTTGAAGTTTTCAAAGTTTCTGAAACCAA
>NZ_CACVCC010000022.1 GCF_902729355.1 Streptococcus sp. S784/96/1 | reverse complement strand
AAAAGCACCTCAAAAAAATATTGCCAAATTACAATACTTTTTATGAAGCTCTTTTGTCCTATCCCTATTTCAATTGACTATACCGATAAAAAATGATATTTTTAAAATTCGAAAAAAGATGGAAATGGTTTATCATCAACAGTTCAATCTTTTTCCCAATATATCCGTTTTGGGTGACATTACGCTTTCCCTATTAAAACCAAAGGGATGCCCAAGGAGGAGGCAGAAACAAAAGCTATGATGTTGTTGGACAAGGTAGGATTACCTGAAAAAGTGTCTGCTTTTCCACAAAATTTATCAGGCGGTCAGCAACAACGAATTGCGATTGCACATGGGTTAGCTATGGATCCCGATGTGATGTTATTTGATGAGCCTACTTCTTGAAATAGTTGGTGAAGTATTGGCCATGATGCAGGATTTGGCTAGCTCAGGCATGACCATGATCATTGTGACTCATGAAATGGGATTTGCTCGTGAAGTAGCAGATCGTATCATTTTTATGGATGGTGGTGTGATTGTAGAAGAAGGAAAACCAGAAGAAGTCTTTGAGCATACTAAAGAAGAGCGAACCAAGGATTTTCTCGGTAAGGTGTTGTAATACTAGTACTCACAGTGATTCCTTTGCTTCATCTCAATGTTCGATTTTTTCTATATACTAATATTATTTCAAACCTATTTAAGCAAAAAGTGAGAGTTAAGACAAAACGCGCTTCTATTGAGGCGCGTTTTTGACGTGGGATTTTATCGAGACAGATATTGTCTTAAAGTGGTAAGGGGCTACTAGTATAAAGCCTTTGAAGGACGCTAATCAAGTCCTTAAGGTAGGGAGGGGTTTTATCTCGATGATGACAGAGAACAAAGTCGAAATGTTCGGGGCACTCAAAGGGTTTCCAAGCAAAGACATCAGAATGATCATTGAGGTAACCAGGAGACAGACAGATAGCTTTATCGCTAGCGACCTGAATTAAGGTAAAGTCGTGGGTAGGACTATTGTAATACTGAATGGGCACCTGAGAGATAACATGCTGTTGGACCTGACGAAGTGTGTTGCTGGAGCCCCCGTTGACTAGGAGGGTGCGGTGTGCCAAATCTTTTATCGTTACGATTTCCAACTGAGCTAGCGGGTCACTGTGCTGGCAAAGAAGATAGATGTGACTCGTGTAGAGGGGATGAGCTGTTATGCCGCTGAGTTTGTCTGCTTCCTCTGTTGGAAGGAGCAACAAATCTAATTCCTTGTGTAAAAAACTGGTTATTAACTCATTTTGCGGATGAATCTCAGGGACAATCTGGACAGTAGGGTACTTTTCTTCAAATGTTTTTATCGCTTGAGGGAGATAGTAGAGGGATGTGCGAGTTGGAAAACCAATTTTCAAAGCATTTTGGTAGCGTCCACCCAGATTTTGAGCTTGCTCAATGGCAAATTGTAAGTCAACTGAAATCCTCTGAAGTGAGGTGATAAGTTGTTGGCCTGCAGGTGTGAGACGAATGCTTTTACCGATTCGATCAAAAATAGCAAATCCGACTTCTTCTTCAATAACTTTGATTTGATAGGAAAGGGAAGGTTGGGAAATAAATAGATTTTCAGCGGCACGACTGAGGTTGAGAGTCTTTGCCGTTTCGATCAGATAGGCCATTTGCTTACTATTCATAGCGACTCCTTATAAAATTTTTTGATAATTTATCTAAAATAAGTATTGGATAATTTTATTATAGCCAACTATAATAAAATTATCAAGCAAAAGGAGGTTGTGATGAAGCAGATACTTTTACTTGTAGGGATAGCTCTCTTATTGATGGGGTGCCAAGAAACAAGACTAACAGATACGGCAGAACAATCCAGTTCAGAAAGGACAAGAACAATGATACGTCACGCAGAAGAAGAAATTTTAAAAAACCTCTATAGCCAAGTGAATCAAGCCATGGTGGATGGAGATATACAGGCATTAGAGAAACTCTTAAAGCCTGAAACGGAATTGATTCATATGACAGGTTATCGCCAACCTGTTGCGGAATGGCTAGATGCTATTGCTTCTGGGGAAATGGCGTACTACAGCTGGCAGGAAGAAGCCATCACCAATATTCAGATGAACGGTGATACCGCTAGCCTCATTGGACAAAGCCGAGTCAAGGCTCGTATCTGGGGCTCAGGTCCAAGCACTTGGCCTTTGCAGATTGAAATGCACTTTGAAAAGCAACATGGGCAGTGGATTATTACCAAGCAGATTGCATCAACCTATTGATAAGAATGAAAGGAGAACATCAGTATGACAAAAGTAACGATTATTGGGGCAACAGGATCCCTAGGACGTGTGCTGACTAAGGTGTTGCTAAAAGAGACAGAGGTGGAGTTAACCCTTTTTTCACGCTCTGCTGACCGATTGCCAGACCAAGAGCGCATTCAAAAAATAGCAGGCAGTGTCTATGATCAAGCTGCTTTAACAGCGGCTGTAAAGGGCTCAGATGTGGTTTTTGTCGCCCTTTCAGGTGATTTGCCTAAAATGGCAGAAGCGATCTGCTTAGCGATGTCAACTACCGGAGTAAAACGATTGATTTTTACCTCCTCCTATGGCATCTATGGCGAATTACCAGGACTAAATGGGAAGGTTCAACCTGTTTTAGAACCATATCGTGAAGCTACTGATGTGATTGAAGCATCCAACCTCGACTATACTATTCTGAGACCAGGTTGGTTCGATAATAGCCCAAACATCAGTTATTACCTCTTTGATAAAGGAGAGGTGATCAGAGGGAACCAAATTTCTCGTCTAGCCATTGCCCAGTTGGTGAAGCAAATCGTGTTAACCCCAAGTCAATATCGTCAAGCTAACTTGGGTATTGTGAGGGATTAGAACAGCGAAAATAAGAAAGTAGGGTAAACAATGGATTATATTCGGTTAGGAAATAGCGGACTGTTGGTATCCCGCATTTGTCTGGGAACAATGGGTTTTGGAACTCCAGGAAAATTATTTTCATGGACTGTTGGAGAAGATATTGCAGAAAAGATTATCAAAGAGTGTCTGGATTTAGGGATTAACTTTTTTGATACTGCCAACATTTATAGTGATGGCGAATCGGAAATCATTCTCGGTCGTGCCCTAAAAAAATACACTAACCGTGAGGATGTCGTTATTGCTACCAAAAGTGGTCTTCCTTATGGCAATAGGCCTACAACAGGTAATTTGTCACGTAAGTCTTTATTTGATGAGGTGGAAAAGTCCCTCAAACGGTTAAAAACGGATTATATTGACTTATACATTATTCATCGACCTGATCCAGAAACTCCAGTCGAGGAGACGATGAAAGCACTCCATGATTTGATTCAACTAGGAAAAATCCGCTATATTGGTGCTTCTAATATGTCTGCTTGGCAATTCGCTAAATATCAGTATACAGCGAAATCTTATAGCTGGACGCCTTTTATTTCTTTGCAAAACAGCCATAACATCATGGAAAGAAGGGATGAGAGAGAACTCTTTCCAATGCTAAAGGATTTGAAGGTTTCTCTTACGGCTTATAAAGTGTTAGCTGGTGGACGATTAACGCGGCAGGCAGGAGATGAAACAGAGCGTTCTAAGACGCAGCAGTTAACAGAATATGAGCAGTCTCTAAGCGACCGCCTTCAAATCATCGCTGATCGTCATCGCTGTACTAAGGCAGATGTTTTAGTGGCGTGGGAGCTGGCACAAGAACCTATTGATGTGGTTCTAGTAGGAACAACTAAAGTCGGTCGCATGAGGGAGACGGTTAAGGCCTTAGAAGTTCAGTTAACACCAGAAGATAGGGAAGAGCTAGATGTGATACTGGCAAGATAGGACCAGTCTCAACGATTAAGAGTAAGGCTATCATATCAAAACCTCCACCAACAGTCAGTTTGGTGGAGGTTTGACATTTTTTAGTGTTATGACTTAGAGTTTAGGAGATGAAGTTTGGTCTCTCCTTGTTTTTTATAAAATAGATCAAAGACTAACCAACTAATAAAGATAAGTTGGACTAGGACACTAATCAGACTCCCTTCAACCCCAAAAGGTCCACCAGATAACCAATTTTTTCCATGGAGGCTGACATTCACAAAGGCAGCACCAGTAGAGTTTCCACTCACAGGAAAGGCGAAGACACTTCCTTGGAAACAATTCCACGCAGCATGAATGCCACTAATCACCCAGAGGTTATTAAATTTTAAGAAGCAAAGAGCTGCTAGAACTCCAAAAGCAAATAAGTCCAAGAGGGGAATCAGACTCAAACCGTCATTGCCAATGTGAATAATGGTGAAAAAGAAAGCAGAGACAAAAATAGACCAATAAATAGGATACCTGGTAGAAAGGGAAGTAAAAAGCCAACCACGACAGAGAAGTTCTTCAGTTGTAGACTGGACGGACCAAGCGAGAATAAGAACAAGGAATCGTCCGACTAAACTAGGTGAGAAGTTAACAGAAGTAATTTTGACAGCTCCCAAAACCATCATCAGTAAAACACAAGATAGCAGTAACCCTGCACCTAAGAACCAGCCAAGAGAAAACTGTTTCCAAAAATTTTTGCGGAACATCCCCAGTCCCGCCCAGGGAGATTTTTCGACCAGTCTTGTCCATAACAGAATAGCACTTGCGATAAAGGCAAAACTGAACAATTCTAAAATCTGGCTCTCTATCCCTGTCAGAAGTCTTGTTATTTCTGCCCATAAAAGACCAATTGTTTGACTGATGAGTAAAAGGGCAAAACCGATGATAGGGGCGAGCCACCAACTGAAATTGTAGCGAGACTCTTTTTTAGCCTCTATAATGTTTTCATAGGTCATATAGTTTATGGTCTCCTTATCTAGCACGTGGTTTTACGAATGAGCTTGCTGACACGGTAGGCCATAAAAAGGGCCAGAACAAACCGTAAACTTTGTTGCAGTAGGATAGCGGTAACAAATAAGGAATGCTGTTGAACAGGTCCGCTAAAAACAAGGTAGTCCCATATCCCATGATCGACAGCGCTCCAAGCAATCTGTTGTGCAAAAAGATAGAGATAAGCATAGTAAAAGCCAGAAAGGGTGGTAACCATGACCTGTAGTAGGACAGTTTTTACATCACTACCTGCAAAGACATTGATGGCGTGAAACAACCCAAAGCAAATCGATGATAGAGCAACAGCTTTATGGATAGAGAAATACTTCAAGAAGTAGGTTAAAATCACGCGCCTAAATAGAAATTCTTCCCCAATACCGACACACAAGGTCGCTAAAAATGGGAGCAGAAAAGACCAACTAACTTGAAAGCCTACTAGCCAAAAAGCTATTAAGGTTAGGATAAGTGGCACAAATCCCCAGAAAAAATAAGAGTTTTTTG
This sequence comes from Streptococcus sp. S784/96/1, assembly GCF_902729355.1. Lineage (GTDB taxonomy): Bacteria > Bacillota > Bacilli > Lactobacillales > Streptococcaceae > Streptococcus > Streptococcus caledonicus. Next base: position 33,665 of record NZ_CACVCC010000022.1, on the reverse strand, counting down.
CTGGAAAAGGGGTGACGAGAGGAAGGTCTTTTCCTTTTTTTACAACATACATCACCATCATACTAGCTAAGAGGATCAAGAAGGGCAATTCATACCTAAAGAAATCTGGAGCCCCGTAGGCAACACCTTTCAGGTGAAATGTGTACAAGTAGCTGAGCAGCATGATGCTAACATAGGCTATCGAAATAGCAGCAACGGATTTTTTATGCGTCATGTTGTTTTTCCTTTCGTATGATTAAATAGATGGACTATCTTTTGGCTAGACTAAAATAAAGTAGCTGAGGATCCCAACTCCCATAACATCACTAATAGCATGAGCAAGGAAAAATGGGAACATATTTTTTTCTTTCATCCGTGTGTAAAGCACATAGTAAATGGTTCCCAAGAGAAAACCGATCGCAAGAGCAGAGACATTCCCTTGGTAAGTATGGAAGGAGTAGCGTACCAATAAGGAATAGAGGAAGGCCCAGCGTCTGTGCTCTGGCTTGACTGTCAAACAAATCCCCAAGAAGAAGATCTCTTCATAAAAACCGTTTAAAGCAGAGTAAACTAGGAGAGAAAGATCAATCTCAGATAGTTTTTGAAGCAAAGGGTGCATCATTTGTTCGGTTTCATAGTAGACAGAATCCACAGGTGTCGGAGGTAAGAGATAAGATGCGGCGATAAAGTAGAGATCAAATAAAATCGCTACACCAAAAAATAAACCAATCCCCATCAAGATGCATTTAGGGGTTACACGAATCTTGGAAGTCCAAACTGAAAAATCAAAATGCCGTAACCATAAATATAAAAAAGCTAAGGCTAGTAAGAAAGCTTGTTGAGAAAAAGCCTGCCAATTGATATCACTGGTAAACGCTGGTAATTCTGCAACCGCACTATCTTCCAACGTAGAAAAGGCAGCAAATGAACTTTGGATAGCCTGAAGGAACAAAATAAGGGTCAAAATAAGAATATCCCACCATTTGAGGTACTGTAATTTTTCCGAACCTCTGATTTTTTCTAAAATTATCATATATATTCTCTCCCAATGTGTTTTATTTTTTATTCTATCATCATATCACAATTGTCTCAACAGCCCCTATCAGGCATCTGTTTTTTATCTAAAGGCAGAGAAAGTATAATTCTGATTTATCCCGAATCCCCCCGTTATGCTAGTTAATTCTAGCCAAACTAAAAACTTTGCGTACCATAAACTCAAAACAACCACGAAATGAGAAAATGATAGGCAAAGCCAAGTTTATTATAATAGACATGTTCGGATACCATAACATTTGTAACAATAGCATTCCACAGATCTACTGATATCCATTATTTTAAATCAAGTTATCAAGTTTCCCAACAAGTCTAATGGTCTAGTTTAAAATAGTATTCCTCTTTAATATAAATTATTTCAGTGTTATAATTCATTTACCTTCACTATATGATTATTTCACAATGGACCCCTCACTGGTATTTTCTGTAAGCATTACAAACGACGAATTCCTACCACTAGCACTTTTCGCAAGGTGAAAAGAGTCTGAGGAGAGAGACTATCAAAACCTGCTACTAAGAACTACTAAGAAACAGATATAAAATTATAATTTCTCGAAATTGGAGGCCCTAAACCCTTGTTACGCAATTGTGAACAGCCATCCTAATAAACTGCGCGGAGAGGGCCCACTCTCACTTGTCGTACAAAAATCTCAGCTTTTCTTTTGACATATCATTGAGACTACTCCTTCAGTACTCCCATCTTGGATGAATCTATTCCTCCGGCAAAATAGCATGGTCAATCCGGTCTGCTAGAATCCGCATAGTCTGGGCTAACTCACGATAATCTAGAATGGCATTATAAATCCCATCTTCTGATAAGACTCCTCGTGGAATATTATATGGAATTTTCCCTTTCTCATCTAGCTCAATATGCTTACGCCACCCTGAACTTCCATAGTAAGCAAAAAGAGTCTCAAGCTGAGAAATATGATTTTGAGTAGTTTCTAAGGCCTGCCCCAACCGATTTGCTTGTTCTAAACTCTGATTGAGTATTTGCTCCATCATTTCAATTTTTTTAATTTCTTTCATTCCTTTATTATACCACAGTACTATTAAAAAATAGAAAGACATAATTTTTCTGCCATTATGCTATTGAATCAGGCATAGACCTAAGAGCATTAAGCTTATCAAAAATTCCTTTTACTTGAAAGTCAACATGAAAAATAAATAAGTCGTATGGCTTCTACTCTTAATGAGAGAGGTTGAGGCTTATAACCTCGTATCTCTTCTAGATTATTCATAGCTAAAAAATACTTTCAAGTGATTTTCTCAATTGGCTGATTCTAAGATTTTCAAGGCATGAATAACCGTCATGTTTTTGCCTAGTTGAAAAATAAATTTAATCCTATAATAGTCTAGCCCTACTTTGATCTACCTATGCTACTATAACCTACAAGGTAGAAGATAGAACGATTAATAATCCGTGACTTAAACCAAGACTTAAAAAAATTTGTGCTTGGCTAAAAGCGGCAAAATAATAGACTTGTCCAGATACCATAACATTTAGAACAATAGCATTTTATAGTTCTACTTATATCTAACCATTATTTTAAAATTAAGTTATTGAGTTTCCGAATAAGTCTAATAATTTTATTATGTTATACTGCTGTGCTTTTTGAATTTATGATACGCAAAGTGTTGTTTTAATTGGGTCTATTAGCAAGTTGGAAGTTCTTTCCTTTTAGTAATACTTGTCTAATTGACACAAACATAAAGGAGGATTCCAGCAAAACCAAATCTACAAAAATTTACGCAGCACTCTTACTCTTATTTCAACCCTTTAAGCCCAGCTTCTAAAGTATCCTTGTTCAATTCTCCTGAGAAAACCTTATTAACTGTGCCATCACTATTGATAAAGATATGGCTTGGAAACGCTCGAAGCCCATAAGATAACATCGCATTATCTTTCTGATCAAAGAGAACCGGATAAGTTATGCCTACTTTTTTAGCAGCAGCCATGATGATTTCTTGACTTTCATCTAAAGCATAGTTGTTATTAAACTTAGCGTCTTTTGGTGACGTAACACTCAAGAAAACATAGTCCTTGTTGTCCTTATATTTTTGATAGACTTTTTCAATATGAGGCATTTCTGCCAAGCAAGGTTTGCACCAGCTCGCCCAAAAATTAATATAAACTTTTTTACCAGCATAATCTTTTAGGGATACTTCTTTCCCATCTTTGTCCATCAATGTTAAGTCAGGAGCTCTTTCTCCCTCAACCACTGATTGCGGGGCGCTCTCTCCTTGTTTTCCTTCTGTTCCTTGCTCTGGCGCCTGCGTTTGTGTAACTGTTGATGACATGGATTTAGTCTCCGTTGACTTCCCCGTGCCACAGGCTGTCAAGAAAAGGCCACAGAGGCAAGCCGTCAATACTAAAGATTTTCTAAACATTGTTTTCCTCCTTTTATTTGAATAAATGTGTTAAATTAGCAAATAATCCAGTTAAGATAGATAAACCAATCAAGATAAGCAATATCCCCGAAATCATTTTGGTATAATGCAGCAAACGAGCTTGCTTTTTGAAATAATCCAACACCCTCTGAGAAAAAATAGCTACCAGAATAAAAGGTAAAATGAAACCAATACAGTAAACCGATATTAAGAGAATACTCCAAATACCTGAATGGCTACTCGCATAGAAAAAAACACTAGCTAGAATTGGACCGATGCAAGGCGTCCATGAAAAACTAAAGGTAAACCCCATTAAGTAAGCTATAACAGGGGTGACCGTCTGTCCAGCTTGATATACTTTAGCCTTAGCAGAAACCTCCTTAGTCAATACAACTGACTTAATGACTCCTAATTGAAATAGACCCATAAGAATAATTAAGATACTGCTAACGATTTGTAGCACTCGAATATGTTGAGTCAAGAAACGACTCAAAAAACTACTAGCAAAAGCAAGTAGGAAGAAGGTCGTAGCTATTCCTAATACAAAAATTAAAGTATTATAGAAAACCCTCTTACGGTGTTTAGAGTCATAAACACCTTCACTTTGCCCTCCCAAAATACCAATATAGATTGGCAGAATTGGCAGAACACAGGGCGAGAAAAAAGACAGTAGGCCTTCCAAAAACAAGGCAAGTACTTTAACATGTTGAATCTCCATAATAGCTCCTTTCTGTTATCACTCAATGAGTATTGTTATTGATACGCTCATTCTAGCACTTGGATATCTTGTCCATCTATCATCCATCTATTTTTCACCTAATTTTAACCCTTTTGGTTAAATCCCTATAGCAGTTGTAGTATAATTAAAGTAATACATTATTAAACCAAACATAAAGGAGCTATCGCATGGCACATATTTTATTAGTTGAAGATGATACGGCCATCAATCAAATTGTAACGGAATTTCTAAAAGAATATAATCATAGCGTTGTTTCAATCTTTGATGGTCAAAAAGCCTTAGAGGCCTTTGAAGAGGATAAATTTGACCTCGTTCTTCTGGATATTATGATTCCTAGCATCAGTGGCTTAGAAGTTTTAAAAAAGATTCGCCAGACTTCTGATGTGCCTATTATTATGCTGACAGCTATGGATGATGAATATACCCAGCTAATCAGTTTCAACCATACCATCAGCGATTATGTAGTCAAGCCTTTTTCACCCTTAATTCTCATGAAACGCATCGAAAATGTTTTGCACCAAACTCAGCCACCAAAGGAAATTCAGTTCGGTCAGTTGAAAATAGATATAGACAATTCAACCGCCTACTTCAATCAAGAAGCTATTTCTCTAACTAAGACAGAGTACGATATTTTGGAGCTTTTAGCTAAGCGCCAGGGAAAACTCGTTACCCGAGACAACCTCATGATGAGTATCTGGGGATATAGTGAACTGGACAGTCGCGTACTTGATAACCATATTAAAAATATTCGTAAGAAGATACCCGAGCTTACTTTAAGCACTGTTGTTGGAAGAGGATACAAGTTAGAGGACTCTGCACATGGGAATTACTAGAAAAAGTTTCATCACCCTAAGTGCCACCATTTCCTTAATCACCCTCTTCTTTCTGGGAATTCTTTACTTCACTCTACCGATCTATTACAATCAATCTAAAAAGGAAGAGCTGCGTCAAGATTTTAATCAAGTTGTTAACCAAATAAATCACAAAAGTAAAACTGATATCATTAAGCAATTGAAAATACTTGATGAAAAGCACTTCCGTATCTTCTTTTCTCTGTCTGACACAGAAGGAAATCTGATTTATCCTATACTAGAATATCCAGATAGCTTTGACAGTATTGACTCACAAACCTTATCGGATGTTGAAAGCGACGAAGTTGGTCTTTGGACAGCAAATCTAGTGACTGACGAAGGAAAGCTTTTATTCTTATCTGGCGAATATAGTTTTCCATCTTTAACGACTATCAGCCAAACTTTGCTGACCATGTACCCTTTCGTTATTCTCCTCTTTATCATGATTGTTGGTATTGCCGTCTTAATTTATAGCCGCCTATCTACCAAACGCATCAAGGAGATTTCTCTACAAACTCGTCAAATGCAACGTCTCGAAAAAGGGCTGACTTGTCAAGTATCTGGCCAAGATGAAATTGCACATCTCGCCCAAGATATCAATAGTCTCTATAATCATCTGCTCACCAGCATTGAACATTTAGAACATGAAAACCAAAAAACTCTCCTCAGAGAAAAACAAAAAATGGATTTCCTACGCATGACTTCTCACGAACTCAAAACACCTATTACCAGTATGACGGGAATGATTGAAGGCATGCTTTACAATGTTGGTGATTTTAAAAATCGTGATAAATACCTTAAACTTTGCCACCAAATTTTAAAGGAGCAGGGACAGATTGTCCAGTCCATCCTAGAGGCATCTAAGCTAGATTTAATTCTCAAACCCTATCAGGATACATTCTCACTGGAAAAACTCTTGATGGAGACCTTACCAATCTACGAAGGAATAGCTGCGGTAAAACACTTGCAATTCGATGTTCATTTAGAACCTTGCACCATCTCAGCTCATCAACTCTACCTAGACAAAGCGATTAAAAACATTCTAGATAATGCTTTTCGCTACACTCGTTCTGGAGGTAAGGTGACACTAACTCTCACCCATGGGAAACTCAGCATCGCTAACCAAGCCGAACACGTTTTAGAAGACGATCAGCTTGAGCAAGTTTTTCAACCTTTCTACCGTCCAGACTTTAGTCGCAACCGTCAAGATGGCGGAACAGGACTTGGCCTTTATATCGTCGAACAAATCCTCTCCAAACATCGATTATCCTACCATTTTGAACAACAAGACGACTATATGGTCTTTACTATTGATTTTAATAACTTGATCAATACTCAAAATACAACTGAGCCTAAATCACATCCTAATATGTAAAGTTTCTGATAGACAATCAAGAAAGGCTAATCTCTATCCCTTCTCACACCGTTTGCTTGCCGTCAAGCACACGGTGGTTCAACTAACTTGTAATGTCTGTCATCGAAGATAAGAATCTAATTTAGTGAACTGCTCGCTGCCAAATGGATTACCATTAGATACGGTGAGCTACAATAGAGCCGTCATTAAGGTATTCTAATAGCTTAATGACGGCTTTTTCAGGTGTCCTCTCTGTGAATCCATAGATTGTCTTAGAGAAATAAGGTCTACAGAGAGGACTGACAACTTGAACGATGTCCTGCTGAACCATTCTATCCATCACTGTAGAGATTCCTAGTTAATGGCTCCCTCCATTAGGGTTTAGGAATTTCAACTCGCAGGACTGACTGAGGTCATCTGTTTTATCAGTTCCTTGACGATTCGCCAGTGTTGGCGAAGATAGACATCTATATAATTGTGTTGCCATCAATTCCAGCTTAGCCTTTATTGGCTTTCACTTAATTATAAGTTTCCAACATATTGATACAAAATAGGATATTATCTAGAAATTCTGACATCTATATTCCTTTCACCAGATACTAAACCGTTGAGCGACACACATCGAATAATCAACAAGAGGCTGGGCTAAAAGTCTTCAAAATGGTAAATGGCTTAGAATAATGTCGTCAAAAACGTTGATTATAAGCCATTTTATTTTGTTCAATTTTCAACAGCAAGGCTAAAATTTGAGTTTTTGCCCAGTCTTTTATTCGACGACTATAAGTCGCTATTACTGACCCTCACCGAATTGGTCTCCCCGCGAACCACTTTTCCTGACAGGTACTAAAGTACTCTATTACTTTCTTTTATTTAGTCCAATTATTTGGAGAAAAAGACTAAGCAGATAATTGATTTAAAAAACTATCTTTTCAAAATTGATGTCAGGGCACAAATGGATGTAGAGAAAGTTTTCATGCGTATAGGCGTATGTCATATATTAAATTAACTCTAGCCTTTAAGTTATCTATCCAAAATGATATAATAGGAATTATACTGAGATATCACACACTTGATATTCTTTTTAAAGTAACTTCTGCCTTTGAAAATTTTTAACAATAAGGCAACGGAAATTTAACAAGAGGGTCTAAACCCTTGATACGAAAGGAATCTTAAAAATCTTATGATGAATATGCAAAACCTAATGAAACAGGCACAAAAAATGCAAAAGCAAATGGAGGCTAAACAAACTGAACTTGCTAATACAACCTTTACTGGAAAATCAGCTCAAGACTTAGTGGTTGCTGAATTGACTGGTGATAACAAAGTAGTGTCGCTCAACTTTGCAGAAGCGATTGTTGACCCAGAAGATATCGAAACGTTGCAAGATATGACTATCCAAGCCGTCAACGATGCTTTAAACCAAATCGACGAAGCAACTAAAAAATCACTTGGTGCTTTCGCAGGTAAATTACCATTCTAATCAAAACAATCTCCGCTGGACATCCAACGGAGATTGTTTCATTTTTCTTTTGCCAATTCAAGGCAGTAAGATTTTTCATGACAATGTGGACAAGTTAGCTTACGCGTGCGTGGGGTATGACTAGCTACAGCTACTTGTTTAAAGGTTACATCAAATGTCTGATGGCAGCTGGGGCAGAGATATTCAATTTTACTGAGGTAATGTTGTATCCACAGATTCACCCCAATAAAGAATACTGGAATAGCTCCGAAAGCAACTAGTTTTGATTTAAAGACTGTTGTTGCTAATATAATAACACCAACATAAACTGCTGAAATTAGAATAATCCCTAAAATCATATTGAGCCATAAACGCCTCCAAGATTTTTGATTTTTCATAGTAATCGAAATGTCTTTTAATTTCTCAAGTGAATAGTCCTTGTCTTTTTTGACACTATCAAGTAGATTGACAGTCTTGTCAAGTTTTGTTTTTTGTTCTACGACCTGCTTTTTAAGTTCTTGAACATGATCTTCTAATAGAAGTTCTAGAACAGCATCAGCATTTTCCTCAGACAAAACTCTTTTGATTTGATCAATTGAAAAAATCTAAGTCGCGCAAAAAGCAAATGACTTGGAGTTTCTGCAAGTCCTGATCGTTATAAATTCTACGACCACCATCTGAAATTTCTGATGGAATTAGAATACCACGTTGATCATAATATTGAACTGTTCTGACAGAAACACCAACAATTTTAGCCAATTCACCAGTGGAATATTGAGACATATCTTTCACCTCCTTTTATGAGATACAAGGTTTATCCCTTGTTCACCCATCATCTTACCCTATAACACAACGTTACAAGCAAGCCCTAACCCTAGGGGATTTTTTCTTTAAAATACAGTGGATTGAAGAAAGGTTAGGACATCATTAAGTAACTTTGATGAACTCTAGTTTTACCAGCAGCCCCTAGCCTTGTCCTATTATTTTCTCAATCCACTATATTATTAAAATCAGGTTTACAAGTTTGTCAATCAAAAAAGCCGCCCAAAGCTGCAAAAGGATTATCACCGTGTGTTTCTTCCTGTTGAATCAAATAAGATTTATTCTCATCCAATTCTAGGAATTTTTCATAGATAAGAGCTGTCATTCTGGCATCTTCTAAACTATTATGCCCACGTCCCTTGATTCCTAGAAAGCCAGCGACACTAGTCAATTTGAGATTGAGAATACCGTTTAGGTCGCTACTGCGACGCTCAAAGGCTTCATCATAGAGATCAACTTGGTATTGTTCAGTCAAATCAAGCCCGTTTTCAGCTAAAATCGGTAAATCAGATTTTCCAGCGTTATAACCAACAAGTGGAAAATTTCCCACAAAAGCTGCAAAGTGGGCTATCACTTCTTTTACCTTTGGGGCATCAGCAATTTTTTCCGCCGTAATACCTGTCAACCCATTGATAAAAGATTGCAAGGGCACATCGGTATAAACGTAAGTATCAAATGTCTCCACTTCTTTGTGATTCGTAAATTTAACTGCCGATAATTGAATGATATGACTCACATCATTAACCGTATTAAATTCAAGGTCGAAAGCAATATAATCTTGTAATTTTTTCATCATGCTAAGTTGTGTAGGGGAGAATATGAAAACAACTGTATAAGTGTTTTCTCATCTTGTCTGGATACCTTCCCCTTCTCAGTTCAAACTGAGTATTCCTTTCCCAAAATTATCTGATAGCTAAAAAGCCCTTACGGGCTATTAGTTCTTATTTTTTACCAAATAGACGTCCGAAGAAGCCTTTTTTCACTTCTTCAGCTTCTGTTTTTGCTTCCAAGGCTTGATCTAACTCCAACTTCAGCTGTTCCTTATCTTGCATAGCTGTTAATGTTAACTGCTGTTGTTGATCTAATTGCTTATCTTTTTCTGCAATCTGAACATCCTTAACACGGAGTTGCTCATCCTTAGCTGCTAACTGTTCATCTTTTGCTTTTAATTGTTCAAAAAGACGCGTGATTTCAGAATTCTTTTCATCTACTAAAATCTCTAAAAGCTCACGATGTTTTGCTTCCTCACTCACTGGTTCATCTTCAAAAATCGTTTTTTTGTAAATTTTTTCAAGCTTGATTAAGCCGCTACGCTTTACAACCGTAACACCTTTATCATTTTTTTCAAGATCCTCTGCTGGCAACGTTTTAACACGGTTATTAACCGCCTGACGACTTACTCCTAAAATCTCAGCTAATTCACTGACTGTTTTCTCAATCTGCATCTTTACTTCCTTCAACACACATACTCCGTTTTCTTTAATGCGAAATTTATCATCCGATTCTCGACCATTCAATAAAAACTTCTTATCTTATAAATGTTATCACATCAAGCCTTTAATGTCAATTTATGGTAGAATAGAATTATGACACATTTTGATACTATCGTGATTGGAGGTGGCCCTGCTGGCATGATGGCAACCATCTCGTCCAGCTTTTACGGCAAAAATACTCTCCTCCTTGAAAAAAATCGTAAACTTGGTAAAAAATTAGCCGGAACTGGCGGTGGTCGTTGTAATGTCACCAACAATGGCACCTTGGATGAACTCCTCGAAGGTATCCCTGGCAATGGACGTTTTCTTTATAGCGTCTTTTCCCAGTTTGATAACCATGATATTATTCGTTTTTTTGAGGAAAATGGCTGCGCTCTAAAGGTTGAAGACCATGGACGCATGTTTCCTGTGACTGATAAATCTAAGACTATTATTGACACCCTTGAAAAGAAGATTCATGAGCTCGGTGGACAAATCAAAACACAATTTGAAGTGGTTTCTGTTAAAAAAATCGATAATCTTTTTCATGTAAAATCAGCTGATCAAAAATTAACCTGTGACCAACTCATTGTTACGACAGGTGGAAAATCTTATCCATCAACTGGATCAACTGGTTTTGGACATGATATTGCCAGACATTTTAAATTAGCAGTAACAGAACTTGAAGCTGCTGAAAGCCCTCTTCTCACTAATTTTCCTCACAAAGCACTGCAAGGCATTTCACTTGATGATGTGACGCTCAGCTACAACAAGCACATCATCACACACGATTTGCTCTTTACGCACTTTGGTCTATCTGGACCTGCTGCCTTACGGATGTCATCCTTTGTCAAAGGTGGAGAACTCCTTCATCTTGATTTTATCCCTCAAACTTCACTTGAAGAGTTGCACCGCTTTTTCCAAGAAAATCGTGGAAAATCCGTCAAAAACACTCTGAAAAAGTTAGTTCCTGAACGTGTGGCTGATTTTCTATCACATGGCTATGCTGACAAAATCAAACAGTTATCACACAATGACTTGGACGAACTGAATCAAAAGCTAAAAGCGTTCCATATTCCCGTTACAGGTAAAATGAGTTTAGCCAAATCCTTCGTGACCAAGGGCGGTGTGGACCTCAAGGAAATCAATCCCAAAACCCTCGAAAGTAAAAAAGTTTCTGGACTACACTTTGCCGGTGAAGTTCTTGACATCAATGCCCACACTGGTGGTTTTAACATTACGTCAGCCCTCTGCTCAGGCTGGGTAGCAGGGAGTTTACATTATTAACTCAAGACTTAAAAAGTCTAGAATATGGTACTAACACCGTTGATTCTAGACTTTTTTTCGTTCTATCGCTACTTTAGCATGTCGTCATTTAAGCTCTTGACAATACTAATATTGCGCTGACTCTTCTTGTAATAATTTCTTATCATAAGCACGAATAAATGGATAGTAAACCAAGAAGGCTACGATTGAGTTATCCCTTCCTCTGACAGTCATAATGTCTAATGTCAGACTTAAAACGGTCTATCCCAGACCGTTTTTATCCGCTACCTCACGATAATCAGGCTTGGAAGTCGCTATTTGGGTCACCGGTAGCAGGTGCCCACGGAGGACTTTCATCTCATATGTACAACATGCCTGTCGTATGTGAAAATGCGATATCAGACGATACCGCATTTTTTCTAATGTTTATTTATCAACTATTCACGTTCTTCCTTACGTTTGAGATAACCTGCTAAGCTAAGTGCAGCTAGTCCGCTCATGCTAAAGAGAAGAGTATGAAGTGATTCATCACCAGTTTTAGGAAGCTCTTTAGCTTCTGATGATTTTCCTTGTTTTACTCCTGGTTTGCTATCCGAGTTAGTCCCCAATGCTTTATTTCCAGATTCTGATGTTACTTCTGGTTGTTGTTCTGAAATTTGACCATTGCTGTTTGGTTGTTGTTCAGTTTCTTTTTCTTCTACATAGTTTTCAACAAAAACTTTTGTGTCTTTAATACTAGCTTGAATTTTTTGCCCTGCTTTTTCCAAATCACTCAAATACTCAACGAACACTTCTGTATCCGGATCAATCGCACCGACCAATTTAGCTCCTTTGAACACAGAGAAACCGTCACCGCCTCCATAAAGGAAGTCATTGATAAGGACTTTATAAGTTGCTTTTGGATCAATTGCTGTGCCATCTGCTTTGAAAACTTTAGCAACTTTGTAAGTTTGGCCTGGTGTTGTGTCATCTGCTTTTGTATAGATATATTTCAAACCAGACATTTGAAGGAAGTATTTTTCTTCTTCATCATATTGTTGATTCAAAGCAGTGTAAATTTGTTCCCCTGTCAATTCAATCACTTGAAGAATGTTACCAAATGGTTGAACAGCTTGTGCTGCTCCCCAAGTTACGGTACCATCAGGTTGTACTTTCAAATCAGCACGAATACCGCCATTATTAGTCATTGCAAAATCAACATCAGGAATTGATTTTCTAGCAATCGTTAGTTGAGCTGTTGTCACAAGGTTCCCAACTGGACTTTCTTTAAAGTCATTAACTTCGCGAGAAATATCAGTTGCCTCTGCTGCCGTACCAATTTTCTGTTCAGTCACCTGCTTAACAATTTCATTTGCTTCATCAACAATAGCTGTAATGGTTGCACTTGGCTCTTTTTTATCTGGTGCCACAGCAATAATCTTAGCTGTTGGCGTTGCTTTAAAGTCTGAAATATCAGTATCATAGACAGCACGAACGTCAGAATAAGCTTTTCCTTGTGAGGTTGCTTGAACAATCAATGTTTTACCGAGAGTCCCATTTGTGTAGACATGGTTATGCCCAGCAAAGACAATATCAACTGAATTTTCAGGATAAAGTTCATTGACTTTCGCCATCATATCGGCAGAATCACCTTGGGCTACACCATCTTTACTTGTTGAAGGAACATGGGCTAAAACAACAATCGCATGCACACCTTTTTCATTCAACTCACGAGAGTATTTAGCAATAGCTTCTGCTTCATTAATAAATGTGTATTGTTCATAATTTTTCTTCAAGACAAGGTTTGGAATTTCAGTCGTCACAACACCAATAAAACCAATTTGAGCAACTTTGTCATTAACTGGAATTTCCTTAATCGCATATGGTTTCCAATTATACGGAATGTCTCCTGTTTCTTTGTCTATAACATTAGCAATAACAATTTCTTGCTTACTAGCTTCGCGTGCATAATTATCTACAATTTCATTAAACTGCCCTGGTTTTGGTGCCTCACCGGCCATAATACGATGATATTCTGCTAACCCTTCATCAAACTCGTGATTTCCGAGTGTTCCATATTCAAAATTCATTTCGTTAAAGACTTTAACGGTTGGCTCATCTTGAAGAAGCCCAGAGTTTGATGGACTTGCTCCCACCATATCTCCTGCTTGTACACGAATTGTTTCTTTAGCATCGACATCTGTTGCTTCAGCTTCAAATTCAGCTTGTGAGTCATCCATATAAGCAGCCAGCTGCGCAGCAGTACCTGCATTGCGAACAGTCTCACTTTCAAGACGAGCTGTTCCTGTGGCATCAAGGGCACCGTGGAAATCATTAACTCCCATGATCTGAACAGCAACATCTTCAGCTAAAGCAGTTTGTGACGCAGCAACACTAAGCCCTGCTACAACTGCTAAAATACTACTTTTTAAAGCGATTCTTCTTTTTTTTACCATGTAGATATAGTCTCCTTTAAAAATTCTGTTTGTTTCCGACACTCTTATCATAACGTTTTTAACAATGAATTTCAATATATTTTCTTTATTTTACTAAAAACTTTTCGTATAAATGTTCGATTTTAGATGTTCCAAAATCTTATTTTCTGAAAATTTTCATCTTCAAATTCGCTTTTATACATTTATAATAAATTTGTTCAAATTTGATAACTAGATTTGAAAATAGTGGATATAAGTAAATCTGTGGAATGCTATTGTTCCAAATGTTATGGTATCTGAACAAGTCTAATATTTCAATCGTTTTATATTTTAGTATATTGATCATTATTATTTTTATCAACTTTACCCTTATTATGTTAGAGTAAATGAGAAACAGACCTTGTTGATGTTTTTTGTGGAATTCGTTGTTTTGGGAAATATTTAGCCGATTGTATCAAAAAAGTGGCTGGACAAAAACTGAAATTTTAACTTTCCTATTGAAAATTGGACAATATAAAACGGCTTAGAGCCAACATTCTTTTGACGACATTAATCTAATCCATTTACGATTTTGCCTAGCCTCAATCCAATAATTGTAAATAGTAAAAGCTCATTGCACGGGCTGTAATATCGGTCTTCTGCGTCAGCCACCAATTTAAGCAGGTCGTAAAGGTTCCTGCAATTTGCTGATGAATAAGACCTTCTGGTAAAATTGCTACACCATTTTCAAAATAAAGAGGTTGAACAATTGGTACTAGATATTTGTAAAGTTGAGTGGTGAGGCTCCGAGAAAAATAGGCATCTTCTAGCTTAAAAAGTGTTGTAATCTTAGCTTCGTTTTCTTTAAAATGCTGAAAGAGATGTGTCAAAAGATCAAGAAGCGAATCATCCCTCCCATTTTGAATATTCCTCATGTGTTCACTATAAGAAGAGGACTCAAAAACATGCCGAAACAGCTGCTCTGTCACTGCTACTAGCAGGTCATCCTTACTTGTAAAATGACTGTAAAAGGTGCTGCGCCCAATTCGCGCTTTGTCAATAAGTTTAGCCACACTAATCTGGTGAAAATTGTACTCATTTAACAAGTCAAAAAATGCGTCAAAAATTGCTTCCTGTGTTTTCTGTGTGCGAAGATCCATTTTTCATACAATTTGCCTAAACTGTTCGGTTTCAGACAATTCCTTTCTTTTGTTTCTAGCCTTATACCCAGCCATATGTCATACTAATATTGTAAAAAAGATGATACATTTTGACAAAGGAGTACCTAGACTAATGACAAATTTACAGACCATAACTTTCAAACAGCCTTCAATCATTCTTCAAGACCATGCCAAGTCCATCATTTACGGCGGCTTAGACGGTATCATTACCACTTTTGCAGTTGTCGCTGGTGCTACAGGTGGACATTTAGGAACAACTACCATTGTTGTCCTTGGTTTTTCAAATCTTCTGGCCGATGGCTTTTCCATGGCAGCTGGCGACTACCTCAGTTCTACAACTGAAGATCATGATGAACCGAGCCATGCACTCAAAAATGCCCTAGCCACCTTTTTAGCATTTAACATTTTTGGACTGGTACCTCTCTTTGCCTACTTAATTCTTGAACGGCTTACCCGAATGCCAAGCCATTGGACCTTAATCTTAGCAGGTATCATTGTTTCACTAGCTTTAGCAGCTTTAGGCTGGGTCAAGGCACTCATTACTAGACAATCCCTAAAAGTCGAAATCATTCGAACGCTCATTGTGGGTTTGCTAGCTGCTGGTGTAGCTTACGGCATTGGACAGGTATTGGGAGATTTGATTTAATACCACCAACAAACCGCCACGATTCACCGCTACCTCAGAGGTATTCACAGGGGTTGTTTTTTCGTTATGATTTCATTAAAGTGCGCTAAATAGACTGGATATAAACTTTTTAGCGATAAAATCTGTAACACCGCTAAGGCTTCTGTCATACCTTGCTTATCTCCTTTTTTCAGTTGATACAATAAGTAACTTTCTTCATAACGATAAATTATTTTCTCATAAAACTCATCCTCATAGCATAGTAGCTGTGCTATTTTCCCCGACAAATACATCGCTTCGTCAAATCGTCCCATGTCTGTTGACCGTCTCATGACGTTTAAGGATAGCTGAATAGCCAAACGGCGATTTCTATCTAAAGATTGGTAAGTCGCTTTTTTAGCCAGCAATTCCTTAGTCAAAAGAAAAACCGTATCATAACCAAGTTGATCAACACAGTTTCCCAGAAGCGTGATTTCGTATTGTCCCCAGTAATCCAAACCAAAAAGATAGTCTGACAAAGCTTCAATCGTATCCTTAGAAGGGCCAAGCGATGGCTCCAAAGACGCCAAGACACAACGATACATAGTTAAAAAATAAGCATCAACTTCCTTTGCTTCCTCAATCTCCTCTCGTAAAGCAATTAGCGCCTCTAACTTATGGTGATGATAGAGCTGGTCCATTTTTCGGAAAAATTGCTGACGCTTTGTCAGCGAGGTCTCCGATGAGAAAGCCATCAATTCGTCATAGTCTAATCCTAAGCGCTGCAAGAGCTGATGAAAGATACTAATCGTTACCTCAGATTCATCACGCTCAAATCGTGACAATTGTGAAGTCGACAATATGCCATCTGATAACGCTTCCAAGGTTACTCCTTTATCCCGTCTTAACTGACGGACGATTTTTCCAAACATTATTTTTCCCTCTTATACAAAAAATGTAACGCTTGCTTAAAAACATGATAGCATGAAACCAACTAGAAATCTATCAAAAGAGGAAATTCATGTCTAATCTTTCTATTTTTTACCTCTATACCATCTTTATGAATGGTCGATTCGGTCGAGGGGTTCTCATGCTTTATAGCCTCAGTTTAGGTGTAACTGCCCTTGAATTTGGCTTTCTGCAATCCCTATATAACCTCACGCGCATGCTAGCTGAGATACCTGCTGGACTGATTGCTGACCGTTTTGACAAGAAAATCATTCTTGCTTTAGGGGCATCTTTAAATGCCATCTCTTCATTCGGACTCTGGCTGACTGCTTATAGTCCATCTAACAATAGGCTTCTGGTATTGGCATTACTCTTTATGCTAGATGCCCTTGCCAGTGTGCTTGCTAGCGGTGCTGACCAAGCGCTGCTCTTTGAAGACGTGACCTCTCGCCAACATGATAAGTCCTATCTTCGTCTCATGAGCAATCTCCAAACCATAGCATTGATTGTCCTTGCCTGTGCAACTGCTTTTGGCGGTAGCCTATTTCAGCAGATTTATGCTCATGTTTTTGCCTTGCAGGCGCTTTGTTACACCCTATCAGGGATAGCAATGTCGAAGTTTAAGTCTCCTATCTCGACAAAACCAAAATCGGCTAAACCTTCTATGACGGTCAGTTCTCAAATACACCTAACCCTTCACACCCTTAAAAATCACCAGCTCATCTGCTTGCTCATTCTTGCAATGACAGTTATTGAAGTCTATGTCAATGCCCTTGTCACTTTTGGACAAGGTGCCTTGGCAAGCCAAGGACTCTCTGAACGTGTGATTGCCAGTATTATCGGTGGGGTAACTTTTTGTGGCATCTTAGGCGCCTACCTTGCTCGATATTTCGACCAACTATCACCTCGACTCTTTTTTGGCATTGTAACAGCCATTTTTACTACCGCTGTCCTTCTCTTTTCTGGGCACCAAGCCGTCCTAATGGTTTTGGGCTTCATCCTAGCGAATCTCTTGATAGACCTAGCTTTCCCATATATCAGCTCTGCCATTAACCATAACAGTGACAATACTGTCCGCTCAACCATTTTATCAGTTTATAGCAGCCTCGTTGGTGGGCTATCCCTACTGCTTTATCCAGCACTCGGTTTTCTCATGGACACTTTTTCCTACCAAACCGCCTTTCTGATTAGCGGAGGGATATTCAGCCTAGTACTGCTTTACTGTTGCTGCAAGACACCACGGCTCTCTGAACCTCATCGTTCTTAGCCACTTTCATATCGTAAAACAGTAGTGAGACAGCCATCCCACTACTGTTTTATCTATTTCATTACTCAATAATTTGCTCCGTCCGGTCATGCCCCAATACTTCCTTGAGCTTGTTTTCTTGCTCTTCGAAGGAAGCATAAGCGTTACCCTCACGGTCTTTCGTGACGAGTTGCCCATCGTCGGTCAAGTCACCTGACACATCAACACCTTGATACAGCAACTCTTGGTACCCTTTATCTGTCAATTCATAAACAATGGTTGCCACTTCACCCTCAGTTGCTTTATCCACAACCAATCGGTTATTATCATAGAACTGGAAAAAGAGATCGGCATCCGCAACCCTAACGTCTTTAAGCAAATCAACCAGTTTCCCATCTTGGTCTCTAAAGGCACCGAGATAGAGGGTTAAGGTCTCAGTACCAGCCTGAACCTTGGTACCAAGCAGGAGTTCATCTGTTCCATCCTTATCTAAATCAATTGTCTTATGGGAAACATCTGCCTCACCACCAGAGAAGCGGTTGATTAGGTCGACAATTTGTTTATCCACAAGTGGATAATCTTTCTCGTTAAAAGCATCAGCCTTAGCAGCCTTTTCATACTGACTCACTAGGTCATCATAAGATGCATGTTTCGGTTCTAGATTAGTTTTACTGCTACAAGCGGTTAACAGAAGCAACGCTCCTAAAAGATAGAGGGATTTTTTCATGACAACTCTCCTTGAAAGCCTTTTCTTTTATAGTAACAAAAAGAAAGATAGGAGGCAAATGATAGCTTGAGTAAACCTATCTTAAAAGAAAAAACTCATCCCATATTGGATGAATTTTTAAATAATTTCTCACTCTAAAGTGCGCACTAGCTAAGACTCAGTTTATACTCCTCAATAGAAGACCATGCAGAGACATTATCGGGTAAGGGATGAGCGTAATAAATCCAGTTTAATCGCCGCCCCAATAGATTATCCCATATATCTATCAAAATAGAACTATCATATAGCACTATCTGCTCCAAAGGATAAAGATCACCGACAACAGCTTCTCCACTATCTAAAATCAAAGACACACTATCTTCACTGTGACCAGGAGTATGGACAATTTCCCCATCAATTCCTAACTCGCTTAAAAATTCTCTACTAGTATTACAAGAGAGCACTAAGACCATATCATCCTGAATTGATTTGAATGCTTGATTTCCTTCTTTTTCAAAGATATAGTCAGATTGATGAATATAATCTTTCTGAACATCTATGACAATCAGTTTAATTCCTAAATCTATCAAATCTTGTGCTAAGCCCATATGATCGGGATGATAGTGCGTAACCAAAATATGACTAATTTCTTGAACTGTTATATTCAATTTTTTCAAAGCTTTGAAAAACTGTGGAAGAGTTCCTGCCCAATCTGTATCTATGAGCAAATAACCTTTCTTTCCTTTGATAAGATAGGTTCTAGTATTGCCATAAATCAACTCTTTTAACATTTTGACCCCCTAATCTTTCAAATTGTAGCTAATGCTTAGCCTTTACCTGACATTTCTCTCGAAACATCACAGATCTTGTTCTCTCAACGCGTCTGCCAGTTTGGCAAAGTCTGCGATGGTCAAGGCTTCACCTCGGACACTTGGTGTCAGCTCTGCCATTTCCAAAGCCTGCTCGAGTTTTAGTTTGACATCTTCAGACTTGCCAAAGCGGTTAGTCAAGTTGTTCCACAGGGTTTTCCGACGGTGCACAAAGCTGGCTTTGGACACATCAAAAAGGAAATCCTCGTCTTGAACCTCCACTAAAGGCTGGTCACGGCGCACCATTTTGAGGATGGCGCTATCCACATTAGGTGCTGGCACAAAGACCGTGCGAGGCACGATAAAGGCCACTTTCGCCGTCATGTAATACTGCACCGCAATGGACAAGCTGCCGTATGCCTTGGTGTTTGGCTCCGCTGAAATGCGGTCCGCCACCTCTTTTTGCATCATGACCACAAACTCTTGGAAAGGAATCTTGCTCTCAATCAAGTGCATCAAAATCGGCGTCGTAATGTAATAAGGAAGGTTTGCGACCACCTTGATTGGCAGGTCAGGATTTTTGAAGTTTTGAATCTGCGTCTGCAAATCCGCCTTCAAAATGTCCTGATTGACCACCTGCACATTGTCAAAATCACGCAGGGTGTCTGCCAAAATCGGAATGAGGCGGTCATCAATCTCAAAAGTCATGACCTCAGCAGCATTCTCCGCCAAAAACTCCGTCAAAGCGCCGATACCAGGCCCAATCTCAATAACATTGACGTTTTTGTCAATCTCAGCCGTATCAACAATCTTCTGTAAAATATTCGTGTCCGTCAAAAAGTTCTGACCAAACGACTTCTTAAACGTAAACCCGTGACGCTCAAGGACAGCCTTGGTCACGCTATAATCTGCAATTCTCATGTGTGTTTCTTTCTATGTTATTAAAATATCTCAATAGGAAAATAATCTTCAAAATATACGTTACTTGCTATTTTAAAATTAGTAATGGGCTTATCTAGATTATATTGTTTAACCAATACTAGATTCGGATGACTTTCTCCATTAAAGTTTAATTCATCCATATATTCTAGTTTCATAGTATAACAATAATCTGTCTTAAGGATATCTTGGAAATAAATTTGAATTGTCTTAGGTTTAGATAACGGTAAATTAAATAAAATTATATTAGAAGTATTAGAATCTATTGAAAACTTCTCATCTGCTCCTAAATGATAGACATAGCTTTCGCCAGACCCACTATTAAATATAAATTTATTTATTATAGCATGCCCCAATCCAATATTACGAATTTTTACAAAAATTTTAGGTCCCGTATTGAAATATATAGTTTTATTTTCACCTTTATCTATCATCTCAAATTCATGATAAAATCCAATTCGATTATTTACAGTCAATTTAAAACTTGGTATTTTCGAATCTTTTAGTAATGAATAGTGTGTTTCTTCATATACAAAATAAGAGTAATCTGGCTTACTATCATTGTATTCAAATTTAGAAATATCTCCAGATACATTCAAAACGGGTCTCACTTCATTTTTAGATTGAGCTTCATGAATGCCTCTTTCAAATTCCAGTGTTTTTACAATACCATAAATTGTTACCCAACTACCAATAAAACTCCCAAGCAAGGCTAGCCAATTATAGTCAGTTGGCATATTAAGATATGTTGGAATATTACATACATCTAGTAACAATAGTATACAGAATATCCCTATCAAAATTATTGATATTTTACTCAACAACTTTGAATCACTATATTTTTCTTTTGACATTTGAAATAATACTTTTTTCATTTTGCTTCCCTGTGACTTTAACTCTCTTTATTCTACCACAAAAGATCTCTTTATATTTAATTACTATTCATTCAAAATTCTTTTACAAATAATAAAATGTAGGAAAGTTCCGCAGGCTCAAATAGTCATGGGAGTGACTATTTGAGGTGGGAAATAGAGAAAGCCAGGCTTTCCATCTTCTGAAATCTATTTTAGGAGGTGATGCCTATGACACTGGAAAGGTTGCCATCTTGTCAGTTTATGAAGCGTTATCGCTAATGATAAACTTTGGCATTCTTTTACTTGGTTTATTGACTACTTATGCCAACTTTCATCGTTCCGAAACATCTGTACCTTAACAAACATCATAGCATCCCTCCCCTTCTAGTAACCAGTCTATAATGTTCTTCTTCTCAATGCCATTATAATTTGCAGATGGCTGGATGGTGTCCATTGTCAAAAGGTACTTTGGAAAGTGGTCTTTAATAATCTCCAGCGGCCGTAGTTCTCTTTCTAATGTTTCTGGAGCCAGTGTCGTTTCACTTACTTGATAATAAGCATAGTGGCCAAAATCAGTTACAACCACAAAATCAACTTCGTATTTGTCAATGTTACCAACATACACTTGAGGATATCTACGTCTCAACTCCAGATAAACAATATTTTCCAACATATGGCCTATGTCTTCTTTATGATCCGGTAATAAGAGGTTGCGAAATCCCAGATCAACAGGATAATACTTTTCCAAACGTTGTAATAGTGCTCTGCCTTTGACATCAAAACGCGGAACAGCATAAAAAAGCAAGCTATCTGTTAGTGTTGTCAAATAATTTTCCAATGTAGCATGAGATAACGAAATGCCTTGGCTTATTAGGGTATTTCTGATTTTATTGGTCGATACTAGGCTTCCTACACTACTAAGAAGCGTTCGCAAAATCCGTTCAATGACGGTAGGGCTTGGATTGCCTAACCGCGCTACCACATCATTTAACAAAATAGAATTGTAGATTCCTCTTAAATAGTCAATATTCTCGGCGTAAGATAATGTTTGCAGTAAATAAGGAAAGGCACTAAATAGATAGTCATTAAACACTTCCATTTTTCCCTTGTGTTCTGGGAAATTGTGAGCAGATAGATATTCCTTAAACGACAAAGGTAGAACCTCTATCTCAACATATCGCCCCGTCAAATTAGTAGCCAGTTCACTACTCATAAAATACGCATTTGAACCAGTCAAATAAAGATCAACATTAGGAGTAATAAACAAACTATCTGCTACCAATTCAAATTGCTCAACATGTTGAATTTCATCTAAAAAGATATAATATTTTTTATCCTCTATTAATAATGCTTTTATGTAAGCATACAGTGACTTAAAATCACGTAAATCATAAAAAGTCAAATCCTCAAAATTGATGGATATAATTTGACTTTCTTCCACTCCTTCTTGTAATAGTTCCTCTTTAAAAAGCTGGAAAAGAACCGATTTTCCCGCACGTCGAACACCACTCACTACCTTGATAATATGACGATCACGATGTCTTCTAAGAAATTCTAAATAAAGCGGCCGTTGAATATAATTCATAATAAATACCTCATATTGAGTATACCTTAAATGTCATTTATTTTCAATTTTTTAGAAATAATAGATAATTCATTGTAGTTTTTTTGTTTTTTTAGAAATAACAGATGATTTATTGTTGTTTTTTTATTTTTTAGAAATAACGTCTAATCCTAAAGCATCAATAAGAAAACTAGCAGAGAATAAAAAAATAAAACAGTAAAACCGCTCTTCACAACTTTGACACCGAAGTAGCGGTTTTTACTGTTCTTCATCCGTCCCGTCTTTAAAACGGTCCTACAGAGGGGAGTTGAGTTGGCGCTCAACTCCTTTTCTGTTTTCAGTATATGATAATCAACCGTCTTTGTCAAATTCTATCAGTCTAGCATAACCTCACTATCATTCGAAAGTGATAATGTCTTAGCTAGGTCGAATGTGAAAATGTCCCGTCTGTTAAACTAGAAAGATGAGGAAAATAGAACTAACTATGATAGAATCAAAGAAATACGCAGTCATCAAAGCTGTTTGTGAGGGTAAAAAACAGAAAAACAGGGCTTGTGTAGAATTAGGGTTAAGCAAGAGACAGGTGAACCAATTGATACTAGCCTATCGAGAGAAAGGAAAGTCAGCTTTCGTTCATGGTAATAGATTAAAAAGACCAACTCATGCCATGTCTTTAGAAACAAAGAGAAGGATTATCAAGAAATATCAAAGTTACGGTGATTTAAGACCAAATGTTGTTCATTTCTGCGAACTACTAGCGGAAGAAGAAAACATCACTTATTCAGATACAACTGTTAGAAAACTACTCTACCAAGCAGGGTTTCTATCTCCAAAGACACAACGAGCAACGAAAAGACGATTGAAACAAGAAGCCAAACAAAAGAAAAGGGAGGCAGAAAAAAGAGGAGCCAAACTCCCAACTGCTTCCAACTTCTTTGAAGAACCTGACAAAGCTCATCCCAGCCGAGCAAGAAAGAAATTCAAAGGGGAACTCATTCAAATGGATGCCAGTCAATTCCCTTGGTTTGGACAACAGGAAACACATCTTCATGTCGCTATTGACGATGCCTCCGGTGATATTGTCGGGGCTTACTTTGATACTCAGGAGACGCTAAACGGGTATTATCATGTCTTAGAACAGATTCTAGAGGTACATGGTATCCCTTTCCAGTTCCTTACTGATAAAAGGACTGTATTCACTTATGCTTCCAGTCAGTCTAAAAAGATTGAGGAAGATACCTTTACACAGTTTGGATATGCTTGCCATTAGCTTGGTATTGCCATTGAAACGTCTTCTATCCCTCAAGCTAAAGGGCGTGTAGAACGTCTTAATCAGACTCTACAATCGCGTCTACCAATTGATTTACAGAGGAATCAAATTACCAGCATCTCTCAAGCGAATCGCTATCTTAAGGGATGGATTAAACGGTTTAACAAGCAATTTGGTGGACTAGCTAGTGAGTCTGTGTTTGAGAAAGCACCTAAACCAGCCCAGCGAAACCTACTGTTAGCGAGAGTCTCTGAAAGAGGGATTGATAGTGGGCATCATATTCGATATCAAAACAACTTCTACTTGCCCGTCGAAGGAGATAAAGAAATCTATTTTACGCGTAAGACAAAGACACTTGTGATTGAGGCATTTGATGGAGACATCTACCTTAATATCGCAGACACTATTTATGCCACTAGAAAGTTACTAAAACACGAGAAGCACTCCACAGAATTCGAAATGGTGCTTAAAACTAAAAAAGAAAGACACAAGTATATTCCACCACAATCCCATCCGTGGAAACTTGCATCTTTCAAACAATACCTTCATAAAATCGGAAAATCTTATGAAGAATTCAACTGTGAGAGGAATACCTCTCAACCACAATTATAACAGATTTTTCACTTATCTAACCGATTTTTTCAAGACATTGTCATTTTCGATTGACAATCCTATCAGTCTAGCATAACCTCACATCTCACTCAAATGCGTTACTACACTTAACTTTCTCATGGTCGCTACAATGCCCAGCTTCTTTTCTAAAAAGTTCGTATTTAGTTTTTTCTTCGCAAGTTTTATCTTAATGCTATATTCGTAGCATTTATAAATACTCGATAATATCTGAATTTAAACATTCTGTACACTTAAAGTTAGTACGTGATTGAAAAAAAGCATGCCTACTATTTATCGGTAAATTTCTGTATATACCGCTCCTTGTGGAAGCAATAGTTATATCATCATTTTTCAATGCAGACCAGTGTCCACTATTAAAATTCCCTGCACGACCAAGATGATGAGGTAAAACAAAGACCTTTTGTTTTTGGTACAAAGAAACAAGTTGTTCCAAAGTATGGTAACTATGATCTCCGGTTAAAAAACCAACCTTTACTGCTCCATTAATAACCAAAACTAGTCCACTGTTGTTTCTACTTTTAGCAAGACTGTCCGAACAATAGATATCTAAACATCCCAATATTCCTATTCTATGCAAAGATACATTTCTACTTTGTTTAGCCGGTCGAGCAATCTTTTTCAATGGAATACCGTTTTTCTGTAATTTTGAAAATAATTTTTTTAAAGTATTTGTTTGTGGAATATGATCTGGGAAATATAAAACCAGAATATTCGATAGTGGAAAATTTTTATTTAGCAGTCCTTTATAATGGTCCAAATCAAAATGACTTATAAAGCCAATAAATTTACTTGATGACTGAATAATATTTGAAGAATTGATTATTCTAGAAACTGAACTTTTTGAAGATAGCGGACTACCTACACCAAAATCATATACTGCAATTACTCTATCTCCATAACGAATTTCATTCCAATTTCCAACTCCTACATTTTTAACTACAATATTTAGTTTACAAACTTTCAAAGAAAACAATGATTCTTCTTTTTGAATTAATTCTTCATTATCAAAACCAACACTATCTATAAGCATATCTGGAATCCTAATTAAAAAACTAGAGACATCAATCTCATCTTCTCCAAGATAGTTAAATTCTCCAAAGAAAGCATCATCGTCCTCAATCAAAGTAAATTCGAAGTTAGTTGTAAAAAAATTAATTGGTAAACTGTACCAGCTTCCTGACTCAAATCCTTTTCTTTTTTTTAACATTATATTTTTTACAAAAATCATAGATGATTCCACTTTAGAATCAATACCTAAAATTCGTTTTAATTGATTGACACTTGAATCATCTTGAAAATCAAAAATGAATGAGTCACTTTGCTCTCCATAAAATCTAAAAACTTTTTCACAATAGACATTGACTTTTGAAAAACTAAATATTTCATCATTTTTTCTTTTTATATTGCCGCATTCAGAATACCTTGATTCATCAACTTCTATTTTCATTTATACTCCCCCATCACTTCCTCAACTTCTGCCAAGGTGATGCCAAACAATTCCAACCGTTTGAGGAGTTGTTTGCCATTGCTGTAGCCGATTCTTAGTTTTTCACCAAGGTACTCACGGCGTTTGCGGCTATCACCACCCATAAGGAGACCAAGACGCATGAGGTCAGATTTGGTGATGTCGAATTGGTTGTCGTCGTCAAACTGTTGGATGACGGTTGCTAGGGCTTTTTGCAAATCGGCAAAGCTCGCATGCTCCACACCGAGTGAGCGTCCCTTAGTCTTGGACTTCGGAGCTGCCTCATCACGATTCAGAAAGGCATGGCGAACAGTTGGAATGGCATCCATGATGATACGGCGAATGCGCTCACCGTTATAGTCTGGGTCAGTAAAGACAATCACGCCACGGAGCTCATGGAGGCGTTCAATCCGCTCCAGATCCTCATCTGTAATAGCAGATCCTCGTGTTTCATAGGTATCCACCTCATAAAATCGGCGGAGATTAGTGGTGTCGTCCTTGCCTTCGACGACGATGACTTCTTGTATTTTTAGTTTTTCTGTCATATTATTTTTTCTTTTTGAACAGCTACTTAGGTGGTTGGGTCGGTAGCAGCCAGCAAGCTGTCTCATACCTAATTGTCGAGCCTAAAGTCTCGCCAATCCCCCCGACTAATAGCTAGGCTATTAGTCTTATAACCACGGTGTAGCTGTTCAGAATAGGCTCACTTCGCTCGCCTCTACTCCTCTAATCTAAATAACTTCTTAGCATTTGCTGTTGTTGTTGCTGCGACTTCTTCTACGGTCATATGGCGTAATTCAGCGATTTTCTCGACAACGTAGCGGGTGTAGGCAGTTTTGTTTTCCTTGCCCCGTTTTGGGACTGGCGCTAGATATGGCGCATCCGTCTCTACGAGGATTTTGTCTAGGGGCAAGTGCTGCGCAGCTTCCTGAATATCAGTGGCTTTCTTAAAGGTTACTACTCCTGAAAATGAAATCATCATGCCAAGCGCCATGAAACGCTCTGCCATTTCCAAAGAGCCAGAGTAAGAATGCATAATGCCACCACGAGGCCCTACACCAACCTCTGCCAAGACAGCATAGGTATCTTCTAGGGCATCACGCGTATGAATCACGATGGGCAAATCTAGCTGTTTAGCGAGCTCTATCTGGCGTTTGAAAACCGCAATCTGAACCTCTTTTGAATCCTCCATCCAATAATAATCAAGCCCAATCTCACCAAGGGCAATCACTTTCGGATGCTTGAGCTTTTCAAGGAGGTAGGCTTCCACTTTATTATCGTAAGAACCTGCCTCTGTCGGATGCCAACCAAGTGTCAAGTAAATCTCTGGGTGGGTATCTGCCAGCTCAATCGCACGGTCAATGGTCTTGTGGTCAAAGCCAACCACGTTGTGAGCTGTCACCCCCATTTCCTTAGCTAGAGCTAATTCCTCAGCTACGGTATCGGTAAAATTATCCACGTTCAAGTGGGTATGCGTATCAAAAATGTTCATATCCTTATTATAGCAAAAAAGAGACTGAGATGCCTCTTTAAGAAAAATTACTAGAATACCATTTATAAAAATTCTGAACTAGTAGTATTCTTTAGACAATACAAACTAAGTAAGGCCAAAGAACCTAATCCTAAACATACCCAAACTATTCCAAAACTTGCCGCAATGGCAACAAAAATCATCGTCAAAATAGAAGGTAATAAAATATCAACTAAACTAATGGCTGACTGAATAGTACCCATTTTAGACTCAGGAATAAGATTGAACACCACTTTTTGAAACCGTGGTTGCATGACTCCCATTGCCAAAGCACTCATAAAACATCCTATGAGAACAAAAAGAAATTCGTTTATCAAAAATCCCCCTAAAATAATAAGCGGTGCCAATGTTTCTACGTACAATAATGTTTTATTCGTTAATGATCTCTCCAAACGACCACTCGCAAAACTGCCAAGAATTAAACCGGCTGTCAAAAGAATGCTTAAAAATGCCAATGACTGCCCTGATTTCAAGGATAAAAAGGGATGCTCAACTAATGAAATAGCTGACAGGGGCATCGCTAATCCTAGGATAATCGAACTTACAGATGCGATTAATAACAATCGTAATACATCTTTCAATTCCCACAAACACTTTAGTGACTCTTTCAAATGATCTGCCGTGTTTTCTAGCGTTAACGCCTTAGGATTATTCTCCTCTTTTTCTAAACGACTAAGCGGTTGCTTAATCCAAAGGTAAATCAGATAAACAACAAGAAAGGTTAAAGCATTAAAACTTGCGATAGAGCCAATCGACATCACACCAATCAAAACACCTCCCAGAAGGTTCCCTAATACACGAACCAGGTTCCCCGTTGCTTGACGAAATCCCATCGCTTCTGTCATATCATCAGCAATCAGCCTCATATAAAGTGGCGTCAGCATTGCCCCCGAAAAATAACTCAAACTATCTGAAACCAAATTGATGATACAAATAATCGCAACCGTTAGTAAACCAAAGTCCTTTTGACTGGTTTGGAACAATAGCAAAGCGACAAAAGCATATAGCACACACTTGATGAAACTGATAGTTAAGTATTTTCTCAAGCGATTTTTCTGAAAATCAGCCAACACCCCTGTCACTAACATGGTTACTTGCGGGATCGTCTCCGATATCGTAATGAAGAGCACAGCAGTTTTTGCAAACTCATACCCTGTGACGTAATTGATAAAGGATAGATAAAACAAAGTGTCTCCTAAACTGGAAAACCAGCCACCAATAAGCATGCGACGAAATGTTTTATTTTTCAAAAAGATAGTCATAACGTTCTCCTTAGATAGTTATCTAATAAAAATTATACACTTATCTAAATTTTTGTCAACTAAAAATTAGATAATCATCTAATTCTAAATATAAAAAACTGACTAGATCTATACCTCTAAAATATCACACATCAGATGTTCAAGAAAAAGTCACAAAAATAGGCTGGGAAAAATCTCATTTTATTGTCTAGCCCTCAAAAATTGAATAATCAAAAATGACTTAGACTAGATGTTCCTTAACAACATCAATCTAAGCCATTACTATTTTAAGCCTTTTTGTCCAGCCTCTTTATCCCTAAATCTTTTTGTAGCTTCTCTAACAACTGACTGACAACAGCGTCATTAATCTGATAACCTTGACCTTGTGTCACTTTAATCAATCCTGAATTCAATAATTTTTGTGTATGGAAAGAAACTGAAGCCGTTGTAATACCTAGTTGCTCAGCGATATCTTTATTCTTGGCATTTGGAAATAGCAGAGCCAAAAGAACTTGATAGCGTGACTTATCTCCCATCGTTTTTAACAATAACGTCAGACGGTCATCATCCATAACTTCACGACAAGCAAGCAAGCTATCAACACGGCACCCCTTCACCAAACGTTTTTGATTGGCATAAGGGACCATTCCATCATAATACTCCAACATCCAAGGTGATAATATGATGACTTGAATATCTTGATGTTCTGAAGACTTTTCAGCTTCTTCTGCGTAAGCTTTTTCAGCTGCTATCACTTCATTTTCATAGCGCTCATAAAAAGGCGTGTAAATCTCAAAAACTTGTCTCAAAACCCAAACTAGCTCATCACGTGTTTTTTCAGGATGTTGAATAGCCTGATACCAGTACCATTTGACCTCTGGAGAGCGATCGCTCGTTTCAAGAGTTGCTAAAAGATGTTGCACTTTAGGCTCAGTTCCCAAGCGCATAGCAAGAGCTTCTCTAAATTGCTCAACAGATAGACCACTCAACAACTCTAAAAAATCAGATTCTGTCTGAGGATCATAACCTTTTCCTAATAAATAAAGGTAGAGCAAGGGCGCCAATCCTACCCACATGGGTTCAAAAAGCCCAGTCTCTAGTAACTCACGTCGTAGCGGTTGCAGGCTCTGGTAAAGCCTTTCATAATCAGAACTAACATCTGTTAGTACTGTCTGTTGTTTAGCATTCAAATCAGCCAACCAATCTGATTCACCTCTAGCTACCATAGCTGGCACACGTAAAAAATCCTCAATACGATTACGATAATGGTTAATAATAAAACCCATATTAACTCCTTTATTAGATAACTATCTTATTTCATTATACCCCTGACCAAAGTAAAAGGCAACTCGCCCAAGTTATGCTATAATATTCCTATGGAAAACAAGAATAACTTATTACTTATTGACGGGTCTTCTGTAGCCTTCAGAGCTTTTTTTGCCCTCTATAATCAGATTGACCGTTTCAAAAATGCCAGCGGTCTTCACACCAACGCTATCTACGGCTTCCACCTCATGCTGGATCATCTGATTGAGCGCGTGCAGCCGACCCACATCCTCGTGGCATTTGATGCTGGCAAAACCACCTTCCGTACGGAAATGTTTGCCGACTACAAGGCTGGTCGTGCCAAAACACCTGAGGAATTCCGTGAGCAGTTCCCTTATATCCGTAAGATGCTGGCAGCACGTGGCATTGCCTTTTATGACCTAGCACAGTACGAAGCTGACGATATCATTGGGACTTTGGCAAAAATGGCAGAGCAGGACAGTCAGCGCTTTGATATTACTGTTGTTTCAGGAGATAAAGATTTAATCCAACTGGCTGATGAAAATACCGTTGTCGAGATTTCGAAAAAAGGAGTTGCTGAATTCGAAGCCTTTACCCCTGCTTACCTCATGGAAAAAATGGGAATCACCCCTACTCAATTCATTGACCTCAAAGCCCTCATGGGAGATAAATCAGATAATATCCCTGGGGTCACTAAAATCGGTGAAAAAACAGGTCTCAAGCTCCTCCATGACTTTGGTAGCTTAGAAGGCATTTATGATAATATCGATGGTATGAAAGCTTCTAAGATGAAAGAAAATCTCATCAACGATAAAGAGCAGGCCTTCCTGTCTAAAACCCTCGCTACCATCAATACCCAATCTCCGATTACTGTCAGCTTAGAAGACACGCGCTTCCAAGGCCCAAACATTGAAACCTTGGCTAATTTCTACGACGAGATGGGCTTTATTCAGTTCAAAAATAGTCTCTCTGGCCAAGAGGTACCAACCTTCGAGGTTTCCTACACCGAACCGACAGCAATCACTGAAGACCTATTTACCGACGAAGACTTCTTCTACTTTGAAATCTTAAATGACAATTACCATATTGAAAACATCATCGGTTTTGCTTGGGGAAATAGCAGAGCAGTCTATGCGTCAACAAATCTAGATTTATTAACCACACCAGTTTTCAAAGATGCCCTTTCTCAATCAATCAATACCTATGATTTCAAACGCAGTAAAGTTCTGCTTAGCCATCTAGGTATCGAGTTACCAACGGCACAATATGACGCTCGCCTAGCAAAGTATCTACTCTCAACTGTTGAAGATAATGAACTCTCAACCATTGCCCGTCTTTACACAGCTCTACCCCTAGAAACAGATGAAGCAGTCTATGGCAAGGGAGCCAAGCGTGCCGTCCCTGAAAAAGGTGCCCTGCTCAGCCATTTAGCCAAAAAAATAAAAGTCTTAGTAGACTCTAAACCAATCATGCTGGAAAAATTAGCCGAGCACGATCAATCACAACTCCTCTTTGACATGGAATTGCCACTAGCTAATGTCCTTGCTAAAATGGAAATCACAGGTATCACCGTGCAAAGTGAAACCCTTGCCGAAATGGCAATCGAAAATCAGCTGGTCATCGATCGACTCACCAAAGATATCTACGAGATGGCTGGTGAGGCATTCAATATCAATTCACCAAAGCAGCTAGGTGAAATTCTCTTTGAGAAAATGGGACTGCCTGTAGAAATGACCAAGAAGACAAAAACTGGGTACTCAACAGCTGTGGATGTGCTTGAACGACTCGCACCTATTGCACCGATTGTAGCAAAAATTCTCGATTACCGCCAAATTACCAAACTCCAGTCTACCTATCTCTTGGGATTGCCCAATTACATCTTAGCAGACGGCAAAATTCACACCCGCTACGTTCAGGATTTAACCCAAACAGGACGCCTCTCCTCAACAGACCCTAACCTCCAAAACATTCCTATCCGCCTTGAACAAGGTCGCCTCGTTCGTCGTGCCTTTGTTCCTTCTAGTAACAATGCGGTGCTCCTAAGCTCAGACTACTCACAGATTGAATTGCGTGTTCTCGCCCACATCTCAGGTGATGAACATCTCATTGCAGCCTTCCAAGAAGGAGCTGATATTCACACCTCGACTGCCATGCGTGTCTTTGGCATTGATAAACCAGAAGACGTTACCGCAAATGATCGTAGAAACGCCAAGGCCGTTAACTTTGGCATTGTTTACGGCATTTCAGACTTCGGCTTGTCAAATAATCTAGGCATCACGCGCAAAAAAGCCAAAGAATATATTGACACTTACTTTGAACGCTACCCTGGCATTAAAAATTACATGGAGACCGTTGTCCGTGAAGCTAGAGACAAAGGCTACGTAGAAACGCTATTCAAACGTCGCCGAGAATTACCTGATATCAATTCTCGTAATTTTAATGTCCGTAACTTCGCAGAACGTACCGCCATCAACTCACCAATCCAAGGTAGCGCAGCTGATATTCTCAAAATCGCTATGATTAACCTTGATAAGGCTCTAGTTGAAAATGGCTACAAAGCGCAAATGCTTCTCCAAGTACATGACGAAATCGTTCTTGAAGTCCCTCAAGAAGAGTTAGAAGCTGTGCAACAATTGGTACAAGAAATCATGGAAACCGCTATTAAGATAACAGTTCCCCTATTAGTTGATGGCAGCTACGGACAAACTTGGTATGAAGCAAAATAATGCTTGAAAAATGACATTTTTTCAAAAAAATAGCTAATCTTAATGTTATCTTAAGAATTATACTCTATAATGTAAACATCCTAAATAATTTTCTTTTTCATATTAATCTCCTAAAGTCGGTGGGCATTTGCCTACCGATTTTATTTTCTCCTTCTCTAGTGAACCTCACGCCTTAACATTTGTTCAAAATATGATATACTGATGTCAAAACCTATCAGAAAAGGAGACACCCATGACCTACCATTTTCAAAATCCAAACGACACCACGATCAAGAAATACCTCAAGGAGAGCAAAACCATTGCCATCGTTGGCCTTTCTAATCGTGAAGAAACCGCCGCATATCGCGTAGCTTCCTACCTCAAAGACGCTGGCTATACCATCATCCCAGTCAACCCTAAACTAGCAGGTTCAACGGTTTTAGGGGAAAGAGCGTACGCATCGCTACAAGACGTACCAGTCCACATCAACATCGTAGACGTTTTTAGACGCAGTGACTTTCTTCCTGACGTTGCCAAAGATTTTCTTGACACCGACGCCGATATCTTCTGGGCACAATTAGGCTTAGAAAACCAAGAAGCCGAAATCCTCCTACGATCAGCAGGACGCCACAACATCGTTATGAACCGTTGCATCAAAATAGACCACGCAGAGCTAAGTTAATAGGCTTTGAAGATTATTTAATTAGGGCTCTATAATTTCTATAGTGGGTAAATTCCCCGCAGAGATTATGGAGCCTTTTTGAGTATAGAAAAAATCCCATATGACCTATAATGAAAAGCGACAAAACAACTCATTAGAAAGACTCATATGGAACAATTCGATTTTATCACAAACCTACTCGGAATAAAAGACCCTAATATTACGATTTTGGATGTCATCGA
>NZ_CACVCC010000021.1 GCF_902729355.1 Streptococcus sp. S784/96/1 | reverse complement strand
GAATAACGAGATTTTTTGGTAGAATGGTTAGTGGACATGTTCATCTGCTTTCTATACTGAGTTGGGGAATTCTAGTATATCAGAAGAACATGTCTTTTCTGTTGCACTTCATTTTACAACGCGGGGAAATATATGATTATATGATTCAAGGAGTTTACCAAATATTCTTGTTTCCTTTTTTATTTACAAGATATCACAAAACAACCCTTCTTCTCTATTTTAGCACTCTCTACCAAAGACTGCTAATTTTTCGTGCTTTTTACTTGCAATGTCTGCCAAGAGTGTTATAATGAAATCATAAATATTGACCAAATTTGACCTTTAATCAAAGTTTTGGTTATCTATTTCCAAACGAAAGGAAAGTGAACATTTTTGTTTTACTCAACAAAATTTGTTCAACTTGGTACTTCATTTATGCTATGTCAAAATTGCAACCTTAATGAATCTAGCATTCATCTCTATACTAATGTTAATGGCCAACAAAAAAAGGTTGACCTTTGCCAGCATTGTTATCAAATCATGAAATCTGGTTCTGGAGAGCCTGACATGTTCTTACACGGAGGTTCGCTCAACCCCTTCTTAGAAGATTTCTTTGGTGACCTCAATAACTTCCGCGCCTTCAATCCTGACCTTCCAAATGCACCTAAAACTCAATCTGGACGTTTTGGTGGCAATGGCGGAGCAGGTAATGGCGGTGGGAATCCTAATCGCCCACAAAGAGCACACCAACACGCACCTCAGCAGCCAAAAGGCTTATTAGAAGAATTCGGTGTGAACGTGACTGACATCGCCCGTCGTGGGGACATTGATCCCGTTATCGGACGCGATGCTGAAATTGTCCGTGTAATTGAAATTCTAAATCGTCGTACCAAAAACAACCCTGTCCTTATCGGTGAGCCAGGGGTCGGTAAAACAGCCGTTGTAGAAGGCCTTGCTCAAAAAATCGTGGACGGTAATGTACCACAAAAACTTCAAGGTAAACAAGTTATTCGGCTTGATGTCGTTAGTCTAGTTCAAGGAACTGGTATCCGTGGACAATTTGAAGAACGCATGCAAAAATTGATGGAGGAAATCAGAAACCGTAAGGATGTCATCCTCTTTATTGATGAAATTCATGAAATCGTTGGTGCTGGTTCTGCTGGTGATGGCAACATGGACGCTGGTAACATCTTGAAACCAGCCCTTGCTCGCGGGGAATTGCAAATGGTTGGTGCCACAACACTTAACGAATACCGTATCATCGAAAAAGATGCTGCGCTTGAGCGCCGTATGCAACCCGTCAAAGTTGATGAACCTTCTGTTGAAGAAACCATTACCATCTTGCGTGGTATTCAGCCAAAATATCAGGACTACCATCACGTCAAATATACCGATGACGCTATTGTTGCCGCAGCTGAATTGTCAAACCGCTACATTCAAGACCGCTTCTTGCCTGATAAGGCAATTGATCTCTTGGACGAAGCTGGTTCAAAAATGAATTTAACCCTCAACTTTGTTGACCCTAAAGATATTGACAAACGTCTTGTGGAAGCTGAAAATCTCAAAGCTCAAGCAACACGTGATGAAGACTTTGAAAAAGCAGCCTACTTCCGTGATCAAATTGCTAAATACAAGGAAATGCAGCAGCAAACCATTACCGATCAAGATATGCCAGTCATCACTGAAAAACACATTGAAGCTATTATTGAGCAAAAAACCAATATCCCTGTCGGTGATTTGAAAGAGAAAGAACAAAGCCAGCTCATCAATCTTGCTAGTGATTTGAAATCACACGTTATCGGTCAAGACGATGCCGTTGATAAGATTGCCAAAGCTATTCGTCGTAACCGTGTTGGTCTCGGTTCACCAAACCGTCCAATCGGTAGCTTCCTCTTTGTCGGACCAACTGGGGTTGGTAAAACAGAGCTTTCTAAGCAATTAGCAATTGAGCTCTTTGGCTCTGCAGACAGCATGATTCGCTTTGATATGTCTGAATACATGGAAAAGCATGCCGTTGCAAAACTTGTCGGAGCTCCTCCAGGATATGTCGGCTATGAAGAAGCTGGACAACTCACTGAAAAAGTGCGCCGTAACCCTTATTCACTGATCCTTCTTGACGAAGTTGAAAAGGCTCATCCAGATGTCATGCACATGTTCTTACAAGTCCTTGATGATGGTCGCCTCACTGATGGTCAAGGGCGTACTGTGAGCTTCAAAGATACCATTATCATCATGACCTCAAACGCTGGTACTGGTAAAGTCGAAGCTTCTGTTGGTTTTGGTGCTGCTCGAGAAGGCCGTACCAATTCCGTTCTTGGACAACTTGGAGACTTCTTCAGCCCAGAGTTCATGAATCGCTTTGACGGTATCATCGAATTCTCTGCCCTCAGCAAAGAAAACCTCCTTTCTATCGTTGACCTCATGCTTGATAGTGTTAATGAACGCCTCAGTCACAACGGTCTCAGCCTTTCTGTCACAGATAAGGTCAAAGAAAAACTGGTTGACCTTGGCTACGATCCTAAGATGGGGGCACGTCCGCTTCGTCGCACCATCCAAGATCACATCGAAGATGCCATCACAGACTTCTATCTAGAAAACCCAACTGAAAAAGAATTCAAAGCTGTAATGAGTTCAAATGGTAATATTATCATTAAATCTGGTAAAAAAGTTGAAGTCGCTGAAACAGTGATTGAAGACTAATTGAAACTTGTATGAAGGGCGCTATTTTCGCTCTTTCTAACACACAAAACCGACCAAGGTTCGGCTCCTCTAAACTAGAGCTGACCTTAGTCGGTTTTTTATCGTATCTAAACAGTCACAACCAATTCTTCTCCGTTGCGATGTGGACAGCCTCGGTGCGATTATTGGCACCGAGTTTTGTCATTAGTGAAGTAACATAGTTTCTCACCGTGCCGTCAGAGAGATAAAGCTGGCTAGCGATTTCTTTGTTTGACAAGCCCTTGGCCAGTAGTTTGAGGACGTCACGTTCACGCGCACTAAGCAGCTGTTCTTCTTGAACGATTGTCTCCATAAGTTCAGGCGAATATTCCTTGCCACCCGCAAGTACCTTATGGATGGTTTCCATTAGGTCTGAAATAGAGCGCTCCTTTAGAACATAAGCATCCACACCCGCTTTCACTGCTCGTTGGAAATAGCCCGTCCGTTTAAAGGTCGTCACGATAATGACCTTGGTAGCACCATTAGCCTTAATCCATTCAAGGACATCAAGCCCAGACTTCACAGGCATCTCCACATCAAGGATAGCCACATCTACAGTTTCTTTTTGTAACATGACTAGCGCTTCGGCTCCATCTTTGGCTGGTAAAACAGCTTCAACATCTTCTTCCATAAGTAACAGTTGGCACAGCGCATCTCGGAGCATGGATTGGTCTTCAGCTAATAGTATTCTCATGCGTTAACTCCTTCTTCTAAACGAATGTGAATCAAGGTAGGCGCTTTGGGTGAGACAATCTCCATCTCCCCAGAGACTAAGGTTAAACGTTCCCTAATAGAATGCAATTCTGTTCCCGTTAGATTTGAAAATCCTTTGCCATTATCAGAAACCATCACTACAATACCGTTTTCACGCTTTAAACAAATCTGACACTGGCTAGCCTCAGCATGTTTGATAATATTGGTCACCAATTCTCTTAAAATCATAACTAAACTAGA
The DNA here is from genome assembly GCF_902729355.1 of Streptococcus sp. S784/96/1. Taxonomy (GTDB): domain Bacteria; phylum Bacillota; class Bacilli; order Lactobacillales; family Streptococcaceae; genus Streptococcus; species Streptococcus caledonicus. The sequence goes on along the minus strand of NZ_CACVCC010000021.1, from coordinate 37,107 downwards.
TGACACCCTTGGGAGAAGAACTTCCCCTTCTAATTGATTATCCAGGCTGACCTCAATATGAGACATGGTCAGCAATTCTTGTAAAGCGAGCAATTCTTCTTCCAAACTACGGTATTTGAGATGATTGATAAGGGTCCTCACCTCCTGCATGCTCGTGCGGCTAATCTGGTTGATCTCTTCCAATTCTTTTCGCACAGCTTCTATATTTTCCTTATCCAATTGTTTGAGCGCCAGCTCCGTTTTCAGGCTCATCATGGCAAAGGTGTGACCCAAAGTGTCATGCAAATCACGGCCAATTCGATTGCGTTCATTTTCCGCAACCAGGACTTGGTTTTCTTGGCTCTGGCGATAAAGAAGGTCTTTTAACTCTTCTTCCTCTCTGGTCTGCATTTGAAAAGTTGTCATTCCTAAAATAAATAATATAACTAAACCAATGGCCACCTTATCCGTCATAGTTGGAGAGTAATTGATGAAAACTCCAATAACTATCAAAATAGCAGTTAATAAAGAGTATCCTCGATAGGAGCGCCAGCCTTTTTCAAACCGCCAAACCAACAAATTAGAAGGAAAGAAAAGGAACCACATCATGTTACCGTTCACTAAGCAGGTCACCAAAACAATATAAAACAAAAGGTAATGCCAGAAGACTTCTTCTAAGAAGCGATAGCTTGGCTTTAGATGAACGAGTCCCATATACGCCACAACAAATAGAAGTGTCAACGGTAATGTCCACATAGGATAGCCAAAGTATTTCAAGCCCAAGAGAGGAAAGCTAACAAAAACTAATCCAACATAGTAAGGAAGAAAATTTTTCTGAAAAGGGTAAAACATTTAATACACATCCTGTCTCTTCTTAATCAAGGCGATCATTCCTAAAAGTATTATCCCATAACCAGCAAGAATTGCAAGCGAGCGCCAAGAAAAGTCTTTATCGTAATAAGACACTAAGAGATTGAGAAAATGGTGGGTCGGGGTCAGTTTAGTCACTTTTTGTAACCAAGCTGGAAATGATTCCATCGGATACCATAAACCACCTAAAATAGCCAAACCCATGTAGCAAAGATTTGAAAAGAGGGACAAGGTTTCACTGGACTTGATTTGCCCCAATAAAATACCTAGCGGTAACATCAAAAATGTCCCTAGTAAAATAAGCACAACAGACATCACCCATTCAACTAGCGACATCTGAATATCCTTTACCACATAACCTACGGTAAACACAACACTAATTGAAATTCCAAAGAAAAAGAGTAGTCGCAAGGTTTTCACTAGATAATATTCCCAATAAGTCACAGGCGTGTGCAGAATGGCTCTCACCCGATTTCTCATCCGATCTTCTTGGAGTAAATAGGGTAGATTATAAAACACAAGGCTTAAAACAGATGAGATGGTCATCATCATTAAGACCTGTTTAAAAATGTGATTTTGAACAGCCACCGGCAAGTCTGAAACATCATTGGTCGCTGAAAAAAGAAGGAAGAAGCCAACAGGCATTCCCAGGGTCATTATCAGAGACTTCCAAGAGCGGATGGCTAAAAGCCACTCCCGTTTAAGCAAAGCTGTCAGTCGTGTCATCGTTATTACCTGCTTTCATAAATAAGGTTGTTAGTAAACTTCTATTCGTCATTTCAATGGCAGAAACAGGGCAGTTGTCCTCCAGTAAGGCTTGTAAAACTTGCTCTGGTGCCTTGGTCATCACGATTGCCCGCCCTGCTTTGATAGCAACATCATAAAAAGGACAATTTGTTAGGCTAGCTAAATAGCTCTCAGGAAAGCTAAAACATTTTTCCTGATCCTCCCACTGCAAGTCATAAGGAGTCGTATCACGAATCAACTTCCCTTGATTCAACAATAAAATCCGCTCAGCGGTATGCTCCACCTCTTCAATATAATGGGACGAATAGAGGATTGTCTTTCCAACTTTTTTCAACTCACCAACAATTTCCCAGAAACGTTTACGAGTGCTAGTATCCATACCAGCTGTCGGCTCATCCAAAATAATGATGTCTGGTTGCCCAATTAAGATTTTGACAAAGGACAGCAAGCGTCTTTGCCCGCCAGACAATTTATCCGCAAACTGTTCTTTTTGAGCAGGACTAAAACCAAGTAAATCATCAATAGCTGCCTCAGATAAGGGATTTGGATAAATCGCCCGTTGAAAGGCAAGGATTTCCTTAACCTTCAAATCGCTTTCAATGACATTGTCTTGAAAGAGAACAGCAATCTTTTCTTTCAATATGTTATCAGTTGGAGCAAAACCTAGTACCGTCACCTGACCAGCCTTTGTCCAATAATCCCCCAACAAACAAGACATGAGCGTTGTTTTCCCAGCACCATTTGGGCCGATCAGCGCCACGCAGTCTCCCTGATAAAGCGTAAAACGAAGATCTGTCAAAACAGATTTTCCTTTAATCGTCTTATTAAGATTGGTCACTTCAATAACCTTGGTCATACCTTATCACTTCCTTTCTTTTCGTGACTGACAATAACAGGCCGTAGCCATAGAGTCAAAAGAGTCCAAACCAAATCGTTCCCATTCTCCAGATCAGAGGTTGAGAAGGGGTTACTCCAGATGTCTTAAATATCAGACTGATGAGATTGCCAGTGCTTGTAACGATGACGATTCCTAAAATCAACTTGCTTTTCACTAATTGACAGAGTTTCCTGACTACATTCCTCTTAATCATGATGTTTTCTCCCACTATCATTCACTAAGACACCTAAGCTAAAGAATAATCCCCAAGATACTCCAATCATGCTGTAAAATACACTCCCATAATCCGTAAAAAAATGATGGGTATAATATTCAACCAGTGTTCCTAAAATCATCATTACAAGAGCAAAACACATTTGTCTTATCATCGTGATAGTCCTTTCTTTTAATGCTTTTATTTTACTGAAAAATAGCAGAGCTTTTTAGCCCATTTTGTCATGACATCATATGACATTTGTCAGGTATTTTTGGTATAATAATGCTAAGAAAAATTGAGGTAAAGATGATGACAAATCCAACATTTGGTGACAGGTTAGAAGGTGTCACTTATCAAAACCGTTACGGTGTCTATGCTATTATTCCAAACGAAACACATGAAAAAATCATTCTTGTGCAGGCGCCAAATGGAGCATGGTTTTTACCAGGCGGTGAGATTGAATCTGGGGAAAATCACCTGTCAGCACTTAAACGTGAACTCATTGAGGAGCTCGGCTTTACAGCGACTATTGGTTATTACTATGGTCAGGCAGATGAATATTTCTATTCCCGCCACCGTGATACCTATTATTATAATCCCGCCTATCTTTATGAAGTCACAACCTTTCAAGTTGCGGGAAAACCGCTTGAAGACTTCAATAATTTTGCTTGGTTCCCTATCAAAGAAGCCATTGAAAAGCTCAAACGAGGTAGCCACAAGTGGGGTATCCAAGAATGGCAAAAAAGACAGAAAAAAGACACTATTTCAGAAAAATAGTGCTATAATAGAGCCAACAGGAGGTTGCTTATGAGATTGATTAACACGACAAATAGTCATGCTGAGCTGGTAGTTAACCAACTTCGTAATACCGACGCGACCTTAGTAGAAGTCTATTCGGCAGGAAATACTGATGTGATTTTTACTCAAGCTCCACGTCACTACGAACTTCTTATTACCAATAAGCACCGAGCTATTCAAGATAAGGAAATTGAGCAAATTAGAGACTTTTTCATGCGTCGAAAGATTGACCAGAAGATTTGTCGAATGGATTTGATTAGCACGATTCACACATCACGTCTCATTGAAATTTCAATTCCAACCCAAAAATAACCTTCAGACTTGTAATAAGATAGTCTATTACAAGTCTGAAGGTTTTTCATTTTTTCATCATAATACAGATACCCAAAAATTTAGAACATTTTTAACTTTTAGAGTAACCATAAATTAACATCATAGGTAGTTAAAGGGTAATACTTAGACACTTCTTTAGTGTCAAGAATCCGCTTCAACCATGCCAAAACTATTTTTAAAGTAAAATGCTAGATAACTTTTACCTCAATAATCTCAGATCAATTGACTCTCCTATTTCTTCACTCAACTGACTCACACCATTTAAATGACATCAAGAAGTCATCCGTGTCAATGCAAGACCATCTTAGCGTCTGAAAGCATCCAAAATAGTTTTAAATTCTTCATTATTTAGCGTAATGCCTTTTCCCATCTTGGTATGATCTGGATTCCAAGTACGAATGTCCCATTTTGCTTCGGCACCATTGAAACTTACACGATTAAGTTCCTTTGTCCAACCATTTTCAGCTGTTGACAATACTAAAAGTTTTTCTTCGATTTTAAACGTAAATTCTGTCATTTTAAAATACCATCAAATCATATTTCTATTGAAGAAACATAATCCTTGTTTGGTTCATCAATAACCAAACATTCCTTTCAATTATTATTGTGGAAATAAGATATATACTATTACCTCTTCCTACTTTACTATTCGTAACTAAAAAAATAATTACTCTTTTTTCAAAAAAAAAATTATTTTTTGATATAATTATTGTATCAATATTTAAAGGAAATTGCTATGGGAAATATTGTTAAAAAAATCTTGTTTCAAGTAAAAGAATTTATCGAACCCAGCCCTAAACCCACCAACGTTAATCTGCGACAAAATCAACTTGTTCAACTCATTTCAAAAGCTCAAAGAGAAAAAAGAGCTCTCCATGCCATTTATCTTGACAAAAGTTTTACAGGTCATGTTATCAAATACGACCCTAGCAACAATAAACTTATTTTAAAAAATATAACAAACAATGTGACTAGTATTATCGCTATGGAACACCTTCAAAAACTCACTCTCGTTCCAAAAAACATCACCAAAGCTCAAAGCAAAACTGACTGATTTCTCAGTCAGTTTTTTGATTTACTATAAACTAAGCACGAACGGTTTTTGATGTCCCATCCTCTTGATAAAGGTTAATTAGCCCTTCTTTACAAGCACGAATCATATCACCTGTTTTAACTGGTTGTGGAACCGTGATAGTCAACAATTCCATCGGATTTGGTGCGCGGTCAATTTTATTTCCTTTATCATCATGCAAATCTTCAATAAAGCATTCAAAATGGCGGAATCCAGGACCGTAAAATTCAACACGGTCACCTTCCATAATAACATTACGCTGACGAATAGTTGCTATTTTATTAGCAGCGTTATATGCCACAACTTCACCAACAAATTTGTATTGCGGAATTTTACGACGGGCACCAAAGAGTTGTTCATTTTCACTTGGTGTGCTGTAATAGAAACCTGTTGCTAGTTCACGCTGAGCCACTTTCCACATTTCATCAACCAAATCTTGTTTAATGGCTTCAAATTTTTCTGGACTTTCCATATAAGCATCTACAGCTGCCTTATAGCAGTTTGCTACGGTTGAAACATAGTGAATAGATTTCATACGTCCTTCAATTTTAAGGCTATCAACACCGTTTTCAATCATATCAGGAATATGGTCAATCATCGACATATCTACCGCAGACATTGAAAAGGCTTCTGGAACTTCCCCTTCAATACTTTTACGCTCTTGGCCAAATGGCATATCGTAAAGATCGTATTTCCAGCGGCAAGATTGGGAACAGCCACCACGGTTAGCATCACGATCAGACATATGGTTTGAAAGGGTACAGCGTCCCGAGTATGAAATACACATCGCTCCATGAACAAAGGCTTCAATTTCAAGATCTGTACGGCGACGAATTTCTGCCAATTCTTCCATGGATACTTCACGCGCCAACACGACACGAGTCAAACCATACTCTTTCCAAAAATGGAAAGTTTCAACATTAGTTGCTGAAGCTTGGGTTGATAAATGAATTTCAAGTCCTGGTGACTCAGTAGCACAGATTTCAATCAAGGCAGGATCAGAGACAATAACTGCGTCAAGTCCCATATCACGAAGTTCACGGAACCATGCTCCTGCACCTTCTTCATTTCCTTCATGAGTAACCATGTTGGCAGCGACATAAACTTTGGCACCACGCGCGTGAGCATAGTCAATCCCCTCACGCATTTCTTCCATAGAGAAATTTCCTGCACGGCTACGTAGTCCGTAGGCTTGCCCTCCAACAAAAACAGCATCCGCACCGTAATCAACAGCGACTTTTAATTTTTCCAAAGTTCCCGCAGGAGCTAACACCTCGGGACGACGTTTAACAGAATGTGACATGTTTATTATTTTCCTTCTATTTACAAGATAAAAGTTCAAACGTTTTTTAAATTTGACAACGTTGCAAGTAGCGAATTCTCATAAGAATTGGTATCACTTTTTGAACCCCAAAGATAAAAAGTGACTTCGTGTCAAAATGTTAACAGTTTTGCTACTACCACCCCCTGAAATAGTAACTCAATGATGGTAGTGTAAAAAATCGTGAGATTGTTATTTTATAGGTCTTATAGTAACTCCTTTTGAAGTCTACAATAAGCATCTCGAACCTAATTTTCCAAAAATTTATTTCACGCGATCAGGCTCATAGTCATAGAAACCTGTGCTGAGGCCTCGATTTTCTGGATGAAGTTTACGAATAGCCTCGTCAAAAACATAAGCTTGATCTTGAGAAAACTCACCAGCCTTAATCAAGTCACGTGCTTTAACAAAATACTCGGCAATTTTGACAAAATTATCACCTGGACAATAGACACCGTCTAGCTTCCAATGATTGAAGCCATGTTGATTAAGCTCTAATAGTTTGGTCATCATATCAAGATCATTATTGGCAAAAATATGAGTCCCATGGTTATCCTCATAAACAGAATAGTGAGAGTCTTTATCGCCTGGTTCTGCTAGGAAAAGGTCCCGATCTTTAGTGACTCTTTCATTAGTTTTAATGAAATTATAGTAATTGTGCAGAAGAGGACGTTTTGAATGGTGAATAATGCTAGCGCCGTAAACAAGAACTTCCCCTGGAATTTCTAATTTTTCTCCCATCACAAAAAGTTCTGCTGACGGAATCTCACGAGCTAAAACAGCTTCAGAAGCACCCGCAGTTTTTCCCCAGAAGTTGATTTGACGACTTGAAGTTACCATGGTTGACGCATCATAAATCGTCTTAAATGGACGGTTATCACGTTTACAAATGTAAAAGACTCCCGCATCTCCAACGGTAATATAATCAGCTCCAATTTCTTCAAGAAAATCCAAATATTCAGGAAGAGCATCCATCATGGCTTGGTGCATTAAGGCATTAACAGCTACCGTTACTTCCTTACCTTTCTCATGAACAAGCTGTGCTATTTTTCTCATTTCAGCTAAAGAAAGATTTTTAGGAAGACGAAGCCCATAAGCCATTTCTCCTATATAAATTCGGTCAACACCTAGCTCTAGAAGAGCTTGTGCCTGTTCCAAACTTTCTGCTGTTGCAGTAATAATAATATTTTCCATAACGTATATTCTAACAAAAAACAAGAAATTTGCCTAGAAATTTTTATAAGAACAGTAAAACCTCTCCTCATAAAAACACCACGGATTTCCAAAAGTTTACTGTAAAAACATAACAAATACTGTAAATATCAATGATTTCTTGCTACTTGTAATCTTTTTGTAATAAATTATTATACTTTTTTATGGTATGATAATGATACTGCAATCCGTACAAATAAATGATATGATTACTATTTTATAGAAAGGAGTTACTATGGTTGCACCGTTAAGGCATCATGAAGAATACGATAAGGTTGTCTCTATTACAGAAAAACAAGAACCAAAATTCCAAGAATACCGTGCCGTTAATCCAAATGCGACAAAATACAAGGATTTGATCTTTTTAGGTCACATTGTCTCATTTACGATTTGTACTGTACTATCATGTTTGAGTCTATTAACCGCCAACGTCTCTCCTATTCTTGCCTTTCCTCTTGGTATGATTATGGGAAGTGTTATGACATTTATCCTATCTTTTCTCATTGATATGCTTAAACGCTAGTTTCTCAAGAAGCTGGTTTTTTATTTTGAAAAAACTCAAAAATCAACTCTTAGCCCTCTAATAAAAAAAGCATAGCGTCACCGTTTTTGATAACGTGATGCTATGCCTTTTGCTATATTTTGACCTTTTTATCTAGCTTCTTTTTACAATTCACCTTCTGTGAACTCTGACACTTCACTTGGTGCATCAGTCATATTAATGACAATATCTTCTTTGACAACTTCTTCTTCTGGCACTTCGACAATAATAATATCATCTTCTGATACCGTTTGAACTGTCTCACTAACTTTTTCTTTAACTTGTTCAACAGTTGCTTTCACAGCTTGTCCAATATTCTCAGCGCTAAACTCACCAGATTCCCATTTACCTTTGTATTCCGTAAATGTTTCAGTCGCTAAATCTTTATACTCTGCAACTTTTTCTTTAGCTACTTCATGATAAGCCTCGGGATTAGCCTTGTAGTCTTCAAAACTTTCTTTAGCCTTAGAAATAAGTTTTTTTCCTTTTTCTGTCCCAAGAAAATAAGCTGCCGCAGCACCAGAAGCTGCCCCTAAAATAACGCTTTTTAGAAATTTCCCCATGAGTTATACCTCCGTTTTTTTACCTTTTTTATTGAAAATTTTTGATGCCATACGAGCTGCAAATGCTGCCTTCCCTGTATTAGCAACTACCGCTGTCCCTCTACTTGCTTTTGAAGACAGTGCTCGAGCTTGATCATTCAAATCAGAAACGCTAATTGACAAATCTGCAATCGCTGTAAAGAGCGGATTAACCGTTGCCACCTTACCATTAATATCATCAACTAAGACATTTGCTTTCGCTAAAATTTCATTTGTTTGATAAAGCGTCACATTCACATCACTTGTTAGCAATTTGATTGTTTGCTTGGTTTCTTCAACAGTTTCAGTTAACTTTTTGATAAATAATACCAAAAAGACAACCAAAACAACAACTGCAATAGCAATAATTAAAAGAGCAATTCCACCTAAATCCATAAGCCACCTCATTTCATCTGATAATAGGGAATACTCGCCTTACGGCGACGAACAATCACAAAAATAATTCCTAGAACAACCAGGATAGCACTAAGCCATTGAGACACGCGTAAGCCCATTAACATCAAGCTATCTGTTCTCATTCCTTCGATAACAAAGCGTCCGCATCCATACCAAATGAGATAAAAAGCTGTGACTTCTCCTTGTTTTAAAAAGTTTGGACGACGGCGGAGCACCATTATGATTAGAAATCCTAACAAATTCCAAAGACTTTCATACAGAAAGGTTGGGGTTCGATAGCTTCCATCAATATACATTTGTTTTTTGATAAAGCTAGGTAGATAATCTAAATGCTGCACCGCTTTGCCATAGGCCTCCTGATTGACAAAATTGCCCCAGCGCCCAATACTTTGAGCAATCATGACTCCTGGAGCTGCCACGTCTAGAAAATCAATCGGCTTAATCATACGATAGTAAGAGAATATAAAAAGAACAATCGCACCTGTTATTAAACCACCATAAATCGCAAGACCTCCATTCCAAATGGCCCAAATCTCATTGAGATGCTTACTATAGTAAGACCATTCAAAAATCACATAGTATAAACGCGCCCCTAAAATAGCTAATGGAAAGGCTACTAGAATAAAATCAGTAACATCGTCAGCTGTGATTTTTTTTCGTGGCCCTTCCTTACTTGCAAGATAGACCGCTAATGCTACACCTGTCATAATAATCAAAGCGTACCAATGAATCGTAATCGGACCTAATTTTATAGCAACTGGATCAATCATTAGCAGCTCCATTCTTACTAATAAGTTCCGACAAGCGAGCCTCAAAGGTCTTAGTTGCATCATATCCCATTAAACGAGCTCGATGATTCATTGCAGCAGCTTCGATCACAACCGATACGTTACGGCCGGTCTTAACAGGGATACGAACACGAGGGATTTTAACACCTGAAAACTCAATCTCTTCATTGCCATTTCCTAGACGATCAAATACTTTACCAGTTTCATAGGTTTCAAGATAAATGGCTAATTGAATTTGTGAAGATGCTTTTACCGCACTCGCCCCATAAAGACTCATAATATCAATGATACCAACACCACGAATTTCCAAAAGATGGCGTAAAATCTCTGCTGGCTCGCCCCACAAGGTTTCTTCATCCTTGGCATAGACATCCACACGGTCATCAGCCACCAAACGATGACCACGTTTCACTAATTCAAGACCAGTTTCACTTTTACCAATACCAGAATCACCTTGAATCAGAACACCCATGCCATAGATATCCATTAAGACACCGTGAACACTAGTTCTTTCTGCTAAGCAAGAATGAATATACCAAGACATTTCACCAGATAGGCTACTGGTTGGAATACGTCCACGCAAAACCGCAGTTCCTTTTTCTTCTGCTGCTTGGAGCATCTCCTCTGGAATTTCCAGATTACGTGACACAACGACTGCTGGTGTCTCAGGTTTAAACATTTCACTTAGGACCGCATAACGATTATGCGAGGTCATGGTCATCAAATAAGACCACTCTTTCATTCCCAGTAATTGTAACCGCTCTGGTGAATAATAGTCAAAATAGCCCGTCATTTCAAGACCTGGACGCGAAATGTCTGATGTGGTAATTTCCTTTTGCAGAAGCTTATCCGTCCCATAGACCACTTCCAATTTAACTTTGTCAACCAACATTTTTACAGTAAGTGCCATAAGTTTCCTTTCCAAGTAAGCGCTTTGCGCCCTATTTCATTCATTATAGCATTTTTTAACGCTTTTTGGAAATGGCAGAGCTGGTTTGTTAAAGTCTTTGGCATTCACAATTTTTCTGATTGCTTTTATTGTTTTTTCTCTGACTCAACAATGGTTAACTAAACCTTTTTTAGCATCTTTGAAAATGATTTTAATTCTTTGTTAACCCAATAAAAACAAGGACGTCCTTGTTTAGCAAAATAACCTCTCCACTGTCGATAAGCAATCAATGAGGGCGCAACAAAAGCTTTTCTTGCTTTATGCCGAAAATCTGGATCATGTTTGCTGATTGGCAAAACATCTAACTCCCAGTGTCTCTGGTTATTTTGAGTGGCGTAGTTAAAACTAGCACCATTCACCACACCAGCCTCCGTCATGATTTCTGGATCAATTTCATTCAAAAACCGTCCCGAACTATTCAAGATAAACTCTGTATGAAAGCGTTGAAGGATTTTAATATTATAACTCATCTTGCCATCTGGATAGTGTGGTTTTCCATTCCGTATTGTGATTTTATTGTGAAGACGAGCTGATTCAGTAAGATCATACGCCCGACGGCTTAAATACTTGGCTAAACTTTCAGCATCTGTCATCTTTCCGTGACGAAAATGCTGGCGCACATATTCTGCTTGGTAACAAGAGATAAGATAGCGCAGCTGATGCACTTGCCTTGCTAACTTCCCCTCTTGAGCCAAACTATCTCCAGGAAAAGCCTTATCTACTTGCTCTGCGATGTCCCACCAAAGAGAATCATCCGGAGCCAAACTAGGAGAAATCAGTGATAAGAGATGACGAGTCTGTGCCATATCTCCCGTTAACTCTGGAAAATCAAGCAAACTCACAATCAGTTTTAATAATTGTTTAGAAGAAGAATGCTTTTTTTCAATAGTCCAAAGTTTCTTGAACGTTTGAGACCCCAGACGCGGATCAATGGTGGTCATGTTTTTCAGCACTTCCATACTCTGCTGTGACCAAGACAGCTTAAAAAAGCGTTTTAATTGCAAATACCTTTGCCAAATCTCTTGCATAGTACCACCCTTCCTAGAGTTTTATCTCCCTCATTATAGCAAAAAAAGGTTGAGATATGAACTGCTCCCTGTCAAGTGGACAATGAAATAATAAAAGATTAAGCAACGGCCTTGTCCCTCAATTCAAGAGGGGCAAGGCCGTTGTGCTTCTCTTGAAATCGTTCGTTATTGTAAAAATAGATATAGTCATCAATATCATAAACTAATTCCTCAAATGTCTTGTAAGCCTTCAAGTCATAACACTCCGTCTTAAAGTGACCAAAGAAACTCTCAATTGGCGCATTGTCAATGCATTTACCAACTCGTGACCTAAAGCGTGTCATCTGATATTGGGGCGTTACCATCCGGTATTTCCGTGAAGTGGATTGACTTCCTCTGTCGCTGTGGATGATTGGTGTGGCATCTGGATTAGCTTCCATAGCCTTTCTTAGGTTCTCCATGACAAGTGTATTGACTGATATGGTAAGCCATAGAACCATCATAAAGGTCTTTAATAGCACTTAAATAAGCTTTACAACCTCGTCCATACCGTAAGAAAGTCACATCTGTACACTATTTTTGATTAGGGGCTTGAGCTGTGAACTCTCGATTAAGAATGTTCTCTTCGATAGTCACAAAACTAGTCTTCGTGCAATAGCCTCGAGAACGACGGATAATTGATGAGATACCAAGGATACGCATTAAGCGACGAATTCGCTTCTTGTTATAAGTTGTTCTAAGTTTCCGATTGACAGCTCGCGTCATTCGACGGTAGCCTAAAATTCCCTTGCGTTTGGTATGGAGTTCCTTGATGGTTTTTAATAGTGTTCGATTTGTCTCCTCAGATGTAGTCTCTTTGTGATTAAGCCACTTGTAATAACCTGATCGAGACACTCCAAGTCATTGGCATAACTGGCTAATAGAGGATCCACTATGCTTATCGGAATAATCTTTAATAGCTTGAAATTCTTCTAAGTAACGTCCGAGTCTTACCGTCGGTTTCTGCGTCTGATTTCTTCTAACTTTTTGGCGCTAGCCGTTCGAAGCAAAGCGAGTTACGGATAGCTCTGCAAGGCTTGTCCAAGCGTTAGGAACAGGGTGACGACACGATTGGCAACAAGCAACTGCAAGCAGCCCTACTTCCATCTCTAAATAGCGGTTGCGCTCTTCGAGTTGCTTGTTTTTGAGCTGTAACTCTTCTTCTGGGGGAAGGGTCGGTTTCCTGTCTAACCCTTTACCTCTGCGATCTAGGGGACCTTGACTACCGTCCTTCTCAAACTTTCTCACCCAGGAATAAACTTGTTGGTAGGAAATGCCATATTTCTCAATCGCTGCCTGATAGTCCTTATCATGAGTAATGGTGAAGTTGACAATCTCCACACGTTCTTCAAAAGTGGTTTTTCGTCCTTGGTTCATACGACTTAATCCTTTACTAGTTGGTTTGATTTCTTTACCACTAGTATACCGTTTTAGCCACTTTTCGAGAACACTTCTAGAGGATATTTGATACCTGTCACAAATAGTATACGTTGATCTGTTCCATTAAGATAATCTTGTACAGCTTGTTCTTTGACTTCTTTTGAGTATCTTATCCAATTTCTACTTTCTCTTAGTCCTGCTACACCTAGCTGTTGGTATTTACGACCCCAAGTTCTAATGGCAGTATCACTGACGCCATATTCCCTTATTAAACTTGAAATGGATTTCCCTTTTTCTAGATACAAGTTTACAATCTCTAGTTTTTCTTCTACTGATTTTGGACTTCTTTTTGACATGTGAAAACTCCCCTTTTAGTTTCTAGTGAATTTTTGTTTTTTCACTGTCCACTATAAGGGGAGTATATCATATCTCAGCCTTCTCTTTTTGATAGTAATAACAGACTGGCGCAGTGGTTAATTGGACGTCTGTAACTGGACACTTCTTTCATTTTCAAGTGTCCACCTAAAATAGTCCACTGGACTATTTGAGTACCACACAATCGTCAGCGGCCATCCTATACTAATGTGATGAACGTCGTTCATCTTATTTCCAACCTCCAAAAATCTCACAGACCTTTGGAGCTGTGCGGAGGTGGGAGTGAAAGTGTCCAGTGGACAGTTTCAACCTGAGCTTAGAAATCAGAGAGCGAAGGGAAGCCAAGACTTCGACATCATGACTTCTGTCCCACTCAACTGTTTATCTTATTTTGCTTTGCGAAGGTAACCAAAGAGGACACCTGAGATGATTGCTCCGACAAGGACAAAAGCAAGGTAAAGGATTGGATTTGATGTCAAAGCGATAACGAAGATACCACCGTGTGGTGCCATCAATTTGATACCAGCAAGACCAACAAGTCCACCTGCAATCGCAGAACCTGCGATAAAGCTTGGGATTGCACGCGCTGGGTCAGCAGCGGCAAATGGAATCGCACCTTCCGTAATGAATGAAAGACCCATGATGATGTTAGTCAAACCTGAATCACGTTCTTCATCTGTAAATTTGTCTTTGAAAAGAAGTGTTGCAATGAAAACTGCAAGAGGTGGAACCATACCACCAGCCATAACCGCTGCCATGACAATTGAACCACCGTTTGTCACAGACGCAGCAAGTGTACCAGTACCAAAAACGTAAGCTGCTTTATTGACTGGACCACCCATGTCAATTGCCATCATACCACCGACAAGAAGTCCAAGAAGAACAGCTGAGCTACCTGACAAACCGTTCAAGAAATTATTAAGCGCAGTATTGATTGCTGACATTGGAATGTTAACCGCTAACATCGCAAGACCTGTCAAAATGGTACCAAAGAGTGGCAAGATCAAGATAGATTTTGCACCTTCCAATGAACGTGGCACTTTCACGTATTTTTTAAGCGCAAGAACAAGGTAACCAGCAAGAAAACCACCTACAAGAGCACCAAGGAAACCTGATGGCACACCTGCAAGACCTGATGTCGCTTCTCCACCAGCAGCGTAAGCAATTTTACCATAAGCCAAACCATTTGAAGCAATGGCACCCGCAACGAAACCTGCAACCATACCTGGTTTTTCAGCGATTGAATAGGCAACATAACCAGCAAATACTGGAATCATGAAACCAAAGGCAGCCTGACCAATCTTCATGAAAGTTGAAGAAATTTCATGATATGAACCAAGATTTCCAAGTTGATCCTGAGGAACACCTAAAAGGTTATCAAATAAGAATGCTAGGGCAATCATGATACCACCACCGATAACGAATGGAAGCATTTGTGATACACCACTCATCAAGTGTTTATAGAAAGCTTGACCTGCTGACAATTTTTCTTCTGAAGTAGCCGCTTGCGCACCATCTTTAGCCACATAAGTTTCTGCTTCACCGTTTAAGATGATGTTGATAAGCTCCTCGGTTTTCTTGATACCATCAGCAACTGGACGGTTCACAAGTGGTTTACCATTGAAACGAGGCATGTCAACTGCTTTATCAGCCGCAATGATAACACCTTTTGCTTTAGCAATATCTTCTGCGGTTAATTTGTTACCAACACCTGAAGCTCCGTTTGTTTCAACTTTAATAGCAACACCCATTTCAGCTGCTACTTTTTTAAGTGACTCTTCTGCCATGTAAGTGTGAGCAATACCAGTTGTACATGCTGTAACAGCAACAATGAAATCTTGACCTTCTTCAGGAACTACAACCGTTTCAGCCTCTGATTTTTCAGATGCTGCATCAAAGACTGCAATAACTTCTTCTGGTGTCATTGCTTTACGAAGGCTATCAGCAAAACCTTCTTTCAAAAGATATTGTGACAATTCAGCAAGTGCTGCCAAGTGAGTGTCATTAGCCCCTTGAGGTGCAGCAATCATAAAGAACAAATCAGTCGGTTGACCATCAAGTGATTGGTAATCAACACCCTTGTTTGATTTTGCAAAAAGCACTGCTGGCTCAGCTACCACAATATTTTTAGCATGTGGCATGGCAATACCATCACCAAGACCAGTTGTCATTTGCTCTTCACGTGTCATAATACCCTTTTTAAAGACATCAAAATCGTGTACAACCTCTTTATCAACGAGTTGTGTAATCATCTCGTCAATTGCCATTTCCTTTGAAATTGCTTGAAGATCAAGCAACATCAAATCTTTCTTCAATAAATCTTGAATTTTCATCGTTTTTCTACCTCTACTTTTTCAAAAGTTTCTTTAATAAAGTCAATGCTTGCCAAATCATCTGAGAAAGCTGTTGCTGTTCCACAGGCCACGCCCCATTTGAGCGCTTCAAGTGGATTTCCAGTAGCTACAAATTCACCAGTAAAGCCAGCCACCATTGAGTCACCAGCTCCTACAGAATTTTTCACTTGACCCTTGATTGGTTTTGCAAAATAAGCTGCCTCTGGCGTCACTAAAAGCGCACCATCACCAGCCATTGACACAATCACGTTTTTAGCACCCTTAGCTAGAATGTGACGAGCATAGGTTTCAATATCGTCAATGCCATTAAGTTCCACGCCAAAAATCGCTTCGAGCTCATGGTTGTTTGGCTTCACCAAGAGTGGCTCATAAGCTAAACTGTCAAGAAGAGTCTGTCCTTCAAAATCACAAACCACTTCTGCGCCAGCATTTTTCACCAAAGGAATCAATCGGTTATAAACCTGATTACCAAGGTTTGCCGGAGCTGAACCTGCAAAGACCACCACATCATCTGGAGTCACTTGCGACAAAGTTTTTTCAAGCTCAGCAAGCTGCTCTTCCGTGATAACTGGCCCTGTACCATTGATTTCAGTCTCGTGGTCGGCCTTAATCTTGACATTGATACGAGTGTCTTGAGCCACCTCAACAAACTGCGCCTTAATACCCTCAGCCACCAGACCATCTGTCACAAAACGTCCCGTAAAACCACCGATAAAACCAGTAGCCGTATTGTCGTACCCCAACTTTTGCAAGATACGACTGACGTTAATCCCTTTTCCACCTGCGTACTTGTCATCGCTCTCCATGCGGTTAACAGCGCCAACTTCTACGCTATCCAGACGCACAATAAAGTCGATGGATGGATTTAGGGTTACCGTATAAATCATACTTCTATTACCCTCGTTTTTTCTTTTATTTTTTGGAAAATGGCAGAGCTACTGTCAGAGGTAAGTAGCGTCACCTTTTCAATTTCTGCAACCTTGACAAAGGAGACATGACCCAATTTTGACGCATCAACAAGAACAAAACACTCCTTGGCATTATCAATAATTGCCCTTTTGACCATAGCCTCTTCATAATCTGGAGTAGTGAGATAAGCAGTATCCACACCATTCATCCCCATAAAAGCCTTGTCAAAATTGAGCTGTTTGATCTGCATCAACGCAGCTTGACCAATACTGGCATCGGTAGTTTCTTTGACAAAACCGCCAATGATAATCGTCCGAATCCCTTTATCAATCAGCTGACTAGCATGGTGAACAGAATTAGTCACCACAGTTATCGTCGTGTCTGTCAAAACATCTACCAAGAGCGCCGTTGTGGTTCCAGCATCTATAAAAATCACATCATTAGCATGAATCTCTTCCAGAGCTCGAGTGATAATCTGACGTTTTTCTTGAATGTTTTTGACAGATTTTTGAAGGTTGCTCGGTTCATCTCTCAGCGCCTGTAAACTCTCCGCACCGCCATGAACACGGCGTAATTTATTTTCAGACTCCAGCTGATCCAAATCTCTCCGAACCGTTGATTCTGAGGTCTCTAGTAAACTAACCAACTCTTCCAAAGTCACAAAATGCTCTTGTGCTAACTTATCCATAATCAGTTGCTTACGTTCAGATTTTAAAATAGGGGCACCTCCTTTGCAATCGTTTACAGATTTCATTCTACACTATTTTCTAGCAAAGTCAAGCAATATCTCTCAAAAACTTCCAAAGAGCACGAAAAACACAACAGACACCCAATTAATGCCTAAATAGCCCCTAAAACAACGTTAGATACAACAGCTCCAAAATTTGAATCAACATTAGGACACAAAAGAGTCGTAATAAAGCGGTAATTATAGCACATGTCTCTGATTCAATGGTCTCCTATTTTAGTTTCATTCTACTATATTTCCTCACTTTTCTAAAACTCTAGAGATGAATACCTTTAATAACTAGAATGATCTAACTGAGCTAATCTCAAAAACTTTCCACTCGCTGTTCATCAGAGCTATGCTATACCTAAGATAGCAAAAGGAGCTGGACTGAATCCAACTCCTTTTTTGTGTTCTCATTATAAAGCATTGACCACTTTTTACAGACAAGAGTTAGTAAACGGATAACAAGATAAAACCGTCTCTCCTGTAACGTTTACTCATTGATCAACGATGTTGAGTGCACTGGACGGTTATCCTTGTCTGGGTGTGCATATTTGATGGCTTCGTTTACTGCAATCGGCGCTTCACCAAATCCTGTCGCAATCAGCTCAACTTTGCCTTCATAATCTGCGGCATCACCGATTGCAAAAACACCTTCTTGACTAGTTTCAAAGTTACGAGATACGTTAATTGAAGTGCGTTTGTAATCCACATTCCAATTTTTAAGATTTTTATTATTAGTTGAAAAGCCGAAGCTGACAATCAAAGCATCTAGTGGTAAATCAAGTGTTTCTCCTGATTTCACTTTTTGAACAGTCAAACTGGTCGTTCTGCCATTTTCCCCAGAAATTGAAAGAGGAACATAAGGAGTCAGTATCTCCACAGAAGAGTTTTCCATGACCTCTACACTGTGTTCATGAGCTCGAAAGCTATCTCGGCGGTGAACAATCGTGACACTCTCTGCGATACTTTCAAGGGCGTTTGCCCAGTCAACTGCTGAGTCCCCACCACCACAGATAACCACTTTTTTACCAGCAAACTGATCCAATTTGTGAACATTGTAGAAAATAGTCGTATCGGCATAACGGTCTTCACCGTCAACGCCCAAAGGACGTGGCGCAAAAGCACCATTACCGCACGCAATAATAATAGAACGGGATAAATGCTCTGCTTTATTGGTTTTAATGTGAAAAATACCATCAACCTTTTCAAAAGTCTGTACTTCTTCTTTAAGACAGATTGTCGTCTTGTCCTTAAAACGCTCTAACTGTTCCAGCAATTTCTCAGTTAATTCAGCACCTGTTGTGACTGGATAGCCTGGAATATCATAAATCTTCTTTTCAGGATAAAGAATGGCAGGCTGCCCACCAAGCTCTGATAGACTTTCAATAATCTGCACGTCCATGCCACGTAAGCCAGCATAGAAAGCTGCCCAAAGCCCAACAGGACCGCCACCAATAATCGTAATATCATGAATAGTCTGTGTCATAATCGCTCCTTACTTTTCTTGAATACGTTTAAATAATACTTCGGAATAAGGGTGAACAAGCGCAATTACACGACCGGTTAAAACCATTGCAATCACAGTACCAATACCAATCCCTAGAAACGGTTGACCGGCTAAAAAGCCAATGATTAGAGCTAGTAAAATATGCAGAGCATCTAAAAGATTTTTACCATAACCAAATCCTTTTTTAGCTACCAAACCAATCACATCCGCCAAAGCATCCGCAGGATTAGGAATTAACTGCATAGCAATCATAAGCGAAGCACCAATAGCAATTAAGACAACCGCCGAGATTAGAAAAATCCCTTGCAAGACAACCCCTTCGGCAGTTGGCATTAACCCATCAAAAACTTCAATAAAATAACTGGTCAACACACTTGCAATAAGCTGAAAAAGCTGGATAAGTCTAAATGTTTTTCCCAACAATATCGCCTGTAAAAGCAGCATCACACAGTAGGAAATAAAGCTCGTTATTCCCAGTGAGATACCAGACAATACCGTTGCAATATAAGGTAAAGTCGTCACCGGAGAAACCCCTAAAAGACTCTTGGTATTAAGCGTAATCCCCGCCGCTAAAATGACCACTCCAAGCAAATAGACAGCACACTGTGCCCAATTAATACGTTTATTCATCAATTTCCTCTTTTTTTATCTTTTCTAATAATTGTTTTTCTTCTTCAGTAAAATGGTACAGCTCAAGTAAATCTGGTCTGCGTTCCAGAGTTTTTCTGAGGCTTTGTTCCAAACGCCAAAGGCGGATATTTTCGTGATGCCCAGACATCAAGACATCAGGCACAGTCATGCCACGAAAATCATATGGACGGGTGTATTGTGGGTATTCCAAGAGGCCTGATGAGAAGCTATCATCCTGATGACTGGCCTCTTTACCAATCACATCTGGAATAAGGCGCACCGTCGCATCCACCATGGTCATCGCCGCAAGCTCACCACCCGTCAATACAAAATCTCCAAGAGAAATTTCATCCGTCACTAACGTTTTGATGCGCTCATCGTAGCCTTCATAGTGACCACAAATAAAAATCAACTCTTCTTCACTCGCTAATTCCTCAGCGTAGCTTTGATCAAAGGTACGTCCTGCTGGATCAAGGAGAATCACACGAGGATTTTTAGCTTGAATTTTTTCAATGGTATCAAAAATCGGCTGCGCACGCAGCAACATTCCTTGACCTCCACCATAAGGCTCATCATCCACATGACGAGCCTTTTCTGCATTTTCACGAAAATTATGGTAGGTGATCTCAAGCAATCCCTTTTCATTTGCCTTACCGACAATAGAATGCTCAAGCGGGGCAAACATCTCAGGAAATAGGGTCAGAATATCAATCTTCATCGTCTAACCCTTCCATGATCTCAACATCAACACGATTTCCTGCAACATCTACATTGAGAATCACTGGTGGAATGTATGGAAGCAACAAATCACGTTTTCCTTTGCGTTTAACCACCCAAACATCATTGGCTCCAGGTTGTAGAATTTCTTTTACTTGACCAATCAGAACATCATTTTCATAAACATCTAGACCGATGATTTCATGATAATAGAAATCACCCTCTTCTAATTCTGATAAATTTTCCTCAGCCACTTTGAGTGAAAATCCTTTGTACTTTTCAACATCATTGATATGGTAAAGTCCTTTGAATTTCACAATATCAAAGTTTTTTTGCTTACGATGACTTGCTACTTCGACTTCCATCACAAAGTTGTCCTTATCATCAAAAAGTGATAAGCGACTGCCTTTATTAAAACGTTCATCCGCAAAATCAGTGACACTCATCACACGCAACTCACCCTGTAACCCTTGGGTATTAACAATTTTTCCGACATTAAAATAATTCATTTTCTCTCTTCTTTTCTACTTGTAAATCATTATTTATTTTACCACGAGAACACCAAAAAAGCCAACCTTCATTAGCTTTCATCTTTTTCATTTATTCTAGTAAGTTTCAGTGAGTTTTACTTTATTTTTTCTAAAACAGATTTCAATGGTAGGCCATTCACTCTTATAGAAAGTGTTACTCCCCACCCCATCGCCTCTATTTAAAAGAGGCAGGGAAAAGTGTCCCAACCTCATATCTAAACGCTATTATTCTGCTACTGCTGCTTTCAGAGCATCTACCTTATCCAAATTTTCCCATGGAAGGTTGATATCTGTACGTCCCATGTGTCCATAAGCTGCTGTTTGTTTATAGATTGGGCGTTTAAGATCAAGCATCTTAATGATACCTGCTGGACGGAGGTCAAAGTTTTCACGCACCGCTTTTTCCAAAGCAGCTTCAGAAACTGTTGCCGTACCAAAAGTATCTACACGCACAGATACTGGATGAGCTACACCAATGGCATAAGCCAATTGAACTTCTGCTTTCTTAGCGAGACCTGCTGCTACGATATTTTTAGCGATGTAACGTGCCGCATAAGAAGCAGAGCGGTCAACTTTAGTAGCATCCTTACCAGAGAAGGCACCACCACCGTGACGAGAATAACCACCGTAAGTATCCACAATGATTTTACGTCCTGTCAAACCAGAATCTCCTTGAGGCCCACCGATAACAAAGCGTCCTGTTGGATTGATAAAGAATTTTGTGTCTTCATCAAGATATTCTGTTGGAATAACAGCTTTAATGACTTGGTTAATCACATCTTCACGAATTTGCTCGTTTGTCGCTTCTGGATCATGTTGTGTAGAGATAACAACTGTGTCCACGCGCACTGGTTGATCATTTTCATCATATTCCACTGTAACTTGAGATTTTGCATCTGGACGAAGGTAAGAAATCGCACCTGATTTACGAAGCTCTGCTAATTTACGAACCAATTGGTGTGATAATGAAATTGGAAGTGGCATTAATTCTGGTGTCTCATCAATGGCAAAACCAAACATAAGACCTTGGTCACCTGCACCAATCAAGCTAAGTTCATCTTTTTCCCCATCACGTACTTCAAGAGCTTCATTAACCCCTTGAGCAATATCTGGTGATTGTTCAATCAACGACGGATGTACGCCAACAGAATCTGCCGCAAAGCCATATTCTGCATTGTTATAACCGATTTCAGCAATCGTCTCACGAACAACTTTGTTAATATCAACATAAGCTGTCGTCGAAATTTCACCAAAAACATGAACAGAACCTGTATAAACAGCTGTTTCTGCTGCAACATGTGCTTCTGGATCTTGCTCTAAAATCGCATCTAAAATCGCATCTGAAATTTGGTCTGCAATCTTATCCGGATGTCCTTCCGAAACTGACTCAGACGTGAAAAGTTTACGTTCTGACATAAAAATGTCCCCCTTTAATAAAAATCTCGTAGATCTCCTTGAACGATAAAGAACACTACGCGTTACTAGGTTACAAAGCACTAGCTATAAACCAGTTGAAGTCTCACAACAGAAGAAACAATCACTAGCATACAACTACCTTTTCGGGACTTAATAACGTTATTATTCTAACATAGATAACTCATTTTGGCTATTAAAATCTTCTCATTTAAAACTACCAAAATCAATCTTTTTATACTATACTAGACTTATGAAAACATACGAAAAAATTTTTGAGGCACTTTACGAGAAAAAAGACTTTATCACCGGTGAAAGTCTGGCTCAATCCTTGCAAGTGTCTCGCACAGCTATTTGGAAAGCTATAAAAACTCTTGAAGAACAAGGCATTACGATAGAAACCAGTAAAGGAAAAGGCTATCGCTGGGTATCTGGTGATCTCTTAATTCCAGATAAAATCACTTCTAAAACTGGTCTTCCTGTGACTTTTGTACAAAGCAGCGCTTCTACCCAATTAGATGCCAAGCAAGGCATGGACAATGGCAACTCCTCTCCTAGACTCTATCTGGCGGGTAATCAAACCGCAGCTCGTGGGCGAATGGGACGCCAATTTTTTGCTGAAAAAAATGGTGGCATTTACATGAGTTTGCACATTAAGCCAAATGTAGCCTTTGATCAGCTACCGACCTATACGCTCATGGTAGCAAGTGCAACAGTCCGAGCTATTCACCGCCTAACCGGTAAAGATTGTGACATCAAATGGGTCAACGATATTTATTTTGAAGGTAAAAAAATTGTTGGTATCTTAACAGAGGCCGTTTCCTCAATTGAGACTGGTACCATTACAGATGTTATCATTGGTGTAGGGATTAATTTCCATCTTAAAGATATTCCAAGCGATCTCAAGCAGAAAGCTGGTAGTCTCTTTTCAGATGATTTGCCTACGATTACACGAAACGATCTCATTAGTGAAATCTGGCATATCTTTTCAACCATTCCAGAACATGATTTGTACAAGGTCTACCGTGATAAATCATTAGTATTAGATAGGCATGTCACTTTCACACAAAATGGGCAGGATTATTCAGGTATTGCCCAAGATATTACTCCAAACGGTGGCCTCCTTGTTGAATTAGATTCTGGTGGCATGATGGAAATTTCTAGTGGGGAAGTTAGCTTAACATCGTGGTAATAACTATAATTCAAATCAAAAAGCCTAAAATTTGGTCACATCCGACCAAGGATTTTAGGCTTTTTTGTATGATGTTAACTCAATTTCTCCATCATAGACAAAATCATCATCAATATGGTGGGCAATTTCAATAACGGTAACTGGTAGATTAAATAGCAGATTTCGTATGTTCTTAGCATTTTGAGCATCCAGCGGTGCTGTCACCTCATCTGCAAGAAGCACATCTTTTTGTCTAATCAGATTTCGTGCAATTTCAAGGCGTACCTTTTGTCCCCCAGAAATATTTTCCCCATTATTAACAATTTGATAGTCTAAAATATTATCAAACTCAGCTGTCAAACCAACTTGCTCAAGCTTTTCTAATAATAGCTCATCAGAAAACTCAGCTCCCAATGTCAAATTATAGCGAATGCTATCATTAAAAAGATAAGGTGACTGTGCAATCAAACCAATACGCTGATGATTGTCTGCCATTACCTGACCATTTTTAGTCACCATCTCGATAGAGCCTTCGTCAGGCTTCAATTCTTGTGAGATTAACTTAAAAAAGGTTGATTTACCAGAACCACTCGGTCCTTTTATCAAATATTTTTTTCCTTTCTCAAAGCGATAAGTGAGGTTTGAAAAGAGTCTTCTGCCTGCAAAGGATTTCGTTAATTGATGACATGCTAAGGCTTCAAAATCTTCATTAGTAAGAGACCGCTCCTGCTCTTTAGGAATAGGCTGGGCTAATATCTGGTCAAATGTGTCAGAAATGGATTTTGCTCCTTTGAGCCTAAAAATATCGTTAACAATATTCATCAATGGCTGCTCCAGACGTGTTGCTGCAATAAACATGGCAATTAAATCTGTCACTTGTACGCTAGTTCCTGCTGCTATGAGTACCAGTCCTAAAAAGATTGGGAGAAACTGAGACACAAAGAGCATCAGATTGGCTAAAAAGGCAAAGAAAGATTGATAAATTCCAAATGTTTGTCGTGAATCTTCGTAGCGTGTTGACTGGTTTTGAACATTTTTAAGACCAGAAGAAAGGGCTTGATTATGAACTAACGTTGGCCTTCCAACAACGGCATCGCTCACTAAACTCAGTAATTTCTGTCTCTCTGATGCTTGCTCGTCCCCTTTTCGCTCTGCTATTTTACTAATCCTCAGTTGAACAACTAAGAAAATAAAGGAACAGGCAATAAACAGCAAACCAATCGGTATATTTTTTACCAAGAGGTAGATGCTAAGTAATAGGAAATTACTAATGTGTGCAACAAGGAGAATACTTGGACTAATATGATTCCAGAGATAATATTCAACATCTTGTGTTAAAAGGGAAATCTTCTGTTCATTCCCAATCTCCTGATGCCCCAATATCAAACGCTTGTAAAGATCAAGGCGAATGTTACCGCAGCCAATGGTCATAATCTGATTGATCAAGAGATTAGCGATAAACATGACAGCATATAAGAGCAAGTAGAGTGTCAATCCATAGACCAAAAACTCCCATGTTTCTTTACGACTATTTAACGCTGTAAGGTCAAAGATTTTATCTGTCATCAAGGGTTCAATGAGAAAGACAAAACTGTTTAAGATACAGGCGATAAGGGTTAAGGTCACTAAAAATTTATTAAAATACTTAAACATCTCATCACCTACAACTCTATCACAGCATCATAAACGATTGTTTCGTCCACATGATGAGCCACTTCAATAATGGTTATGGGCAGTGAAAAAATCAACTCTCTGACACGATGAGCATTCTCTTTATCAAGTGCTGCTGTCACTTCGTCAAGCAGTAAAACATCCTTCTGGCGCAGTAAAAAGCGTGCTAATTCTATGCGCACTCGCTGACCACCTGAAACATTGCTGCCGTTATTTTCAATGTTGGAGTCTAAGCCGTCTGGTAGCTCTTCAAGCAGGTGGACTTGATTTAACACCCTAATCATCTCGTCATGAGAAAAGGTCTGATTTAGACAGATATTTTCTTCCAAGGTGCCATTAAAGAGAAAGGGTGACTGACTGACCATGCCAATATTCGCTTGATAAGAGTTAAATAACTGATTGTCATCCGTCACAAGAGCGACTTGTCCTGAATCGACAGCTTCACCTTTAATGATATTTAAGAGGGTGGTTTTTCCTCGTCCACTAGCTCCCGTGATGAGATATTTCTTCCCTTTTTCAAAGGTGTAGGAGAAATCTTTCAAAATAGTCTTGTCTCCATAGGATTTTGTGATATTTTGCAAAATCAGAGCTTTAAAATCTGGAATATAGGAGACTTCCTCCTCATTAACAACCTTATCCATTAGATTATAGATTTTTGTCTTGATAGAATGAGCAGCTTGCATGTCAAAAGTGGCATACATCATATTTTGAAGAGGACTTGACAGGCTATTTGAAGCGATAAACATGGCAACCAGAGATGATACTGGAATATGACCAAAAACATTTGGGAATAAAAAATAAATTCCAATTGGTAGCACACGTCCTAAAAACTGTGTCAAACCATTACAGAAAAAGAGGAAATTAGATAGGTAATAATAATTTCGGCGGGCAGTTTCATAAGTCAGTACCTGATGTTTCAATTTTCCATAGGTCGTTGCAAATGCTTGATGATGTAACAAGGTGCTTCCACCATTGACAAAGTCCATAATGAGAGCCATGGAACGCTCTCGCTCCTCGCTCTGCTTTTGACCAAGAGTATCCGCCATTTTACTTAAAAGCACTTGTGGTAATGGGCGTAAAAGAGAGCCTAAAATAAACAGAAGCGCTAGAACAGGATTTAAGGTGAATAAATAAACTGATACAACTACGAAAATCATCCCATTTTTGGGCAAACGCATGACCTGAGTCACGTAATTGTCATAGAAAAATTCTAAATCTTGACTGAGAAAATTGGTCGTCTCATGGTGGTCTATTGACTCCTTCGCTAAGAGGAGCGTCTTTGTCAATTTATCCCGCAAAGCTAACATGATGCGTTTACAAGACACATTATAAACAACATTTGCCCCAAATTCTAAACCATAAAATAGCAGATAAGTCAACAATCCTACGACAAACAGTTTCCCAAGCGATTCAAAGTCCGTTACCCTATCAATCGTCATGACTTTTTGAATGACTAATGACTGTAAAATACTAGAGAAAGCCCCTAATATAAAGACCACAAGGGCAAAATAACGGAATTTACCAAGATAGGAAAGTAATTTCATATCATCTCCTCTAAATAAAGAAATTAGCTAGGAAAGGTTAGCTAACTAGTTACAAGCTACTTACCACAGATAAAATTCGGACAAAATCCGTTACCTGGTTTTTCAACAGCTGAAGTTGGGTCATATTTTTTATTTTCTTTTATAATCATGGTTAATTCCTCCAAAAATTTAATTTATATCAAGGATATCGTTATAAGATTTGGTAAGAATAAAAAGTGAAAAATCCTTTTGCATTCTCTCTTTATAAAGTCTACACAACCTTTCCCTCGGATAATAGTTTATCCGCGAATGTTACAATAGCATCTTCTACTTCTGGAGACATTGAAATATTTTCAAATTTTTCATAACAATATTTACATCTAAAGTTGCAATCTCCATGAGTTAGAATTGTAAATTCTAGCAATTTATCATCTTCGTTTTTAATTCTATCTAGCGTATCTTGTAACTCATTTTCTTCCCGTTGATAATGATATGATGTTAAATAATCATAATATTGCATTTTTGTTATTGCATCACATTCTATTTTTCGTAATAATTCATTCGTTATGAAAAAAGAATGATTATTTTTGGTATTGTAATATACATTTCCGCCTGAAAGAGATTTACTTAAAATATAATGTGACATTTCCATAACGAAACCTCCTTTATCACGCTTTAAGTATATCACTCTGAAAAACTTTAAATTTCTTTCCCATATCTGCTGATTAGCTATGTTCTCCTAAAATTTTTTCTAAATGCCCTTCGTAAGTTTTGGATAAGTGGTTAC
This sequence comes from Streptococcus sp. S784/96/1, assembly GCF_902729355.1. Taxonomy (GTDB): domain Bacteria; phylum Bacillota; class Bacilli; order Lactobacillales; family Streptococcaceae; genus Streptococcus; species Streptococcus caledonicus. Next base: position 9,659 of record NZ_CACVCC010000021.1, on the reverse strand, counting down.
TTCCTGCTAATTTCATTGCAGCGATACACTTTCTCATTTCAATAATTGCTTTACAATCCTTCTCTTTTGTATAGTGATACAGATGTTGTGCATACTGAAACGCCAATCGCTCATAAATTTCAGTCTCAGTGAAAAAGCATTGGTTTAGTTGTTTTTCAAAATACAGAGCATCCAGAAATTTTCCTCTCTCAACACATGTGATATATCCGTTTAATAACATTGATGAGATTAATCGTCTATTATTTGGAATTTCTTTATAGAAATCAGAACGCCTAGACATTTCTCTAGCCAAAACCATGAAAACATCATGTTTTAGGACATCTAAAGTATTTGAAAAAATCAAAAGTTCATAATATCCCCAATATTCCACACTAATAAGATAATCGGTTAGATACGATAAATCACCACTAGAATAATAAGCTTCTCCTGATAAATCTTGTAAGCGAATTTTTAATAAAATGATATTAAGCTTATGAAATTTCTCTTGTTTAGGATTTGACTCCATTTGGGAATAGAGTAATTTTTTCAACCCATCAACATCATGATTAGATACAAAATGCCTAACCTTTGACAAAAGTTCATTGAGTTCATCCCTATGAAAATCATGCACAGCATACATAAATTCGTCAATAGGCATGTTAATTTCATCTAAGATAAGCATGAACTTAGAAATGGTTAAATCTGTCTCTCCTTTTTCAAATCGAGATAGCTGGGACGTTGATATACCAGCCTTTGCAACATCTTTTAACTTTAATCCTCGCGATTCTCGAAACTTTTTAAAAATTTCTCCAAAATTTTTCATATCACACCTCAATCACGCATATATGGGAATTTTTTGATTTTTAACATTTTATCATAAAATAGAAAAAAATAAAAGTGAGGTATTTCACATGAAAAAACAAAAACTGCTTCCCATTATCGTTGTTAGATAATCACAATCTCTATTAAAGGTATCTACTAAAAATTATCATTTCTTAATCACACTAATAAATGAAGCTGGCAAAAACTTAAATGTTAGTCTTGCAATAAAAAAAGTAAACAATATAAAACGGCTTAGAGTGATGTTGTCAAGAAACGTCACTCTAAGCCATTCTCTGTTTTTAAGCTTTTTCTAGCCTCATCTATTCTCTTAATCTTCCACAATCTCAACTTTATCTGTCAAGTAAGCAAATTCTTCTGGTAGTACTGGTTCTTCTGCGACACTTTCTTCCGATTCCGTACGTTGTGCTTTCATTTTTTGAGCAAATTCTGCACGAATCTCATTGAAGTCTTGGCGTGGCACTGCCATAATTTGCGGAGAAAAGCCTGCTGCTTTACTCATAATATTGCCAAACATGGCATTGAGATTTTCTCGCTTCATGGCCTGTTCTGCGTTAAATGCCGCATCAAAGGCTAAAATAGCATTTTCCGAGTTGGCAAGAACTGGCTCTGACCCCAATAACAAGGCCCTATCTTGAGCCGAGATGCTATCTAAAATCTCATTCCACGCACCCTTTAATGCCTCAAGATACTCACGCGAGCGTTGGCTATCCGCAACTGTTTCTTCCATGATCGTTATGATTTTGACACGGTCCACTTTGAAGGCGATAGCACTTTTCTTGGTTTGAGGTTTTGGAGCAATGGCAGAGCTAGGATTTGCAATCCCTTGTGATAATTGTTTTTTCAGCTCAGCGATTTCTGAACGTAGCTGATTAAGCTCTGCTTCTAAGTTTTCTGGAATCTCCGTTTGAACTGCTTTGCTATTGTCCCCTAAACGAATGGTCATCATCTCTGCATAAATCTTAGGATGTGTACCTGTTTTAATCTCAGGCAAGCTAGTCGTAACCGTATCAATCATAGCAAATAGCTGACTTTGAGGAATATTTAGGTTTTCAGTAAACTGCTCCGTCTGACGATTGGCTTGTCCACCGGTTTGAACAATTAGCAAATCACGAAGGTAAGTCAACAAATCCGTCGCAAAGCGACTCATGGATTTACCACTGTCAAAGAGGGTCTCCAAGTTCTCAAGCGCCTCTGTCACCTGATGGTAACGAATATTTGTCACATAATCATCAAGTGCCACAAGTCCAATCGATCCCGTAATTTCTTCTGCAATGGCAACTGTCACTTGGTTATCTGGTGCCAAACTCAATGCTTGATCAAGAATCGAGAGAGCATCACGCATACCTCCTTCAGCACGTCGAGCAATAATCACTAAGGCATCATCTTCATAAGAAATACCTTCTTTGGTTAAAATCCTTGCCAAATGTTGTTTAATAGCGACCTGCTTAATGGACTTAAATTCAAATCGTTGCACACGAGATAAGATGGTTGCTGGAATCTTGTGCAGTTCTGTCGTAGCCAAAATGAATACAACATTCTCAGTCGGCTCTTCCAAAGTTTTCAAGAGAGCATTAAAAGCCCCCGTTGATAACATATGAACCTCGTCAATGATATAAACCTTGTATGTCGCTCGACTTGGAGCATAGGTAGATTTATCACGGATGTCGCGAATTTCATCAACCCCATTATTTGAAGCAGCATCAATTTCAATGACATCTTCTAGGCTACCATTGGTAATATCTTGGCAAATATCACAAGTATTGCAAGGCTCCCCATCTACTTGATTAGGGCAGTTCATTGCCTTAGCAAAGATTTTCGCGGCAGAAGTTTTACCAGTCCCACGAGGTCCAGAAAAAAGATAAGCATGGCTAATTTTCCCAGAAGCAACAGCTTGTTTTAAAGTCGTAGAAATAACCTCTTGTCCAACCATTTCATCAAAGGCTTGACTGCGGTATTTTCGATAAAGTGCTTGATACATTAACCTTCTACTCCAAACATATCAAAGTTAAAATGCGTTTTTTCCAGTAAAATAGCAACAAATTTTTCCAAATACTCCTGATCAATAGCATCATAATCCGCTACCAAACGTGAATCCAAATCAAGGACACCGACCAACTTTCCATCTTTAACCATTGGAACAACAATTTCTGACATGGCTTCACTATCGCAGGCGATATAGTTCTCATGTTTAGTCACATCATCTACAATCAATGTTTCACGTTTCTCGGCAGACTCACCACAAACACCTTTACCTAGAGCAATATGAACACAAGAAACACCACCTTGAAAAGGCCCTAAAATCAATTCTTGACCATTAAAAAGGTAAAAACCTGTAAACACAGAATTTGGCAAAGTCACGCGCAACATAGCAGAAGCATTTGACAAATTCGCCAAAGCATTTGTCTCATTGGCAAAAAGACCCTCTGCCAGCATTAACAATAATTCATAATTCTCAATTTTTTGCTTAGTATTCATAGAACTATTATAGCACATACTGGTCTAATTTTAAGGTAAAAAGGTAGATTATCATTAAAGTAAGAACAATAGAATAGTATAAAAGGGGATTATAGTCCTGCAACTAAAACTCAGCCAATCTAATGAAAAGCCACTATTTGATGAATTGATACTAAACCTCTTACTCTAACCTTAAAAAAATGAAATGTTACTGACATCATGGAAACTTACTGATTTTATGCCCCTTTCATAAGTGAGCCTGTGATCTCGCACTGGTTTATCACAGACTCTGTTTTCCCACCTCCAAGTATCGCTCCCCCGATACTTGGAGCCCCTAAACACAAAAAAAGCCTACTGCACAACGTAGAAACGTTGATACAATAGGCGTCAAATAGATTAGCTAACTGTTTTCAAAACAAAAGACCAGAACTATCTCTGGTCTTCTTATCCCTTCACTTCTTATTTCTAGGCTCAGGGGCTAAAACTGTCCACTGGACAGTTTTACTATTTTACAGCGTCTTTAAGTGCTTTACCAGCTTTGAATGCTGGAACTTTTGATGCTGCGATTGTGATTTCTTCACCAGTTTGTGGGTTGCGACCTGTACGTGCTGCACGCTCACGAACTTCAAAATTACCGAATCCGATAAGTTGAACTTTCTCACCTGCTGCAAGGTAGTCTGCAACTGCTGCAAAAACAGCATCTACAGCTGCTGCTGAGTCTTTTTTAGTCAATGAAGTGCTTTCTGCAACTTTTGCGATCAAATCTTGTTTGTTAGCCATGTTAACAAATCCTCCAATTTTTTTTGAGCTTATGCTCTAACAAGAACTATCATAACTTAAAACCGCTTGGTAGTCAAGCTTTAGAAGTCATTTCATGCAACTTTAAAAAAAATCGCGCATTATCAAGTCAAGTGCCACAAGTTCGTGGGTAGACTAGTATTCCATTTTTAGGCTGTTTGGGCTATCCCAAACAGAAAATCTGCAGTTTTATAGTGGTGAAGTCGTCTAGGTCTATTAGTGATAGCAGAGACATAATGATTAAGTTCTTCTGTTGTCAGTGGTTTTAGAGAGATACTTTTTGGGAGAAACTTTCTCAAAAGAACGTTGAAGTTTTCATTAGTCCCTCTTTCATGCGAAGAATAAGGATGGGCAAAGTATATATCAACTCCATGTAAGTCTGACAAACTACTAAACTCTGAACCATTGTCCGACGTAATCGAAAGAATAGGATAGTCTAAAAGAAGTTCCTTAACTGTAGCGTTAATCGGCTCTGCTTGCTTATTCGGCAATTGACAAGCCAGGGCAAATCGAGTCTGGCGTTCTACCAAGGTCATAACAACAGCTTCACCCCTGGTTTTCTTACCGAGTACAAGGTCAATCTCCCAGTGGTCAAACGTAGAACGGTCGTTAATTGACTCAGGACATTCTTCTATGGAATTGCCTAGGATTTTCTTTGCGACCTTAGATGTGACTTTAGACCGTTTTCGGATACTCACCATCTTAGGTAAATCAATTGGTTTAATCGTCAACAGGCCATCTTTGATGTAACGGTACACTGTTTTGGTTGAAGGAATGACTTCAAACGGATGTTCCTCTTTGTAGGTTTGGACAAAGGTATAGATACTGTGGCAGCTAGGTTGGGATTTCAAAGTCTTGTCCAACTTCTCAAAGAAGGTCTTGGAACAATCTCCTAGTTTGCAATAAGTACTATTTTGTCGATTGGTCTCATAGACACGTTGACCACTGTCTGGAAAGTAGACATTTGAGTATAAGAGTTTTCCATTCTTATCTTGAACTTGAGTGACGCTGCCACGCGACTGATCGTCGAGCGATGAGGACCTAGAAGGCGAGCAATCTCAGCGGTTTTCTTCCCCATCTTGAGATAGGCACTAATTTCACCTCGCTCAGGGGCTGAGAAATGAGAACAACGCGACTTTTTGGTAGAATAATTAGTGGACATGTTCATCTGCTTTCTATACTGAGTTGGGGGGAATTCTAGTATATCAGACTAACATGTCTTTTCTGTTGCACTTCATTTTACAACGCGGGTTTTAAAAAAATTTAATGATTCACAAGATACCATCCATTTATCTTTTTCGCTTTCTACATTATAAAGAACGAATAAACCACTATATATAGGGGCAATAGAATTAACCTTGTACCATATTTTGTGTTTTTTAAGTTTTTTAAGTTGCAATTTCTGAAAATTTTGGTATCCTAATAAGGTATCATTTTTAGGAGAAATTGAAATGGCAAAAATTACTGTTTATTCAAAAAATAATTGCATGCAATGCAATATGACTAAAAAATTCTTGACAAATGCTGGTGCAGATTTTGAAGAAATCAACATTGATGAACATCCAGAAAAAATCGACTACGTTAAAGGGCTTGGTTTCACAGCTGCTCCAGTAATCGAAGCTGGTGACATCGTCTTTTCAGGGTTCCAACCCTCAAAATTAAAAGAAATCGTTTAATCACAATTAGAAGGAACTAAAGCAAGATGAGTCTTAAAGAACTTGGCGATGTATCCTACTTCCGCCTTAATAATGAAATCAACCGTCCTGTAAATGGGCAAATCATGTTGCACAAAGATAGAGAGGCCCTTAGTGCTTTCTTTACTGAAAATGTTATCCCAAACACGCTAACATTTGAAAGCATGATGGCTAAAATCAATTACTTGATTGAGCATGACTATATTGAGACTGCCTTTATCAGCAAGTACTCTCCTGATTTTATTGAGCAACTGGCAGCTGATTTAAAAGCTGAAAACTTCCAATTTAAGTCTTTCATGGCAGCGTATAAGTTCTATCAGCAATACGCTTTAAAAACCAACGACGGGGACTTCTACTTGGAAAGTATTGAAGACCGTGTCATGTTCAACGCCCTCTATTTTGCAGATGGTAATGAAGAATTGGCACATGACTTGGCGATGGAAATGATTCATCAGCGTTACCAACCAGCAACACCATCATTCTTGAATGCTGGACGTAGCCGTCGTGGTGAACTCGTTTCTTGTTTCTTGATTCAAGTTACTGACGATATGAACTCAATCGGACGTTCCATCAACTCTGCTCTGCAATTATCCCGTATCGGTGGAGGGGTTGGTATCAGTCTCAATAACCTTCGTGAAGCTGGTGCACCTATTAAAGGTTACGCTGGTGCTGCTTCCGGGGTTGTCCCTGTTATGAAACTCTTTGAAGACAGTTTCTCTTACTCTAACCAACTAGGACAACGTCAAGGGGCTGGTGTGGTTTACCTTAATGTCTTCCACCCAGATATTATCGCTTTCTTATCAACAAAAAAAGAAAATGCCGATGAAAAAGTCCGTGTTAAAACCCTCTCACTCGGTGTGACTGTTCCAGATAAATTCTATGAATTGGCTCGCAACAATGAAGACATGTACCTGTTCAGCCCTTATACCGTTGAAAAAGAATATGGTATTCCATTCAACTACATTGACATCACTGAGATGTACGATGAACTCGTTGCTAATCCAAGAATTACCAAAACAAAGATTAAAGCTCGTGATCTTGAGACTGAAATTTCAAAACTTCAACAAGAATCAGGTTACCCTTACATTATCAATATTGACACGGCTAACCGCTCAAATCCTGTTGATGGTAAAATCATTATGTCTAACCTATGCTCTGAAATCCTTCAAGTTCAGACAGCTAGTGAACTTAACGATGCTCAAGAATTCTTGAAGATGGGAATGGATATTTCATGTAACCTTGGTTCAACAAACATCATCAACATGATGACTTCTCCAGACTTTGGAAAATCAATCAAAGCCATGACGCGCGCGCTAACATTTGTCACAGACAGTTCAAGCATAGATGCTGTGCCAACAGTAAAATACGGTAACAGCCAGGCTCATACCTTCGGTCTTGGTGCCATGGGACTTCACTCATACCTTGCGACACACCATATCGAATATGGCTCACCTGAATCTATTGAGTTTACAGATATCTACTTTATGCTGATGAATTATTGGACACTTGTAGAATCTAATAATATTGCCCGCGAACGTGGCGTGACATTTGCTAATTTTAAGAAATCTGCTTATGCTGATGGCTCTTACTTTGACAAGTATGTTACAGGTCAATTTGTTCCGAAATCAGATTTAGTCAAAGAGCTTTTCAAAGATCATTTTATTCCTCAAGCAGAGGACTGGGAAGCCCTTCGCCAAGCGGTTATGGCAGATGGTCTTTACCACCAAAACCGTCTAGCAGTTGCTCCGAACGGTTCTATTAGCTATATCAATGATTGCTCTGCTTCTATTCACCCAATCACACAACGTATTGAAGAACGCCAAGAGAAGAAAATCGGTAAAATTTACTACCCAGCTTATGGTTTGTCAACGGATACTATTCCATACTACCAATCAGCTTATGATATGGATATGCGTAAAATGATTGATGTCTATGCTGCGGCTACCGAGCATGTTGACCAAGGTCTCTCAATGACTCTCTTCATGCGAAGTGAACTCCCTGCCGGACTTTACGAATGGAAGACTGAAAGCAAGCAAACCACACGTGACCTCTCTATTCTCCGTAACTACGCCTTCAATAAAGGTGTTAAATCCATCTACTATGTTCGTACATATACAGATGATGGCGAAGAAGTTGGTGCTAACCAATGTGAAAGCTGTGTGATTTAATCACCTTATATCTCTGAACACATAAAAGGGGCAAAGACCATCACGTCTCTGCCTCTTCCTTTGTCTCATCATCTTATACTAATCCATTTAAACATCACTTTTTGGGTTTCTTTCTAAAAGCAAGGCTTTTGTGTAACGCCAAAAGCGATAGCCTAGCCAAATGGCAATGGCTAGGCTAACAATAGCCACTAAGATAATGGCCCAGTTCCCTTCTCCCTTTAGAATAGCCGAAAATAGTTGAACAGTTAGCCAACTAAATATAAGGGTACTGATTAGCCATACGGTGTAAATTCCCCCTCTTAGCTCTCCCAGAAAAACTATTCCCCTTAGGTTGCTCTAGCAACTAACGATCACTTATGAAAATGAAGACTCCTAAGATGAACTCCATTATAATCTCTAGTAACACTAATCGTTTACCTCAACTTCTCTCTTTTCCTTATCATAACAAATTATGATATGATATAATAAACAAATAAAATTAAAAAGGAATCACTCATGAACTACTATAGCGCCATTAACTGGAACGAAATTGAAGACGTTATCGACAAATCGACTTGGGAAAAATTAACTGAGCAATTCTGGCTCGATACTCGTATCCCACTGTCAAACGACCTTGACGATTGGCGTAAACTTAGCGCAGATGAAAAAGATTTGGTTGGTAAAGTCTTTGGAGGCCTAACCCTCCTAGACACAATGCAGTCCGAGTCAGGTATTGATGCGATCCGTGCAGATGTCCGAACGCCTCATGAAGAAGCTGTTCTGAACAATATCCAATTCATGGAATCTGTTCACGCTAAATCTTACTCTTCGATTTTTTCAACCTTAAACACGAAAAAAGAAATCGAAGATATCTTTGAATGGACAAACAATAACGAATTTCTGCAAAAAAAAGCTGAAATCATCAACGAAATTTATAAAAACGGTGATGCCCTTCAGAAAAAAGTAGCTTCTACCTATCTTGAAACCTTCCTTTTCTACTCAGGTTTCTTTACGCCACTCTACTACCTCGGTAATAACAAATTGGCTAACGTTGCTGAAATTATTAAACTGATTATTCGTGACGAATCTGTACACGGTACCTATATCGGTTATAAATTCCAACTCGGTTTTAATGAATTGTCAGAAGAAAAACAAGCTGAATTCCGTGAATGGATGTATGACCTCCTCTACGAACTTTATGAAAATGAGGAGAATTATACCAAATCACTTTATGATACCGTCGGCTGGACTGAAGAAGTGATGATTTTCTTGCGCTACAATGCCAATAAAGCCCTTATGAATCTTGGTCAAGATCCTCTTTTCCCAGATACTGCCGATGATGTCAACCCAATTGTCATGAATGGTATTTCCACAGGAACGTCTAACCACGACTTCTTCTCTCAAGTAGGTAATGGTTATCTTCTTGGTACGGTTGAAGCCATGAAAGATGATGATTATAACTACGGATTGTGATAAATACAAGGTAAGCGCCCAATAACAGAGTATATTGAAAACGTTCCAAAATCTTAACTGACTTTGGAACGTTTTTGCTTGCAGTGGTGTTGAATGGTTTTATTCCATGGTAAATAACCTTCTAGAACCTCTTCTTTTGCGAGGGTCTTCTCATTTGGAAGATGTTCTAGAAGATGGGTGATGTATTTTTCAGTATTCAAGTCCGTGGCGCTTGGCCGTCTCCAGTAAACTCATGATGATAGCTGTTGACTTGGCGCCCTCAAAACTTTGA
>NZ_CACVCC010000020.1 GCF_902729355.1 Streptococcus sp. S784/96/1 | reverse complement strand
TGGCGCCGAAGGGCGTGGGGGTTCAAGTCCCTTAACCCGCATAAGAGAGATAGGCCGGCTTAGCTCAGTTGGTAGAGCATCTGATTTGTAATCAGAGGGTCGCGTGTTCAAGTCATGTAGCCGGCATAAGTCAAAGAGATGCGAATGTAGTTCAGTGGTAGAACACCACCTTGCCAAGGTGGGGGTCGCGGGTTCGAATCCCGTCATTCGCTTGAGGCGCCGGGGTGGCGGAACTGGCAGACGCACAGGACTTAAAATCCTGCGAAGGGTGACCTTCGTACCGGTTCGATTCCGGTCCTCGGCACTAATTGGAAAGATAGCGAAGAGGCTAAACGCGGCGGACTGTAAATCCGCTCCTTTGGGTTCGGGGGTTCGAATCCCTCTCTTTCCATCTTACGGGCATAGTTTAAAGGTAGAACTAAGGTCTCCAAAACCTTCAGTGTGGGTTCAATTCCTACTGCCCGTGTTTAAAATATGGCGGATGTGGTGAAGTGGTTAACACATCAGATTGTGGCTCTGACATTCGGGGGTTCGATTCCCCTCATTCGCCTATTTTAATGGGGTATAGCCAAGCGGTAAGGCAAGGGACTTTGACTCCCTCATGCGTTGGTTCGAATCCAGCTACCCCAGTTATATTTTTAAGCCGGCGTGGCGGAATTGGCAGACGCGCTGGACTCAAAATCCAGTGTCCTCACGGACGTGCCGGTTCGACCCCGGCCGCCGGTATTGCTTAAGCATTAGAAACGTTGATAATTCAACGTTTCTTTTGTTTTTGTACGAAATTTGTACGAAGATTAATTTTGTTCTTAGCTTACTTTGAGCTTGAGAAGTGCTTGACGAACTTTATTATTTTCTTGTTCTGCTTTCTCTTTGATAAGATGTCCGTAGATTTCTGTAATTTGTTTAATGTCTTTGTGTCCCATGTTTTTCGCTATTGCCCAAATGTCAATATCCTCTGATAAGAGAATGGAAGCGTAGGTATGGCGATTTCCTGTGCAGGTCATATTTTGAGGAAAGATATTCAATTGTTCTAAAATTCCTTGTAGGTGTTTGTTACATGCTTTATTTGAGGGGATACCATAGAAGATATTCACGAATAACATATTGTCAGAGTTATCTATTTGACATTGTGCTTGTTCTGATTTGATACGCTTGAAGATTTGGAGGGTATCATCATCAACGGGAATAGTGCGAATAGATTCAGGAGTCTTTGCTTTTGTCCATCTTTTGCTAACTGAATCATAACGTCTATATGTATAGATTTCCTTTGTATCCCATTTGATACAATCCCAAGTAAGTCCCAGAGCCTCTCCAAAGCGTAAACCTGTTTTAAGTTGGATATAGAGCAAGTAAGGAATAACACTATCTTTATAGTTTGCTATTCTATGAAGATAGTCTAGTAGTCTAACATAATCCGATTTACTGTTAATATATCGTTCTTCTTTGCTCTTGGTGGCAGGTTTGCCTGAAAGTTTTACACCAATAGTAAAATCATGAAAATCTATTTTGTCTTGTCTTGCAAAATCTAAGATTTTTTTGACTTCACTATTTAATCGGCTAACATTATCCCTGCAATTTGTCTGGGCATAAGTGTTGATGAAATCTTGGTATTGACTTGCTTTTATATCTCTTAAAGGGATTTCTTTGAAATACTCATCAATGAGTTGTCCACGCTTCAGATGTTTGTTCAATGTGGATTGCATCTTTCCTTGCGGCAGAATATGAAGCTGATACCATTTTTCCCATAGGTGGTAAAGTGAGATATTTTTATCTATTGTTAGACCGCTTATGAGCTTGCTCTCTAATGGGATGGCTTCCTGTTTCGCCCCTGTCTTGGTTTTGAATCCTCCTTTTGATGCGAGTTGTTTTCCTGTCTTATCAAAGATGCGATAAGTCCATAGGTTCTTTTTGCCACGTTGGCTATATGAAATTGACATTGATTACCTCTTTCTAAAAAAGGATAACCAAGATAGTATCTTGGTCATCATATCATACTTTAAAAATTTGTGCAAAGTGCTTCTCGAAATATTCTCTTGTTCTGGAAGCTAGAAAGTAGTAACGTCCACCTTTATTCTGAGGATATTTAACAAATCCATTAGGACTTAGGTCAATATCAATTTCTTGGCGAATATCAGCTCGATAGAGGACATTTTCAAGTAGCCAAGGGCGAGAAACAGAAAGTAACTCTAGGACCTCATTTAAGGTCATGTACTGCCCTTGAGAGCTTTGTTTTTGAAGAGTTTGATATTCTTCCTTACTCACAATTAAATGCGTCGGAGGAAGTTTGATAGTTAAGTCTGATATATCAACTTTTATTTCTTTCATCATAGATTTTCCTTTCTCATTATGAGATAATGAGCAGTAGGGGTAAGCTACTGCCTATCTCTTCTAATCTGCAACATCACTCTTTGAGTTCTTGGCGGGACGTTTAGGAGTGATGTTGTTTTTTTGATAAAAAATTTGAAAGGCATCTTCAAAGAAATCTTCAAAATTGAGTTTCTCAAGTTCCTTACCAAATTTATTTAACCATAATTCTACATCGAGGTTGGGAGTGTAATTTGTCTCATACTCTTGAATTAGCCTAATGATAAAGTGATTACGGGCTTTACTGCCCCAGACTTTTTCAATTTTCATTAGAAGGGGAAAGAGCCCACTACCCTTCATTAAATGTGAAATGGTAGATAAAAGGTCATTGTTTCGGGAGTTTAAAGATTCGAGTGCTGGGAAGCTACCAAATCCTTTTAGTAAATCACTGGTGAAAGGAAGAGGTTCTCCAGTTTCCGTATCTTGAAAGCAATATTTATCAATCATCTTATTGACAATGAGTTTACTCAAATCTTGAGGACTATCAATAGTAAGTAGTAAGGCCAGAATCTGATTACTGTATATACCTTTGTATGAGGCTTCCATACGCACCCAAGAGTCGCAATACTTAGTTAAGTGCATGTAGCGCCCTTGATTATCTAATTGCTCCTGATATTTGTTATAGATACGTAAGAGAGCGTTAACATTCTTTTTCTTGCTACCAATATAAACAGTTTGTGCTTGACCGTTTACTTCTTGAGCGCTGATAGTAGAAATATTTTTACGTCCCTTGTGATTGGTAATGATATATCGTTTACTTTTCAGACCTTGGTAAAGGTCATTGACAGAAATGGGGAAATCGAAGTAATCAACTGCTAAATCTATTCTTGACAATCGAAGTTCCCAGTAGTCTTCGTTAAGCAATTGAGCTATTTGCTGAACATCAATCGCTTTATTATAATACTCTTGATAAGAAGCTTTATAATGAGATAAAGCTGAGGCAGAGAACTTAATGATAATGCCCATTGTAAAATTGGTCTCATGCCAAGCAATCGCGAAGTAATAAGGGAGATTCTGAAAGGTAAACCCATCTGTATAACCTGCTGGAGGTGTCTTTAGAGGAATCCACTCTCCAAAGAGAGTAGGCAAAGATAGTTTCTCGGAAACTGTTTCTCCAATTGTTGTCGCAATTTGAGACCAATTATCAGGGTATTCTCCTACAGTTTCTTCAGTAGGTTTGATGACGAATGTCGCCTCATCGATGCTAGTCATGATGACTGGTTTTCGGTCATTATTTTTTTGAAGATACTCTTCAATTTCATTTTTACAAAACATAATTTATTTCCTTCTCTCCGCCTAGAAAGTGATAGTTAACATGGCGGTCATTATTGGTTTAGTTAACTATTGTACTGAGTAGCAAAATCCCTATGCTTTTATTATTCCACTATTTCAGTGGATAAGCACCCTAAGTTTTACTCAGTAAGAAAGTCTTGATTTGACAGTCTTTTGGGGTAGGGAAGGGTTCTTTCCCTAAAGAGGAATGTACAAAGCAAAGAATTTAGAAAATAATGGAACGTGGGTTATTACAGTACCCACGTCAGCCAGCTAAAGCTGGCGAGGCTGTAAGCCTGATCCTTCGCTTGGAGCTACGGGGCAACAGCCTCTTCATCAAGGAAATAGCAGTCTGAACGTTGAACAGCTTCCTGAATCAGGTTTTCTAAAGGGGGCATATTGAGACTTGGTACAAGTATATGGCGACTATCTTGCCCATCTATCTTCATGTAGCCGACACCTCTGAGATTGTTTCGCACAATGTCATCTTTTTCATCAGAGAAGAGCATGGAGACCGTTTCTTTAGATAATTTGCCCAGTGCAATCACTGTACCAATGGAATCACGTGACAACCCCAAACTTGCTTTATGTGCATCTTGCTGGGAAATAATGACATAAATTGAAAAGGAACGTCCTAGCTGGATAAGCCGAGTATAGTCTTTAATGGCTTGTTCACGTTCTTTTTTATCAAGGCTATTTTGCCACGCATTGAACTCATCGAAGCAGACCACTACAAATTCTCTGGATTTATCGATTCCTTTTTGACGATTTTCAAGAATGGATAAAGCTAACGTAAGGAGTTCGGAGACTTCTTCAAATCGTTTAAATCCCTTACATCCATCTAAAAAGGCAAAATCAGTATCGGCTTTGTAGTCGCCAATTAGGAACGTAGCTTCTGGGTATGTGTAAGCAAACCGTGCCAAAAAGACTTTAGTTGCATAGGTCTTCCCAGACCCGCTGGAACCTACCAAAAGAGCGTGAGGTACACGCTCAACTGGTATATCCCAGAAAAAGTGATTTCCGTAATCAAAGAGATTTTTATCGAGAAAACATTTCATTTATTAAACTTTCTTATAGGAGAAGGTAATCAGGAGGTTTAGATAGTACTGGTTGTTGTACCTCAGAACATCTCCGAATTGATAAGTAAATTGCAGATTTGTGCCTTTATCAGACCAGGTTTCGTAGATTGTAGAGTCAGATAGAAACTGTTCTAACTGAGTTAGAAAGACTTGTGTAAGGTATCCTTCTGTCTCAGTATCGGGCTTTTTGTCAAGCATAATCGGGAAAGTCACAAGATGGGTATCTTGACTCGGAGTACTTTGTAAGCACCTGATATTGCGACGATCAAATAGCAATTTGCTTTTTGAAACAGTTGATGTCATTTCAACCACCTGCTCAAGGTCAGCACTGATTATAGGTAAATTTAATCGTAGAATTTGAGCTTGTTTGTGTTTTTCTCTAATAGCATCAATTTTGATGATAATATAGAGAAATCCAGCGAATAAGATAATTAACAAAGAAATAATAGACATAAGAGTTCCTTTCTAAAGAAAGGGGAAGTATCTCCCCTTAACTTAAACAAGTTCAATAAAAGCAGACTTTGCTTTTATTGAAAGTGAGGCTCGATTTCCGCTAGGATACGGATTGATAGAGACATCCTCGAGGGTAATTTCTACTTTTTCGTCAAAAATTGACTCAAAGTCTGATATGTTAACCATTCTAGTTTTTATATTTGTTTGAATGAAGCGCCCCTCTACTCGCTCTCCGATTGTGATTTGGGTTTCCCCGGTTTCGATTCCAGTTGTGAAATCTTTAATTGCAAATGCACCAAGAAATTTTCCTTGAGTTGTTAAGTTTTTAGCTTCCATATTAAACTTTTTTCTAACCGTTTTAAAAATTCATCAATAAATCACGGATTTTCAAATTTATTGAAGATATCAATTTGTGTGTAATAGCTATTTCACAATGCTATATTCTCATATTTGATAATAAGAAAAAATATAAAAATAATAAGTTTTTAAAAGCCTGATTTTATAGTGTTTTTTGACTTTATGTTAAAACTCCCTAAATTTTTGGAATTTTTGTATAATAAGATAGAAAGAGGAGGATATGATGAAATCACAGGATAAAATTAGAGAAGAAATGTTATTGCTTGCGACAATAACTTTAAATTTTGTGACAGAACTACCAGAGTATCAACAATTTTTAACGACCGTAAAGGAAAAGGATTTAAAATTTGAAAAAGGGAAAAAAGAATATTTTATTGCTAAAAAAGTTTTATTATCTGAAGCGACGGTTCAAAATGTTTTGTATGGTAGTGCTAAAATTACTACTCACACCTTCAATTCGATTATGGATGTTAAAGAATTTAGAGAGATTTCAGAAAAAATATACGAAGGCATTCAAAACAATGATAAAGTAATAATGGACAAGGTTACGGACATTATTGAGCATCGAATTGAAAACAAAGAATTCCCTAAGATATTGGAGAAGATGAAGAAATCCAGTAATCGTCATTATGCTCTACCTATGTTATTACAAAATGAGCAACTATTAACGAATGTGCTTGATTACCTACCTCTAATCGAAAAGATTTTTGAGACTAAAGAAAACATTGAACTATTTTCTCAAGTAGCTGAACGATTGGAATTATTTGCGATAGTTGATGAATTTGAAGATTGGGATAATTTAGAAGAGTTTATCAAATCAACTCAGACACGCAATGGATTTGATAATTATATGGAGTAGGACAAACAGAAAGCCAAGTCATTTTTTAGACTTGGCTTTTTACTTTATATTCTTAAGAATTTCATTAAAGGAAGAAATGACACTATTTTGTTTTTCCTTAGGTAAATTGGCTATGTTATCGGATAATGTTTCAATCGAAATTTCATTTTCTTCAAATTGGAAATTATAAAATTCTTCCACGGATATTTCTAATGCTTTGATAACCGCTTCAAGGGTTTTGATTTTGAAGTCATACTTTCGGTTTTCGATATTTTGGATAGCTTTTATTCCTAAGCCTGCCATCTCTGATAATTTTTCCTGACTTAACCCTTTTTCTTTTCGACACTCACGAATCCGAAGTGCAATATGTTCTTGTAATTGATTGTATTTCATATCTGATTCCTTTATGTATCATTTTACTATCCTATTCCTAACAAAATAAGTACATCAAACGATACAAAATAAAATAAAAGTATGCTATAATGGTATGTAAAAACATATAATGGATTGGAAACAATACCAAAAGGAGAGTTTTAATGAAAAAAATAGAAACTAATGGTCATGGTACCATTAAGAAGTTACGCACTGGTGCGGTTATTTCAGTTCTCACTACTTCAGCCCTTATGGGTGGGGTAGTAAATGCAGATGAGGTAACTACCTCAACTAAAGAAACACCTACTGAAGTTGTTTCTACCTCTTCTAATGATGTTGTTACTGAGCCAGTAAAAGAAGAACCTCGTATTACGGATGAACAGGTTGCTACGGCTAAGGCTGAGTCTGATAGTGCTAATCAGAAGGTTCAGGCTCAGGAGGGTGTAGTTTCTGAGCTTGGGGGTACAGTTGCTACTGCTGAGGGTACTGTTAATGACTTGACTAATCAGGTAGATGAAGTATCGGATGTAACGCCAGAGGCTGTTGAGTCTGCTAAAGTAGAGGCTGACCAAGCTGGTATGGCTCTTGCGACAGCTAGTGAGGGTGCTAAGTCTGCTGAAGCTAGTCTTAGTGATGCTTCTTCTAAGGTAGAAACTCAAGAGGGTGTAGTATCTGATGCTGAGGCTGAGGCAGATAAGTCTGCTAGTGCGGTAGCTGATGCAGAGAAAAAAGTTTCTGACTTGTCAGGTACGGTTGATACTGCTCAGCTTGAACAGGACGTTAAGGACTTGACTAGTACGGTAGCTAATGATAAAGAAGCGGTACAATCTGCTAAAGATGTTCTTACCACTGCTCAGACTGCAGAAACTAACAAGGCTGAGGCTATTAAAACTCAGGAAGGGGTAATTTCTAAGGCTACTGCTGACGAGAAGACTGCTTCAGATGCTCTTGCGACTGCTAAGACTGCTCTTGATAGCAAAACTCAAGAAGTTAAGACTGTACAGGGTCAACTTGATGAAGCTAAAAAAGGTAAAGAAGTGACAGAGACCGTTCAGACTGGTACTAAGACTACCTCTACTGGTGGCAAGACTACGCTTAATGATGGTGTTGCATCTTCAGCTTGGTACGAAAGCAATGGGGTATTGACCAATGACGAGTACTTAACTGCTATTAAAAACCTTGCAGATGGTAAAGGTTCTGTTGAAGATGTAAATAATGCTATTAAGCATGGTTTCTTCGGTATGGATGATGAGCCTTTGGATGACTTAAATAACGTCATGGCACCTAATTCAGCCGCCTTTAAAAGCTGGAGAGAAAATTTTGAAGGTAGTTTATCCAATACAGATGCTACTACTCTTGTAGATGTTGATAATTTAACTGATGCGCAGTTGACTGATTTGGCTTTGTTCTATACTGCTTTGGTTAATGATTTGCGTTCAAAAGTAGGAACAGAGCCTTTGAAAGTTACTAAAGGTAGCTTGCAGAATAGTAAGAATGTTGTGGAGTCTATCTTTAACGCTACTTTCCCTGCTTATAAGGGTATGACTAACGGTCAGAAAGTTGCTAATGGTTTTTGGAATACAACAACTGGTCTTAACAGTGATACTGGTGCTACCGGACAGCCTGCTTTGAAAGCGGGAAGTGGTGTTAGTGTTGATAAGGCAGTTGCTTCTTCTGTTGGTAATAACACTATTATTGGGTCGGAGACTGCCAATTCCTTACAGTACGCTAAAAATGATGGTCGTAAACAGACTATGGCTGATTTGAAGTTTAACCTCTTAGCTACCCTAGGGGTACAGCTTTACGGATCTGAGGGTCGTGGTGAGCTTGGAGAGGCTTTTGGTGGTTTAAATGGTGGTCGTGCTAGTGGATATGCTACTGCTTTGGAGGTTTTAGGGTTAGGTAAGAATAAACATAATTCCGTTGGTTTGGGGTTTGAGTTTGTTAATATCTTCAATGGTGGAGTTGACCGTGCGCCTAAGACATTTATCGTCTTTAGTAATAGCAATGATTCTGCTATTAGCAGTCCTTATGAGACAGTTACTGGTGGTAAGGTTGAGACTGTCCCTGTGTATGAAACTAAAACAACTGTTATCGTAGACCAAGCAGGGGTATCTCGCCTAGAGGGTATTCTTAAAGAACTTACGGCTGAACGGGAACAATCTCAAAAAGTCGTAGAAGATGCTCAAAAAGCCTATGACGAAGCTAAGACTGCTCTTGATACCGCTAAGCAACAACTTGATAACTTGAAGTCAGGTACGGTAGATATTCCTGCCCTTGAGCAGGCGGTAAAAGATGCTGAAACTCAACTTGAGAAAGACCAAGCTTCACTTCAAACAGCTAAAGAGACCCTAGCGGTAGCTAAGGCAAGTGCAGTAGATAAGGCTAACGCTCTTGCTAAAGCTAAGGCTGATTTGGTATCTGCTCAGGCTTCTAATGATAAAGCTAATGTTGTCTTGAAGGAGGAGAAAGAAACTCTTGAACTTCTTCGTAAGGCTGAAGGGGTAGCTAAACTTGCGGTTACTGATGCTAATGCTAAACTTGCAGACGCTAAACTTGCTAGTGACGAAGCCACTGCTAAATACGAAGAGTTGGCTAAAGCTTTGGCAGATAAAAATGCCGTTCTTCCAGAACTTACTACTAAACTTGAAGAAGCTAAACAGGCTTTAGCAGTAGCTCGTGCAGAGTATGAGACTGCTAAGGACTTGCTTGCTAGTCTTAAGGTTACGGCTAAGGAAAAACTTGATGCTTACCGTGAGTTGGCTGATTTGAAAGCTGAGCAAGACAAGGCTGAAGCTGAGGCTAAGCGTCTTCAAGCCCTCAAAGACAAAGCTGATGCTATCACTAAGGATGGTGGTATTGTTACTCCTGTTGTAGATGGTAGTGGGGTAGTAGTTGATTACGTTGATGGTAAGAAAGCCACAACAACTGTTGTACCAACAAAGGTTGTGAAACAAGCAGGAGTGACACAAGTTGGAGACAAAATTACGTATTCACGTGTTGAAAAATATAAATCCTTACCAAATACAGGCTCACAAGAATCGTTACTGGGTCTGTTAGGGGCTAGTATGTTGCTTGGTTTAGGATATACTGGAAAACGTAGAAGAAAGAACTAAGGGAGAAGTAATGGCAATAATAATTGAGGAAGTCACTGAAGAACCTGGCTGTACAGGTTGTGGGTGCTTGGTCGCATTGATACCTCTAGCAATCATCTACTTTAATAGGGAAGCTATTATTTCTGGCACTATTTCATTTTTAGGTGGACTGTTGACAATTGTACTTTGGATAATAGGTATTATTTTAGTTGCTGTTTTAGGTTATCATTTGGTTAAATATTTGATACAATACCTATCAAGTAGAAAAGAATAAAAAGAAAAATCTTCTTACTTAATTTGTAGGAAGATTTTTTAATGTGTACGAAATTTGTACGAAAAATACTTTTTCAATAATAGCTAATAAGTGATACTACCTTGATTTTATCCTATTCTTGTTACGTAATTTAACTGAATTTAACGTCCGATTATCGGCCGCCGGTATAGCTTAGAAATGGGAAGCGTTGATTGATCAGCGTTTTTTTTATTTTTATAGGATAATTCGACTTTAATTGACAGGGGCCTATGTCTGAGGGGGTATGGCATACTTATAACGTTTTTGTCAATATAAATGTGTAAGGAATCATTCCTGTTGTTCTTCCTCCCGGTCCTATCAAGCGATTGGAGGACTATAAAAATAAAAATCGCCACATGATATTAACATTTTAGCTTATCAACTTATAGAAGAACATCCATTTTTCAACATTATCGCCACAAAGTTTTGACGTTTTCAGATATAAAGGTAATTGAAATTGTTGGTATAAGGATTGTTGGATCGTGCATAATATGGGTTATTTGATTGTTTTGTCAAAAAATTGACTTTTCTATCCTGAAACCACTCATTGAAATTAGCAACTACGGGAATGTTTCGTAAGAGTAACTAATGATTTAAAGTTTGGGATCGTTTTTATTTGAGAGTTTTGTTTTTAGGACTTTTATGTTAAAATGGTGATACGATGGACAAGGAGAAAGTTATGTCTGAACTGTTTAAGAAATTAATGGAGCAGATAGAAATGCCGCTTGAATGGAGAAATTCAAGTGTTTTTTCGTCTGGGGATATTCTTGAAGTAAAGGTGCATACAGTTAGTCGGCATTGGGAGTTTCATTTTTTGTTTGGAGAAATACTACCGATTGAACTTTATCGTGAATTAGCTAGTCGATTAGTGG
The DNA here is from genome assembly GCF_902729355.1 of Streptococcus sp. S784/96/1. Classification (GTDB taxonomy): domain Bacteria; phylum Bacillota; class Bacilli; order Lactobacillales; family Streptococcaceae; genus Streptococcus; species Streptococcus caledonicus. The sequence continues at coordinate 31,680 of NZ_CACVCC010000020.1, read as the reverse complement.
TGACTTTTGAACGTGCAGATATTAAGGCGACTTTTGATATTCATGCTGAAAATACGAGTGCTTCTGATGATTTAATTCAGGCATATTATCGTGAGGCTTTTGAATTACCATTGTGTAACAGCGCCAGCTTTAAGGCTTCGTTCATGAATTTGACTGTCCAGTTTATTGATGGTAAATTTATTATTGAAGCGCCAGCTTTTGTCAATAATGATCATTTTAAAAAAAGTCATTTACCAAAGCTTGAAGAGCAGTTTCAGCGTTTTGGCTTTGACAAAGCTCAGTTTGATATAATTTCTCATAAGGAAATAACTCAGGCGCTACAAGACGAATTTGTGGCTAGTCGTGAGGCCTTAGTTGAAAAGGCGACTCAGGAGAATCTAGAGGCGCAGAAGTCATTGGAGGCGATGGCACCAATGGCAGAGGAAAAAGCAGCTCCTAGTTTTGATTTTAAAGAACGTGTGGCTCAGCGTCAAGCTGGTTTTGAGAAGGCGACGATAACGCCAATGATTGAGATTGAGACTGAGGAAAATCGTATTGTATTTGAGGGGGTTGTGTTTGATGTTGAAAAGAAAACAACAAGGACTGGTCGTCATATCATTAATTTCAAGATGACGGATTATACGTCTAGTTTTGCGATGCAAAAGTGGGCTAAAGATGATGAAGAACTCAAGAAATTTGATATGATTGCCAAAGGAGCTTGGCTTCGTGTCCAAGGAAATATTGAGACGAATCCTTTCACAAAGAGTTTGACAATGAATGTTCAGCAAGTTAAGGAAATTGTGCATACTCCTCGTAAAGATCTGATGCCTGAAGGGCAAAAGCGTGTGGAGCTGCATGCTCATACGAATATGTCAACTATGGATGCTTTGCCAACGGTTGAAGATTTGATTGATACGGCTAAGCGTTTTGGCCATCCTGCTATTGCCATTACGGACCATGCTAATGTACAATCCTTTCCACACGGTTATCATAGGGCTAAGAAGGCTGGTATTAAGGCTATTTTTGGTTTAGAAGCGAATGTAGTTGAAGATAGTGTTCCGATTACTTATAATGAAGTTCCGATGCCGTTGAAGGAAGCAACCTATGTGGTTTTTGACGTTGAAACAACAGGGCTTTCTGCGGTTCATAACAGTTTGATTCAGATTGCGGCATCCAAAATGTACAAGGGGAATATTGTTGAGCAATTTGATGAGTTCATTGATCCTGGTCATCCTTTGTCAGCTTTTACAACCGAATTAACAGGGATTACTGACAATCATGTTCGTGGAGCAAAGCCTTTGCAGCAGGTTTTAGAGGAATTCCAGGCTTTCTGTGAAGGCACAGTTCTAGTAGCCCATAACGCAACCTTTGACGTTGGCTTTATGAATGCCAATTATGAGCGTCACGGTCTGCCAATCATCACCCAACCTGTGATTGATACCTTGGAATTTGCTCGGAATTTGTATCCAGAATTTAAACGTCATGGTTTAGGGCCGTTGACTAAGCGTTTCCAAGTTTCTTTGGAACATCACCACATGGCCAATTATGATGCGGAAGCTACAGGGCGACTTCTTTTTATCTTTATTAATGATGTGTTGGACCGCCATGGGATTACTGATTTGTCAGAATTAAATACCAAACTGATTGCTGAGGATTCTTATAAAAAGGCTCGTGTCAAGCATGTGACTATTTATGTGCAGAACCAGATTGGCTTGAAGAATATCTTTAAGTTGGTTTCCTTGTCAAATGTGAAATACTTTGAAGGGGTAGCTCGTATTCCTCGAACGATTTTAGATGCGCACCGTGAGGGACTGCTATTAGGGACAGCCTGCTCAGAGGGTGAAGTCTTTGATACCCTTCTCTCATCAGGGATTGATGGGGCGGTAGAGGTTGCTAAATACTATGATTTTATTGAAATCATGCCACCTGCGATTTATGCACCGCTGATTGCTAAGGATTTGATTAAGGATGAAGCTGCTGTTCAGCAGGTCATTAAAGACTTGATTGAGGTTGGGCGTCGTTCGGCTAAGCCAGTTATGGCGACGGGTAATGTCCATTATTTAGAGCCTGAAGATGCTATTTATCGAGAGATTATTGTACGTAGTTTGGGGCAAGGGGCCTTGATAAACCGTACGATTGGTCGTGGTGAGAATGCGCAACCGGCACCGTTACCAGAAGCTCATTTCCGTACCACGAATGAAATGCTCGATGATTTTGCTTTTCTTGGTGAAGAGTTGGCTTATGAAGTTGTCGTGACGAATACGAATGCTTTTGCAGACATTATTGAAGAAGTAGAGGTGGTTAAGGGAGACCTATATACACCTTACATTCCTCAGGCGGAAGAAACAGTTGCTGAAATGACTTATCAAAAGGCGTTTGAGATTTATGGTAATCCGTTGCCTGATATTATTGATCTGCGGATTGAAAAAGAATTGACGTCTATTCTTGGTAATGGGTTTGCGGTGATTTATTTGGCTTCTCAGATGTTGGTAAATCGCTCTAATGAGCGTGGTTACTTGGTCGGTTCGCGTGGGTCTGTTGGGTCAAGTTTTGTGGCGACGATGATTGGGATTACAGAAGTGAACCCGATGCCACCGCATTATGTTTGTCCAAATTGTCAGCACAGCGAATTTATTACAGATGGTTCTTATGGTTCTGGTTATGACTTGCCGAATAAGGATTGTCCAGAATGTGGAACGCTCTATAAAAAGGATGGACAGGATATTCCCTTTGAGACCTTCCTTGGTTTTGATGGGGACAAGGTTCCTGATATTGACTTGAACTTTTCTGGAGATGATCAGCCAAGTGCTCATTTGGATGTGCGTGATATTTTCGGGGAAGATTATGCCTTCCGTGCAGGAACTGTTGGTACAGTTGCAGATAAGACGGCTTATGGATTTGTTAAGGGCTATGAGCGTGATTATGGTAAATTTTACCGTGAGGCTGAAGTTGACCGTTTGGCAAAAGGTGCGGCAGGTGTTAAACGAAACACGGGGCAGCACCCTGGTGGTATCGTTGTTATTCCAGATTATATGGATGTTTATGATTTTACACCTGTTCAATATCCTGCAGATGATGCAAATGCTGCTTGGCAGACTACTCACTTTAACTTCCACGATATTGATGAGAATGTTTTGAAACTTGATGTTCTGGGACACGATGACCCGACCATGGTTCGTAAGTTACAAGATTTATCAGGTATTGATCCTAAGGACATTTTAGCTGATGATCCAGGAGTTATGGCCTTGTTTTCTGGGACGGAGATTCTTGGGGTGACACCGGAGCAAATTGGAACACCAACTGGTATGTTGGGGATTCCTGAGTTTGGAACAAACTTTGTTCGAGGCATGGTTGAGGAGACGAAACCGACGACGTTTGCGGAATTGTTGCAGTTGTCAGGGTTGTCACATGGTACGGACGTTTGGCTTGGCAACGCACAAGATTTGATTAAACAAGGTATTGCAACACTGAAAACAGTAATTGGCTGCCGTGATGATATCATGGTTTACTTGATGCATGCGGGACTTCCTCCTAAGATGGCCTTTAACATCATGGAGCGGGTTCGTAAAGGGATGTGGCTGAAGATTTCCGAGGAGGAGCGTAATGGCTATATTCAAGCCATGCGTGATAACAATGTCCCTGATTGGTACATTGAATCTTGTGGTAAGATCAAGTACATGTTCCCAAAAGCTCATGCGGCAGCTTATGTTTTAATGGCTTTGCGCGTGGCCTACTTCAAGGTTCACCATCCTATCATGTATTACTGTGCTTATTTCTCTATTCGTGCCAAGGCCTTTGAGTTGAAAACCATGTGTGCAGGTCTGGATGCGGTCAAGGCTCGTATGAAGGATATTACTGAAAAACGTCAGCGTAATGAGGCAAGTAATGTTGAAAATGACTTGTTTACCACTCTTGAAATTGTTAATGAGATGTTAGAGCGTGGTTTTAAGTTTGGTCAACTGGACTTGTATAAATCAAATGCGGTTGAGTTCTTAATTGAAGGAGATACCTTGATTCCACCATTTGTAGCTCTTGAGGGCTTGGGAGAAAACGTTGCGAAGCAACTGGTTGCGGCGCGTGCAGAAGGGGAATTTCTTTCTAAGACAGAATTGCGTAAACGAGGTGGTTTATCATCGACTCTTGTTGAAAAATTAGATGAAATGGGTATCTTGGGTAATATGCCAGAAGATAACCAATTAAGTTTATTTGACGACTTATTTTAAGAAAACAGTTCGTGAGAGCTGTTTTTTCTTGTTTAAACAGCTGTTCTTTGATAGAATAGCCCTAAATAGTAATAATGGAGGTTTTATGCCGAATTTCAAAAATAATGCGGTCAAATCAATGGTGGTTCTTCGTAAGGCATTTCGTACAATTGATGCTAAAGTTTCAGAAAGTTTCAAGGATTTTGAACTAACTCCAGCTCAGTTTGGTGTCCTGGATGTTCTTTATGCTAAAGGCAGTATGAAAATTGGTGATTTGATTGATAGTACACTAGCTACTTCTGGCAATATGACTGTGGTCATTAAAAATATGGAGAAAAAGGGTTGGATAAATAAGACTGCTTGTCCTAATGATAAACGGGCTTTTTGGATTGATTTGACAGATCAAGGAAGAGAGGTTATTGCGGCAGCTTTACCAGCCCATATTGATAAAGTTGAGGAGACATTTGCCGTTTTGTCGTCAGATGAGCAGACGCAGCTGATTGACTTACTTAAGAAATTTAAAAATTGTTGAGCAAATGGGTTGACTATATTACTAAGTAGTGATAATATAGTGCCATAACATTACTATGTAGTGTTTTTAGAAGGAGACATTATGTCAATCATTAACACTATCAAATCATTTTTTAATAAAGAAGAGGAAAAATCTATGAAAAACATTCTATTTATCGTTGGTTCACTACGTGAAGGCTCATTTAACCATCAGCTAGCAGCTAATGCTGAAAAAGTTTTAGAAGGTAAAGCGAACGTTTCTTACCTCAACTGGAAAGATGTACCAGTATTCTCACAAGACCTTGAAACACCAGTGTTGCCAGCTGTTCAAGCAGTTCGTGACGCTGTTGTTGCTGCAGATGCTATCTGGATTTTCTCACCAGCTTATAACTTTGCGATTCCAGGATCAGTGAAAAACTTGCTTGATTGGTTGAGCCGTGCTATTGATCTTTCAGACACAACAGGTGCTTCAGCACTTCAAGATAAAGTATCAACTGTTTCAGTAGTTGCAAACGGCGGACATGAGCAAGTGGCAGAAGGTTTCCGTAACTTGATGCCATTTATCCGTACACAATTTGTTGATCAGTTGACTTTCTCAAAAGTTAACGACTCAGCTTGGGCAGATGGCCAATTTGTTGCTACTGAAGAAGTTCTTTCAGATCTTAATAAACAAGCAGAAGCACTTCTTTCAGCTCTTAACTAAAATTACTCACAAAATTTCCTAATTCCTGTCAATTGATTTGGCAGGTTTTTATTTTTTGAAAAAATATCAAGAAAACAGTTGACATTTGAATAAATATAACATAAAATACATGTAAGATAATAAAAATACAAATGAGGTCTTAATAATGAAAAAATTATTTACAACAGTTCTTATGGGATTGGCTACTTTAACATTAGTAGCTTGCGGAAGTTCTAAAACTAAAGAAGATACGTCTTTAAAAGATATACAGGATAAAGGGAAATTAGTTGTAGCATTAAGCCCAGATTATGCCCCTTTTGAGTTTAAGACTTTGGTAGATGGTAAAGATACAATCGTTGGAGCAGATGTTGAGATTGCTAAAGCAATTGCAGATAAATTGGGTGTGGAACTTGAACTGTCGCCAATGTCATTTAATAATGTCTTAGCTAGTCTCGTGTCTAAGAAAGCTGATATTGCTATTTCTGGTATTTCAGCAACCGAGGAGCGTGCTAAAAACTTTGATTTCTCAGATGTTTACTACAATGCTAAAAATATTGTTTTGATTAAAAAAGAGAATATGGGGAAATACACTTCAGCTAGTAGTCTAGCTGACAGAGCTGTCGGAGCTCAAAAAGGTTCCATCCAGGAACCAATTGTAACAGAACAACTTCCAGATAGTCATCTTGTTTCTTTGATGCAGATTACTGAAATGGTGACTGAGTTAAATTCAGGGAAGCTTGATGCTATTGTCATGGAGGAAACCATTGCTAAAGGTTACGTGGCCAATAATGAAGAGTTGGCAATTGCTGAAATTCCATTAAAAGAAGATGCTGGTGAACCAGGTAGTGCTGTAGCCATGGCTAAAGGAAGCGAATCACTGAAGAAAGTCATTGATGAAGTGATTGGAGAACTTAAATCATCTGGGGAAATTGATACCTTTGTTCAAGAAGCTTATGAGCTGTCTTTATCTGCTGAATAATTTTAAATGCCTGAGGGAAGTTCTCAGGTTTTTTATTGACCGAAAAAGTTTGTGAGTTCACTAACTAAAATGACTTTTTGATGCCTTAAATCCCTTTAAAATTAACGGTTCAAAAATTTGCGCTTTGTGAAAAAAAGGAATATCATAATGGAGTAATATGATTAAATGGAGGCCGTAATGGTAACACTTTCAAAAGAACAACATTTAGAAATGTTTCTGAAAATGGAACGCATTCGTGAATTTGACATGCGTATCAATAAACTTGTTCGTCGTGGTTTCGTGCAAGGGATGACTCACTTCTCAGTTGGTGAAGAGGCCGCTAACGTAGGTGCGGTTCAACACTTGAGCTACGATGATATTTTCTTCTCTAACCACCGTGGTCATGGTCAATCAATTGCCCAAGATATGGACTTGAATGCCATGATGGCTGAGCTTGCTGGTAAAGCAACTGGTGTTTCAAAAGGGCGTGGTGGATCAATGCACGTTGCAGACTTTGCTAAAGGTAACTACGGGACTAATGGTATCGTTGGTGGTGGGTATGCGATGGCTGTCGGTGCTGCCTTGACGCAACAATACAAAGGCACAAATAATATTGTTGTGGCATTCTCTGGTGATGGTGCAACTAACGAAGGTTCATTCCACGAGTCTGTTAACATGGCAGCAACATGGAAACTACCTGTAATTTTCTTTATCATCAACAACCGTTACGGTATTTCAATGAGTATTGAAAACGCGACGAATACGCCTCACCTTTACACTCGTGCAGAAGCTTATGGTATCCCTGGTTTTTACTGTGAAGATGGGAATGATGTTCTTGCGGTTTATGAAACAATGGGGAAAGCTGTTGAGCATGTGCGCGGTGGCAATGGACCAGCGATTGTTGAAGTTGAATCGTACCGTTGGTTTGGGCACTCTACAGCCGATGCCGGTGTTTACCGTACCAAAGAAGAAGTTGATGAGTGGAAGAAAAAAGATCCAATGATCAAATACCGTCAATACTTGACAGCAGAAGGTATCGCTACTGATGAAGAACTTGATGCGATTCAAGCACAAGTGAAAAAAGAAGTTGACGATGCTTATGAATTTGCTCAAAATAGTCCAGATCCAGACTTGTCTGTTGCTTTTGAAGACATTTGGGTAGATTAAGAAATTATTGAAAGAATATTGCGACAAAGTTGCTAGGAGTCGTCGCTTAACAAATAAAAAGCGACGGTCTAACGCCAGTCACCGCTGTGGTTCAAGTATCGTTACCAGTAGGTGACGATACAGGCAAAATGAAGGACTTTAGGCTTTCATTTTAGCCATAAAACCAAAGGTGGACTGGCAAATCAAAAATGAGGCGACCATAGGTCGCAAAAGAAAAAATCATTTTTCGGAGAAAATAACATGTCAGAAACAAAATTAATGGCTTTGCGTGAGGCGATTAACCTTGCAATGAGCGAAGAAATGCGTAAAGATGAGAACATCTTCCTTATGGGTGAAGATGTTGGTATCTATGGAGGTGACTTCGGGACATCTGTAGGTATGCTTGCTGAGTTTGGTGAAAAACGTGTTAAAGACACGCCAATCTCTGAGGCTGCGATTGCTGGTGCGGCAGTTGGTGCTGCGATTACTGGACTTCGTCCAATCATTGATCTTACCTTCATGGACTTTATCACAATTGCTCTTGATGCGATTGTCAACAACGGAGCTAAAAACAACTACATGTTTGGTGGGGGATTGAAAACACCTGTCGTTTACCGTGTTGCATCTGGTTCAGGTATTGGTTCGGCAGCGCAACACTCACAATCACTTGAAGCGTGGTTGACACATATTCCAGGTATTAAAGTTGTTGCTCCAGGGAATGCCAACGATGCTAAAGGGCTTTTGAAATCAGCTATCCAAGATAATAACATCGTTATCTTCATGGAGCCAAAAGCACTTTACGGTAAAAAAGAAGAAGTGACTCAAGATCCAGATTTCTACTTGCCACTTGGTAAAGGTGAAATCAAACGTGAAGGTACAGATATCACTATTGTATCTTACGGACGTATGCTTGAGCGCGTGTTACAAGCTGCTGAGGAAGTGGCTGCAGATGGTATCAACGTTGAGGTTGTTGACCCACGCACCCTTATCCCACTTGATAAAGAAATCATCATTAACTCAGTTAAGAAAACTGGTAAATTGATGCTTGTCAACGATGCTTACAAGACTGGTGGATTCATCGGTGAAATCGCAACAATCGTTACAGAAAGCGAAGCCTTTGACTACCTTGACCACCCAATCGTTCGTTTGGCTTCAGAAGATGTGCCAGTACCATACGCGCGTGTTCTTGAACAAGCAATCTTGCCAGATGTTGCTAAAATCAAAGCAGCGATTTACAAAATGGCAAACAAAGGAAACTAATTTTCCAACTTAGACGTTTAGGGCTAAAGCTAGCGCGAGTTAGTAAAGCTCGGTAGTTTCTGTGTGGTGAGACTTTCTATGTTTGATAAGTATGAAAGGTACAGAGAATAAGCACCCTTTCTCACCACAAGACACTATCATAAAAGAAACTTTCTAATAAAACTGAAAGGAAAAAACATGGCTTTTGAAGTAATCATGCCTAAACTTGGTGTTGACATGCAAGAAGGTGAAATCATCGAGTGGAAAAAAGCTGAAGGTGACACGGTCACTGAAGGTGAAGTCCTTCTTGAAATCATGTCAGATAAGACAAATATGGAACTTGAAGCAGAAGAATCAGGTGTTCTTTTGAAAATCACTCGCCAAGCTGGTGAGGTAGTTCCAGTTACTGAAATCATTGCTTATATTGGTGAAGCTGGTGAGAGTATTTCGACTTTGGCTTCTGAAACAGTTGCTGAGGCGGCAAGTCCAGTTGAAGAATCTGTTGCTGCACCTAGAGTAGAAGTGTCAGCAGTTGTTGTAGCTACGCCACAAAATCATGGTGGTAAGGTTCGTGCAACGCCAGCAGCTCGTAAGTTGGCTGTTGAACAAGGTGTTGATCTTGGTCTTGTACCTGGAACAGGTGCTAATGGTCGTGTTCACAAAGATGATGTGGAGAACTTTAAAGGTGCACAACCTAAAGCAACTCCATTGGCTGCTAAAATTGCTTCTGATAAAGGAATTGATCTTGCAACTGTTGTTGGAACAGGTGCTCGTGGTAAGATTACCAAAGAAGATGTCCTTGCTCTTGTAGCGCCAGCAGTTGTTGCAGAAACAGTACAAGTACCTAAAGCTGAAGAAAAACGAGCTAAAGAATTACCAGAAGGTGTTGAAATCATCAAGATGTCTGCAATGCGTAAAGCTATTTCAAAAGGTATGACACACTCATACTTGACGGCACCAACCTTTACGCTTAACTACGACATTGACATGACAAACCTTATGGCACTTCGTAAACAAGTGCTTGAACCAATAATGAATAAAACAGGTCTTAAAGTGACCTTTACAGACCTTATTGGTCTTGCTGTAACGCGTACTTTGATGAAAGAAGAACACCGTTACCTTAACGCCTCTCTCATCAATGATGCTCAAGAAATTGAATTGCATAAGTTTGTTAATATTGGTATTGCGGTTGGTCTTGATGAGGGCTTAGTTGTACCAGTTGTTCACGGTGCAGATAAGATGAGTTTGTCAGACTTTGTAGTCGCATCAAAAGATGTGATTAAAAAAGCGCAAACTGGTAAGTTAAAAGCAGCAGAAATGTCAGGTTCTACCTTCTCAATCACTAACTTGGGAATGTTTGGTACGAAGACATTCAACCCAATCATTAACCAACCAAACTCAGCAATCTTAGGTGTTGCTTCAACAGTTCAAACACCAGTTGTTATTGATGGTGAAATTAAGATTCGTCCAATCATGGCGCTTTGCTTAACAATTGACCACCGTATTGTGGATGGTATGAATGGTGCCAAATTCATGGTTGACCTCAAGAACTTGTTGGAAAACCCATTAGAATTGTTAATCTGATAAGAACATGTTGCTATCCCATTAAGGTAGTCCGGAATAATAAGTGACACTCTTGATGCGATGACTTTAAGGCGACGAAGTCGCTAATGATTGCTTTGTACCATAGTGGACTTTAAGCCTTTATCGTAGTAATATAAAAATAAGAAGCTGGGCTATTATCAGTATTGACGTTTGTAGCTCTACAACAGAAATAAATTGACAGTACTGATTTGATGGTCTTTGCTCCGCTATGTTACGAAAGCAAAAAAGAGAAATAAAGCTTTAACCGAAAGGAAAATAAATAAAATGGCTTTTGAAGTAATTATGCCTAAACTTGGTGTTGACATGCAAGAAGGTGAAATCATCGAGTGGAAAAAAGCTGAAGGTGACACGGTCACTGAAGGTGAAGTCCTTCTTGAAATCATGTCAGATAAGACAAATATGGAACTTGAAGCAGAAGAATCAGGTGTTCTTTTGAAAATTACTCGCCAAGCTGGTGAGGTAGTTCCAGTTACTGAAATCATTGCTTACATTGGTGAAGCTGGCGAGACTATTGCAGACGCATCAGCTCCAGCTGAAGTAGCACAAGCCACAGCTGATCTTAAAGCAGCTGGTCTTGAAGTACCTGCCGCACCTGCTGTTGCAGCGACACCAGCAGCTGATAAAGCTCCCCTTGCAGACAACGAGTACGATATCGTCGTTGTTGGTGGTGGACCTGCTGGTTACTACGCAGCTATCCGTGGTGCTCAACTAGGTGGTAAAATTGCTATTGTTGAAAAATCAGAATTTGGTGGTACTTGCTTGAACGTTGGATGTATCCCAACGAAGACTTACCTTAAAAATGCTGAAATTCTTGATGGTCTTAAAATTGCAGCAGGACGTGGTATCAACCTTGCTTCTACGAACTATGCGATTGATATGGATAAAACTGTTGACTTCAAGAACTCCGTTGTTCGTACCTTGACTGGTGGTGTTAAAGGTCTTTTGAAGGCTAACAAAGTGACTATGTTCAATGGACTTGGTCAAGTAAACCCAGATAAGACAGTTACCATTGGTTCTGAAACAATCAAAGGTCGCTCTATCATCCTTGCAACAGGTTCAAAAGTATCACGTATCAATATCCCTGGTATCGAATCACCACTTGTATTGACTTCAGATGATATCCTTGACCTTAAAGAAATGCCAAAATCACTTGCTGTTATGGGTGGTGGTGTTGTTGGTATCGAGCTTGGACTTGTTTGGGCGTCATATGGTGTACCAGTTACTGTTATCGAAATGGCTGACCGCATTATCCCAGGTATGGATAAAGAAGTGTCACTTGAACTTCAAAAAATCCTTGCTAAGAAAGGTATGACCATCAAGACTAACGTTGGTGTGTCAGAAATCGTTGAAGCTAATAACCAATTAACATTGAAACTTAACAATGGTGAAGAAGTTGTTGCTGAAAAAGCTCTGCTTTCTATCGGACGTGTCCCACAATTAGCAGGACTTGAAAACCTTAACCTTGAAATGGATCGTAACCGTATCAAAGTCAATGCCTACCAAGAAACATCAATTCCAGGTATTTACGCCCCAGGTGATGTTAATGGTACGAAAATGCTTGCTCACGCTGCTTACCGTATGGGTGAAGTAGCTGCTGAAAATGCAATGCATGGTAATGTTCGTAAAGCAAAACTTGACTACACACCGGCTGCTGTTTACACACACCCAGAAGTGGCTATGGTTGGTTTGACTGAAGAACAAGCGCGTGAACAATATGGAGATGTTTTGGTTGGACGTTCTAGCTTTGCTGGAAATGGTCGTGCGATTGCTTCTAACGAAGCACACGGTTTTGTTAAAGTGATTGCAGAACCAAAATACCATGAAATCCTAGGTGTTCATATCATTGGTCCTGCAGCAGCAGAACTTGCCAATGAAGCGTCAACAATTATGGAAGCTGAATTGACAGTTCATGATGTCGCACAATCAATCCACGGACACCCAACCTTCTCAGAAAATATGTATGAAGCCTTCATGGATGTTCTTGGAGAAGCTATCCATAACCCACCACGTCGTAAATAATAATGACTTAAAGATTCTAGTATACAGTGCTAGAGTCTTTTTATGCTTGTTCAAAATATGAATAGTCCTTTTGTATCAGTATTTAGAATCACTTTAATGTTGTTTAAAATGCTTAGATTAACTTGACGATAACTCGATATTTTGTTAATTTAAGAAGTGTTGCGATGCTTGTAGGCTTTGAGGGAGGTAACTCATGAAAGCATTAAATGGGTTAGTCCCTGTGTTATTTATATTGATTTTTTTGTCTTTGACGATTGGTGCCAGTTCACAGTTTTCCTGGGTGAGCTTATTTCAAGGTGGTGATATGGCAAGTCACGTTTTTTGGCAATCACGTTTGCCAAGAACCTTAGCTATTTTATTATCAGCTGGAGCTATGAGTTTATCTGGCTTACTCATGCAGACCATTACACAGAATCACTACGCTGCACCATCAACTGTAGGGACAGTCGAGGCAGCACAGTTAGGCATGTTGGTGCCACTCTTCTTTTTTCCACAGGCCACCTTACTGCAGAAGATGGTGTTTGCCTTTAGTGCTGCCATGCTAACTACGTTCTTTTTTATTAAGGTCGTGCGTCGGTTACAGTTTAAGGAAAAATGGCAGTTGCCTTTAGTTGGCATGATTTATGGGGGGATGATTGGAGCCTTTGCACAAATGATTGCCTATCGTTTTAATCTGGTACAGTCTATGGCTTCCTGGACTCAGGGTTCATTTGCCATGATTCAGACGAAACAATATGAATGGCTTTTCTTAAACCTTGTAATTTTAGGAGCTGTTTGGTATTTTTCAGAAGGATTCTCACTGATGAGTCTGGGTGAGGATACTAGTCGTGTTCTGGGTCTTCCTTTTGAACATATGGAAGGACTTGCGTTATTGTTGATCTCACTGACGACAGCAACAACGATGATTACAGTTGGCAGTCTTCCCTTTGTTGGGATTATTATTCCTAATTTGGTGCGTTTGCATATTAGTGAACATTTGAAAAATTCTCAGGCTGTAGTGGTGTTAGCGGGTTCGTGTCTCGTACTAGCTTGCGATATCTTTGCACGGCTAGTTATCCGTCCTTACGAGGTGTCAGTCTCTCTGATTTTAGGTGTTTTAGGATCATTGATTTTCATTTTACTCTTGTGGCGAGGTGAGCGACATGGGTAAGATACAATCTAAACGTCAGCAGTTATTGTGGCTACTGATTATTTTGGCAATAGGCTGCACAATACTCTATACTTATCCTTTTGGTGGCCGTGTGATTCCTTATATTTTGAAGTTGCGGTTACGAAAAGTTTTGACTTATGCCCTTGTGGCTGTTATTGCGAGCTTTTCGACCATTAGTTTTCAGACCATTACAGGAAATCGCTTTTTAACTCCATCAGTGCTCGGGCTAGAAAGTCTTTACGTTCTCATGCAATCCGTTTATCTCTTTTTCTATTGGAAATGGATTGAGCAACAGGCACCGAATCCCATTGTGGAATTCCTTGTGGTTTTACTGATTCAATTACTGTTCTTTGGTCTTTTCCAACCGATTATTCGTAACTTATTGACCAAGGGATTTGGAACGATCTTACTCATCTGTATGTCACTGGGAACTTTGTTTAGAAGTTTTTCTACCTACTTACAGGTGGTTATGGACCCTAATGAGTATGACAAATTACAGAGTAAGCTTTTTGCTTCCTTGCAACATGTTAATACTGATGTTCTAGCTATGGCAACGGTTCTTGTCGTTATCTCTACGATTTTCCTTTATCGTAAAAGTGCGATTTTGAATGTCTTTTATCTTGGGAAATCTAATGCTACGCTTCTTGGGATTGATGTGGAAAAAACGCAGCAGACAGTCCTGTGGATAGTGGTCCTGTTGGTGTCTGCCTCGACAGCGATGGTTGGTCCGATGACTTTCTTTGGCTTTATGTTGGTCAATATCGTCCATCAGTTACTTAATTATTATGAACACAAGTGGTTGTTTGGTGTGGCTAGTTTGTTAGGGTTTGTGATCTTAGTAATAGGCCAAGGTGTTTTAGAACGTTTATTTAACTATCAGATTACTATTGCCATGTTGGTGGAACTATTAGGTGGAGCCTTTTTCTTCTATTTATTATATAAGGAGCGGATGAAATCATGATGAAGATGGCGCAAATTGGAAAATCTTACGGAGAAAAAGCCATTTTAAAGGCTGTTAACTTGGATATTGCTCCTAGGCAATTTACGGCTTTTATTGGACCGAATGGGGCTGGAAAATCAACGCTTCTATCAATCATGAGTCGGCTATTGGTCAAAGATGAAGGGCTCTTGATGATTAAGGGGCAGGAAATTGAGGCTTGGCATTCGGCTGAGTTGGCAAAAGAATTGACCATGCTCAAACAGCAAATTCATTTTCAAGTCAAGTTCACTGTTGAAGAGCTAGTTGCTTTTGGACGTTTCCCTTACAGTCAGGGGCGTCTGACAGCAGAAGACCTTGCTAAAATTAATGAAGCACTGACTTATATGGATTTGCAGGATTTACGTAGTCGGTTGATTGGCACCCTATCAGGTGGGCAATTACAGCGAGTCTACATTGCGATGGTCTTGGCACAAGATACCGATATTGTCTTGTTGGATGAACCACTGAATAATCTAGATATTAAGCAAGGAATTGCGATGATGAAAACCCTGAGACGTTTGGTCGATGAATTAGGGAAAACAGTCGTTATCGTCATCCATGATATTAATATTGCCAGTCAATTTGTTGATCAGATGGTTGGCTTTAAAGAGGGGGAAATTTTTTGCCGAGGAACCCCTCAAGAGGTGATGACAAAAACGATTTTGGATGACCTCTATAACATGGATGTTACTGTTGATGAAATTCATGGCAAACGCATTTGTATTTATCACTAAAAAGGAGACAGATATGTCAAAAACAATGAAACGATTACTTAGTGCAATAGCATTGGTTGCAACACTTATTTTAGTAGCTTGTGGATCAAAAACAGCTAAAGAGAAGACATCAAAGGAAACAAAAGCAGTTCCAGCAGAAGTAACGATTAAAGCAGAAAATGGGGATATCACTGTCCCAGCGAATCCTAAAAAAATTGTTGTTCTTGATTTAGGAATGGCTGATACCTTACGTACTTTGGGGCATGAAGATGCGATCGTTGGTATGCCGTCTCAATCTTTACCAACTTACTTAACTGACCTTGGTAAGAAGGATTCTGTCACAAATGTTGGTAACTTGAAAGAAGTTAATCTCGAAGCGATTGCTAAATTGGCACCTGATATCATTATTGCCTCAGGTCGAACTCAAGGAAAAATTGCAGAATTTGAAGAAATTGCACCGACAGTTTATTTTGCCACAGATAGTGCCGACTATCTTAATTCTGTTAAAAACAATGTGACAGAAGTGGCTAAACTATTTGGTGATGAAGCGGTCGGAACAGCCGAAAAAGAATTGGCAGAGCTAGATAATATTGTTTCAATTGCCACAAAAGCTAATGAAGGAGCAGATCAAACAACCTTGATGGTTCTTTTAAATGAAGGGAATATTGCAGGTATCGGATCGGAAGGTCGCTATGGTTTTGTCTATAATACTCTAGGTTTCAAGCCAACAAGTCTTGAGATTAAAGAAGAAGCGCGTGGCGGTCGCGGTGGCCGTGGTGGACATGGTCAAGGGCTCAGCTTTGAATCAATTGCAGAAGTTAACCCAGATACGATTTTTGTTGTAGATCGCACCCTTGCTATTGGTGGGGATACGTCAACCAACGCGGATGTTCTTAATAACGCGTTATTACAAGGAACAAAGGCTGGTCAGAACAAACGTATCATTACGCTAACATCAGACCTGTGGTACCTATCAGGTGGTGGACTTGAGTCAACACGCCTCATGTTTGAAGAAGTTGCTGAACACGCAGGAAAATAATTAATAAGATGAACTCAGACAGGAAAAACTTGTCTGAGTTTTTTTGTTTCTTGGTTACGGGAGGACATCTATAGAGAATGATTATTTTTTTCAGTTTTTACTTGCTATTTTGGAATGATAGTTTTATAATTTATATATACTTAAATTAAGCATATATAAAAATTAAGGAGGTTAATATGTATTATCCTATTCCGTCCCCTGTGATTGAGTTTCTGGTGCTGGGGGTTGTTGCTGAGAAAGACTCTTATGGCTATGAGATTAGTCAGACCTTGAAAATGCTCACTTCCATCAAAGAGTCAACCCTCTACCCTATTTTGAAAAAAATGGAGTTGAGTGGTTATCTCGAGACCTATTCGGAAGCTCATCAAGGAAGGCAACGCAAATATTATCGTAGAACCGCTCTAGGGAGCCAACAGTTTACGTTTTTAGAAGAAGAATGGCTACGCTACTCAGCTGCTATTCTGGATATGGCGAAAGGAAAATTGAAAAAATGACAGGACAAGAATTTTTACAACGTTTAGAGATGGCTTTGGCTAGTTTAACAGACAGTCAAAAGCAAGAAGTAATGGCTTATTTCAAAGAATACCTTGCTGAAGCTGGGGATAATGCAGAGGCAATTGCTGAGCTTGGAAAGCCAGAAGAAGTGGCTGAAGAATTGGTTGGGCAATTTCAAGAAAAAGGCATTTTGGAAGAAAGAGCCCAAGAACAGATAGTTCGTCAGTCGCTAACCGATGCGACGAATCTTCAAATCACTCTGAATGATTTTGATGTGATTGTTGAGCAGGATGATGTTTCAGAAGTTGTTGTCGAAGCGGTAGAAGAGGTGCAAGAACTCTTAGCTATTTCCAGAGAAAATGGTCAGGTGACTATTGCGCAAATCTCTGATCCGGCACGTTATAAAACCATTTCCATTTTAGGATTGTTTTCAATCAAGACGACTTATGGTGGTCGGTTCACTGTAAAAGTCCCGCGGGAGACAATGTTTGAAACGATTACGGTGATTTCAAGGGATGGCGATGCAACATTATCAGGATTGACTGCTAATCAAGGCAATGTAGCCTTGACAAATGGAGACTTGGAGTTAAATTCTTGCCGTATTGCTAACCTTAAGCTGACCTTGCAAAATGGTGATGGAGAAGTGGTCAATAGTGCTACTGAAAATGTTTTAGGAAATTTCCAAAATGGCGATTGTGAGGTTATTAATAGCCAATTAGGAGTAGCGGAGTTTCATTTAGCCAATGGTGATTTAGAATTAGAAAAGGTGGAAAGTCGAGAAACTCTCGAATTAGAACTCTCAAATGGTGACCTGACCTACCGTTACAGTAAGGCTGATTATGCAAGGGCAAAATTATCTAACGGAGATGCGACGGTGTCAGACCTTGATTTTAAAGATTTAATGCTAACGCATCATTGTGGCGATGCTGCTGTTATCTTAAAAGAAGGTCAGGCAGAGGACTTAGCCATAGTGGTTGAAACAAAATTTGGTGATTACAGCGTGTTAGGTCATACTGGAGAAAATGGACGTTATACTGATACCAATCATCAAGCGACTCGTCGGTTGACAATCACCAATCATTTTGGAGATGTTTCAGTCAACTAGGACCTCTTAACTTTTTAGAGCAAGTAAAGACTTTGGGCTTGTCTTTTGCGACCGTTTTCACTAAAATAGAAGTATCTAATAGGAGGATTAATCTGTGAAATATATTGTTAACACATCAAATAACCCGGCTTATAATATTGCCTTAGAAGCCTACGCTTTCAAAGAATTACAGAGTGAAGATGAGATTTTTATCCTTTGGATCAATGAGCCTGCTATTATTATTGGGAAACACCAAAATGCGGTGCAGGAAATCAATAAGGAATACACAGATGCCCACGGGATTCATGTGGTTCGCCGTCTGTCAGGTGGTGGGGCTGTTTACCATGACCTTAATAACTTGAACTACACCATCATTTCCAACAAAGCTGACGAGGGAGCGTTTGATTTCAAAACGTTCTCACAACCTGTGATTGAAACCTTGGCTGATCTTGGAGTAACCGCTTCGTTTACGGGACGTAACGACCTTGAGATTGACGGCAAGAAATTCTGTGGTAATGCGCAGGCCTATTATAAAGGACGCATGATGCACCATGGTTGCTTATTGTTTGATGTGGATATGACTGTTCTTGGCGATGCCCTCAAGGTTTCAAAAGATAAAATTGAGTCAAAGGGGGTTAAATCTGTCCGTGCGCGGGTGACCAATATCTTAAATGAATTGCCAGAAAAAATTACGGTTAATGAATTTGCGGATAAGATTTTGGATAAAATGAAAGAGCACTATCCTGATATGACAGAGTATGTTTTGTCAGAAGATGAATTGGCTAAAATCCAAAAATCTTATGAAGAGCAATTCTCAACATGGGAGTGGACTTATGGTGCTGCCCCAGATTATACAGTAGAGCGTTCGGTTCGTTACCCAGCTGGTAAGATTACGAGCTATATTAAGACTGAGAACTCAGTTATTGAAAATATCAAAATTTACGGGGATTTCTTCGGTATTGGTGATGTTTCTGATATTGAACAGCTCCTTATCGGCACGCGCTATGAGTATGCGGATGTTTTGGAGAAATTGCAAAGCATTGACACAACACACTACTTCTCACGGATGACAACAGAGGAAGTTGCAAAAGCAATTGTGGCATAGGAAGCTTTATGCTCTATCAGAAACAAATCAGTAAGATTGTAGAGAAAGTTATTGATACAATCTCGGATAGAAAATACTCTCAACTCAAAAATATCGTCTCTCATACCAATGTACCTGCTGATTTATAAGAAAAAGAATTATTAGAATTGGGTAAATGGATCGAGGAACAATTGGAGATGTGGGCTGAGGATGAAGAACGCCATTTGTATTTGATAAATTTAATTTAAATCAACTTGATATTGATGAAGAGGGGATTTTGTTTGCAACTTACAGACCAGAGAGTTACGGTGAAGTGTTGTTTGAATTTTTCTTTGATGTTCAAGAAGATAACAGCCTTCGCGCAGAGTTTTAAATGAATATTTAACCACAAATTAATTATGATTTAATTATAAAAATACGAATCGAAGGTATAACCTTCGGTTTTTTTGATAAAAACAGTTGACAAAAGAATAAATATTCAATAAAATAATTTTATTACAAAAAAGGGAGTATATTTATGTCAAAAGAAAAAGTGATTTTAGCTTACTCAGGTGGTCTTGATACATCCGTAGCCATTACTTGGTTGAAAAAAGATTATGATGTCATTGCTGTTTGTATGGATGTTGGTGAAGGAAAAGACCTTGATTTTATTCATGATAAGGCTTTGGCTGTCGGTGCCATTGAATCTTATGTGCTTGATGTAAAAGATGAATTTGCGGAAGAATACGTTCTCCCAGCACTTCAAGCGCATGCTTATTACGAACAAAAATACCCATTAGTTTCTGCTCTAAGCCGTCCGATTATCTCTAAGAAATTAGTGGAAATTGCTCATAAGACAGGGGCGACAACGATTGCCCATGGTTGTACCGGTAAAGGAAATGACCAAGTCCGTTTTGAAGTTGCTATTGCAGCACTTGATCCAAACTTGAAAGTGGTAGCTCCAGTCCGTGAATGGAAATGGTCACGTGAAGAAGAAATTGAATATGCTAAAGCAAACGGTGTTCCAGTTCCAGCTGACCTTGATAATCCTTATTCTGTTGACCAAAACCTTTGGGGCCGTGCCAATGAATGTGGTGTTTTGGAAAATCCCTGGAATCAAGCGCCAGAAGAAGCCTTTGGGATTACAACAGCACCAGAAAAAGCTCCTGATACTCCTGAATTTGTAGATATTACCTTTGTATCTGGAAAACCTGTTGCCATCAATGGTGAAGAAATGAAACTCGTTGACCTTATTCAAAAATTAAACGTGATTGCAGGAGCGCATGGTGTAGGACGTATTGACCATGTTGAAAACCGTTTAGTGGGTATTAAATCACGTGAGATTTACGAGTGTCCAGGTGCCATCACACTTTTAACTGCTCATAAGGAAATTGAAGACTTGACTTTGGTACGTGAAGTGTCTCACTTTAAACCAATTCTTGAAAATGAATTATCAAACTTGATTTACAATGCTCTTTGGTTCAGTCCAGCAACTAAGGCAATTATTGCTTATATTAAAGAAACGCAAAAAGCCGTTAATGGGACAGCTAAAGTGAAGCTTTATAAAGGACATGCTCAAGTCGTTGCCCGGAAATCTCCAAATTCTCTTTATGACGAAAACCTAGCGACCTACACATCAGCAGATAGTTTTGACCAAAATGCAGCGGTTGGCTTTATCAAACTGTGGGGTCTTCCAACTCAAGTAAATAGTCAGGTTAATGGAACTAAGGGTTAGATTATGGCAGAAAATTACAAATTATGGGGTGGTCGCTTTGAGGCTAGCCTCGAAAAATGGGTGGAAGAATTTGGTGCTTCCATTTCCTTTGACCAGAAAATGGCAGAGCAGGACTTAACAGGATCCCTTGCTCATGTCACCATGCTTGGAGAAACGGGTATCATTTCTAAAGTAGAAGCTCAGCAGATTAAATCTGGTTTGGAAGATCTTTTGATAGATTACAAAAATGGGCAGCTTACCTTTGACGTGACCAACGAAGATATTCACATGAACATAGAGGCCTTACTGACTGCTAAAATTGGTCCAGTCGCTGGTAAGCTTCACACGGCACGTTCACGTAATGACCAAGTGGCAACAGACATGCATCTCTATTTAAAAATGAAGTTGGGAGAAGTCCTTGCTAAATTAAGTAACCTTCGTCAGGTTTTGGTGGACTTGGCTGAAAAGCATGTGGAAACCCTCATGCCAGGCTACACACATTTATAACACGCACAGCCTATTTCATTTGGACATCATTTAATGGCTTATTATAGTATGTTTACTCGTGATGCGGAGCGTTTTGAGTTTAATGTGACACATACTGATTTATCACCGCTGGGAGCAGCAGCCTTGGCAGGAACAACCTTTCCGATTGACCGTGAGAGGACAGCGCAGCTTATGGGCTTTGCCAAACCTTACAGCAACTCCTTAGATGCTGTGTCTGACCGTGATTTTATTTTGGAATTTTTAGCCAATAGCTCTATTTTGATGATGCACATGAGCCGATTATGTGAGGAAATCATTAACTGGTGTAGTCGTGAATACCAATTTGTGACCTTGTCAGATACCTTTTCAACAGGCTCTTCCATCATGCCTCAAAAGAAAAATCCTGATATGGCGGAGCTGATTCGGGGGAAATCAGGTCGTGTTTATGGCAATTTAGTCGGGCTTTTGACGGTTATGAAATCCCTGCCTCTGGCTTATAACAAAGACCTCCAAGAGGATAAGGAAGGTATGTTTGATACAGCTGAAACCATTACAGTAGCCCTTGATATTTTAGCTGGCATGCTGAGCAGTATGACCGTAAATGATAAACATATGGCAGAGTCAACTGAAAAAGACTTTTCAAATGCCACAGAGTTGGCAGACTATCTTGCTGCTAAAGGTTTACCTTTCCGTGAAGCACATGAAATCGTAGGTAAATTAGTCCTAGAATGTACCAAGGCAGGACACTATTTGCAAGATATTCCCTTGGAACGTTATCAAGAAATCTCTGACTTGATTGAGGAAGATATCTATGTAGCTTTACAATCAAAAACAGCAGTTGAGCGTCGTAACTCACTTGGAGGCACAGGCTTTAATCAAGTAAAATGGCAGATTGAGATAGCGAAGGCTGAGTTGAGCAACTAACTGCTATTTATAAGGTTTGCGATTAACTGAGAGATAGAAAAATTAAACAGGTCGAGATTGGGAACTTTGTTTGAAACGACTTCAGTTTTTCATCTCTTTTACCAAAATTGTTTTGGGTAATACAAGAAGATAGAGAAATTTTCCTAAATCATGTGGAAAATTTCTCTATTTTATTTTTTGTAATCGCTTGCTATAATTTAGTAAAAAAATAAGGAGGCTCTATATGAGTAAACTACGTGACAATTTCTTATGGGGAGGAGCTGTTGCAGCTCACCAGCTTGAAGGTGGATGGAAAGAAGGAGGAAAAGGCTTGTCCGTCGCTGATGTCATGACTTCAGGTCGTCATGGTATCCCTCGTGAAATTACAGATGGAGTTATTGAAGGAAAATACTATCCTAATCATGAAGCCATTGATTTTTATCATCACTATAAGGAAGATATAGCACTTTTTGCTGAAATGGGCTTTAAATGTTTTCGTACATCAATTGCTTGGACTCGTATTTTTCCAAATGGAGATGAGTTAGAACCAAATGAAGAAGGTTTGAAATTCTATGATGACTTATTTGATGAGTGTTTAAAATATGGGATTGAACCTGTCATTACTTTATCTCATTTTGAATTGCCATTTCATTTAGTTAAGGAATACGGGGGATTTACGAATCGTAAAGTGATTGATTTCTTTGTTCGATTTGCTGAAACGTGTTTCCGCCGTTACAAGGACAAGGTCAAATATTGGATGACTTTTAATGAAATTAACAACCAAGCCAACTATCAAGAAGATTTTGCTCCATTTACGAACTCGGGAATTGTTTATAAAGAAGGTGATGACCGCGAAGCTATCATGTACAAGGCCGCTCATTATGAATTAGTAGCTTCAGCGCGTGCTGTTAAAATTGCTAAGGAAATCAATCCAGATTTCCAAATTGGATGTATGATTGCCATGTGTCCGATTTATCCTGCAACATGTAAACCGTCTGATATTTTGATGGCTCAAAAGGCAATGCAAAAACGCTATTATTTTACTGACGTCCATGTTCATGGTTTCTACCCAAATCATATTCTTAAATATTGGGAGCGTAAAGGTATTGAAGTAGATGTGACAGAAGAAGATAAACAGGACTTACTTGATGGAACAGTTGATTATATTGGATTCAGTTACTATATGTCATTTGCTATTGATTCTCATCGTCCTAATAATCCTCACTATGACTATTTGGAAACAGAAGATTTGGTTAAAAATAATTATGTTAAAGCGTCTGATTGGGAGTGGCAAATTGATCCAGAAGGGTTGCGCTATGCCTTAAACTGGTTTACAGATATGTATCATCTGCCATTATTTATTGTTGAAAATGGTTTTGGTTCTATTGACCAAGTTGAAGAAGATGGGATGGTGCATGATGATTACCGTGTCGACTATCTTGGAGCTCACATTAAAGAAATGATTAAGGCTGTAGATGAGGATGGTGTTGACTTAATTGGCTATACACCTTGGGGTTGTATTGACCTTGTATCAGCTGGTACTGGTGAAATGCGTAAGCGCTATGGCTTTATCTACGTTGATAAAGATGATGAAGGTAAGGGAAGCTATAAGCGTTCACCGAAATTGTCATTTGGTTGGTATAAACAAGTTATTGCTTCAAATGGCGAGCATCTGTAATGATGTCAAGTCATCTATCAACTTATTAAAACCCCTCATTATAATGTAAGTTTGAAATTTTTACTGGTTTCACTCCTCTAGTTGTAAAACTTTTATTCATATGGAAAGGATTCTGAATGATTGGTACACTTGCTGCAGTACTGACGACCTTAGCCTTTTTGCCACAGGCGATAAAAACGATTAAAACAAAGGATACTTCAGGTATTTCACTCGTGATGTATAGTATGCAGGTCATAGGGATTTTTCTATGGTTGCTTCATGGATTGAATATTCAAGATATGCCTTTAATCATGGCAAATTCAATCTCGTTTGTATTGTCGGGAACGATTTTAATTTGTAAAATTCGCTACAAATAAAAAGTAATAAAAGTTTTAAAATAATGTAGCAATGTTTATAAGGTTATTATAGAACAAATGATAATTAAAATGGCTACGAAAGTTTGGTATAAAAGAGTTGATAAAGAATATTTTTTAGTTCACAAAATAGAGAGATATTTCCATAGTTTTATGTAGATTAGTTTTGATACACATTGATTATGATTAAAATAGTCTATCAGTGATTTAAAAATAAGGAGAAAAATGCTATATTATATATTTGGTTTTCTTGTAGTTAGTGCAATAATGTCTGGAATGTGGTTCCTATTTGTAGGATTGAAGAAAAAACAACTGACACCATCAGTTGTCACAAAAGATGGTAAAACGATGAATAATTATTTTATTGGATTTTCAGACACCAGCATTCCTGATATTCGTCAAAATAATAAAATCATGTCCGTATTATCAGTCAAGTATAATACCTTAGATGGCTATGCTGTAGCATCAACTATTAACGATGTAAAACTCAGAGAGATGATTTTAGAAGAGTATGATCTCAAACCTAAAAATGTCAGGGTTACTTTTAGGCAGATAGCGGTATAACATTTTAGGTAATACTTATCTTACTGTAAAATGATGCTAAATGAATAAGGCTGGAGTTCATCCAGTCTTTTTTGTTGGAAACTAGGAGAAAGTAATACTTTACAAATCTGAAATGTAATTCTGTTAATTATGGAAAGATGAGATAAGTAACCTTTTTTCCGCAAGGTCGTATTGTTTTCCGTTTCGAAACGGAAAATATGTCAATTTACATATTGTATGCGTTTTCCTATAATAAAAATGTAAAATAAATACATCAAAAGAGGAGATTATTTTTATGGCTAAACAAGCTCTTATTATTTGTGCAGGTGGAATGTCATCATCACTTATTGCTAAAAAGACAATGACTTACCTTCAAGAACGTGGTGAAGATATTGAAATGGATGCAGTTGGTGTTCCAGAAGGTCAAAAACGTATTATAGAAGATAAGTATGATTTATATCTTGTTAGCCCTCAGACTAAAATGAACTTTAAGCAGTTGGCTGATGCTGCTGCTAAGACAGGGAAACCAATTGTGCAAATCCCACCGCAAGCTTATATTCCAATTCCAATTGGTATTGAAAAGATGGCTGCGTTAGTCAAAGAAAATATCTAAAAGGATATTTAAAAATGTTATGACGGACTGACTAAATTATTTAAGGAGGAGGTCCTGTGTTAACTAAAAAAGAAGCACGTATTATTCAATTGTTATCTCAGCATCGCGACAGTTTTGTCAGAAGCAGGGAATTGGCTGATGAATTAGGCTGTTCTGATCGTACGATTAGAAATTATTACAAGACTATCTCAGAGAAATTGAGCGATTATGCTGGTGTTGATATCATATCCAAACAAGGTAACGGATATGCGTTGAAAGTGAGTGATGAACGTACTTATTCTGATTTTATAAAAGAGAATCACATTACACTTTCTCAAAAACAATATGTTGGTAAAACTGATATTAATGATCGTTATAATTATATTCTTAATAAATTGTTATTTGAACAAAATGAAATTTATTTTGATGATTTAGCTGATGAATTATATGTGAGCCGTTCAACCCTATCTGCAGATTTTAAAAAAATTCGTCAAAAATTTCTTCCCTATCATTTAAAAATAGAGAGTAAGGCTAATAAAGGTGTCTATGTTACTGGTACGGAAAGAGATAAGCGTCGATTTATTATGGATTACTTCATTGATTCTGATTTTTTAAATACGATGCATTCATATGTAGACAATGAGTTGTTGAACCAAAAAATTTCATTTGAGGAAATGACAATCATTGTCTTAGATGAATGTCGAGAAGGGCAGTTAAAATTATCAGACTTTGTGATTCAAAATTTAGTTATCCATATTGCTTTAGCACTTCGTAGGATTGCTGAAGGATTTAAAATAGCTAAGATCACAGATGAAGATATTAAGCTAAAGGAAACGATAGAGCATCTCATTGCTGAAAGAATTTTGATGAGAATCGCTTCAAGTACAGGTATAGATTTTCCAGAAGAAGAGGCAGACTATATTACGTTACACTTGCTGTCTAAAAGCTATGGGAGTGGGCGTTATGAATCAGAAGATTTACATGAACGTTTACGACATGAATTGTTAGCCAGTTTGAGGCAGTTTGACGCCTTTGTTCAAAATGATTTTCAGCTTATAGAAGGCTTATTAGTTCATCTATCGACCTTATTAATTAGGTTAGAAAGTCATGTTGCTCTTGATAATCCACTGACAGCTGATATACAGTCAAACTATGGAGACATGTACCATTGGGCAGAATTAACAATTGCTAAGATGCCTTTATTTGAACGTTTTCAACTATCCGCAGATGAGTTAGCTTACATTGCTCTTCATTTTATGGCTGGTAGAGAGCGCTACAAAGAAAAGTATAAGTATAACATTTTAGTGATTTGTGCGACGGGTTATGGTAGTGCGCAGATGCTCAAAAGTCGTATTGAGAATGAACTGGGACAAACGGTACACATCTCAGATGTTATTGGCTACTATGAAATTAATGATGACAAATTGCAAGGCATAGATTTTATCATTTCATCTATTGATTTATCCAATTTAATTTTTAATGTGCCAGTATTTACAGTATCTGTATTTTTAACTAAAGATGAAGTGATAACTATTAAGGATGGCATTTCTAAATTAAGAAAGTCCAAGGAAATTTTAGGAAAATCGTCAGTTTCAATTGATTATTCAAAATATTTTGATGATTATTTCTCAGAAGAGTTATTTATAATTGTTGATGAAATCGGCAAAGCAGAACTTATGGAAAAAATGATTGCACAGCTTGCTGTTGACGAAGAGCCTGGCTTTAGTAAACGGATGTGTGAGTTGCTGACGCAAAGAGAATTGATGAGTTCAGTTGTTTTTAGTGATACCATTGCAGTTCCCCATCCGATTAAAGCAGTTGCGAGCAATCATCATATTGCGGTTGCTATTATTAAAAATGGGATGTGGTGGGATGAGCAATATCCGTCAATTAAGTTTGTTTTTCTAACATCAATGTCAACCCATGATAATGAAGGATTACCTGAAATGGCTTCGATGATTGTTGACTTAGTTGATTGTGATTATATTCAAGAAAAACTGATGTCATGTCAGCATTTTGAACAATTTAGAGAGTTATTTTTATCTATAGAGAAAGGAAGAGAGTAAATGAATTCAGATGAATTACAAATGGCTGCATTTGAAATTATCTTAAATTCCGGTAATGCACGAACAATTGTTCATGAAGGGTTTGATGCTATGCGTGCAGGTGATTTTGAACTTGCGGCTCAAAGATTAGATGAGGCTAATGAAGAATTATTATTGGCACATAAAGCTCAAACACATTTATTGCAAGAATATGCAAGTGGAACGGAAATCAAAATTGAAATTATTATGGTTCATGCACAAGATCATCTCATGACGACGATGACATTGCGTGAGGTGGCCTTAGAGATGCTAGAATTACATAAAAAAATAAAATAACTAGTAGAGAAGGATAGAGTTATGGGAAAAAATCAGAGAAAGAAATTAGTGACCAAAAAAGCACAGAGTCGTGACTTGAAACAAGAAACGACTTGGAAAAATAACTTATTTAGTCGTTATATGCTATTTAGATATTCTCTGACTCTTTTCTTTTTTGCTAATATTTATTGGGGAATGATTCAAATGTATAGAACGTCGGTTTACATCATTTTACCGATAGGTTTGCTATTGTTGCTTATTAGAGCAATTGCTGAGCAATTTTCTCTCTATGGTAAAACAAAAGCCGTATTGATTTGGACAAAACGTGCCTTTCAGGCACAAGGAATTGTTAATGTTCTTGCACTGCTAAGTGTCGTTTTCCCGGGTCAATTTGAGTATGTCTTTCCTGTTTTTGCTAGTAATTTGTTAGGGAAACTATTTGTTTCAAGTTTACTGTTATTGGGTTTATTGGCTGTTTGGCATAATGTGAATCGTGTACAGCGTGTTGAAACTAATACCGATAACTTTTATTATCGTTTTCAAAAATCATTTGGAAAAATATTTTAATTTTGAAAGGAGTTCATTATGGACGAACAAAAAGGATTCTTTGGCTTGTTAGAGAAATATCTTATGGGACCAATGGGAAAAATTGCACAGTATAAAGTTGTGCGTGCTATCACAGCGGCAGGTATGGCTGCAGTACCATTTACAATTGTAGGATCAATGTTCTTGGTATTTAGTATATTACCTCAAGCGTTCTCTTTTTGGCCAGTTGTAGCTGATGTATTTGCGGCTTCATTTGATAAATTTACGGCTTTATACATGGTTGCTAACTATGCTACTATGGGGTCGTTATCACTCTATTTTGTTCTTTCTATGGCATATGAATTGACAAAAATTTATGCTGAGGAAGAAGAGTTAAACATGAGCCCACTTAATGGAGCTTTATTGGCCTTGTTTGCCTTCATCATGACTGTTCCACAAATTATTTTTAAAGATGGTATGATGTCAGCTGTCCAAAGCCTTAAGGAAGGTACAGTGATAGCAGATGGTTGGGCAATGGGTAATGGTGTTACTCGTTTTGGAACAACTGGTATCTTTACAGCTATTATTATGGCTATTGTAACAGTACTTATTTATCGTATGTGTATTAAGCACAACTGGGTTATTAAAATGCCTGCATCAGTTCCAGAAGGTGTTTCTCGTGGTTTCACAGCCCTTATTCCTAGTTTTGTAGTTGCTTTCACAGTTATTGTTATCAATGGAGCCCTTGTTGCTCTTGGTACAGATATTTTCCAAGTCATTGCGATTCCATTCTCATTTGTAGGTGGACTCACTAATACTTGGATTGGTCTTGTTGTTATTTACTTGCTGACTCAGGCGCTTTGGATTGTAGGTATCCACGGAGCAAATATCGTCTTTGCTTTTGTTAATCCAATTGCTCTTACAAATATGGCACTCAATGCTGAAGGTGCGCGTAATATTGTTGCGGGTGAGTTTTCAAATATGTTTGTTATTGCTGGTGGTTCTGGTGCGACACTTGGGCTTTGTATCTGGTGTGCCTTTCGCGCTCGTTCTGCACAATTAAGTGCGATTGGTAAAGCCTCTATTGTACCAGGTATCTTCAATATTAATGAACCGTTGATTTTTGGTTTACCAATTATCTATAACCCAGCGCTTGCGATTCCATTTATGACAGCGCCTATTGCGTCAATGTCGGTTTACTATTTTGCAATGAAAACTAATCTTATCAATGCAGTAGTAGCTCAAGTTCCATGGCCAACTCCTGTTGGTATCGGAGCCTTTCTTGGTACTGCGGATGTAAAAGCAATCCCTGTTGCATTAGTGTGTTCATTGGTAGCTTTCTTAGTCTATTGGCCATTTGTGCGTCAATATGATAAACAATTGCTTGCTGAAGAAGGTGTTTAATCAGTTGTTGTTCACAGCAGATAACGTTAATGATTTTGTTATTTTGTGTCAAATTCAATAAAAACCAAAAAAAGTTCGTTTTATACGGACGTTTTTTGGTTTAAATAGAATGTTTGGAAAGTTTATAAAATAAACAAAAAAGATAAGGAGATTGATATGAAAGCTATTGTAACGGTTGTTGGTAAAGACGGAAAAGGGATTGTAGCAGGCGTCGCAGGCAAGTTAGCTGAGCTAAATCTGAACATTGATGATATTTCTCAGACGGTTTTGGATGAGTATTTTACCATGATGGCGGTGGTGTCATCTGAGGAGAAACAGGATTTCACGGCTTTGCGTAGTGAATTGGAGGCCTTTGGACAAACGCTGAATGTTAAAATCAATATTTAAAGCGCAGCTATTTTTGACGCCATGTACAATTTGTAAGAGGTGACCTATGGATATTAGACAAGTTCGTGAAACAATTGAGCAGAAAATTTATGACAAAATTACAACTAAGGCTGCGAATCTGGTTGCGGTTGGAGATGAGATTGCAGCAGAGCTTGGGATTTCCATTGTCAACAAACATGTCAGTGTGACACCGATTGTCTTGATTGGTGCAGCAACGGATGCGTTAAATTATTTTCCTTTGGGCATACACTTGATTGAGCTGCAAGACGAAAGGTGGCGTGATAGCTTGTAACCAAGTCGGTGGCCTATCGGGTGCCTTCATTCCTGTCTCAGAAGATGAGGGAATGATTGCGGCGGTGCAGAGTGGCTCTCTTAACTTGGAAAAATTGGAAGCTATGACGGCTATCTGTTCCATTGGTCTTGATATGATTGCTATTCCGGAGGATACCCCTTATGAAACCATTGCGGCTATGATTGCCAATGAAGCAACTATCTGGGTCATCAATCAGAACTCATCAGCAGGCTTTATCAATCGAGGCGAACAAATTCCGGCGCCAATTCATAGTTTTAAGAATTAAGACTCAATTACTGCACTTATTATCGGATGATAGGTGTATTTTGTATGTTATGATGATTTTAACGTAAAAAAGCCACTGTTGAACTTTTTAACAGCAGTGGTTTCTTTACTATTATTTCTCTAGCTCTTCAGTCCAAGCACCTGTTCCGTCAATGACGTTGGTTGTATCGTAGCCCATACTGTCTAAAAAGGCACAGACTTGGGCAGAACGTCCTCCTGCTTGGCAGATGATGTAGTAGGGTTTATCGGTTGTGAGCTCTGTGGAACGATTACCTAGTTCGCTAAGGGGAAGATTAACAGCCCCAGGAACATGTCCAGTTGCAAATTCATCTTTCTCACGAACATCAATTAAGTTAATGCTTTCAGTATCAAGCAAGGTTTTCAATTCCATAACTGAAATGGCCTTTGTCATAAATAATCTCCTTTTTTATTCTGTCTGTATTGTCTATTATTTTCATAGAAAAAGCAATCAATGTATTTCAGTAATTTATTTGTTTGTGTAAATATCAGTTGTATACATGTCAAACGGAAACGTTGTAGTTTTCAGGTAATGTTTTTTCCCAAAGATAGGATAGCAAGGACTATAATGGTAGCACGTACGGGAATACCTATGACAGCCAGGAACCTAAATGCTTACCATTGGGGAATGGCTCTGCATATGTGTCATGCGAACAATATACATGACAAAGTATAACGAAAATGACATGTTCAGATAGAGGATGATTTAGAAGCCACACCAAGTGATGACTATCAAGGTATTCAAGAGTTTTATCCTTTTTTGACGGAGGAAAATCGTGTCTTAGCTCTGCCATGTTCCTACCATGACCCTAAGCAAGATTAGTGTTAATATCCAGCTAATGGGCCGAGATAGGCAGTTGAAAATTAGTTGGAATCCTATCAATCGCAGAGGTGCTCGTTGGCGCTCCTCATTCCTTGAGGTTGACAGAAAGACATATCACTATTTCTTCCAAGGCAATCTCTACCGTGAAAACACGGGACAGATCCTATTTTTTTGAGACACCTATCCTTTGATTTGGGGAATAGCAGAGTTGCTGAGTTGGGATTTCAAAGATTAGTCAATAAAATAAAAAAGCATGAATGATTTGAACTGCTCCCTGTCAAGTGGACAATGAAATAATAAAAGATTAAGCAACGGCCTTGTCCCTCGATTCAAGAGGGGCAAGGCCGTTGTGCTTCTCTTGAAATCGTTCGTTATTGTAAAAATAGATATAGTCATCAATATCATAAACTAATTCCTCAAATGTCTTGTAAGCCTTCAAGTCATAACACTCCGT
>NZ_CACVCC010000019.1 GCF_902729355.1 Streptococcus sp. S784/96/1 | reverse complement strand
AATAACAGAGATGAACTCATCCAACAAATTAAAGAATACATGGACTGGTATAACTATGATAGACCACAAGAAATATTAAAAGGTATGACCCCTATGGAATTCAGGGAGTCATACCTTACTAACTAATATTCTTTTTTACACTGTCTATTTTAGACGGGGCTTGACAAAATGCATCAGCTTTTTAAGCTATGTTCGCTCGTGCCCCCTTCTTTAAGCAACAAAAAAACGAAGCCGAAATATCCCTAGCTCCGTTCTATGTTTCAAGACGATAATCATTCATCTCTCTATTAATATTTTCTAAACCTTTGATAACGTTCTTGCAGTAAGGCTTCTGTATCTAGTTGGGCAAGTTCATCAAATGTTGTCATCAAATGTTGCTTCAAGTCTTCAACAATTTCACTTGAAAAGTAACCACGTTCAGCAATGACTTTATCGACAACCTTCATATTTAAAAGTTCACCAGCCGTAATTTTCATAAGTTCAGCAGCCTCTGATGCCCGGCTACCATCTTTCCATAAGATTGAAGCAAAGCCTTCTGGACTGAGGATTGAGTAAACCGTATTTTCCAGCATCCATACCCTATCTGCAACAGCTAGAGCAAGGGCACCTCCAGAACCACCTTCACCAATAATAACTGCAATAATGGGAACCTTCAGATCACTCATTTCCATGAGATTACGAGCAATAGCCTCACCTTGCCCACGCTCCTCAGCTCCAACACCTGGATAAGCTCCTGGGGTATTGATTAAGGTTAGAACTGGTCGGCCAAATTTTTCAGCCTGTTTCATCAATCGTAGTGCTTTACGATACCCTTCTGGATGGGGTTGCCCAAAATTACACTTGAGGTTTTCTTGGAGATTCTTACCCTTTTGGATTCCCACAAAGGTAATTGGTTGACCAGCTAAGCGACCAATGCCACCCACAATTGCTCCATCGTCAGAAAATTGGCGATCGCCATGTAATTCCATTACATCATCCAGAAGGAGGTTGGCGTAGTCTAAAGCATTCAGACGCGTCTGACTTCTAGCTTCTTTTAAAATACGTCCTACTGTGCTCATTTTTCACCTCCGTGAAAAGCTACTAACTGGGCAATCGTATCCTTCAACTCCAAACGATTGACAATGGCATCAACAAAACCGTGCTCCTGTAAAAACTCCGCCTTTTGGAAATCCTCTGGCAAATCTTCACGCACTGTCGTTTCAATCACACGACGCCCAGCAAAACCAATCAAAGCCTGTGGTTCTGCCAAGATAATATCACCCTCCATTGCAAAAGAGGCTGTGACTCCACCTGTCGTTGGATCCGTTAAAATCGTTAGGTAAAAAAGCCCTGCATTCGAATGACGTTTAACCGCTGCTGAAATTTTAGCCATCTGCATCAATGACATGATCCCTTCTTGCATACGGGCACCGCCTGACGCTGTAAAGGCAACAACCGGCAGATTTTTTTCAGTCGCTAATTCAAAAAGAAGTGTCAACTTTTCTCCAACAACCGTTCCCATAGACCCCATAATAAAATTAGCATCCATAATCGCAAGAGCAACACTCTTGCCTCCAATTTTAGCAACACCTGTCAGTACAGCTTCATCAAGCCCCGTTGATTCCTTTACCGCTTTAAGTTTTTCGTGATAATTAGGAAAGCGGAGAGGATTCGTATTTTCCAGACCTACAAACAATTCTTCAAACGATCCCTCATCAACTGTTAATTTTAAACGTTCTTGTGCTGAAATTCGAAAATTATAGCTACAAGTCGGACAAATCTTAGCAGGTCCTAAATCTTTTTGATAAATCATGTGCTTACACGCTGGGCATTTAGCAAAAAGTTCATCTGGAACTTCAGGCGCCTCACGTTTAACAGTAGGCTTGAGTGATCTATTTGGATTGATTCGGATATATTTTTCTTTCCTATCAAATAATCCCATCTTTATCCTCTTTTTCTTACTTTTTAATAAAAGCCTCAGGAGCAATCGAGACTTTTTGATAGTTAATCACTATTTTTAGTATAGGCAGGCAGGAAAGTTTCCATTAGAAAACTTGTATCATAGTCTCCTGCAATAACCTGTTTATCTGAAATTAAATCTAGCTGAAAATCCGTATTCGTTACAACACCTTCGATTTCAAGTTCATAAAGTGCACGTTGCATTTTCATTAGAGCATCAAAACGATTTTCACCGTGCACAATAACTTTAGCAATCATTGAATCATAGTAAGGTGGTATCGTATAACCACTGTAAACAGCAGAATCTACGCGTAAGCCCATGCCACCTGACGGAAGGTAAAGTTCACGAATCTTACCTGGACTTGGCGCAAAGTTAAACTTTGGATTCTCTGCGTTAATTCGACATTCAATGGCATGACCAGTAATTTGAACTTCTTCTTGTGTAACGGACAACGGTTGACCAGATGCAATGCGAATTTGCTCCTTGACGATATCAACACCGGTAACAAATTCCGTCACAGGATGCTCAACCTGCACACGAGTGTTCATTTCCATGAAATAAAACTCTCCTGTCTTTTCATCAAGAAGAAATTCTATTGTCCCAGCATTTTCATAGTTAACCGCTTGAGCAGCACGAACAGCAGCTTTACCAAGCGAGTGGCGCAATGTCTTTCCAATAGCTACCGAGGGAGATTCTTCTAAAACTTTTTGATTATTCCTTTGAAGAGAACAGTCTCGTTCACCTAAGTGAATGATATTTCCAAAAGAATCACCTAAAATTTGTACTTCAATGTGACGGGCAGGATAAATCACTTTTTCAATGTACATAGCCCCATTGCCAAAAGCAGCTTGGGCTTCTTGCGATGCCGATTCAAAAGCAGGTGCTAGTTCTTCACGATTCGTTACTTTACGAATCCCTTTTCCTCCACCGCCTGCGGAAGCTTTTAGCATAACTGGATACCCCAGTTTGTCCGCAATAGTCAGCGCCTCTTCCGTAGAAAAAACCTCTCCTTCTGAACCAGGTATAACAGGTACATCAGCCTTTATCATCTCAGCACGCGCATTGATTTTATCACCCATTTTATCCATAACAGAACCAGAAGGGCCAATGAATTTGATATTCATCTCTTCACACATGGTGGCAAATTTAGAATTTTCACTTAAAAAACCAAATCCTGGGTGAATCGCTTCTGCTTTAGTCACAATAGCTGCCGATAAGACAGAATTCATATTTAAATAAGAATCTGTGGATTTTGCAGGACCGACACAAATAGCTTCATCAGCAAGAGCTACATGAAGAGCTTCTTTGTCAGCTTCTGAATAGATGGCTACGGTCGCAATGCCTAATTCACGTGCCGCACGAATAATACGGACCGCAATCTCGCCACGATTGGCAATAAGAATTTTTTTAAACATAATTTATGAGTTAGCAAACAACTATTTAAACCATTGTTGCTACCTTTTCATCCTCTCGTAAATTTTAGAAACCAATAAATCTGTTGATTATGATGAAAATTAAGTCTCGCAAACAAATTTCAAGCAAGTCATCCCAAAACAACCGATTCTTTAGTTTCCTATCGCAAAAGTCAAGGTTCCACTTGCTGCTAGTTTTCCATCAACCTCCGCTTTCGCTTCAACAACTGCAATCGTTCCACGACGTTTCACAAATTTAGCTGTCATGACGAGTTGATCTCCAGGAATCACTTGTTTTTTAAACTTAACTTTATCCATACCGGCATAAAAAACTAACTTGCCTTTATTTTCTGCTTTAGATAACTCTAATACTCCTGCAGTCTGTGCCAATGCTTCCATGATAAGCACGCCTGGCATAACAGGGTATTGCGGAAAATGTCCTTGGAAAAAGGGCTCATTGATCGTTACATTTTTTATGGCAACAATTTCATCATCAGAAACTTCTAATACACGATCAACCAGTAAAAAAGGGTAACGGTGCGGTAATGCTTCTTTTATTTGATTAATATCAATAATCATTTAATACGCACCAATCCTTTTCCAAAATCAACAACTTCCTCATTGACCACTAAAATCTCAGTAATAACACCGTCTTTTGGAGCTGGTACCTCATTCATGACTTTCATCGCTTCTACAATAAGGAGAGTTTGACCTTTTTTTACCATATCACCTACTGATACAAAAACAGGTTTGTCTGGTCCTGGTGATAGATAGGCGACACCTACTAACGGACTTTCAACAATATCCCCTTCAACTTCTTGAGAAGTTTGAACTGATTGAACAGTCTCATCTTTTTGAGACAAAACTGGCGCAACTTCAGATGTTACTGTCTGACTAGAGGCAGAGATGCTTTCTACAACATTTCTTGAAACATTGCTCTGCTCATTTTTTGAAAAAAACAGTTCATTTCCATCTTTTCTATAAGTAAATTCACGAAGACTCGATTGATCAAATTGAGCCATCAAATCTTTGATTTCACTAATATTCACGTTTTAATCCTCCCAACGTTTGAAAGCAAGAACAGCATTGTGCCCTCCAAAGCCAAACGTATTTGAAATAGCATATCGAATTTCTTGCTCTAAACCTTGTCCAGTGACAACATTTGCTTCAATATTTTCTGATAATTCTTGCGTTCCCGCAGTTTTTGGAATAAAGCTATGACGCATCGCTTCAACAGTAGCAATTGCTTCAACAGCTCCTGCTGCACCAAGCAAATGTCCTGTAAATGACTTAGTAGATGATACAGGAACCTCTTTCCCTAAGACAGCTACAATCGCTTGACTTTCTCCCTTTTCATTGGCTGGGGTTGACGTGCCATGAGCGTTAACATAGCCAACTGCTGATGCTTCAATACCTGCTTCCTGAAGCGCTAAGTTTATCGCCTTACGTGCCCCTAATCCTTCTGGATGCGGTGAAGTCATATGGTAGGCATCACAAGTATTTCCATAGCCGACCACTTCCGCTAAAATAGTTGCTCCGCGTTGTTGAGCATGCTCTAAGCTTTCCAAAACAAGCATTCCAGAACCTTCTCCCATGACAAAACCATTACGATCTTTATCAAACGGAATTGAAGCACGTTCAGGATTTTCAGTCGTTGACAAGGCGGTTAAACTTTGGAATCCTGCAATTGCAAACCGTGTAATAGAAGCTTCTGCCCCACCTACCAACATCACATCCTGAAGACCAAATTTAATCGTGCGGAAGGCATCACCTATAGCATCATTGGACGAAGCACAAGCAGTATTAATAGATTTACATACCCCTTGAGCGTTAAAAGCCATTGCAACATTCCCAGACGCCATGTTAGGTAAACATTTTGGCAAGGTCATCGGTTTCACGCGTTTAGGACCTTTTTCATGTAAACGAATCACTTGCTCTTCAATCTCATAAATACCACCTATACCTGATGCCACAATCACTCCAAAACGATCAGAATCAATCGCTTCAACATCTAATCTAGCATTTTGTACAGCCTCTGACGCTGCGTAGAGAGCATATAATGAATACAAATCATAACGATTCGTGTCTTTTTTAACAAAATATTTGTCAAATGGAAAATCTTGAATTTCCGCAGCATTCTTAACAGCAAAATCACTTGTGTCAAACTTCATAATTGGTTTAATACCAATTTTACCATCTCGAAGACTCGCCCAAAATTCTTCTGGTGTATTTCCAATTGGTGAGGTTACACCGTAACCTGTAATTACAACACGATTTGTCATCTTTTTCTCCTTGGCACTCTGCCCATTCACTTATCTTTACCCTTTGGCAAAATAAATATCTCATTGACTCAGCTTAGCCTTGCATGGTCATGCCGCCATCAATTGCAATAACTTGACCAGTTAGGTATTCTTGTTGAGCCAAGAATACAGCTACTTCCGCAACTTGTTCCGGTTTTCCAATAACTTTCATCGGTATTTGCGAGAGCATTACTTCTTTCATTTTTTCAGGAATAACATCCGTCATATCTGATTCTATAAAGCCAGGAGCAATAACATTTACTCGCACTCCTCGTGCTGCAACTTCCTTAGCAACTGACTTAGTAAAACCAATTAAGCCTGCTTTTGAAGCGGCGTAATTAGCCTGACCAATGTTTCCAGCTAAACCGACAACAGATGACACATTGATGATAGCACCTTCTTTTGCTTTCGTCATCGGTTTCAAGACTGATTTTGTCATGTTAAAAGCCCCCGTCAGATTAACCTTAAGAACTTTTTCAAAATCTTCCTCAGTCATTTTGAGCATCAATTTGTCATTCGTAATACCAGCATTATTAACCAGAATATCGACACTTCCTAGCATTTGATTAGCTTCAGTAATCATACGTTCAGCATCTTCAAATGTTGAAATATCGCCAGAAATGGCACAAACTTTAACACCATAATCAGCAAATTGCGCCAGCAATTCTTCAGAAATAGCAGAGCGCCCATTAAGAACGACATTCGCACCAAGACTGGCAAATTTATGAGCAATTGCTAAGCCGATGCCTCGAGTTGATCCTGTGACAAAAACATTTTTTGATTTAATTTCCATTTATTTTAACACTCCAAAAGAAATTTTAGAGAATCTAAATTCTCTACTGATTTGACTAAGAGGTTTTTATCAATTTTTTTGATAAAGCCTGACAAAACTTTCCCTGGTCCAATTTCAATCATCTCATCCACACCAAACGCTCGAATACTTGTAATAGAATCATAAAAACGAACGGGTTCCATTACTTGACGAGCTAGAAGCGATTTAATCTGTCCTTTTTCCATAATCTTCGCTTCAGTATTCCCAACTAAAGGGCAACAAAAGTCAGAGAACGTCACCTCGTCCAGTGCAGTAGCTAACTTTTGAGAAGCCGAAGCCAAAAGGGCTGTGTGGAATGGCCCTGATACATTAAGTGGAATAAGACGTCTAGCTCCTGCTTCCTTCAATAATTCAGTAGCATAATCAACTGCAATAACCTCGCCACCAATCACAATCTGCGCTGGAGTATTATAGTTAGCTGGGGTGACAACGCCCATTTTAGAAGCCTTTCGACATATTTCTTCAATTAAGGTTGGATCGGTATTCATAACCGCAACCATTTTACCACTACCAGCAGGGGCAGCCGTCTCCATAAACTCACCGCGTTTAGCAACCAAAGCTACTGCATCTTCAAACTTAAGTGCTCCACTTGCTACCAGGGCTGAGTATTCTCCTAAAGAAAGCCCTGCTACAATATCAGGAGTGAACCCATTTTCCTCTAACAAGCGATAAATTGCTACCGAAGTTGTCAAAATAGCTGGTTGCGTGTAACGGGTCTGATTTAGCTTCACTTCATCATTATCAATCAAGTCACGCAAATCATAACCTAAAATTTGACCTGCAGCATCAAAAGTTTCTCTGACAACCGGATAAGTATCATACAAATCCTTAGCCATTCCAATTTTTTGAGATCCTTGCCCAGCAAATAAAAAAGCTTTTTTAGACATATTCATATCCTTTTTGAGCATCCGCTCTTCTTTTTATTTTATGATAACAGCATTTAAGACAAATGCCTCAGATTAAACCATTAATCCATCCAGCGTTTCGCTTCTGCTAGAATAACTTGGCGAGCACCAGAATAAAGGTCTTCTAAAATTTCTTGACATGTTTCTTCTTTATTTACAAATCCTGCAATCTGACCTGCCATAACAGAACCATTGACAACATCACCATCCACAACTGCATTTCTAAGAGCACCCGCACCAAGCTCTTCAATTTCTTCAGCCGTTTTGCGACCTGCCAAAAATTCTTTCTCAGCATGAGAATAATTTGTTGACAATTTATTTTTGATAGCACGAACTGGATGACCGACTACAGAAGCTGATATGACAGTGTCAATATCCTTAGCTTTTAAAATTTTATCTTTGAAATTTTGATGGGCATTTGATTCCTTAGCAACAACAAAGCGTGTCCCTACTTGAATAGCATCAGCTCCCAGCATAAATGCTGCTGCTGCGCCATGTCCATCTGCAATACCACCAGCAGCAATGACTGGAATATTGACTGCTGCAACAACTTGACGAACTAGAGTCATGGTGGTCAATTTTCCAATATGTCCACCCGCTTCCATACCTTCAGCGATTACAGCATCAGCTCCTAATTTTTCCATACGTTTAGCTAAAGCAACGGAAGGTACTACAGGGATAACGGTAATCCCTGCCTCATGAAAACGTTCCATGTATTTTCCTGGATTGCCAGCACCAGTGGTCACAACTTTGACACCTTCAGCGATAACAAGATCAACGATGTCATCTGCGAATGGAGATAAGAGCATGATATTGACCCCAAAAGGTTGATCAGTAATCGACTTTACCTTATCAATATTAGCTTTGACCACTTCTTTAGGAGCATTACCACCACCAATAATACCAAGGCCACCTGCATTTGATACGGCTCCAGCTAAATCACCATCAGCAACCCAGGCCATTCCTCCTTGGAAAATAGGGTATTTAATCCCCAAAAGTTCTGTAATACGAGATTTCATTTTTCTACTAACCTTCTAATAGATACATTCATTATAATAATTTGAAAATCAAAGTATGATTCTAAGAAGAAAGGTTGGATATCACTCACAACCTCCTTTTATTCAAAAAGACTTTACTCAACAGTTGATTGAAAATAGCACTATCATTTAAAATGCTTATCTCAATCACCATATTGGAATACTGCTATAAAATCAAATTCGCACAGCGAACACATGATTTCTGCATTTCTTCCTATTTTGTTTTTTCTTCAACATAGGCAACAAGGTCACCTACAGTATTAAGTCCTTCTTCTGTCTCAATTTGGATATCAAAAGCATCTTCAATTTCTGAGATAACTTGAAAAACATCCAATGAATCTGCATCAAGATCATCAAAAGTTGTTTCTACTTTTACCTCTTCTGCTTCTTTACCAAGTTCTTCAACGATAATTTCTTGTACTTTTTCAAATACTGACATGAGTTTTCTCCTCTATAAATATAAAAATTTTTAATTGCGTTTTAATTTTACGCAGATTAACTAAATTCTAACAATTAAATTTCCCCAAGTCAAACCTCCACCAAATCCTGATAAAAGAATTTTTTGAGTACCATCTAATTTCAAGGTTCCATTTGCGACATTCTCTGAGAGCAAAATGGGAATCGAAGCCGCACTAGTGTTACCATATCGCTGCATATTAGCTAAGAATTTCTCTCTATTAACACCGATTTTCTTAGCCATTTTATCTAAAATACGTTCATTAGCCTGATGAAGCAACAAATAATCAGGTTCTCCAACTTCCTCTATGATAGCCAAAATACTTTTAGATACTGTACGAATAGTGAATTCAAAAATAGCTCTTCCATCCATCTGTATAAAAGGATTGATAGCTTCATGCTCTTGAGTAAAGGGAGACTTAACTGTTGTAGCACCGCCAAGAAGACCACCTTTGCTACCATCCGTATGAAGGGACTCCGCTAAAAAATGAAGAACGTCTGCTTTTTCTAAGAGAACACCTCCTGCACCATCTCCAAAGAGAACTGCCGTTGAACGATCGGACCAATCCAACTGTTTTGATAAAACCTCAGCACCGATAACGAGACCACGTGTATAGGCTCCTGAATTAATCAATTTTTCTGCTGTCGCTAGTGCAAAAACAAATCCTGAACAAGCAGCTGATAAGTCAAAAGCAAAGGCGTTGGTTGCACCAAGAGCGCCTTGAACACGCGCTGCCGTTGAAGGCATCAGCGAGTCTGGAGACATTGTTGCGATAAGGATAAAGTCTAGTTCCTCTGGATCTAGATGAGATTTTTCAAGCAATTGCCAAGCTACTTTAATCGCTAAATCGCTCGTATTTTCATTTGTTGAAATGCGGCGCTCACGGATACCCGTTCGTGTTGAAATCCATTCGTCCGATGTATCCATGATTTTAGCTAAATCATCATTGCTTACCACTTGACTAGGAACGTAATGGGCTACTTGACTAATTTTTACAAAAGTCATTAGCGTCTCTCCTCCAAGAAAGTATGAAGATTAACAAGACCACGTTCTAAACCTTCTAATTCATTTTCTGACATTCCCGCCAAAATTTGGTCAATCATGACACGATGAAATTTTTTATGTAAATGATAGACCACACGACCTTTTTTAGTCAAACTAAGATAGACGACACGACGATCCTCTTGTGAACGAGTACGGATAACATACCCCTTGCTCTCTAATTTATTAAGCGCAGTAGTAACTGTACCTAAAGTTACCATAAGCTCTTTAGCAATATCGCTTGGCGTCACCAAACGGTTCTTACCGATGATATCAATAGTATGCACTTCTTTGATGGTACAGTCGCTGAAGGGGCTACTGCGTAAGGTGTTCTCTTCAATAACTAAAATTCGATTAAAGATATCAACGAGATAGTCATTTATTTGATGAAAGTCCATTTAAGACTCCTTTATAATTTGATAATTTAAATAATATCACACTATAAATCATTTGCCAAGTAAAAATCCGTTACCACTTCCCAGAAAAGGCTGGTCTCCTACGTTCTGAATATGCTTTTACACCTTCTTTAAAATCATCTTTAAAAGCAAGGGCTTCTTGAAGATTTAGCTCCAGTTCTGCATAACCCTGCCATCCAGAAAAAAAACTTTGCCAAATTAATTCTTTCATAGCCCTATAAGAATTAAACGACCCTCGTTTTAGACGTTTAATTAATTGCTGAGTGGTTATTCCCAATTTTTCTGATAAGCACGTTTTATAGACGAAACCATACTCCAAAGCTTTTTCAGCTGTCACCGCCTCACCTGTCATTACCAAATGAGTGGCTTTGTTCATCCCAACAGCCCTCATCAAGAGATAAAGACCTCCAGCATCAGGAGCTAACCCAACATTTACAAAAGCTTGGATAAACTTTGCCTTTTCACTGGCGATACAAAAATCTGCTGCCAAGATCATATTAAATGCCGCACCAGCAACAGGTCCATCTACGGCCATAATGATTGGTTTAGGCAACTGCTTCATGGCATATGAGATATCTTGAACCAACTTTGCAATGTCAACTAAGGACTGAATATCGTCAGCCTCCACAGCTCTTTCCATTTCCGTTAAATCTCCCCCAACAGAAAATACTTTTCCTTCTGCTTGGAAGAGAATCATTTTAACGGCTTCATCATCTTTGGCAAGATTAAGTGCTGTTAGAATTTCTTGACACATCGGAATGTTAAAGCCATTTGAAACTTCAGGACGATTAAAGGTTATCGTGGCTAGGTCGCCAGATATATCATATAAGATGGTTTGAAAGTTCATATAACTCCCTCCTTAAAATTATTTATTTGATCAATAAATAATTTATGACTCAAATTATATCACAAAAAAATTATTCGTCAAGCAAAATATTAATAAGATTTTTAAAAAATTTTAGGATATTTTTAAAGTAAATGACAAATTATCAGAATTTTGCTATAATTATTTCAATTTTATTTTCGAGGATTATTTATGAAAGTTATAAAATTTGGCGGGAGTTCCTTGGCTTCTGCTGAGCAATTAAAAAAAGTGTTAGAGATTGTTAAAAGCGACTCTAATCGTCGCTTTGTGGTAGTATCTGCACCTGGAAAACGAAGTTCAGAAGATACAAAAGTAACCGATGCCTTAATCAAATACTATAAGCACTATACAGCAAATCAAGATATTGTTATTGATCAAGAATGGATTATTGATCGTTATAAATCAATTATTGATGGTCTTGCTCTCCCTTCTACAATTTTAGATGAAATCTCGACAGCTATTAAACATCTAGCAACATTTCCAAAAGAAAACAATGATTTTTTGTACGATACTTTCTTAGCTGCCGGTGAAGATAATAATGCTAAGTTGATTGCCGAATATTTCCGTAAAGAAGGATTAAATGCCCGATATATTCATCCTAAA
Organism: Streptococcus sp. S784/96/1; assembly: GCF_902729355.1. Classification (GTDB taxonomy): domain Bacteria; phylum Bacillota; class Bacilli; order Lactobacillales; family Streptococcaceae; genus Streptococcus; species Streptococcus caledonicus. The sequence goes on along the minus strand of NZ_CACVCC010000019.1, from coordinate 35,793 downwards.
CAAGCAGGTTTGATTGTAACAAGTGAACCTGGAAATGCTCGTATTTTACCTTCTAGCTACGATAAATTAGAGGCATTACGCGAACAGGATGAGATTTTAATCATTCCTGGCTTTTTCGGTGTGACTATAGATAACCAAATTTGTACTTTTTCCCGAGGTGGTTCTGATATTACAGGTTCTATTATTGCTGCTGGTGTTAAAGCTGATCTTTATGAAAACTTTACAGATGTTGACGGTATTTTTGCAGCACATCCAGGAGTCGTTGAACAACCTCACTCTATTAAAGAATTAACTTACCGAGAAATGAGAGAATTGGCTTATGCTGGTTTTTCTGTCCTTCATGATGAGGCACTTATTCCAGCTTATCGTGGAAAAATTCCACTTGTTATAAAAAACACAAACAATCCCAGTCACCCTGGTACTCGCATTGTTCTTGAGCACAGTGGAACATCGTCACCTGTTGTTGGCATTTCTGGCGATGATGATTTTGTCAGCATCAACATATCCAAATACCTAATGAATCGTGAAGTTGGTTTTGGGCGTAAAGTTCTTCAAATTTTAGAAGACCTCAATATCCGTTTTGAGCACATGCCTACAGGAATTGACGACATGTCAATTGTTCTTCGTGGGCGTGAATTAACTCCTATCAAAGAACAAGAAATCTTAACTCAGTTGCGTCACCTTGAAGTTGATGAACTCTCAATTGAACGTGACCTTTCGATTATTATGATTGTTGGTGAAAACATGAAGAGTCACGTTGGTGTTACCGCAACCGCAACTCGTTCCTTATCAGAAGCAGGCATCAACCTCATGATGATTTCACAAGGTTCTAGCGAAGTTTCCGTCATGTTCGTTGTTAAAACAGAAAGTGAGAAAAAGGCCATTCGTGCCTTATATGATGCTTTCTTTAAAAACTAACGCTCTAAAACGCTCATTACGGCTTTTGCCTTAATGATGTCAAAGTTCAGTTTATACCATCTCCCAAAGTATAGATAATAAAAAAAGAGTCGGATTATCAAGCTGAGAAATCTTTATAATATGAAAAAGAAAAAAGTTGAAAAAATAGTAAATGGCTTAGAGTAACGTTGCTTAACGACGTTACTCTAGGCCATTTTATACTGAATTCATTTCAAAATTTAGAATTGCGGTCCTCATATTAATGACTCCTGAAATAGCTATGCGCAGACTGGTTAATAAATTAATATGGACACCATGTCTCATCAGGTACTAGCCAGATACTCCCGAAATTCCCCAAGCAATCTAATAACTAAACGTAGTTCTTGCCTTGGCGAAACTTAAGAACATAACAGAAGACCTGATACAACTTTATCAAAAACATTAAACCTATACTTTTTAGACCCTTCATATTTTAAGGTGACTGGAAGAGTAATTTTTACGCTAACTTACTTTGTACATCCTTTTAGGAACGCCAGTCATCATATAAATTAAATATATTAAAGAGGATCACTTAAGTATAGATATTCACTTATAGAACTCTAATCAATCGTGATATCAAATGTCATCATAATCTATTAGAAAGTGAACAAAAAAGAAGAAGACGAAGACGTCTCCTATAAACTTTTCCCTCTTTTTCTCTAGACTTTTTGAATGTTTAAAGTTCTTGAACCAAGTAATTAAATAATTTTTGATTTTGATTATCCATTCGATCTAATAAGAGTTCTGGATGCCATTGAAGTCCTAGAAGAGGGGCTCCGTGTTTTCCTTCGTAAGCTTCAATTGTGCCATCACGAGGATCACGCGCTGTTACTTTAAGGCTAGGGGCCAAATCCTTCACGGATTGACGGTGAATAGAATTGATTTTACTGCCGTTTTCAATTAAATGGCTAACACGACTATTTTTGACAATCGTCACTTCGTGATGAGTTCCTTGATATTCTGACTGCCAGTGATTGTCCACTTTTTGGTTTAAGGTCCCACCAAGAGCAACATTTAAAAGTTGCATTCCACGGCAAACTGCAAAAATAGGTTTTTTCTGCGCTAGCGCTTCTTTAACAAGAGCAAATTCAAACTCATCACGCTCTAAATTGTAATCATCACAGTCAGTAGCTTTGCTTTCTCCATAAAAACGAGGATCAACATTCTGTCCACCAGATAGAATCAATTTATCAATCATATCGACGTAGCTTTTAGCCAAATCAGGTGTTCCCAGTGGAAGAATAATAGGCACTCCACCAGCCACTTTCACCCCTTCTGACAAATGGCGTGAGACAGCATCATAATACATTCCTGACATAGTCGGTATTTCCTTTTCATTTCCTGTAATTCCAACAATGACTGGTTTCATGTTATATCCTCACTTTCCATTTTCTAATGTCTTATATTTTACCGTAAAATGAAAACAATAGCTAATACAGAAAAATTATCGTTAGTATAGTTTAAGCCTATCACATTTCTACTCTACTCGAAAAAGCAAGGAACATCATTTTGCTCCCTGCCTTACAATCACATCACTCTCACAACATCCATCGTACTAGTTTTGGCTAGTTTTTTTCCAATATAGTCCTAGCCCTATTAACACAAAACCTACTAACAAAACTCCAAAACTCTCCCTATCTCCTGATTTAGGTAATTTGGGTTGTTTTTCGGTTGTGATTTCGGTCATTGACTCTGTTGTGCTCTCGGTCGTCGATTCGGTCGTTGACTCCGTTGTGCTTTCTGTTGTCGTTTCCGTTGTTGACTCCGTTGTTACTGGGGCATAACTATTTTTAAATATCGGTGCTTGATTATAGCTAACCTCACCCATTTTGACCCCATTCACATCCGTAACAGAGACAACGACGTGATACGTTACAGAATCATAACTGATTGCCTGATCTGAACCAGCAAGCTCTTTGATGACATACCGATAGCTTCCCTCTTGACTGTAACGAATGGTATCAAAAGTTACCGTACCATCACCAGCGTTGGTTTTTGTTTGAAGCGGTGTCACTAAATCGTCTGCATCATATAGTGCAAACGTAAATTCACCATCTTTCAACTCACGTCCTTCCAACAATTTCGTAGCTTTTAAGACAACATTTTCTGATTTTTCAGATGACGCTTTACCTGAACCAGACTGCAACTTTACGAGTGCCTCAACATCTTTACCAGTTGTTGTGGCTGACGACTACGATAACACGTTACTTAGCGTTGCGCCCTCTACAACACCTTCAGGAATATGAGTCGCATATTCAAAGTAAATAACACGTCTATCATTATTACCGTAAGGTAACGTTAAACCAATAACTTCCCCTGCACCATTACGATTAAGAACCACTTTATCAGTAAGGTTAGTCAAAGCCTCCAATTCCCATAGTTCATCTTCAGATTTAATTGCTTCTGGTTGCGTTGCATAATCAACAACACGTAAACTACCTTCTACTAATGTCTGATTTTCTCCAAATGTATCTACAATCACTAAATCGTTAAGAAGTGATTGCCCGGCGTTCACAACAATACGCCATTGAATTTGATCCGGATTTTTTGAATCTTGATAACCGTATTTCATTTCAGTAAAACCAGCACTACCACGATTATTCTTAAAAGTGAACTTAAACAAACCTCCACCATACTGAACTGTTTTTTCACCATCTGAAACATTACTACGGTCAATAACTGCATCAAATGAAATTTCTACCTTTTTATTCTCAGGGACCTTTGAAAAATGATCCGTAAAGGTCAAGGTAACCGTATCTGTTTCTGGATCAGCAATAGCTTGAGCTACAATAATACCCTCAGCGTTTTTCACTGGAAATTTCATAATGGTAATGAGATTAAATTCCTCTGGAATTTTTAAAACTAATGTATCTCCCTCTTTGATTATCTGACTATCAGGAAAAGACAACTTGTTAACAAACCGAAAATCAACTCCCGATTCAACCACTACATCCACGGTTTCACTGGTAATTTGAACATTATTTTTATCTGGATCATAATAAAGCGTAGCTTCACTTGCATAATCCTTAATTACATTAGCACTTACATCTAATATAGGAATTGAAACCATCCCTAAAATCAAGACAAAGAGTGAAATCAGGTTTATCCACTTCAATTTCATAAATCAACTCTCCTAAAATAATTTTGAAGATAACTAATTTTCTCCAAAGTAATTTTATCACTTTTTTCTAAAAAAGATAAATGTAGCCATTTTATACTAATCCAACTTCAAAAACTACTCTTTGTTTCTTTTTTTTTTAAAAGTTCGGGTGCTCAAAAGAGGAATATTTGAGATAGAAAATAAGACGAACAGCGTTCATCTTATTTCCAACCTCCAAAGGTCTCCCAGACTTTTGGAGCTGTGCGGAGGTGGGAGTGAAAGTGTCCAGTGGACAGTTTCAGCCTGAGCTTCGAAATCAGAGAGCGAGGGAAAGTCAGGATTTCGAAATCATGTCTTCTGTCCCACTCTCAATACCCCCTTCGGAGTTTCATTAATTACTAGAGTTTAACCTAAGATCTCCGTTCGCTTTTTTGGTTCCAACTCTCACGCTGAAAGTGTCCAGTGGCCCCACACTCGACGATTAACCATCTGAGCCTAATCGTTTTTTACCACGGTGGCAACTGTCTGGTCTCAAGAAATCTTGTGGCCGTATTATTTTAAGTTACCGCTAAGAAGTTTAACTTGTGAATACCATTTCTGAACAGGATTATACTTTCAATATAAGTCATAAATCTTGTTGAATTTCTAAAACAAATGGTAACTAACCACTTCTATCATTTGACACCATACGATGTAAGGCCACATTTTCAGGTGTTGAAATGAATTCAGTAGATATCCCTTAAAACGCTAAAAACCAATCCGAAGATTGGTTAAAAGTCATTGATAATTACTAACGCGATAGGAAAGTTTCCCTAGCTAATCTCTGAGTTCCTAGTCAGAACACCTCAATGGACATGCTTAATATCCTATTATTCTATTTCTAGGCTATCGTTAAAATCGTCTACTAGACAGGCTTACTATCCTATCTCTCCAGAGTTACAGTTAAAACGGTCCACTCGATAGTTCTAATCCAACAACTTCTGCAATTCTTGCGCAAGGAGTTGCTGAGCAACTTGTGGATTTGCTTGTCCTTTGGTTGCTTTCATGAGGAATCCTGTAAAGGCCTTATCCGCATTGCGTTTTCCTGACTTGAAGTCCGCAACAGCAGCTTCATTGTCTGCAAAGACTTGGTGGATAATCGGAATCAAGACCGCTGGATCCGATACTTGTACGAGCCCTGCTTTTTCAACATATTCCTTAGCAGAACCACCATTTTTAGCTAGGTGTACAAATACTTTCTTAGCGATCTTAGATGAAATGGTGCCATCTTGAATAAGTCCAATCATTTCAACTAAATTTTCTGGTGTCAAAGCGATGGTTTCAATTGTTTTTTGCTCTGCATTGAGGAATTGAGCTACTTCACCTTGTAACCAGTTAGATACTTGTTTAGCATCTCCTCCAATTTCAACAGCTTTTTCAAAGAAATCAGAAAGAGCTTTTGTTGCCGTCAACTGTCCAGCATCATAGGCCGACAAGCCGAGTTTTTCTACGTATTCCGCACGGCGTTCCGCTGGGAATTTTGGTAACTCTACACGCATTTCCTCAATCCACTCATCTGAAATCTCGTAAAGTGGTAAGTCTGGTTCTGGGAAGTAACGGTAATCCGCTGCACCTTCCTTGACACGCATAAGAATGGTTGATTTATTAGCCTCATCGTAACGACGGGTTTCTTGTTGAATAACGCCACCTGAGCGAAGGATTTTCGCTTGGCGTTCCACCTCATACTCCAATCCTTTACGAACATTGCTGAAAGAGTTCAAGTTTTTCAACTCAGTCTTGATGCCAAATTTTTCCTGACCATATGGACGGAGGGAGATATTGGCATCAACACGCATGGAACCTTCTTCCATCTTCACATCTGAAATCCCTGTGTACTGAATGATTTCTTTCAGAGCTATCAAGTAGGCGTAAGCTTCTTCTGGTGAACGCATGTCTGCTTCTGACACGATTTCGATCAATGGTACACCTTGACGGTTAAGGTCGACATAAGAGTAACCATCTGTTCCGTGGGTGTTTTTACCAGCATCCTCTTCAAGATGGGCACGTTCCACACGGATTTTCTTGGTAGAACCATCTTCCAAAGTTATATTAATCCAGCCGTTGTAACCAATCGGTTCGTCAAATTGTGAAATTTGGTAAGCCTTTGGATTATCTGGGTAGAAATAATTCTTACGGTCAAAGTGCATATGCTGGTGAATGTTCATGTTCAAAGCCAGCGCAGCCTTGATACCCGCATCAATAACCCCCTTATTCATCACAGGAAGCACACCAGGAAACGACCAGTCAATAATATTGGTATTTGTATTTGGGTCATCGCTAAAATGAGCAGGTGTTGGTGAGAAGATTTTTGAGTTGGTGTTCAATTCAACGTGGACCTCAAGTCCTATAATGGTTTCAAAGTTCATTAATTGTCACCTCCAAAAATCACTGGTTGTTGTTTGTGATAGTCTGTTGTTGCTTCAAAAGCTGCCGCTGCTTGGTAAATCGTTTCTTCTGAATATTTTGGACCAATCAATTGCAAGCCAACTGGTAATCCGTCGACAAATCCAGAAGGAATGGAAATACCTGCTAAACCTGCAAGGTTAACTGGAATTGTTAGCAAATCAGCCAAATACATCGCAACTGGGTCATGGCTTTGACCATCCAAGTCATAAGCTACTGTCGGCGTTGTTGGTCCAAGAATCAAGTCATAGTCCGCAAAAACCTTTTCAAAGTCTTGGATAATCAAGGTGCGAACCTGACCAGCTTTTTTGAAATAAGCATCATAATAGCCAGATGACAAGGAGAAAGTTCCCAACATGATACGGCGTTTTACCTCTTCACCGAAGCCCTGACTGCGAGTATTAACATAAATTTCTTCAAGACTTCTAGCATCTTCTGCACGGAAACCATAGCGAATCCCATCAAAACGTTGCAAGTTAGATGAGGCTTCTGATGAAGCAATGATGTAGTAAACTGCCACCCCATACTTACTATGAGGCAAAGAAACTTCCTCGATGATAGCACCTAGTTTTTCAAAATGCTTGGCTGCTACGAGAATATTTTCCTTAATCTTCGGATCAATCCCTTCACCGAGGTATTCCTTAGGAAGGGCTATTCTCATTCCCTTGATATCTTGACCAATCTTGCTAGTAAAGTCAGTTACCTGCACTGGGGCAGAGGTTGAATCTTTGCTATCTGCTCCTGCAATCACATTGAGCAACTGCGCATTTTCCTCAACTGTTTGAGAAAATGGTCCAATCTGATCCAAAGAGCTACCAAAAGCAATGAGGCCAAAACGTGACACAGTTCCATAAGTTGGTTTCAAACCAACGATACCATTAAAGGCTGCTGGTTGGCGAATTGAGCCTCCAGTATCAGACCCGAGCGACAAACGCACTTGTCCTGAAGCAACTGCTGTTGCAGAACCGCCTGATGAACCACCAGGAACTTTTGACTGGTCCCAAGCATTTTTTGTTTTCTTGAAATAAGACGTTTCTGTTGAACCACCCATGGCAAATTCATCCATGTTGGTCTTACCAACCACAATCATGCTATTTTGGTAGGCATTGGCAACGGCTGTCGCATCAAAAATTGGCTCATAATTGTAAAGCATTTTAGACGCTGCGGTTGTCAATATTCCCTTAGTTGAGATATTATCTTTAACTGCCAAAGGAATCCCTGACATGATATTGTCTGCGTCAATTCCTTTTTCATCAATCACCTTAGCCTGTGCAAGCGCTGCTTCTTCTGAAATCGTAATAAATGAACCAACAGCTTCTTCACGAGATTTGATATCTTCAAGCGTTGCTTTTGTGAGTTCTGTGGCAGTGACTTCTTTTGCAACCAAGAGGTCATGCAATTCTTTAATCGTTTTATTATTAAATGACATTAAGCATCTCCTCCGTCTTCAAAGATAGCTGGGACCTTGATAAAGTTATTCGCACTTTCTGGTACATTTTTAAATAACAATTTACGATCCATGCCAGCTTCTGCCTTATCTTCACGAATCACCGTTTTACGGTCGGCCATGGTCGTTGTAATTGGAACACCAGTTGTATCAACCTCGTTTAACAATTCCACCATATCGACAATTTTTGTCAATGTTGTTGCAAATGCAGCTGTCTCTTCGTCTGAAAATGACAATTTAGACAGCTTCGCAACATGGCGAACTTCTTCTTCAGAAATTTTCATGAGTTACCTCTTCTAATATTCTACGTAATCTTCTTTATTATACCACAAAGCTCTCAGCTCTGCTATTTCCCCAAAAAGAAATCATCATAAAAAGCCCCAAATTGAGGCTTTAGCATTCAGGAACGATCATCGTAACCTTTTGGATGGCTTGAATGCCATGCCCAAGCGGTTTTAATGATTTTTTCAATATTGTCAAATTGTGGTTTCCAACCGAGCACTTCACGCGCTTTTTCTGAACTTGCAATCAGGGTGTCTGGGTCTCCAGGACGACGGTCAGCTAATTCAGCTGGGATTTCTTTACCAGTCACTTTACGAGCAGCTTCTAAAATTTGTAGGTTTGAGAAACCTGTCGATGATCCCAAGTTAAAGGCTGCCGATGCTCCGCCATTTCTCAAATAATCAACTGCTAAGATATGTGCGTCTGCCAAATCAAATGGATGCACATAATCACGGACGTTAGTACCATCTGGAGTGTTATAGTCATCCCCAAAAATCAGGATTTTCTCGCGCTCACCTTGCGCAACTTGCAAAATAATTGGAAGCAAGTGTGTTTCAGGACCGTGGTCTTCACCGATAGAACCATCTGGTTTAGCGCCAGCAACATTGAAATAACGAAAGGCTACAAATTTGATGCCATAAGCCTTATCAGACCACTTCATAATAGTTTCCATCATTAGCTTACTTTCACCGTAAGGATTGATTGGTTTTTGTGGTGTAGTCTCAAGGATTGGAATTTGCTCTGGAATGCCATAAGTGGCTGCTGTTGATGAAAAGACAATGTTGTTCACGCCACATTCATTCATAATTTCCAATAAGCTAACCATGCCTGATGTGTTATTATCAAAATATTTCAATGGATCTTCCATAGACTCTGCCACCAATGAAAAGGCTGCAAAGTGAATCACCGCATCAACATCAGGATTTTCAGTAAAGACTTGACGCATGAAGTCCTTATCAGCCAAATCCCCTTCATAAAATTTAGCCTCTGGATGCACTGCGGCACGGTGTCCTGTCACCAAGTTATCAACAACGATAACCTTCTCTTTTCCTTCAGAAATCAAACGGTCAACCATATGAGAACCGATATACCCAGCCCCACCTAGAACGACTACTGTCATACTTATCTCCTTTTATTTTAAGTGACTTTATTATAACAAAAAACGTTTTATCTGACTATTCTACACCAACAGACGCTATAAAACGTCTAAAAGCAGTTTGACCCTCTGCTGTCATTTTGTAAACCCCTGCATCTTCTAGCACACGAGTAAAGGTTGCACCAACAGCATCTTGAACAACACCAGTCACTGTCTCAGCTTTCACTTCTGGATGAGTATCCTTGATTTGATTCGCCCAGTCCAAATGATAATCTGCGACATCATTTTCGTGACCGAGTAAGTATTTCTCTACTTCTTTCAATTCATCCTTTAAGCGTGGTGGCAAAATAGCCAAACCCATGACTTCAATGAGTCCAATATTTTCCTTTTTAATATGCTGAACGTCTTTGTGTGGATGATAAACCCCGTCTGGGTGTTCTGCCGAGGTGTGATTATCTCGCAGCACTAAATCCAACTCAAATTTGCCATCACGTTTTCGAGCAATCGGTGTTACCGTGTGATGAGGAACTTCATCTGTGTAAGCAATGATATCTGCCTCAGTATCAGAATAATCTCTCCAAGCTAGACGAATCCGTTCTGCCAACTCAACCAATCGTGTATTGTCAAACGATTTCAATCGAATCACTGACATAGGCCAGTTAACAATACCTGCTGCTACAGTTTCAAAACCTTTGAAGGTAAATCGCTCTGTTAGCTCTGCCATTTCCATAGGAAAGGTATGACATCCACCTTGATAGTGATTATGGGTCAAAATAGAGCCACCAACAATCGGCAAATCGGAGTTTGAACCCGCAAAATAACCTGGGAAAATGTCAACAATGTCCAATAGCTGTTCAAAAGTCTGACGGCTAATCACCATAGGGACATGCTCAGTATTCAAGAAAATACAGTGCTCGTTAAAATAAGCATAGGGTGAATATTGGAAACCCCAGTTCTCCTCACCCAGTTTCATACGAATAATCCTATGATTGGCACGATCCGGATGATTAATGCGGCCTTGATAACCTTCATTTTCCATGCACAGTTGACATTTCGGATATTCACTAGCTTTAACTAATTTAGCTGCCGCAATCGCTTTAGGATCCTTTTCAGGTTTAGACAAATTAATGGTAATCTGCATATCCCCGTATTTAGAAGGTGTTTTAAAAGCAATATTTTTGGCAATAGCATCAACTTTGATATAGTCATTTTTTTTACTTAGCTCATAAAAATCAGCGATAGCTTTTTCCGGACTTTTTTTATAGGTTTGCCAAAATCTTTGATTAAGCACACTTGGAATCGGCGTGATAAAACTCATCAATTCAGCACCCAAACAGTTTTTTTCCTCCTGTAAAGGACCACATTTCCCATTTTTCACAGCTATATCCACAAGGCGATTTTTTAGAGGAATTAAGGATGTCTCATCCGTTTCTTCATTAACCTGTTCCTCACCAACCAATGCCATAATCCGATTTTTAAGATAGATAGCATCTAACTCAGTATAATCACTATTAGCAATCACAGTTTCTACAAATTGATCTAGTACTGTCATAACGTTACTTTCTAGATAATACTCGGCTACCACCAGCTACTTCTGCGATGTAAAAAGCTGGCGCATATCCAATTTTTTCTTCATAAATCTTGCCAACAACCTCTGTGAAGCCGTCAACCTTATCTTTTTGGACAATAGCAATGGCACAGCCACCAAAACCAGCTCCTGTCATACGGGCTCCAAGTACTCCATCTTGTTCCCAAGCTGTATGTACAAGCGTATCAAGTTCGACACCAGTTACTTCGTAGTCATGTTCAAGAGAAACGTGCGACGCATTCACCAATCGCCCAAATTGTTCCAAGTCACCAGCTACCAAAGCAGCTTTGGCTTTCAAGGTCCGTTGGTTTTCAGATACTGCATGGCGGGAACGCTTGATCCTATTCCCATCTTTAATGAGATAAGCATATTGATCAAAAGTTGCTTCATCAAGCTCACCTAAGGTTTCGACAGATAGCAAAGCATTTAATTCGGTCACAGCGGCTTCACACTCACCACGACGCTCATTATACTTGGAATCAGCCAGTTCACGACGTTTATTGGTGTTCATAATAACAACAATGTAATCACCTAAATCAAGTGGTACAAGCTCGTATTCCAGAGTATTAGTGTCCAGATAAATGGCCTGTTTATCTGCTCCCATACCAATGGCAAACTGATCCATGATACCTGAATTCACACCGATAAAATGATTTTCTGTTTGCTTCCCAATTTTTACCAAATCAAGACGGTCAAGGGTCAACTCAAATAATTCTTCACAAATAACGCCAATCAGCAATTCTAACGAAGCAGATGACGATAGCCCTGAACCATTTGGAATGTTACCATAAACATAGACATCCATACCAGATTCAATCACATGCCCTGCTTCTTTTAAAAACTTAATGACACCTTTAGGATAATTAGTCCAACTGTCCTCTTTTTTAAAAACAAGGTCATCAAGACTGACCTCAATAATACCTAGATCCTCAAAATTCCCAGAATAAAAACGTAAGGTACGGTCATCACGTTTACGGGCAGAACCATAAGTCCCAAGCGTAATCGCCGCAGGAAACACATGACCACCATTATAATCGGTATGCTCCCCAATCAAATTGATACGACCAGGTGAAAAGAAAGTTGCATCAGGTGCAACACCAAAAGTGTCTAGAAAAGCTTGTTTTAATTGTTCAGTATCCATAAAATACTCCTTTGATATCGTTTTTAGTTATATTATAGAGTACATTAGTAAAAAAATCAATATTATCAGTAAAAATTTTATCTATTTTTACCCTTTTTTACTTTAGTAATTTTGTCACTTTTATTACACCATATAATAACATAAAATATTAAAGTCCTCACTACAATATCAGCCACCTATTTTAACATATAAAAGAGGCTTATGACCTGTTATGGACTAGCCTCATTTTTACTATTTATTTGCTCCCAACATCCCTGCAACAAATTGTTTTTGAAGGACAAAGAAGATAACTAGTGTTGGTACAGTAGCTACAAGCACAGCAGCCATAATCATACCAAAATCTGGAGAATAGCTTGATCCTAACTGCGAAATTAAAAGTGGTACAGTTTGTTTTTCAGTTGATTGTACTACAACCAGTGGCCAAAGGTAATTATTCCAACTGTTCATAAAGGTAATAATAGCTGCAGCTGCATATGTCGTCTTCATTGTCGGCATATAAATCTTAAAGAAAAGTCCTACCTCAGAGACACCATCGATACGCCCCGCTTCCAACAATTCCTTTGGAAACATTTTTGTATTCTGACGGAAATAAAAAATCAAAAAAGCAGTCGCAATATATGGTAAGAAAATAGAAGCGTAAGAATTGATTCCCACAAGAGAGCTTACCATAGACATTTTCCCAAACAAACGAAATAGCGGAATCATAATTGCCGCAAATGGTACCATCATGGATAAAAGAATAATATTAAACACAATGTCCTTGCCTTTACTGCGATAAACTTCAAATCCATATCCTGCGGAAGAACCTATTAAGAGAGCTAATGTTGTTTGAAAAAGGGCAACAACAGTTGAGTTTTTCAAAGCATTGCTCATATCTGTTTGACTAAAAATATTTTTCAAGTTCGTAAAAAGTTCACCACCTGGTAACATGCGTCCATTAGTAACATCAATGCTACTATTTGTTGCACTCACCACTAAAAAATAAAATGGAAATACAAAGACAATGGACATAAGTATCAAAAAAATATAAGTTGCTATTGTTTTTGGTTTATCTCTTTTCATCTTTTCCTCCCACTCGTGTTTGAATAATAGATAAAATCACTACCAGTAATACAATTGCATATGAGACAGCTGCCGCATAACCAAAATCTGGCGTGTATTTAAAACTCAAATTATAGATATATTGTGAAATAGTCGTTGTAGCATCCCCAGGACCACCTTGAGTGATGTTCATTGGTTCATCAAACAATTGCAATGTCCCAATGGTCGAAGTAATTGTTGTAAATAAAATCACAGGTTTTAAGAGAGGAATAGTGATATTAAAGAACTTATTAACTGCACTAGCACCATCAACATCAGCTGCTTCATAAATTTCGGGATCAATATTCTGCAATGCAGACAGGAAGAAAATCATATTATATCCTGTCCAGCGCCAAGTAATAGCAATAATAATAACAACTTTCGCCCAAAAAACATCATCCAGCCACATTATTGGTTCTTGTAAAATATGTAAAGTTGTTAAAATCTTATTCATGATACCATCATTTGAAAAAAGATATTTGAAGACAATAGAATAAGCAACCAGAGATGTTACTGAAGGTAGGAAGACAATCGTTCTAAAAAGTCCTTTCAACTTTAATGACTTGTTATTTAACAATACTGAGAAGAAAATGGCTAAGATTATCATAACTGGCACTTGGACAACCAGGAACAAAACAGTATTCTTTAATGCACTGATAAAAACTGGATCATTAAAGAGACGCTTGTAATTATCAAAACCAACAAAACTCAAATTATTTCCTTTGCCTGATGAGAGCGATAACTTGAAAGCTTCCAGCATTGGATAAAAATAGAACAGGATGATCAATATAGTCGGAATGATAACAAATAACCATCCCGCAAGCTTTGATCGTAAAAATGGATTCATTTTTTTCATTCTAAACTCCGACTTTCTGAATAAAATAACCAAATAATTTAGTTATCAAGCAAATGCCATGAACGTCCTAAATTATTTGGCTAACATGCGATTATTTCAACTGATTTTCAGCCTCTTTTTGTGCATCTTCAAGGACTTTATCGATATCCTCTCCACTCAAATATTTTTGCAATCCTTTGATAAGGATATCTTCAATAGCGTATGTGTTTTCACCATAGTTAACAGCTGGAATTTGTGTTGACCATTCCGCGAAGTCTTTATAGATTTTTTGTCCACCAAAATATTTTGCTTCTGTGTCATAAACACCTGCTTCAGTTGCTGGAATATAAGAACCAATAGCACCGATGTTTTCTACAAGTGTTTTGTAAAGGTCTGTACTAGTACCAAATGTTTCTTTTAAGAAATCAGCAGCTGCTTCTTTGCCATCAACATTAAGTACGTAAATTGACGCACCTCCAAGGTTAGAAGCGTTGACTGAACCTTCCATTTCTTGACGTGGGAATGGTACAACTGCCCATTTTCCTTCCTGATCTTCTTGTGCTGTGATAGATGGTGTAATCCAGTTACCTGTTGGCACTGACCAAACAACACCATTATTAAAGTCACTTAGCCATTGCCCCCAATCACTATTACTATCTGTAAGACCAGCATCATATATTTTTTTGAAATCTTCGAATGCTAATTTCAATGACGCATTGCCTGCAAGAGTTGGCGTTTTCCCATCTTTTCCTGTATACCAAGAACCTGTTGAATTAATCATCGAACGAATCAATCCGAGGTCATTAACGTCTGTAGAAAGTAATTTTTTACCTGTCTTTTCAAAAACTTTTTTACCAATTTCAGTATATTGTGCCCATGTTAGATTTTGCAAGTCTTCTAATTTGTAACCTGCTTTTTCAAGAATATCTGTTCGAACATAAAGACCTGTCACACTTGTATCAAACGGCACTGCATAGTTTGTACCATCAACTGAAGTTGCTTCAACTTTATAAGCCGAGAAATCATCTGCATTGATAACATCTGTCAATGGGAAAAAACTATCTGGATACGCTTCTAGGAAGCTCTTTGCACGATAGTCTTCAATGAGAACAATATTTGGCAAACCATTTGTCACACCTGAACTAAGGGCAGTATTAAGTTTTTGAACGATATCTGCTTGTGCATTTTCAACGATATCTAAATCAACTTTATCCCCTTCGGCTGCATCATGTACTTTTTCAGCCTCTTCAAAAGCACGGACATTATAATTTTTATCCCAAGCCCATACAGTAAGTTCAGTTTTTCCTGAATTGTCTGTCTTTGAAGCACCAGACTCTGATTTCGATCCACAAGCTGTTAACAACAAACTCGAAAACAAAGCGCCAACCAAAAGTGTTTTAACAGTACGTTTTTTCATTATGATTCTCCTTGAATCCTTTATTTTACATTGTCATTATAAAATGTAAGCGGTTAAAAGTCAAGTGTTTTTCAGTAATTTTTTACTATTTTTTTAGTTTATAAACTTCTGATGTTGTTAACCATTTCTAACCTAAAGTAGCAATTTATATTTAACTGTTCTTAATAAAGACCTCAGTATAGACATATCTCCTACTATTTTTGTAGAATTACTAGACTTTCTTAGAAAACACATCAATTAATTTAGTAAAAAACCAACCTAAGGCTGGTTTATATATTTTAAATCCCTCTAAGGGTAAATGTAATAGTCAATTCTCTCTCAGCATATAAATGATACTGCTCTTGTACCGGAGCCCCCCAAGAATCATCACCACCTACACCCATCTGTGCTGCTAAAATGCGAATCCAGGTCCAATGAGACTGAGAAAGATCTTCTTGATGACTTGCAGCATCTATCTCTTGAGCACTGTGTGGTAAAACGCTCATCTCAAATGGTTTATTAACAGCTTCAAACAATAAAGCATGGTCCTCATTATCAGAAACTTTCAACCACCGAACTCCTGTCCGGTTACCATTTTCTTGTGGTACCAAATACGGAGTCTCATTATTTTGGACTGTTGTTTCAAAAATCCCTAGGCGAACTCCTTCTTTCCGGTCGATATAATTTTCTTCCGGACCATTTCCATAATAAGTGATTTCCTGATAAGTTCTAGGTAATTTGAATTCCATCCCATAGGCAGGAATGGTTGGTAAATTAGCATATCCTGGATATGTTAGATCAATAGTTATATCACCTTGTCCATTAATGGTATACGATACTTTATGTGTATACTCCCCAGATATCGCTAATTGATGAGTAAAGGCAATTGTCACTCTATCACTTTCTTCTTCAATGGTCATGCCGATATGCTTCTGATAAAGTCCAGCTGTTAACCACATACCTCGATCAAAACCATGCTTCACACCACGATCATTATCTGTCAATGCACGCCAAAAAGTAGTCTTAGGAGTTCTTGTGATATATTCAATGCCATTTTTAACAAATGATACCAAACCACCCTCAGCTATTGAAATTAGAACACTAAAATCATTTCCATGGACACCGATGTTAACATCTCCTTTAACAACCCGTATAGGTAAGATATTTTTATTCCCTTGCTGTGTATTAGACATTTTTTCTATATACTGAGCAAAAGTAATTTCATCTCCAATTTTTCCCCAAATAGTGGCTACTTTTAGATGCTGGGTGACTTCGTAAGTATATTCTCCATCTGCTTTAACCTCAGGATAATCCAAATCAAATGTTATTTTCTCACCCGCAGGTACAATAAAATGATAATCTCGACTCCAGATAAACTCCCCATTTTTTCTAAGACTAGCTTTAAAATAGCTATCTCCAGTATCACTAAAAAGATTTTGATTATCAATTGTCACATTTTTAGGAGTTACGGATAATTTAACATTGGCATAGAGTTTTTTAACCTCTTGTGCTTTAGGAGTCGGCTTTCTGTCCGCGAAAACAATACCATTGCCGCAGAATTCATAATCTGTTGCACGATCTCCCCAGTCCCCACCGTAGGTCAAGACTTCCTGTCCAAATTCATTTTTCTGAAGAATTGATTGGTCAATATAATCCCAGATAAAACCACCCTGGTACTGTTCATATCGGTTCTCCAAATCTGTATAGAGACCCATTCCCCCCAGAGAATTACCCATCGCGTGCATATACTCACAGGAAATGTATGGTTTTTTAGGACATTTTTCTAAATACTCAATAATGTCTGCCGGTTTAGCATACATACGACTTTCCATGTCCGATATCTCATCGTAGTCACGATTCCAAAAGACTCCTTCATAATGAACAAGCCGATTTGGATCAACTCGATGGAAAAATTCCGTCATTGCTAAAATATCTTCACCAGCATAAGATTCATTTCCACATGACCAAATAAGAATTGCAGGATGATTTTTATCTCTTTGAAACATGCTGTTCGCACGATCCAATACATTTTCTTTCCATTCTGGTAGATTGCCAGGAACATTCCACGATGGATCTAAGTGCCCAAGCTTTTGCCAAGATCCGTGTGTTTCTAAATTAGTTTCATCAATCATATAAAGACCGTATTCATCACACAGCTCATACCACCGTGTTTGATTAGGATAATGAGACGTCCTAACAGCATTGATATTATGCTGTTTCATAAACTTAATATCCCATAACATCTCTTCCTCTGTAATTGCTCGGCCATAACGGTGGTGAAACTCATGACGATTCACTCCTTTAAAGATAATACGCTTACCATTAAGCAACATCAGACCGTTCTTTAATTCAAAACTTCTAAATCCAACCTTGTTAATAACTAGCTCAATTAACTGACCAGCTCTTTCTAGACGTAATTCTAATTGATATAAATTAGGTTTTTCAGCACTCCAGGCATGAACTCCTGGAAGAATAATCCCTTTTTCAATCTCCGCTATTTCCCCAGAGAAAACTACATCTCCTTTTGAATCCAGTAAACGGGCTGATCGCGATAAGGCCTGACAATCTCCTAAAATATCCACTTCAATCTTTAATAAACCATCCTTATAATGATTAATCAAATCTTGGTGAATAAAGAGATCACGAATATGTACTTCTGGAATCGCATAAAGGTAAACATCTCTAAAAATTCCTGAAAAACGCCAAAAATCCTGATCCTCAAGCCAGCTAGCACTTGAACGTTTATAAACTTCAACCGCTAATTTATTGTCACCCTCCACTAAAAACTCTGTTAATTCAAATTCTGTTGGGGTAAAACTATCTTCTCCATAGCCTATAAAATGGCCATTGAGCCAAACATAAAAAGCCGTTTCCACCCCTTGGAAAGAGATCATTATTTTTTTACCAACAAGAGCTTCATCAATTTCAAAATACTTAACATAAGAACCTACTGGATTATACTCTTTGGAAACTTGTGGTGGACGTAACTCCTCCATACCATCCCAAGGGTACTGAGTATTAACATATTGGCGTTTATCATATCCTTGATTTTGAATATGTCCAGGTACCTCAATCCAGTCAAAAGATGAGATATCATAATCTATCTTATAAAAATCCGCTTGGCGTTGACTTGGGTTCCTAGCATAGCTAAAACGCCATTTCCCATTCAGCGATTGCCTCAACTTCATCTTACCTATCTTTGCCTCTTCTTCACTGGTAAAGTAAGTATGATCCGAATGTGCTGAAATTTTATTGACTGCAAATATTTCTGGATTTTCTAGCCATTCTAAGCTAGGTTTATTAATTCTCATTGATAATATTCTCCTTAATCAATAGCTTTGAAATAATAAAGTTGTGTTGCCATGTCCTGTCTTACGATAGGATTATAAATTCCCATCTGCATCAATTCATCACCAGATAAAATACTACCATTCTTCATTGGTTGCGTTGCATAAATAGAGTCAAAGTAACCCACAGAATGGCCAAGTAATTGACCCGTTGGTAATTCCTCAAGTCGATAATCCCAATCAGGATTCAAACCAATCAACAAAGTCTTAGACAAATAAGGTTGTGCGTGAGCTAATACATGAGCCGTAAATAGCAATGCTTCTTTTTGATTTTCAGACACAAAAATCCAAGCTGTCTCATTACCAGCCTTAGGAGATTTAAGACGATAAAAATCTCCGTATTGAACTAGAGGACGAATTTTTTTATAACTAGCAATTTGCTCAATAACATCAACCTTATCTGAATCAGACATTTTTGTCAAATCAAGCTCATAACCCAATACACCACTCATTGCAACATGTGCACGTGCTTCAAGAGTTGTCACTCTCCCAGTTTGATGATTTGGTACCGCGGAAACATGTGATGTCATCATAGAAATTGGATAAGCTAAAGATGTTCCATATTGAATAGTTAAACGTGCCAAGGCATCTGTATTATCACTTGCCCAAGATTGTGGCATATAGTAAGCCCAACCCAAATCAAAACGTCCACCGCCTCCTGAGCAGCCTTCAAACAGGATATCTGGATAAGTTGATGTTATTTTTTCTAACAAAGCATATACTCCAAGGACATAACGATGACCAGCTTCTCCTTGACGATTTGGTATAAGAGCTAAAGAATGGATGTCTGATAGGTGTCGATTCATATCCCATTTAATATAGTCAATATATCCCTCATCTAGAAGTAGTTTAAGTTGAGTAAAAATGGCATCTTGAACATCTTTTCTTCCCATATCAAGAACAAATTGACTACGCGATGGCGATGGCTCTCTTCCTGGTATCTGCATGAGATAGTCTGGATGACTGCGATACAGATTAGAATCTTTAGAAATCATTTCTGGTTCAAACCAAAGTCCAAATTTAAGCCCCTGCTTATGGACATAGTCTGCAAAATGCTTCAAACCATTCGGAAACTTATCTTCCCATACCTGCCAATCTCCCAAAGAAGATTGATCGTCGTTTCGATGACCAAACCATCCGTCATCAAGAACAAACATCTCTATTCCCATTTTTTTAGCTTCATCAACGATTGGATGTAACTTTTCTTCGTTAAAATCAAAATACGTAGCTTCCCAATTATTTACCAGAATAGGACGTTCTTTATTTCTATGTTTACTTCTTACTACATTATCACGAATAATATGATGAAAATTCTGACTCATCCCATTTAATCCATTTTCAGAATATGTCATCAAAACCTCTGGTGCTTGAAAAGATTCACCAGCTCCCAAATGCCACTCGAATCCATAATCATTTATACCAGCCACTAAACGTACCTGACTAATATGATCCTTCTCTACCTCAAAAGAATGGTTACCAGAGTAAACTAGATGAAAACCATAGGAATCTCCTGTAAACTCATCCGTCTTTTTATCAGCCAAAACTAAAAATGGATTCATATGATGACTAGATGTTCCTCTTTTACTGCTGTAAGTTTTAATACCATAACCAATCGTTTCTCGCTCCATGTGACGTTCATTAGCATAAGCTCCAGGTAAAGAAATTACATCAAAGTCTTTTGCGACAAAGTCTATTTGCAATGATGCTACCTTTTCTACAATGAGGTTCTGATTACCACAGTTAATTAGACGACTAGAACGTGCAATGATATCTTGGTTTTTAAAAATCGTATAAAAAAGTTCTACTTCAAGATTTAATAAAGAATCTTCTAAAGTAATGATCAATGTCTCCGCTTCATCAACTGTCGCAAACGATGCAGGGAGACCTTCCAAAACTGGCTTACCAACTTCCATACGATGGCTCTTATAACGTAAATCTACCGAATAACTTCCGGTAACACCTTTTACCATTAGAGACGGTGTCCTATAATCTCCAGAATGTCCACCCGAAAACTCTTGGGGCAAGGTATCTTTCGAGTAACCACGCTCATTAATTGATGGTATATTGCCAGAAAATCCTCTATCAATTCTAGGATAAGTCATATGGTTATGATAGCGCTTAACTTTTTTTCCAAAATAAAGATGGCTTAACAAACCACCTTCTTCAATCATAAATAGATAAGATAGCCTTTCGTTAGATAGATGGAATGTTCTTGTTTCAGGAATAAAGGTAATTAAAGTCATCACAAACTCCTTTTTGTTTTTTCACTAATTATTTTACTGTTTTTTTACTTATATTTCAACATATTTTTTATCAATCGCACAACAAACCTATGTCAGAAAAGAGTTTTTAAAAGTAAAATTTTAGTTTATAGGATGAATGAAACTCAATTTTTATGATATACTATAAGCAATAGATTACATCAAGGAGAAAAACATGGCAACGATTAAAGACATCGCAGAACAAGTTAAAGTTTCAATAGCTACAGTCTCACGCGTGTTAAACAACGATGAATCCATGTCTGTTAGCGAAGATACCCGAAGAAGAATTTTTCAAACCGCTGATAAACTAGGATATACTCGATATAAAAAGAACTTAGTATCAAAAAATGAAAACAAGAAGGTCGCTATCATCCAATGGTACACTGAATCAGAAGAAATCAATGACCTTTATTACTATTCAATCCGCATAGGAATTGAACGTAGAGCAATTGAATTAAACTATGAAATTGTTCGCCTCTTCAACGATTCACCACTTGATTCTGCTAGAAATTGTGATGGAATTATCGCTATCGGAAAATATAGCAATGCTAAAATTAAAGAGTTAGAAGCAATTAATGATAATTTAATTTTTGTTGATAGCGATACCCTTACCCAAGGTCATACTTGTATCACTACAGATTTTACCAACTCCGTTGTCAATGTCCTAAATCATTTTATCAGTCGTGGACATAAACGCATCGGTATTCTTACTGGCGAAGAACGGACCGCTGACCATGAGTTTCCTTTGATTGATCCTCGATTTTCAACCTTTAAAAATTACCTCAGTCAGCATAAACTCTACAATCCTAATTATGTCTTTATTGGAAAATTCTCCACTGAAGACGGCTACCAAATGATGAAACAAGCCATTTTCCAACTAGGAGATGATTTGCCAGATGCTTTCTTCATTGCTAGCGATGCCTTAGCAATAGGAGCTCTACGAGCATTACAAGAAGCAGATATAAAAATCCCTGATCGTGTCAGTATCATTTCTTTCAATGATACTGTAGTAGCAAAACAAGTCTATCCTCCTTTGAGTAGTGTAACTGTCTTTACTGAAGAGATGGGAATATTGGCTATGAACACATTGGATCAGTATCTAGAAAACTCTTCACCAGATATTCCAATTATGATGACTACCGCAACTCTTCTCACCTTACGCTCCAGTAGTAAGTAGAGGTTTTTATGCAACACACCGGAGACCTTTATCTTCCAAATGCTCCTGAGATTCTAGCTCGGCAATTACAATGTCAAGAGCTCTTATATGATTTTAACCACATACGTCCCTCAGATGGAGAAACGCGAAGAAACTTACTTGAACAAATGTTTGCCAAAGTCGGTCAGAATGTTTACCGCGACCTCTCTTACCAATTTAATCTGCCAGTTACTATTGGTGAAACCTGTTGGCTAAGAGCTAATGTAACCGTACTTCCAGGAGTAACAATAGGTGATAATACCGTTATAGGTGCTAGAAGCCTTGTAACTAAGGATATTCCTAGTGAGGTACTAGCATACGGTCAACCTTGTCGTGTCATTAAAAAATTGCTTGATTAGCATACCTAAATAACCAAAAAACTGAACTAGCGATTTGAATCCTAGTTCAGTTTTCATATTTTTATCTAATCTTTACGCAGAAAGCATCCCAAGGAGCAAGACAATGATTATTAATAATAACCGCTTCATCTGTATTTGAAATAATAACTTCAGTATAATTAACATCAAAACTAAGTGACTGTTCCTTATCTGATAAGTTCACGACCACTAAATAAGATTCCTCATCAGTGTACCTTCTATAGGCAAAGACTTTATCCTCCGTTTCCAGTAATTCAAAATCGGCATCTATCAGCCAGCTTTTTTCTTTACGAAGATTAACTAATTTCTGATAAGTATAAAATATAGAATTAGGGTTATTTACTGCTTCTTCTACATTAATCAATGTGAAGTTTGGATTAACTGGTAACCAAGTTTCATCAGATGCTGAAAATCCTGCTTTCTTTTCAGTATTCCACTGCATAGGTGTACGAGCGTTATCTCGACCAATCATTCGAATATTATCCATAATACTATCTTCTGATTCACCTAGGCTCAGTGCTTCTTTTGCATAATTTAAAGATTCAATATCGTCTAAATCTTCAAAAGATTTGAAAGGGTAGTTAGTCATTCCAATTTCTTCTCCTTGATAAATGTATGGCGTACCACGCATCAAATGAAGTAAGATAGCAAGTGCCTTAGCAGATTTTTCCCTATATTCACCTGTATTACCCCAAATAGATAGAACCCGAGGTAAATCATGGTTATTCCAAAATAAAGAGTTCCATCCCTCGCCTAATTTCAATTCTGTCTGCCACTTATTAAAAATCATTTTTAACGCAGGAACATCTAATTCTTTGATGTATTCCCATTTCGGTCTATTTTCTTTATGTTGTAAACCAATATGTTCAAATTGGAAAACCATTGACAATTCTTTTTCATCCGGATTAGAATAACGTTTTGCAATTTCAGGTGTTGCTCCCCAAGTCTCACCCACAGTTAGCAAGTCCTTGCCAGCTAGTGTATACTGATGCATCTCTTTTAAATAATCATGAAGCTTAGGCCCATTTTCTTTAATAAGTTGATCAGGTAATTTCCCTAATAAATCGATGACGTCCATGCGGAAACCACCAATACCTTTGTCAACCCAAAAATTCATCATCTCATAAATCTTATGTCTGAGAACTTCATTTTCCCAATTCAAATCAGGCTGCTTTTTACTAAACAAATGAAGATAGTATTGTTGTGATGTTTCATCAAATTCCCAAGCAGAACCGGAAAAGGTAGAGACTAATTCATTAGGTTCGTTACGCCAAATATAAAAATCTCTCTTTTCACTATGAGGGTTATTTTTAGCTTCAACAAACCAAGCATGTTCATCCGAGGTATGATTGACAACCAAATCCATAATAATCTTAATGCCTCTTTGATGTGCCTGTTCAATTAGTTCTTCCATATCAGACATATCTCCAAAAATATCAGCAATAGCTTCATAATCGGATATATCATAACCATTATCATCCATAGGAGATTGGTAAACTGGTGATAACCAAATCGCTGTAATCCCTAACTTCTCCAGATAATCTAATTTACTAATGATACCCTGTAAATCACCAACACCATCTCCATTACTATCCATAAAAGATTTTGGATAAATTTGATAGATAGTTGCTGTGTGCCACCAATGTTTTTCCATGTTGACCTTCTTTCTCTATAAAAAGAGTTGACTTAATCAGCCAACTCTAAGGGAGCATTACTCAAATACAATTACTTAATCCTTTTCCGCCATAGCATGAGCTAAGTTCACTAAGTCTAAATTCACTGCTGAGTCATTAAACCGAGCAAAAACTTACTTACCCATTGACAGAAAAAGTATAAAAGATAAATATTTGGTAATTAGCCCCATAAAAATCTAATCATATTCTTTTATACTATCCTTGATATCTGAGCATATGATAAACATGATTTTATTTCTAATTTCTATAAAAATTTCTTTTCTATTTAACTGAACCACTTGTCATGCCAGAAATGATATTCTTTTGGAAGATTAGATAAACGATTAGAATTGGTATAATACCTACGACATACGAAGCAAAACTTGGTCCGTAGTCACTAAAATATTGCCCTTGGTAATTATATTGAAAAAGTGGCATTGTCCATGTACTTGAATCTCTGTTAAGTACAAGAAGAGGCATCAAGAAGTCATTCCAAACCCACAAAGCATTAATAATCAATACAGTGGCATGCATTGGTTTCATCAAAGGAAAGATAATTTTTCGATACATCATAAAGCGACCGGCACCATCAATAGCTGCTGCCTCATCCATTTCTGCTGGGACAATAGTTTTAATATATCCCACATATAGAAACAGGGTCTGAGGAATCGCATAAGTAAGATACAAAATAGTTAAACCAACCAGATTAGTCATTCCAAAATTACTCATCAATTTAGCCATTGGCAACATGATAACTTGAAAAGGAACAAACATCCCTATGATTAGCAAAGTATACATGATAGCAAATACTTTCTTACGATCCATATGGCGGGCAATGGCAAAAGCTGCCATCGGAATTACCAAGATAATTAATCCCACACTAACAACTGTTAAAAAGGCTGAATTAAGAAAATAATGAACAATGCCATCATTAAATAGACGTTCATAGTTAGACAAGGTCCACTCTGCAGGTAAACCAAAGAAATTCCCTGTAATCTCTTTAGTTGTCTTAAATGAACTAATAACCGTTACCGCTAATGGGATTAACATGAGAAAAATCCCGATGCTTAGCACAGTGTAGGCAACGATATTATTTTGTTTCTTAGATTTCATAATAGTTTACCTCACACTTCATATTTTTTAGAAAGAGTAATTTGTACCACTGAAATAATGGTAATAATTACAAACAGAACAACTGCTAAGGCATTGGCATAACCAAATTGGTTATTAGTAAATGCATTATCATAAACCAATAGACCCAAGGTCCTGGTCACCCCATCTGGACCACCTTTTGTCAATGAATAAACCAAGTCAAAGGCTGTAAGACCAGATTTCATAGCTAAAATAAAAACCATAGAAATAGAAGGAAGCAAGAATGGTAGTTCAATTTGGAAAAATTGTTGACGCTTATTGGCTCCATCAATGGCTGCCGCTTCCTTAATATCCTCAGGAATAGACTGCAAACCAGATAAGAGAATAACGACCGGCATTGCAAGACCTTGCCATAGGGCTACAAATAGAACAGACCAAAATACTGATTTTTCTTGAAAAAGAAGATTGGAACTTAACCATTTGATTCCAAATAACTCACCAATCTGAGGCAATCCATAGTTAAATAATTGACTAAAAATTAAACCAATCGTTACCGTTGATAGAACTGCTGGAAAGAAATACCAAGTTCTAAAGAATCCAACCGCACGAATTTTACGATTTAATAAAGTTGCTAGCCAAATACCAATTGTAATTTCCCCAACAACTAACCCTACTGTAAAAAGAAGAGTAAATCCTAAACTTTTATAGAAAGCCTGATCTTGAAAGATCTTGACATAGTTTTCAAAACCTATAATATTATAATGTCGAGTTAAACCAGTCCAGTCTGTCAATGAATAAATCAATCCATTTACAAGTGGGTAAAAGAAGAAAATTAACTGAAGAAGAACTGGTAGTGCTACAAAAAGATATGCCCAATATTTACTAATAAAACCTTGTTTTTTCATGCAAGTCTCCTTAATCACTAAGTCAAAGAGTCTGGTTAACTATCCAGACTCTTTACTTTCACTAAGATACTATGATGGTTTATTTCATTGTATCAAAGAATGTATTCAAATTACCCATGTAACCGTCTAAGTCTTTGTTCTTGATGTAAGATACATTTGCGTCCCAGAATTTTTCTTCAGAAGTCCATTCTGAATGTAACCAAATCGCTTGTTTATCTGTGAAGGCAAGTGAAGCTACGTCAGCCAAT
This sequence comes from Streptococcus sp. S784/96/1, assembly GCF_902729355.1. GTDB lineage: Bacteria > Bacillota > Bacilli > Lactobacillales > Streptococcaceae > Streptococcus > Streptococcus caledonicus. Next base: position 9,352 of record NZ_CACVCC010000019.1, on the reverse strand, counting down.
TCTTCAAATTTTCCATCTGTCTTAATACCCTTAACAGAAGTTGGTGAGCCGTCAACATCATAGTATTTCTGCATTGCTCCTTTTGAGCTTAAATATTCAACAAAGTCTTTTGCACCATCTACATTCTTAGAATCCGCAGAAACTGAAACAGCCATATCTGCTGCACCAACTGTCATTGCCGGAGCACCAGCTGTCAAGCCTGGCATCGCAAAGAAGCCAACTTCAAAATCAGGTTGTTGCTGATTGATAACTGTCAATGCCCATGATCCGTTAGCCATCATCAAAGCTTTACCTTCTGCAAAGACCGCTACTGTATCTGCATAAAGAGCTCCATCAGAGTTAGATTGACCATTGCCAGCAAGTAAATCCAAATATGCCGCTACGTTTTTAGTTACTTCGTCGGATTTAATACCACCTTTATCACTAAAACGAAGAACATCGTTTGCCTTATCAGCACCACCAGCACTTTGAATCCATGCTAATTGTGCAAAGCCATTCACAGTCCAAGCATCTCCTAGTGCTTCTGCAAATGGTGTTTGACCATCTTCCTTAATTTTCTTAACAATATTTTGGAATTCAGCTAATGATTTTGGAACTTCAATACCTAATTTTTCAAAAGCTGTTTTATTATAGTAAACACCGGACACATTTGTGGTTAAAGGAACATTATAAATTTTATCATCTACTGCATATGCTTCTGCTGCACCTTCATTCAAGTTACCAAGAATATTTTTTTCTTTTGTTAAATCAACGAATTGACCATCCTTAGCCCATCCTTTAAAGTCAGCATTTTGAGGATAAATATTCACAACATCCGGTGTTTCTCCATTTGCAATACGTGTTTTTAAAACAGTTCCTGCATCTGGTACACTTGTTAATTTTACTTTAATATCGTCTTGTGATTTATTATAATCATCTACAATTTCTTGTAAAGTGGCTTGCATCTCAGGTTTTTGTGAGAAAAATTCAATTTCTTTAGTATCACTACCTGAACCACCGTTACCACAAGCTACTAGGAAACTTGCAAAGCTACAAACCGCAGCACATTTTAAAACTGTTTTGAATTTCATAAAATTCTCCTTATTTTTTATTGAAAATATATTGTAAACTAAAATAATCTTTTTGAACATAGGGAATTGTTAACCCAATATTCATTAATTCATCTCCACCAAAACTAGCAGATAATTTCTCACAGTAATAGGTAGCTTCTGGATCTAAACCTTCTAATCGAACTCTAATAAAGGGAGCTTCTGGCTGTGATAAAATTTTGACAAAGGTAAATACAACTTGACTCTTATCTTTTGATATCAAATTGTAAGCATAGGTATTATCAGTTTTTTGTAAACGATAATAATCACCAAATTGAACAGTTTGACGAATTGATTTATAGGTTTCTACTTGTTCCGCAATCTCTTCTAATTCACTTGACTCTAATTGTGTCAAATCAAGTTCATAACCCAAATTTCCTAGCATAGCAACATTTCCACGAGTTTCTAGTGGTGTGATACGTCCAACTTGATGGTTAGGAACAGCTGATACATGAGAACCCATGCTGATTGTTGGATAAATCAGACTAGTCCCTTCTTGAATTGATAATCGACCAATCGCATCTGTATTATCACTAGCCCAAGCCTGAGGCATATAGTAAATCATACCTAAGTCATTACGACCTCCGCCTCCCGAACAACTTTCAAATAAAACATTTGGAAAACGTTGATTTAGCGTCTCTAAAATACGATACAGACCTAATATATAACGATGGTAAAATTCATGTTTCTCATGATTAGCTTGATTCTCAGGAATATTCGTTATATTTCTATTCATATCCCACTTAACATAACCAATATTTGCTGAATTCAAAACGTTTGAGACACTTTCAATAATATAGTCGCACACCTCATCCTGAGATAAGTCAAGCACTAATTGCTCACGACTATAGGTGTGACCTCTTCCAGTAATTTGGATAGCCCAGTTAGGATGTTCTCTATACAAATCACTATCTTCTGAAACCATCTCTGGTTCAAACCATAGACCAAAGGTCATTCCTAAATCATTAACCTTCTCAGCTAATCCTTTAAGACCATTCGGGAGCTTCTCTTTATTTTCTACCCAATCACCTAGCGAACATGTATCAGAGTTTCGTTTACCAAACCAACCATCGTCAAGAACAAATAACTCAATACCTAACTTGGCAGCTTCAGAAGCTAGAGAGACTAACTTATCTTCTGTAAAATCAAAATAAGTTCCTTCCCAGTTATTAATTAAGATTGGACGCTCTTTGTTAGCAAATTTTCCTCTAGTCAAATGGTGACGAATAAATTCATGACTATCTCTAGTCATTCCTGTAAATCCCTTATCTGTATAGGATAATATTGCCTCCGGTGCTTGGAATTCTTGCCCTGGTTCTAAAACCCATCTAAATTTCTCATCATTTAGCCCCATACCAAAACGTGTTGTATGAATTGCTGTCGTTTCAACAAAAGCTGTAAAATTTCCACTATAAACGAGATGAGCCGAATAAATGTCACCACTACGCTCTGTTGCTTCAGGACTAGCAAGAGCAATAAACGGAGTGCGAGAGTGACTTGAGGCTCCACGAATACTACCAATACTGTATTTCCCTTGAGTTAACGGAGTCTTCGTCCATTCTTTTTCATAACCATATCTACCAGTTAAAGTATGAATATCAAAATTCTTATGAGGCAAATCTAAAGTGAAACTGAGTAATTTTTCAAGATGAATGACTGTTTTTCCAGCTATAACCTTAGATGACCGCGTAATAATATTACACTCTTCAAAGACGCTGTAAGATAAAACCACTGTAACATCTGACAGAAAATCATATAACTCAATTTCAAGTGTTTCAACCTTACCCTCATTACCAAAACTGTTAGGTAATCCTTTTAAATCAGACTTTCCTTTATAGATACGGTGGCTGCGATATTTTAAATCCAAAGCTGTACCGTACTCATTCGAAACTTCAATTGCTGAGGTTCTAAAGTCTCCTAAACCATTACTACTAAACTCTAATGGTAACGTATCCAAGGAGAATGTTCTATCCTTACTTGTTGGATTTGGCGAAAAAGCTCTATCCTGATATGTTATTTTGTTACTATCACTAAAGCAATTAATTTTTTTACCAAAATAACGATTGACAAGAAGATTGTTATCTAAAACTTGCATAATATACGAACTTTCTCGTGTTTTCAGATGAAAAATTTGCTTATCTTCCTTATATTCAATCATACTTCCTCTCCTTTTATGGTTACATTATAAACCATGAAAACGTTTTAATAAATGGAATTATGTTTTAATTATATGGTAAAATGTTAGGTGGAGGTATTTTATGATTTTTTCTGAATTTCACAACGATACTATTGATCTCACTATTGATTTTTACGGTTTTGAACAATGTACACCTAAATATGGATTTGGACCTGCTATCCGAGAAAACTATGTTTTGCATTATATCGAAAGTGGAAAAGGGACATTCTATTACAATGGAAATAAAACCTCTTTAGAAGCAGGAGATTTATTTCTACTAAAACCCAATAAACTGACCTACTATGAAGCAGATGAAGTGGATCCTTGGAGTTATTACTGGATAGGTATTAGCGGAAGTAAATCTAGGGATTACTTTAGTCTATCTAAGATTCATAGGGATTCTGTTTTAAAAGTACCTAATAAATCAGAAACACATACAGTTTATCTACTAGTGAAATCTATTATTGAGCAAAATGAGAAGCTTAAACACTCTGCTCCCAGTCAACTTCATCTTCTAGGAGGAATCTATGAACTCCTCTTCAATCTTGCAACTATAGCACCTGAAACACGGCATAAAGAAGTACATCCTTCCGAACAACTCTGTATCAATTGTCGTCACATTATCGAAACATCTTATACTTCTACTACTCTTACAATTCAAACAATTGCTGATACACTAAATGTTAATCGAAGCTATCTAACAACTATCTTTTGTGACTACTTCAATACATCACCCAAAGAATACCTTAATCAAGTTCGGATGAAGCGAGCTAAATATCTCCTTGAAAATACACACGAACCAATTAAATTTATCGCCTTTTCCGTAGGATTTTCCGATCCTCTCTATTTTTCAAAAGTGTTCAAGAATTACTTTAAAGCCACTCCTAGCTCTTTTAGAACTAAATTAGAAAAGGAATACTAATTTGAATATTCCCAGTACCGTTATCAGGACTGCTCCCTGTCATGTTGACAATGAAATAATAATTGTTTAAACAACGGCCTTGTTTGAAATATAGCTCATAAATCTTTAGTTTATCTTTGTAACGTAATTTCATAAGAAAAGCACTCTAAAAGTTAGATTTTTTGTCTAACTTTTAGGGTGCCGTTCCTAGTGAATTTTTGTTATTCACTATAAGGGGGCTATCACTTTTCCCAATGTCATTAAGTTAACTAACCTATCACATTTTGTGGTGGGTTAGTTTTTATGTTACACTAAAAATAAAAGGGGAAAAGTCATGCTAGATCAGATTAAAGCTCATTTACTTGATAGTATTAACGACATCATTTCTAGTGCCAATCAGTTTGTGCTTCATCCTGAAAAAGATTTTAGTCGGAAAAGTCAGCTAACGATGAAAACCATGATTTAAGCTATACTGACCATGGGTGGTAATACCTTAGCCAAAGAGCTACTTGATTTAGATTTGCCTGTCTCTCAATCTGCCTTTGTTCAACGACGGTATCAGATTAAACACCAAGCTTTTAAAACACTTTTTAGGGATATTACTTCTAAAATTCCAATCTCTGATAATCTCCCTATCCTGGCTGTTGATGGCAGTGATGTGATTCTACCAAGAAATCGTTTTGATAAAACGACCTCTTTTCAAACTGGACCACATCACACTCCCTATAATCTCATTCATATCAATGCTCTCTACAATCTTGAACAAGAGATGTATCATGATTTACGGATCCAAGATAATCGAGAGGTTGATGAACGTGCGGCTTTTATTGATATGATGGAGAGTTGTCCCTTTTGAACAGGCTCTGGTGATAATGGATAGGGGGTATGAATCCTACAATGTCATGGCTCACTGTCAAGAAAGAAATTGGTCCTATATTATTCGTATTCGTGACGGGAATCATTCTATGAAGTCAGGTTTTAACCTCCCTGACACCCCTTGTTTTGATGAAAAATTTGACCTAAACACCTGCCGAAAACAGACCAATGAGATGAAACAACAGTATCAAAATTTTCCTAATATTTACCTAATCACACATCCTTTGACTTTCTACCAAGCTCTAGCCGAAAAAGCGACCCACTCCAGTTTTACGAACTTCATTTTCGAATGGTGAGTCTCGAAATCAAGCCAGGTTTCTTTGAAACTTTGGTGACAAATACGAATTATTCTCCAGAAAAATTAAAAGATCTCTATGCCTACAGATAGGGCATAGAGACCAGTTTTCGTGACCTAAAATATAGTATTGGTCTGACTCATTTTCATGCGAAAAAGAAGGAAGGGATTCTCCAAGAAATCTACGCTCGCTTTATCAATTTTAATGTTTGTAAATGGCTAACCTCACACGTTGCTATTAAAACATCAAAGTTAAAACAGGCTTATAAAATTTGTTTTTCAGACGCTGTTTATGCCTGTCAAAAATTTCTTAGAGACAAACTCACTTCCTTCCAATTAGAAACCTACATTGCCAAGCACCTATCTATTATTCGACCCAATCGAACATTCCGAAGAAAAATACGAAGCCAGCTACCTGTAAGCTTCACTTAGAGAGTAACATAATAGCTGAAAAATTGGGTTAAAAAACATCCTTTTTGTGCTCCCTAAATACAAAAACTATTCCCGTTTGGTCATCAATTGCTCGGACGGGAATAGTTCCTTGAATTGTTTAAATGCTTAACTTAATCATATTGATCACTTTTCCCAGCCTATTTTTTCTAAAATTCTTAATAAATTATTCTCTTGTTACTTACCAACCTTCTCATAAGCAAAAACTATTTCATAGGTTTTTTCTTCACCTAGTTTTAGGAAGACCTGATTAAAGTTTTCATGATTGACAGCATCTGATAAATCTTGAGGCTCTATCGCAACACCTTCCTGTGCCTTGCCTACTAGCCCATTATCACGCGCAAAATAGACACCATCTTCAAGTGAGTTCATCGTATAAATAACAACTCCTTGCCGCTCTGAGAAGATTCTAAGTTGGTTTCCACTTTCTTCGTCAGTCAAAATTACAATTAGCTCGCCAGCTTTGCTATTAACCACCCAAGTACCATCGAAACCATCGTTTTGGGAAATAGCAGAGCTCAAATTTTGTCCTCCTCTAAAATCATAAGGAGTATTCGTCACATCTAAGAAATTTCCTGAAGGAATTAATTCACGATTTACTTCCAAAACATGATACGCTTGAACTTTCAAAATATGGCTATGAAGATCCTGATACTGACTCAGATTAAAGTATGGGTGAGTCGTTGGATTAAAAAGCGTAGTTTCAGTAGCATTTTTTCCCGTAAACGTCATCGTTAAGCTGTTATCATCACTTAAAGCAAAAGTAGCTACAACATCCATATCTCCAGGGAAGCCATCAAGCGCCTGCTTAGCTTTATAGCTAAATTTAACTGCTACAAAATCATCGCCTTCTACCAATTCATAATCCCCAACTTGGCCGTGAAAGCCATTAGGACCACCATGAAGAGTATTAGCATTATTATTAATAGGCAATTGATAGACTTTTCCACCAATAGTCGCTTGACCTTTCGCAATACGACCTGCTGTACGTCCAATCATCTGAGCAGCATATAGGGTATTTTTCCCATAATCACTAGGTTTATCAAACCCTAACAAGAGATTTTTATGCTTGCCATCACCTGTTGGCACTAAAAATTCCTACCAAGTTGCTTCTAACATCAAAAAACTTGCAACAACTTGATTTTTATTGACCAAACGAATTTGAACAACCTCTTTACCATCAATAACCTCTAAACCCTTTGTTTCAAATGTCATAAAATAGCTCCTTAAATTTTTATAAGTATATTTTACAACTTGATATACTATCTGTTAATAGCAAAAAGAAAAGAACCCTAGGGTTCTTTTCATACTAATTATTTAGCGATTTTTGCGAAGTACTCAAGAGTACGTACAAGTTGTGCAGTGTATGACATTTCGTTGTCGTACCATGAAACAACTTTAACCAATTGCTCACCGTCAGCTTCCATAACTTTAGTTTGAGTTCCGTCGAACAATGAACCAAATGAAATACCTACGATATCTGAAGAAACGATTGGGTCTTCAGTGTAACCAAATGAGTCATTTGAAGCAGCTTTCATAGCAGCGTTTACTTCATCAGCAGTAACTTTTTTATCAAGAGTTACAACCAATTCAGTTACAGAACCTGTTGGAACTGGAACACGTTGTGCAGCACCGTCAAGTTTACCGTTAAGTTCTGGAATAACAAGACCAATAGCTTTTGCAGCACCTGTTGAGTTAGGTACAATGTTAGCAGCACCAGCACGAGCACGACGAAGGTCACCACCACGGTGTGGACCGTCAAGAATCATTTGGTCACCAGTGTAAGCGTGGATAGTTGTCATAAGACCTTTTTGGATACCAAATGCATCGTGAAGAGCTTTGGCCATTGGTGCAAGACAGTTTGTAGTACATGAAGCACCTGAGATAACTGTTTCAGTACCGTCAAGAATGTCGTGGTTAGTGTTGAATACAACAGTTTTAACGTCGTTTCCACCAGGAGCAGTGATAACAACTTTTTTAGCACCATTTTCATGGATGTGTTGCTCAGCTTTTTCTTTAGAAGCAAAGAAACCAGTAGCTTCAAGAACGATTTCTACACCGTCAGCAGCCCAGTCAATGTTAGCTGGTTCGCGTTCTGCAGAAACTTTAATGAATTTACCGTTAACTTCAAATCCACCGTCTTTAACTTCAACTGTACCGTCGAAACGACCTTGAGTTGTATCGTATTTCAACAAGTGAGCAAGCATGTTTGGATCTGTAAGGTCATTGATACGAGTAACTTCAACACCTTCAACGTTTTGAATACGACGGAAAGCAAGACGACCGATACGTCCGAAACCGTTAATACCAACTTTAACTACCATGTGTGATTTCCTCCTTATGAAAATCAAGTAAATATTTTTATTAAGGGCTACCCCTTTAACAATTGTGAAAAGATTAACTTGTAAAAGTACAAGTAACTTTCAACATTTCTATTATATAACTTATAGCAAGAAAATGCAAATTCTTAAACCGCTTTCTTATGCATTTTTTGTTATAATTTTCACAACTTTATTAAAAGTATTTTTTCTAAAGCAGTAACGTCCTAACTTTAAAATGTAATAAATCAGAAAAAGACAGATGTGTGTGTTCAGAAAATCTGATATAACTAAATTTTCTACGAGAATGAACCATTCCACCTCCCTACACTAAGAAAGGCTTTAGCAATGGCCATATTACTGTTGGCATTCATAGTATCCTCAAGAAAAAGTACCAAGCAATCATACCTTGATATATGGTGAGCATTGCATAATCAAATTATCAACTATATTAGCTAAGAAATCGCCACTATAATTGACAAATGGTAGAAAAAGAGCCTCTTTTTAATCCTTCCCTATCTCATCCTTCCAGAAATCAGAAGTCAACTCAGAATTGGAAGTTGTAATGGCATCTAATTGCTCAAAAAACTGTTTTGAACCTATACCCATAGTCAATTCCTTTCTCGCAACATAGTTCGTACTGTTGTATCATAATATTCTAGCAATGTAAACTAGTACATTTAGCAAATTAGTAGCTCCTAGCAACTTATGCCAACCTAAGGCGAACACAGTTGGTGAGTCTGAAGCCTTAGTATCCGAAAATTTTCCGTTTCAAAGATAATAGTTATAAATATAGTCTGCCACCATACCCATTTTTTCTTTCCGATAGTGTATTCTATCATCTCCTCAAACTAATGGTATTACCACGCGCTTTCCTCATTTTCTATCGGTGCCGCTGTATTTTAATCGCTGATAGCCGGCGTACAAACCACCTGTTTTCATGGGTAGTTTTGACTTATCATGCACCTAAAAATCAGAAGTTCACTCAAATATGAACTTCTGATTTTTCTATTTTTTAGAACTTTTTCAGTTTCTTTTAAACTAGAAATAATTAGCCGATACATATCTAATTATTTAATTAAAATCAAACTTAAAAAAGTGGGGGATGAAAATGAAAAGACCCCCTTATAATGGACAGTATAAAAAGTACTATACTGTTCTTATAAGGAGGTTCTTTTCTCATGGCTAAAAAAGGAAGTAAATTTACAAAGTATCCACCTGAATTCAAAATACAAGTAGTCGAGGACT
>NZ_CACVCC010000018.1 GCF_902729355.1 Streptococcus sp. S784/96/1 | reverse complement strand
CATCTGTCTTACGAGCCATGATAGTTGGGTTGTGAATTTTACCACCATTGAGGTAAAGAATTGGGAGAACAGCCCCATCATTTACTGGGTTGATAAAGGTATTTGAGAACCAGCCAGCCGTTAAAGGTCCTGTTTCAGCTTCCCCGTCACCAATAACTGTTGCCGCAATGACATCAGGGTTATCTAAGATTGCACCTGTTGCATGCGAGAGGGCATAACCCAACTCACCACCTTCGTGGATAGAGCCTGGTGTTTCAGGTGCAGCGTGCGAAGCGATTCCTCCTGGGAAAGAGAAGATTTTACAAAGTTGTTTCAAGCCTTCTTCATCTTGAGTAATCTGTGGATAACGCTCAGTGTAAGAACCATCAATGTATGAGTTCGACACCATAACTTGCCCACCATGTCCCGGACCTTCGATATAGAACATGTCGAGGTCATATTTATTGATGACACGGTTAAGATGGGCATAGATGAAGTTTTGTCCTGAGATTGTTCCCCAGTGTCCAATTGGGTGTACCTTAACATCTTCTGTTGTGACTTCACGGCGAAGTAAGGGATTGTCTTTCAAGTACATCTGGGCAACTGAGATGTAGTTGGCTGCACGCCACCAGGCATCTACTTTTGAAAGGTATTCTGTTGCATTAAAATCTGTCATGTTTGTCTTCCTTTTTATTTTTTGTGATTTTTATCACGTGTCTTTCTAAAGAAATTGGCTGATTTTGCTCAGCCAGTTCTCCCTAGTTTAAGGTAATTTTACTTATTAGCTAATTTTTCCAATGCCACTACTTTATTAATAAATGGTCCAGCTAACGGTACTAGGCTATGGCGATTATCAAAATAATCTGTATCGAAGACAATTGGTGAACCATCTGGATTTTCAAATTTTTGTTCTGGTTCAAAGGCCATACCTAGTGTTTCGGTACTGATAACCCCTGTTTTAAGTTCAGGTAATACATCATAAAGGTTGGTTTCTAAGTACCAGCCATCTGCTTTTTCAACAACAGAAATAGACACTTTATCTGTGGTATTTTCCGCATAGTTAACTTCTTTAGCTGATGGTTTTGCGCCATTCATGAAGATATTACCACCTGTCCATACTGGAAGCGGATTGTAATAACGATCACTTGGTGCAGAACCCATTCCACAATAACCTTCAAATTCCTTATCCCATTCTTCAAAGGTTGGATATGAACTGAATGGGAAAGTTCCCGCTTCAAGGTTATTATCATCCCAATCATCATTCATTTCTTTAAGATAATTCATGATTTCAACCATTTCAGGACGAAGATCTTGTTGGATGAAAATGTTGTTATAGAAACGATCATCACCATGCAGGAAGGTCATGAAACCAGCCACTTCAGTTTGATGAGGCACATGATATGGTGTGTAACGAGGACTCATCAAAGTCTTAGCTCCATTGTTAGTTCCTTTACCAACCGCAAGGAGACCACCTGCCACAATATTATGTACCATAGCAACACCTTGCCCTGCAATTTTAACCGCACGATCCGTAAGGAAAATATTATTATCTAGCAATGATGGACCGTGAGACACCTCGATAAAGACATCTTCCCCCATAGAAATGGCTGCTGATGATTTCAAAGCTTCCGCATCAACAACACGAGGAATACTATTATCGTGGAAAAGGTTCTGACTAACGCGAGTCCCTTGTACTTGCCAGTCTAGCCAAAGGCCACGCGTGCAGTGATGGATATGGTTTCGACGAATTTGTGCATCAATAGCCGCATGTAATTTAATCCCACCAATTTCAGCTCCATCAAGATTTTTCTTGTTATTGATATGGTGAATATGATTGTCCTCAATGATAGAGAAGACACAGCCTAAATGACCCACAATACCTGTTTGTCCACAGTCGTGGATGTTATTACGACGGATAATATGTGAACCAATGCGTTCTTTCGTCCATCCTTCACGTTGAGCCTGTAAAATAGCATCACGTTCTGTCTGAGTACCGTCTTTATATTTCCACTTGCTCCATTTATTATCATTTTCAGGTTGATAGTACTTACCAAGTGAGATTCCGCTACATTTTGCCTCGTAGATATCACAATCTTCAATAATCCAGCCCTTAGACCAGTGTGGACCAATCATCCCTTCTTGAAGAGCTGTTGGTGGAGCCCATTGAACAGCAGCCTTACAGATGGTGAATCCTGACACAGTAATATAACCACGACCTTCTTCTACTGGATAGAAACAATTCTTACGAACACTGATTTCAACATTTTCCTCATTTGGATTCAATCCCTGGAAGTTAGCATAGATAATAGTCTCATCAGCTGTTTCATCTTGCTCCGTATACCAAGTATACACTGTAAATTCTGGATCCCATGATTCTTCATAAACTTCAGGTTTAAGAACTTTTTCCAAACTCAACACTTCATAAAGTGATTTATCATTAAGGAAAACATCTCCTAGATGAGCGACCATCGTCTGTACAAACCAGTCACCATAGACACGTTCGATATAAGGATTAAAATCACCAAAAAGGCCGTTAGAAATGCGTGCTACCCATACATTACCATCATACTGTTCCCAAGTTTTAACAGATTCCGCTCCTGTGATAATAGCTGCTTCTTTTTCAACAGATGTATAGGTAATCCGTGCATCTGCTGTACCGCCATTAACCGGATTAACATTTTCACGGTAAACCCCAGGATAGACTAAGACTTCGTCACCTGGTTTAGCTAAATTAGCTGCTTCTTGAATTGATTTGAAAGGATACTCCTTCGTCCCTTGCCCACTACGTGGCGCTTGTTGATTAACGTAATATTTCATTTTGTCTCCTTTTCTTTTTCAGAAAGATAGATAACTCCCAATTGTCGTCGACAATCATCTAACATATTCATAACATCTAGTGTACTTCCAAGACTGATTTCACTCTCTAGCTGACCAGATAAGATCTCATCAGTAACGATATCAGCTTGTCTTAAGAATAATAACTGATGTTCTGCTTGATAAATTTCCTCTTCTTTTCCAAAAATACTGGCACTTCTTGCCATGTGAAAATCTTTAATATGAAGTGTTCCATTTTCTCCAAACAGTAGAAAATGTTCTCCACGTGAACCATTAATACCGACATACAATCTAGCTTTGAAATCGCCATAATCAAGAATAATTTCCTCATTTAAATCAACACCGTCTTTCAGTTCTCCTGTACAGGTGATGTTTTGAGGATAACCAAATAGCTCATAACAATAACGAAGAGAGTAAACTCCAATATCCATAACCGCTCCACCAATTAATTCAATTGAAGTTAAGCGCGGGTTCCCATAATTCCAAATCATAGGAAGAGAATAAGAAACCTCTACATCTTGAACTTGTCCAAAACGATCTTCTTTTATCCAATTCTTGACTTGTTTAGCCACATCATTATGCCATGTCCACATGGCTTCAGAAACATAGACTCCTTCTTGACGAGCATACTCTATCACTTCTTGAGCTTCTTTCGCATTAACCGTAAATGGCTTTTCACAAAGCACTGGTTTTTTATGGGCAATGCAGAGCTTCATAAATTCAGCGTGACGATCAGCTGTAACTGCAATGTAAACCCCATCAACATTAGAATCATTAAGAAGATCTTCAACCCGTTCGTACACCGTACCGCCAAAACGTTCTGAAAAACGCTCAGCTCTTGACAAAGTTCTATTCCAAAGTGCTACAATTTGGTGTTTATCCGACTGTTTAAGTTCTTTTGCGACACTTTCAGCAACACCACCACAGCCAATAAAGCCCCATTTGAATAATTTTGTCATACATTACCTTTTCTATGACTGATATATAAATACTATTTTTATGTTATGTAGAAATTAGGTGAAATCAATTTAGGAACATGGGATTACAATATACATTGATAAAATAAAGCTCCCAAAGCTCCCCCTATAATGGGGCCTACAACTGGTATCCAAGCATATGACCAATCTGAACCCCCTTTATTTGGAATAGGTAAAATTTGATGAGCTAACCTAGGACCAAAATCCCTAGCAGGATTAATAGCATATCCTGTTGTTCCTCCTAATGAAAATCCTATTGATATAACAACCACTCCTATAATGAGTGGTCCAAAATTCGAACTAATCTTATTAACGTCTACAGCTAGTATTGATATCATTAATACTGCTGTTCCAATAACCTCGCTAAATAAATTTGACCACATATGCCTTATTGCGGGACTTGTTGCAAAACATCCTAAAATTGCACTAGGATCCGATGTTTCTTTCCAGTGTGGATAGTAATGAAAATATGTCGCTACTGCTCCTAACAAAGCACCGCATACTTGAGCTACTAAATAAATTGGTACTTGTGACCAAGCTAAATCTCCAATAATAGCTCTTGCAATAGTTACTGCAGGGTTAAGATGAGCTCCACTGAGCCCACTCGATACATAAGCTGCTACCGTTACTGCCAGGCCACAACCCAAGGCAATCATTACCCACCCTGTGTATTGAGTTTTAGTTTTATTTAAGGACACACCTGCAGAAACACCATTAACTAATAAAATTAATATAAAAGTTCCTAAAAATTCACCAATAAAATTCAACATTTATTCTCCTTCACTTCCATCAAAAAATCATACTATCCCAGACAGAAAGTAATCTACTAATTTAGGTTAGCAACATAATTAGCTTATTGAACTAAGTTTACCTCCTTAATTTACCTTAAAAAAATTGAAGAGAAATCGTATCTTCACTAAAATATATTGGTATTGACAGTCGTTTGCTTAAATAGTTAGTAGCATAATAATCCATACCGTACTTCTCACTCTCAGCATGGCCGATAATAATCAGTGCTTTTAAATTAGATTTATACGGCACCTGAAGAATATCTTTTACAAACTCTATGTACTCCCATTCAGGTCCTTCACCAATAATGATAGCATTAGGATTTTCAGCTGCTATCAAGTCAATAATATTTGCAGCACTTCCTCTGTATCCAACAAGTACAGCTAGTTTATTGACAGTAGCATTTATATCTCCAAAATACCTACATCCATTCAAACGTAAACTTTCTGATAAATGGGTTAGTAACTCCCCAACACTGTAAGTGTTCTCTATAATGCTATAATATTGGCCTTCCTTAGTAACCAGTGAATTCCAGTTCAACTGCTCTACCAGCCCCTTCGTAATATAATCGCCAAAACTTCTATGAACACTATCATGATTGCGATAAACTACAATACCATATTTTTCTAGTAATTCTTTTTTATAAATTGATATTGGCGTATCGAGAAAGTGACTATTGTTATGAGAATAATAGATACCTTCATGGCTTATCAACAAATTGCATTTTTGTTGATACGCTCTTTCAATATCTTTTATAGAGGCTGAAAAACTGACCATTATCCCAGTACACTCAGCTTCGAGATTATACCTATGAATAATACCATCGCTAGGTGTTATACCCTTCCGATCATTTTCAAGTAGCTGAACAACTTCTCCAATTGTAACCATGTTCTAACCTCTTAAACCATCAATAATACCATTTAAATACATAATTCCCATTGCACGGTCGTACAGGCCATAACCTGGCCTTACATTAGTCTCATTTTCTCCAAAAATATGCCTACCATGATCTGGTCGTATATAGCCTTGATAATCATGCTCCATAAGAACTTTAATAATTTGGATAATTGGAACTGAACCATCTTCATCTAAATGAGACACCTCTGAAAAATTCCCTTTACTGTCCAAGAGTACATTTCTGATATGCATAAAATGAACCCTGTCAATAAATTCTTCTAGTAGTTCAACAAGATCATTATCTTTCACCGATCCTAATGAGCCTGTGCAAAATGTCAAACCATTATAATAACTTGAATTTGCTGCCAAAATTTTTCTAATGTTTTGAACGTTATTGACTAAGCGCGGTAAGCCATAAATTTCAAAAGGTGGGTCATCCGGATGAATCGCCATTTTGATATCGTATTTTTCACAGGTGGGAATAATTGCATCAATAAAATATTTAAAATTAGCGTACAATTTTTCTTCTGTCAGTCCCTTATATTTTTCAAACAGTAACTGAATGTTTTTCAATCTCTCTGGCTCCCAGCCAGGTAATGTTCCTCCTTGTTTATTATTGCTAAAAAATTCTACTAATTTTTCAGGCGACATAGACAAAATCTTACTTTTTTCAAAATACATTGATGTAGATCCATCTTCTGACGGTCTAAATAATTCTGTCCTAGCCCAATCGAAAATTGGCATAAAATTATAACAAACTACTTTTACACCATGCTTAGCTAGATTTATAAGCGTTTTTTTATAACATTCAATATAAAAGTCCCTTGTTGGTAAGCCTAACTTGATATCATCATGAATATTCACGCTTTCTACTACATCAATCTCATAGCCATGATGTTTAATATACGCTACCTCCTTTGCAATTTCTTCTTCCGTCCATTCATCTCCAGCTACCTTTTGATGGAGACTCCACACAACTTGATTAACTCGAGGAATTTGTTTTATATACTCTATTGGAATAGTATCATTATCACTCCCAAACCATCTGAATGACATTTTCATATATTATTCTCCTGTGACGTAATTTCTTGTAATAATTCCCTTACCTTTCCTGGTCCCTCAAGCATTCTATTAAGATATGCGCAAATTTTATCTGCTAGCCCAGCTTCAATCAAGTCTACTCCATTTATTATCTCATCTGTTAAAAATGGAGTTAATTCTTCAAGCGTAATATGCTTCCCCCAAAGGCTCGTATTAAAGAAGTTTAAGTAACGTTCGCTAACTGAATCTTGACTTTTCTCAAAAATATTTCCTGCATCATCAATTCCTAACAAGTATCTGTACCAAACAGCATATATAAATGGAATTATTGTTAGATTACGAGGACTTAACGACTTGCTGTCTAGATATCCCTGTATAGTATGCCCAAAACGAATGGATAATTTTTGCGATGTATCAGTTGCTATACGTTGCGGTGTGTCCGGCATAAAAGGATTTGGCAAGCGTACTTCAATAACTTCACGTATAAAATTATACGGATCAATAATATTAGGATTTTGAACAACTGGCATACCTTCTTTATAGCCGAGTTGGGTAATCATCTTAACTAAATCAATATCCTTCATTTCCTCAGAAATTAAATCATATCCCAACAGTACTCCTGTAAGCGCAAGAGCAGTATGTAAAGGATTCAGACACGTTGTTACTTTCATTGTCTCTACTAAATTAACTGTCCCTCTATCAGTGTAAACAATTCCAACTTTATCTAGGGGAAGGCGACCATTGGGAAATGAATCTTCAATAATTAGATACTGTGTCTCTTCTCCGTTAACATATGAAGCGATGAAACTTCCCTTACCAGTCTGGTTATTTTCCAAATAAAAACCATCTTTTTCTAAAAGTTTCCCAATTTGTTCATTGGGGCGAGGTGTAATTTTGTCAATCATCGTCCATGGAAAAGTAACTTTAGAAGAATCTAATAAATAATTTATAAAATCATATGAAATAAATTTATTCAGTACCCATTCATTGGCAATGTAAAGAATTGCATCACGCAACTTTTCTCCATTTTTAGACATGTTATCCATACTCACAAGTGCGATAGGTAATCTTCCTGCCTCAAATCTCTTTATAAGTAGAGTCAGTATCTTACCAAGATAACTTACTGCTAGTAAAGGGCCCTTCTCTATATCCTGAGCAATGTCACTCAGCAATTTACCGTCCCTATCAAAAAGCTGGTATCCTTTTTCTGTTATCGTAAATGTCATCATTTTCAACGATGGTGATTGAGAATAAACAAGTAAATCTTCAAATTTCTTTGTGCCTTGTTCCATTTTTATATTTTCTGCAACGCTAGCAAGTAATGCTTTATCTACAGTACCGTCTTGCTTTAGGGTAACATTAATTGTAAGATCATCATTAGCTACTAAATAATCAATAATTTCATAATCGTAACCTTCGACCACAATTATTCCAGTGTCTACTAAATTCTGATTAAGTAGAGATTGATGAGCTGAAGCTAGGAAAGCTCTAAAAATATTTCCAGCTCCAAAATGAATCCATTCAGGATGTTGCTGTGTTCTTACCCTCATGTTTGTAACATCAAATTTTGGCACCTGATAACCTTTTTTAGCTAAATTCTCTAAATCTAGTAGTAGCTCTTTATTTAACATATTTTTCCCTCTACTTTAAAAAAAGCCTTCTAGTACAAACGACTAGGCGACTTTTTAATATTGTTACTTCAACTTATAAGTATCTTTTAACTTTTCAGATTGAGTTTTCGTATTGCTATAAACATACTCTGCAGCATCATCTAAACTTAATCCATTTAATTCCATATTTTCCAAAGCATCAGATAAAATAGTTTGAAGCGTTGAATCCTCATAAAAGACCGTTTGATTTAACGTTTGAACATTCTTAGAATACTCATAACCAGCTTCAATTGCGCCAGTCACTTTTCCTTCATCAATCAAAAGTTGAGCTGTCTTAGAGTTTGCTGGTACACCCCGTGTTACTCCAAGAATTTTATTAGCTTCTTCCCCATTTATAAAATCATTCAAGAATTTTCCAGCTTGTTCAGGATTTTTCTCATCTTTACTAATCACAAATAAGAATGTTGGTTTTGCAATTGTGTATGAACCTTTGGCATCTTTGTTTTTTAGCATGTCCTTAACAACAATCAATTCTTGACCACTGTCTTTAAGTGCTTGTTCATTACCTGCAATACCACCAGTCCACTCAAGAACTCCAGCATATTCACCACTAATAAATTTTGAATTTTGAGCGAGCGAAACTGGTTCATTGCCTACATTTTCTAAATAATCTTTACGTGAGTTAAACGCTTTAGCTTCAATCATTTCCATATACCATGCTAAAGCTTCTTTATAATCTTTTTTAGTATAGTTCATATTACCTTTTTCATCAAACTCTGTTTTACCAGTTTTTTGTTGCAAGTAAATCCCTGTACCAAATCGTGGTGTTGGTAATACCAATGGGAATGAACCCTCTGGAAATTTCTTGGCTTCTTCTTTTAGCTCATCCCAAGATGTAGGAATCTTTGCACCTACTTTATCGAATGCTGTTTTATTAAACAATACAGTAACAACATTTTTTCCCAGAGGAACACCGTTTTGAATACCATTAAATTGACCAGTCTTCAAAAACTCTTCATCATATCCAGACAAATCTACACCCTCAAGTTTAGAAAGATCATAAAATCCTTTCCCGTCAGGAGAAAAACGTGCAACTTGTCCTCTATCCATCTGAATAATATCTGGTGTTGTTGCAGCTCCCCCAGTAATCATTGTTGTAATTTTTTCATCTAAAGAACCAAAACCAACATACTCAGCTTTAACTTTGATATCTGAATTATTTTTTTCAAAATTATCAATCATACTTAGTGTTGCTTGATGCCTATCATCATTTCCCCACCACCATACTCGAAGTGTCACATTTTCGTCAGATTTGCCGGTCTCTCCCGTTTTTGCTTCTTTATTACTTCCACAAGCTGCTAAAAGTGTTCCAGCTGATAACAATGTCATTAACGTTAAACCAAATTTACGCATTTTTTTCATGTTTTTTCTCCATCGTATAATCATATATTATTCTAAGATAAAACTTTTCAGGTTAAAGTTGGATCCAGGTAAAAATATTAATTCTATTTTCATTAAATCATTTATAGGTACTAAATGATGTTCTGTCCATTGATATTCATCTGATTGAGTAATTTCAATGAAATCTCGATACTCTTTATCTTTAGATAATCGCTTAATTAAAATACTGTTAGAATGGTTCGAGGTTTTACCATTAATTTTAATAACCGAATTTGTAGTATCCTTGAAGTCAAATTCATCAAAGGCAAGAGTAACATTATTACCTATATTTACAATAGCATCTGCAATAACTTCATAACTATCTCCATACAGACTATCATATTCTATCGCTCTAATAACTTCCGATTGACGTCTGCATCTATGGAATAAGAACTCTTTCATATGCACTTTTTGTTTAAAGACAAATGAAATAGTTTGAACCCCATATAATCTTTTACTTAATTGATAGGTCTGCTCCTGATAAGTATTCCAAATACTACCTTTATCATAAAAAATAATTTCAATTAACTGTGCATCTTCAGTAGTTGGTACTCCTTTCCATACTTCAATTGGGAAACGATTCCCCTCTAAAGGAAATAATGACAACGTTAATCGATCAGCTCCCGCCAAACCAAAATTAACATTATCAAATATTACGTAACAAGTTTCGTCTCTAAGTGTTGCAACACCCCTTTCATTTCCACTTGTCAATTCGACATTACTTCTTGAATATAAACCACCAGATATTGGTTGATAGGGATTCAAAAGATAAGAACCGTATCCTGATAGTTCAAAGTCTAACATAGAGTAGCGATCAATATGATTTTTATCATTTTTAATTCCTGCTCGGACGTAGAAGGTGCCGTCAGCAATTGGAGTAATTCTCATTTTATTATCTTTAATAGAATAATCAACAATGTTAGAATCAATTCCTTTACTATCTGTTACACGCCATTCAATAACTTGAGTTCTTGCGTCAGAAGGTAAAACACTTGCTTCAACCTCAAATGATTGATCATTTTGAGAAATATCTTGACTTACAAGTTCAATTTTTCTTATTAGTTTAGGCTGTACAACGTTTAATTGTTTTAATTCACAGGTTTCAACCGTTCGTGTAAATATATCTATTAAAAGTTTTATTCCATATAGCCCCTCAGATTCAAAAATAATTCTCACGGGCTGAGTCATGTCTATCACTTGAGCCATACACAACAATTTACCATTAAATAACCTCTTTTGTAATGTAACATACTGTGTAAAATCCGTAGCATCACCATTATCAAGACCTAATATCTTCACATTACTGATATCCGATACATGGACTGTATTATTGGCATTAGCTACTACACGCCCCAATTCATCTATGACTTCTAAATCTATATAAAGTATGACTGATTCATCATCTTTAAAAAGAAAACTAACCGGCTCCACTCTAGCAAGCAATTTTATAGGTTCCGTAAAACTCTCTTGATGCTGTTCACATATTAGTTGATTTGTCTTATCGTATCCGTAAGCACTAAGTTTTCCTTTTTGATATTTAATTTTCCCCATAGCTTGGAAACGACGTGAACCATCCTCTTCATCCAATACTTGTTCAAACATTAATTGATCATCCAACCTTACTTCTACCCTATGAAGGTTACTAACAACTCCAACATCAATTTTCTGTCCTTTCGAAAAATCCCAATAAGGGTATAAGTGAATCATAGGTTCAGAATTCCAAATTGATTTAATAAGGAAATAAGCATCTTTAGGGAAACCTGCTGTATCAACCTGACCTAAATACGAATTTTTCGTATGATATGGTGTAGGTTCACCTAAATAATCAATTCCCGCCCAGATGAACTGTCCCAACGAATAAGGCGTTTTAATATCTGTTAACAATGATTTTTCTAAATCTTTAGAGCCCCAACTAGTTGTACTATTTCCTAAAGAGGACGTCTGTAAATCATCATCAGAAAGTATTTTTTCCTCAACAGGAAAATGATAAACCCCTCTACTAGAAACTATAGAGATTGTCTCACTACCATAAATAATCCAGTCAGGATATCTCTTATGATGTTCCTCATACAACTCCTCTCCATAATTATAGCCAACTAACTTTAAATAATCCGCCACTTTCTGCGTGTTCTCCCAAAGGAGATAGTTAGAACCAAATGTTATTTTTGCATTTTCGTGAGAATCATATTGTTTTACTAAATCAATTAATTCTAGAGCTGTATTCAATCCGTCCTCACGTCCATGTGTATCATAGATTTCATTTCCAATAGACCACATAAAAACACTAACATGATTACGATCACGACAAATCCAGTCTTTAACATCTTTTTTAAAGTATTTGTCGAAATATATTGAATAATCATATGGGGTTTTAGAATGTTTCCAAACATCGGTAAACTCTGATTGAACAAGAAATCCTAATTCATCTGCTAACTCCAATAGTTCTGTAGCAGCAGGATTGTGAGCAGTTCTAATAGCGTTTGCCCCCATTTCTTTCATCAACATTAATTGGCGCCTAATTGCTGAGCGATGTACTGCTGAACCTAACAATCCTAAATCATGATGGAGACAAATTCCTTTAATTTTGATAGGTTTCCCATTCAATAACATACCTATATCTGAATCAAAAAGTATTGATTTAAAACCAAACTGACAAAAGTAAGAATCACTAAACCTCTCACCATCCAATGTGATTCCAAACTGGTACAAGTAAGGGGTCTCAGGGCTCCATAAGTTAGGATTGATTATTTTCCAAGAAATATTAATACAAAAATTATTTGTTGAATATTTCCCTTTATGAACTAAATCATCTAGATAGCAACTAATATAAATACTATCTGCCTCTTGCGATAATTTAATTTCCACATTTAATTCCCATTCATTTTCTGATAAGGGTACTGCATATAAATAAATACCATTAGGAATTATGTGAATAGCATCTTTTTCGATTAACCAAACTTTTCTATAAATTCCCGCACCCGAGTACCATCGTGAATTAGGCGAACGATGTACCACATGTACAATTAATTCATTTCCTCCAATATTACAAAAAGGAGTAATATCCACATCAAACGACGTATAACCATTCTTATGAGTAGCAACTTTACTTCGATTAACATAAATATCTGATTCGGGATACACCCCTTCGAACATTAAACTTACTTGCCTAATATCATCTATGTAAAATTTCCTTTTATACCATCCCTCACTATTACGATATAGTTGATTGGTATCAAATATTAACCAATCATGAGGTATTGATATTTTTGACCATTCAAAATCATCACAAAACTCTATCGTATCTTTTAAGGTTAACGGCCTTTCGGAAAACTCCCAATCATCAATTAATTGAGTTTCTTTCCTCATTTTTCCGACCCTCCTGAAATGCTTGTAAGTGTCTTACATAACATTTCTCAATAATTCCATAACAAATTTTCAATATCATCACTCCCAATCCTATATAATAAATAACAGGTATAAAAAATGCTATTACTGCATTTAAACATATCAGAGCAATAACTATACAACTCCTAGAGGGGTACCTAAAGGTAATCCAAAAACAGCTAACTATCAATGAACGAAGTTCTATCTTGGATGGTATTTGCCTTGATAGCGCATACATAAAATAGAAAAGTGAATTTATAAATACTCCTAAAAGTATCAACAGAGCAATTCCGAAAGCATGTTGTCTCAAATGAAACCAAACAATGATAAAATCTATAAAAAAAATATATATAATCATGCATATCGTAATTAAATATAGACTATATTTTTTCAAAAATTCTACTGTTCTACTCCAAATTTGTTTTGTTTCACAAAAAAGATTGAATAGTATTATTACGGAAAGCAAATGAAAATATAAAGGAATAATAAAGAAAATACTATTATTTATAGTTGGCTCCAACAATAAGGAGAGCAATATACTTGGTAAATTGAGTATAATAAACCAAAATATTTTAGTTGCAAACGAATCTACACTATAAATAATCGCAACTGTTATTTTTTGAAAATCAAACAATCTCATACCGGCTACCCCTTAATTCCCGATGATGTAACTCCCTCAACAAAATATTTTTGAGCTCCGAAGAAAAGTAGCAAAGCAGGAAGTAAAGAGATTAGCGACATTGCCAAAATTTGATTCCATTCAACAACACCTGAAGAAGTGTCGATGCTCATCTTCAAAGCCATCGCTACAGGATATTTTTCAACAGATGACACATAAATTAATGGTCCCAAGAAATCATTAAAACTCCATACAAATTGAAAAATGATACATGAAATCAAAGCAGGTTTCAACGCAGGAAGCAAAACTCTCCACAAAACACTAAATGAATTGCACCCATCAATAATAGCTGCTTCATCCAAATCTCTAGGAATTGATCTTAAAAATTGAATTAACATATAAACAAAGAAAGGTTCTTGTGCAAATACTGTTGGTGCAATAAGCGGAACATAGGTATCAAGCATTCCAAAATCTTTCCATAGTAAGTATAGTGGAATACGAGTAACTACTGCTGGCAAAAACATTGTTGCCATCAACAATGAAAATAGAAGTTTTTTTCCTCTAAAGTTAAAACGAGCAAAACCATAAGCCACCAATGTGGAAGAGATTAAACAAAAAACTATTTTAGGAATAACAATTTTAAATGTATTCATAAAATAGGTAGTAAAACTATATTCCGTTCTAGTTTTCCACCCTTCAATATACGGTGTGAAATCAATACGTTTAGGTATAAAACCTACTTCTGTAAATATCTCTGTATTTGATTTAAAAGAAGCTCCAATTAGCCATAGAATTGGATAAATCATAATAATAGCAACAATAGTCAGTACAACATATCTTAAAACAGCAGAATATATCTGATTATTTTTATTTATCACTTTTGAAGCCATTATTTCCCTCCATCAGAATAATAAACCCACTTACTTTGTGTTCCAAACACTACCAATGTAACCACTACAATCAAAGAGAACAAGACCCATGAAGCAGCACTAGCATATCCCATTTCAAATGATTTAAACGCTTTGTCATAAATAAACATTGATGTCAAATATGTAGAGTTCAATGGTCCTTTTCCTGTAACTAAGTATGGTCCATTGAATTCTTGTAATGCATTATTTAACTGCATAATTAAGTTAAAGAAAATGGTCGGAGTAATCATAGGTACAGTAATTTTGAAAAAAGTTTTAAATTTTGAAGCTCCATCAATTGCTGCCGCTTCATATAAATCTTGCGGAATTTCCTTTAATGCTGCCAAAAACAGCAACATCGATGATCCAAACTGCCATACCTTTAGCAAAACTACAACTGCCATTGCCCCAGTAGCAGTTGATAGCCAAGAAACTGGACTAATCCCTACCTTAGAAAGTAAGACATTAATAAAGCCAGTAGGTTGGAACATAAAACGCCATAAAATTGCAATCGCAACATTTCCACCTAGAAGTGATGGAATATAATAAGCTGTTCTATATAAATTAATCGCTTTCAATTTAAAGTTTAAAATAAAAGCAATAAATAGAGCAAAACCTAACTGTAGAGGCACTGTCCACACAGTATATTTCAGTGTTGCTATAATCGAATTGATAAATTCTTGATCTTTTAACAATCTTAAATAGTTACCAATTCCTAACATATTGGGATCTGAAATCATATTATAATCTGTAAAACTATAATAAAAGGAACTCAAGAATGGCCATATCGTCAATAAACAAAAGCCAATAACCCAGGGTAAAATGTACAGATAACCGACTTTCTGATTTTTCATAATTTCCTCCTTAACTATCTATAGATTAAACGCTGTTGGTCGTCCTCAATACCTGATAATCTATAAAAATAGGTATTAATTTGATCTCGCCACTCAATAGCTACACGATATTGTTCAAGTAGTCGTTCTCTAACATTAGAAAAATCACTCTCAGAAACAAAACCTTTAAACTTTTCCCACTGTTCTATATATGCTTCAACTCGATTAACACCTTCAAAATGATTATCATAGATATTCTGAATCAATGTCTTACCATTCTCCATCACATATTCATAAGAAACATGGTGGAACCAAAGTAACAAATCTTCTGGACAAGTCTTTACATGATTATAAAGTTCCATGTTTTTCTGAGAATATTGTGTGACATATCCTGTACCATTAATTGTACGATCAACTCCGACACCATTTCGGTCAGCAAAATGATAAGTTCCCCAACGATCAAATTCATATCCATTAACATCTGGACCATAGTGATGATTTGGACGACACATAAATCCAACACCAAATGGAGCATTATACAATTGGTAGGTTTCTCGTGACGTACAAAGAATGTCAGATAAAATATGTTGCTTCTCTTTATCCAAATCAAATGTTAACGCAATCCATTGTTTCGCAAGGTCTTCTGTTGTATAATCTGAATTCCACGCTAACATACCATACGCATATAGATTGATTTGCATCAGTTTAAGCCCAGTCCAATTATCATCCATACCTACGACACCGACAGCGCAGATCCCTGAGTGTTGTTTTACTTGAGAATATTGCTTGATAACATCCTTAACCAAGGTTACATCTAATTCATCATATCGTGTATCAAAATCAAGTGCTTCTTTCCACACAGGGACTTGATAATAAATCGCTTTTTGTTGCCCAGTATATTCTTGAGTTAATTGAAACTCTATGATTTGATTTGTCTTTCTAAGTCCTCCAAACAAAGGAGATACCGGTTCTTTGACTTGAAAATCTAGCGGTCCAAGCTTTATTTGAAGAATAACATTATCTAAAAATTCACCATCATATGCCATAAAATGATCATAGGCAGCTCTGGCCCTATCTGTAGAGCGATCCCTCCAATCCTGTGTAGAGTTGTAGACAAAACACCTCCATACACATAAACCATTATACGGAGCTAAAAGTTTTCCAAACATATTAGCTCCATCTTTATGAGTTCTTCCATAGGCAAACGGACCCGGCTCTCCTTCTGAATCCGCTTTCACAATAAAACCTCCAAAGCTTGGAATTGCTTTATATAATTGTTCAACCCGTTCTTTCCAAAACATCACAACACCCTCATCTAGGGGGTCAGCTGTTTCAAGACCTCCAATGATTTTAGGTGAAGCAAAGTTAATTGATAAAAATATCTTGATTCCATAGGATTCAAATAATGAAGCTACATACTTAAGCTCAGGTAAAAATTTTTCTGTAATTAACTCAGTTTCCACTTTATGAACATTCACATTATTAATAGACAGGGCATTTATACCAACAGAAGCCAACAACCGAGCGTACTCTTGAATAACTGTAAAATCTCTTCTAAAGTGATTGTCTTTAAAAAATATAGATTCTCCAGCGTATCCCCGTTCAATGCTACCGTCCATATTATCCCAATGATTAATCATTCTAATAGCTTGTTTTGGAAATTCAACAATACTTCGAAATTCACCATATACTATAAAGTCTCTGTGCAACCTATAAATCCCATAAAGTAATCCTATATTGTCACTAGCAATGATTCGAATTTTAGACTCAGAAGCATCAATACTATATGATTCGGCTAAACCAAGACGAACATCCACCTCTAAAACCAAGTCTGCTTGCGAGCTGATAACAGATATACCATCGAAAAGATAGCCTACTTCATCAATAATTGTTTGCTTCACTAAATTATCATTCAAATTTTTTAATTGAACAGTTCTGAGAGATGTTTTAATTTTTTTTGATAACCAAGCCTTATCTCTAGTCATTGCGAATCCTCTTTCTCAAAATGATATATCAAGGTTAGTTTGTTTGCTAAATTAACTTTCGTTTGCTTAAATTATAGCAAACCAACCTTGAAATGTCAACGCTTTCATTTTTGTTTTTTTATAAAATATTATTACTTACAAAGACATTTCTTATCTCTACTATAAAATTGATATTTACTAACGAATCCATTATCCTACTCAAGACAATTTGGAATTTATTAGATAACAATCGCTATCTACCGTTGCCACTTCCGCATATTCTCTTTTACTATCTCTAGCTCACTGATTAAATCATCACACCATTTATCAAATTCAGGGTCTTCTTTCTGACACTCTTCTGGATGTGACAGTACATATTCCACAGCTATGCGGATGCCTTTATGAAAAGGAACTAAAGTTTTCATTTCTGGAACAATTCTTTTCAACTTAGTTGTATCATAAATAACAGAAGCCGCCTTATCCCCCAATAGACTTCCATTAAAATCATAACCTAGATGATCCCCTGTAGCAGATAAAAACTCTGAAGAAATGTGATAGGCTTTTAAAGAAACTCCTAACGCGTCTGCAACAGTTTGATAAATTTGATTCCATGTTAAAATCTCATCCCCAGTAACATGGAAATCTTCCCCGATAGCCTTTGGATTCCCCATTAAACCACAGAAACCAGTGGCAAAATCTGAACTAAAAGTCATTGGCCAAATTGACATACCATCCCCATGAATAATGACAGGCTTTCCTTCAAGCATTCTTTTAACAATTTGCCAAACACCATTCTTACCTCTCACACCTAATGGAATATAACGTTCGCTATATGTATGACCAGGTCTTACAATAGTTACTGGAAAACCTTCTGTGCGATATTTATTCATCAAAAATTCTTCTGAAGCTATTTTATTACGTGAATATTGCCAGTAAGGATTCGCTAAAGTTGTTCCTTCAGTAATGCAATAATGAGGAACAGGCTTATGATAAACGGAAGCCGAACTAATATAGATATACTGCTTTGTTTTATTTTTAAATAAACGATAATCACGTTCGACATCTTCAACACTAAAAGCAATAAATTGACAAACGGTATCGAACTCAAAATCCAAAATTTTTAAAGCAACGTCTTGTTCATCATTAATATCTGCTATGATTTGATGAACATTAGTTGGAAGTTCATTTTCCCTATTCCCTCTATTTAACACCCAAATTTCCCAGAGAGGATCCTTTGCTAATCTTTCAACAACTGCTGTACTAATAACTCCGGTTCCACCAATAAATAATGCTTTCATCTCTTTTACTCCCTTATTACCAAAAAGAGATAGACTAACAAATCTATTTCAAAAAGAAATTTCTTAGTCTTTCTCTCACTATTCCTTTAGTACTATTTTATCTTTTTGACATTTGGGTAAATGCGTTTGTAATCTTCATAAACGTCAGCATAGACAGCGACATTTTCCGGAATTGGTTTGACTGCTTCTGTATACTCCACAAAGGTTTCTGCACAACTTTCAATGTCTTTAAACCATCCACATCCAAGAGCTGCAAGCATGGCTGCACCGAGGCCTGGACCTTGTTCAGCTGTCAAAGCAACAATTTCCGCATTGAAAATATCTGCCTGCATTTGAAGCCAATCTTTATTTTTAGCGCCTCCACCAACGGAAACGATGCGTGTAAATGTTTTTCCTGCCACCTCAGACATGAGACGTTGAGAATCTTTTAAAGAGAAGGTAATCCCTTCAAGAACACTGCGAGAAAAATGCGCTAAAGTATGGCTGGTATCAATTCCAATAAAACTACCACGAATACTGCTGTCAACATGAGGAGTACGTTCCCCAACGATATATGGTGTAAACAACAAGCCATCACTACCTGCTGGGATTTGGCTAATTGGTGCTAGTAAGTCTGAGAAGCTCTGCTCTTTTGCAAAGGTATCGCGGAACCAGTTAAGGCTATGACCAGCCGCCAAAGTTACCCCCATAGAGTAGTAACTCTCACTGAGAGCATGATTAAAGAAATGCAATTTTCCTTCATAATCAGGCGTCTCTTTTCCTTCATAAGAAAGGAAAACACCAGAAGTTCCAATACTTGCCATACCGACTTCACTTGAGAGAATTCCAGCACCGACTGCTGCACAAGCATTATCTGCCCCACCAGCAAAAACTTTAACCTCTTTTTGCAAGCCAAAACGTTCTTTCAACTCAGCACGCACAGTACCTACCTGTTCTGAAGCTCCCACTGCTTTTGGCAAATAGCTGAGCGGGATATCAAAGATATTAGCCACTTCTTCTGACCATTCTGCCTTCTCAACATCTAAAAGAAGAGTACCTGCAGCATCAGATAAATCGGTATGATAATTTCCAGTTAAATAAAATCCCAAGTAATCTTTTGGCAACATGAGCTGACGCACCTTAGACCAAACTTCTGGCTTATTTTCTTGAACCCAAAGAATTTTAGGAAGGGTAAATCCTTCTAATGCAAGGTTACGAGTAATTCCAAGAAGTTTATCACCTAGTTTTTCTTCAATCGTACGACATTGAGCCGTTGTACGTGTATCATTCCAAAGAATCGCTGGACGTAAAACCTCACTATTTTCATCTAAAAGCACTAAACTGTGCATTTGACCAGAAAAGCTAATTCCTTCGAGCCCAGTCGTAAAATCAGAGACCGTTTCAACCAATTCTTCAAATACCTTATCACAAGCGACTACCCAATCACTGGGATATTGTTCGCTATAACCAGGTTGTAAATGGATTAAACCATAATCAGCAGACGCTGAAGCCACAACTTTTCCTGATTGATCAACCAAGAGTCCCTTTAAGGAGCTTGTGCCAAGATCAATTCCTAATACGTAAGACATGTGTTCCTCCTTTTTTCATAAAAAGAGCATATCGCTGACCTTACAACGACATGCTCCTTCAGCATTAATAATTAAGATTAAACAAGATAATCGTTCAATTGAGATTTCACTAATTCAATGTGGCTAGATTCAAGAACAGGATTGTCATGTTCAAGAGCGTATGCAGTTAAGCTTTCAAGATCTTCTTGATCAGCAAGAATACGAGCACCAACACCTTCTTTATAAGAAGCGTAGCGTTTTTCTTTAAGGTCTTCAAAGAAACGATCTTCACGAAGTTTAGCTGCTGCTTTCAAACCACGTGCAAAAGTATCCATACCTGCAATGTGGGCAAAGAGAAGGTCATCCATTTCATGCGAAGAACGACGAACCTTAGCATCAAAATTGATACCACCAGGTGCTAGACCACCATTATCAAGGATTTGAAGCATTGCAAATGTTGTATCATAGATATTTGTTGGGAATTCATCTGTATCCCATCCAAGAAGAACATCACCTTGGTTAGCGTCAATTGAACCAAGTGCATCGTAATCACGCGCTACGTTTAATTCATGTTCAAATGTATGTCCTGCAAGTGTTGCGTGGTTTGCTTCTAAGTTAAGTTTGAAGTCACCTTCAAGACCATGTTTTTGAATGAAAGCCATAGTTGTTGCAGCATCAAAGTCGTATTGATGTTTTGATGGTTCTTTTGGTTTTGGTTCAATCAGGAATTGTGGTTTGTGACCAATTTTCTCACCGTAAGCTACTGCCATTTTAAATAGACGCGCGATATTATCTTGTTCAAATTTCATATCTGTGTTAAGAAGAGTTTCATAACCTTCACGTCCACCCCAGAAAACATAGTTTTCACCACCAAGTTTTTTAGAAAGGTCAAGACCTTTTTTAACTTGAGCAGCTGCGTAAGCAAAGACTTCTGCGTTATTTGAAGAAGCGGCACCGTTATTGAAACGAGGATGTGAGAACATATTTGCAGTGTTCCAAAGCAATTTTTTGCCTGTTTCTTCCATTTTTACTTTGATGTGATCAGTGATTTCATCAAGGTTAGCAAAGAATTCTTCCAAAGAGTCACCAGCTGGTGCGATGTCAATATCGTGGAAACAGAAATAATCAACATCTAATTTTTCAAGGATTTCAAAGAAAGCATCAACACGATTATGAGCAGTTTCCATTGGAGTAGCACCAAACCATGTACGCTGGTTCACTGGATAGCCGAATGGATCAGATCCATCTTGAGTCATGGTATGCCAATAAGCAAGGGCAAAGCGCAAATGCTCACGCATGGTCTTCCCTTCCACTACTTCTTCTGGATTGTAATGACGAAAAGCGTAGGGATTTGTAGTTTTAGGTCCTTCAAATTGAACTTTTTCTACATTTGGAAAATAAGTCATAAAGTTTCTCCTTTTTATTAAAATGATTTAAATTTAGTTTGTTTGTTCGATGAACTAACTTACAATAGCAGTATAACGCCTCATGCTATTTTTGTCAAGCGCTTTCATTGAAAAATCTTGTTTTTTTTTTAGCTTTGGTATAAACTAATAGTAACATTAAGGAGATCTTTGCTTATGATCGCAGATAAATACCTCATTCGAGAGCAAAATGAAGCTCTCGTTTTAAAAACAATTATCAATTACCAACCTATTTCACGTGCGAATATTGCTAACCACTCTGGCTTAAATAAAGCCAGCGTGTCTTCTATTACATCGGCACTTATCGAGCGACAGCTTATTTTCGAAAGTAGTATTGGAGATGCTGGAACAAGTGGTGGACGTAAACCAATCAATCTTTCATTCAACCCCCAAGCTGGGCTTGCTCTGTCTGTAGATATTGGAAGTAATTATGTTCATGGCATGCTCTCCTATCTCAATGGGCATTCCATACATCAGGTCAAAGAAAAGGCTCCTATAAGCACAGAAAATGTCATCTCTGCCACTTTAAATGTCATCAATAAACTAACAACACTGTCCTTGCCAAAAACGACTCATGGGATTGTTGGGATTTGCCTCGGTATCCATGGTATCGTTCTTGATGATCAAATACAGTTTACGCCATCCTATGATTTAGATAAAATCAATTTAAAAGAAGAACTCGAAAAATTTATTTCATACCCTATCTATTTGGAAAACGAAGCTAACTTAGCTGCTCTGGGTGAATATACTTTTTCAAAAAATAGCCAAGACAACATGATTAGCATCAGTATCCACTCAGGTATAGGGGCAGGTATTATCCAAAAAGGTGAATTACAGACAGGCTCCCACGGTCAAGCTGGTGAAATTGGTCACTCTATTCTTTACCCTAACGGGCACCGTTGCCCATGTGGCAATCGAGGATGTTTAGAAAAATATGCCTCTAATAAAGCAATCTATGAACTTTTCACAGCAGAAACAGATATTCAAAACGTTGATTCTGACTTAATCACTCATGAACTCAACAATGACAATCCTGTCGTGAGAAGTATTGTTCATAAAAAAATTTGGGAGTTATCTATTGGTGTGAATGATCTAACCATGCTTTACGACCCTAATTTAATCATTATCAATAGTTCTATCTTCCAAAAAAATCCCGAACTAATCGCTGTTTTAAAAGCAGAAGTCCCTAGTAGATTTGCACAACATCTTACCATTTCTAACAGTGAATTAGGTGAAATGGCCACACTTTATGGTGGTGCCGCCAAAGTTATTTCAACTTTCTTGGGAATTGAAAATGCCAGACTAGGCATTTTAGATTAGATAAATCGAGTATAGGCTATTCTCTAGGCTCTCTCACACCATCGTTCGTGCCATTCGGCACACAGCGGTTCAATTAAACTTCAGCGAGAACTCTACTCGTTCCCACATCTATCTGTATAAGGTTCTGTTCTTCCTATACCGTCCTATATTTATGAACAACCTCTTTCGATATACGTTCCGCGAATATGATCGTTTCAGACTAGGTGTCAGGCAAACAAAATCAGTTATACTCTTTGAAAATCAAAATAATACGTCGTTTCTTTCACCTTGCTGTACTCCAGTACTATCTACGGCTTACCGCCTAGTCTGATTTTGATTTTCTTTGAGTATTAGATAGATAATCATTTAATCGTTCGATCCTTCTCTCTGTTCTTATTACATGAGCTTCATCACTACTATGACCTAGAATAACATCTTATGGTTCGTTGTTACTACGTCTAACTGACGCTCACGAGACCTCACGGGATAAGTCGTACATCTTTCCTCGTTTACACAAGATATGAGGACGTTAAAAGGTCTAAGTGAAAATAGGAATTCCGACGAAGAGTCCTGAGACTCTAGAAAGAATTATCTTTTTCACACAGAACTTAGTCCGACTTCAATTACTCTCGTGATTTACGCACATAGGTTACGACCACCTTTTTGGACTTTAGAGTTTTGGGCCTCCTCATCCCCTATTTACGCCTTGATATCACGTTTCTGTTCGTAGAGCCACGATTTCGCTATCCCTTCCTCTGACGGTTACAATTTCTAACGTCAGACTTGAGGCTGGGCAAAAGTCTAAAAAATAGCAAATGGCTTAGAGTAACGTCGTCAAAAAACGTTGATTCTAAGCCATTTTATTTTGTTCAATTTTCAATAGCAAGGCGGAAATTTGAGTTTTTCCCCAACCTCAATCCGCTACCTCACGATAGTCAGGATGCAGAGTCGCTATTGGGTTCTACCTTCAGCGGATGCCCACGGAGGACTTGCACCTCAGATGTACGATATGCCGTCGTACGCAAAAAATCTTAGAACTCACACGCTCTAAGATTTTTTTATAAACTTATTAAGACTTTAAGCGCTCAATTCTTCTACGATTGCTAGAAGTTGTTGTTTTGTATGCACACCTGCCACTTGTTTGACCACTTGTCCATCTTTTTTGAAGAGGAGTGTTGGGATTGACATGATGCCAAATTTTTGAGCTGTTGCTGGATTTTCATCCACATCAATTTTGACGATTTTAAGTTCATCTTCGCTCAATTCGTTTGATAACTGCTCCAAGATTGGTGCTTGCATCAAACATGGACCACACCATGTTGCCCAAAAGTCAACCAAAACAAGACCTTCACTTGTTTCTGCCTCAAACGTTGCATCTGTAATATTTTTTGCCATTTTATTTGTTCCTTTCTCTTTAGGAAAATAGCAGAGCTACTGACCTAACTTTGTGACTTTATCATAACCTAAAATCATTAGAATGACAAATTTCTGATACGGAAAATCATTTTCTAGGAATCAAAGGTAAAATCTTTCTATATTTATATATCGGATCATTTATAGTAATACACAATAATATTAAAAGAGCTCCCCCTGTCAAAGCAAAAGTCATTATCATTAAAAACAAAATAATCACTTTTGGCATTCATAATATCAGCAATTTTTTTAAAGCCATAGTCATGTAAGTGCTCTAGTGGTTCCCTTCAACAGTTAATAAAAATTGATATAAAGCTCCTAATAGATTAGCTTCATTATGAAAAGCACATGGCATAATCTCCACTGGGGTAATCATTTGTGAAAAATCTCCTAGTTTTTGTAAAATGATCTGATATTGATTTCTAATTTCTTCAATAACAATCTCTTGAACACTAATCCCTCCACCTACGACAACGCGCGCCATGTCTAATACAGCTTGAACATTGTAAATCAAATAAGCAATACCCTGACAGTAATCTCTAAAAATAGGATAGACACGTCCATCTTTCTGACTGATCGCTTTAAACACAGTCATCCCATCTTTAGTATCTTCCAAACCAAGAATCTCTGCACAGGTCTCAATCATTCTAACAGCGGAGCCTTTTACCCCATAAATATTTTGAAAATCGAAGGGTCTTACTGGTACAGCTGTAAAGCTTAACTCTCCCGCTTGAAAGTGAGTTCCTTGGAGCAATTCTCCCTTAGAAATAATACCTCCACCAACTCCTGTTCCAAGAATTAAGGCTAAGCCGTTTTCAATCCCTTGTAAATTTCCACGCCACAATTCTGAAAGAGCGGCTGCTTTGCCATCATTAATCACCGTGGTAGGTAAATCGTAATGTTCTAATAAGTATTCTGGTAAATTTAAACCATGCAAAAAAGGTAACGAACCCCCGAAATAAATAATCCCTTCTTTGCTATCAACTTTACCTGGACAACTGATAGCCACACCTCTGATCCTTGATTTATAATGCGTAACCAAAGAATCAATCGCCTCTAAAAAATGAGGTAAGTTATCAGGAGTCGACCTATTTGATTTTTCAATAATGTTCCCAGACCTATCAATAAGGGCATACTTAATCTGAGTTCCCCCAATATCAATGCTTAAATAATCTTTCATGATTATTATCTCCTTCATCATGTTAAAAAGCTACTCCCTTTCATTAGTGAGACGTAACGAGAGAGTATTCTTTTTATATTATCTATTATACTATTTAATGCCCTTACGCACTTCTAAATCTGCGATAATGCCATCATATTCCTTATCTAATTTGTAGAATACTAGAAGAACGACAGCCGAAATGACACTGATAGCAAGCGGAAGATAGATATATAAGGTGCTTACTGCCGCTACTGCACTTGCAGATTGCGTTGCTGCCGTCGCGTCATATCCACCGGCAGCCATTACCCAACCAAGAACAGCTCCCGCTACACCTGAACCCACTTTTGAACCAAATGAAGAGGCAGCATTTGCAAGCCCTGCACTGCGAATTCCTGTTTTCCATTCACCATACTCAATGGTATCTGAAAGCATTCCCCACATACATGAAGCTGCAAAACCGTTACCGATACCCTTTATAACATTTGAAACCATAATCAATGTGTAATTTGCTCCAACTAGGGCTGTCATCAAATATCCAATTGCGGATATCGACATTCCCAAAACCATGGCTTTACCTTTCCCCATGCGTTTAACAAATAGAGGAGCTGCCACAAACATTGTTGCAATTTGTGCTATTGTTGTCGCATTTCCAAGTGGTCCTACTAGGTTTTGATCATTGAGAACTGCTTTAGCATAATAAATAGCCGTTCCACCACCTACAGTTAGAGAAAAATACATGATAAAAACAACAAGCGCTACAATTAACCAATATTTATTTTTTAATAAGGCTCCAAATTCTTGAGCTATATTAGCTTTCGGTGTGTCACTATTTTGTTCCTCAATAACACGTTCATGAGTGAAAAAGAATGAAAATAGGAAAATAACAATTGATAAAACCCCGAACACAACAAATGTTAGTGTCCAAGCTTTCGCATCTCCGCCAAAGGCATTAACAACTTTTAAGGTAAAGGTATTAATAAATAATGTTCCAGCAGTTGCTAATAACATCCGAAAGGTTCCTAATAACGTTCTCTCATACTGATTTTGCGTCATCATTGCATTCATTGTTGCGTAAGGAACGTTAATAGCTGTGAAAATAACTGTTGATACTAAATTATAGCTTAAAAAGATATAAATCAGCTTAAAGGTATTACTAGCATTTGTCGGTACTGAAAACAAGATAACGGCACTGAGAGCGTAAGGAATAGCTAGTCGAGCTAACCATACACGAGCTTTACCAAATTTTGACTTCGTACGATCGACAATAATCCCCATGATAATATCACTAATACCATCAAATATCCGTGAAACTAACATTATGGTACCCACAGCTGCAGCATCCGCATGAACAACATCTGTGTAATAAAAAACTAAAAATATCGAAATCGCAGAATAAACAATATTTCCTGCAAAGTCACCTGTCCCATAAGCAAAACGTTCTAGAAAACTAAGTTTACTTTGCGGATCTGGATTATAAGTCATTCCAAACTCTTTCTTTGTTGCCATCATTAAAACTCCTTTTAATAATATTGATTAATTTTCTTCCAAAATAATAACATCCCAAGAGGCAATACTAAGTAGTTGTCCCTCTAAAATCTGTCGGCCATTTCTTAAGTCTAAACCTGATTGTTCTGCAACAACCTGCTGGGTATGATCGGAATAATTCAACAAATAGGTCACTAATTTACCAAAATCATTTTTTCCCTTTTTGACAATAATAGGGAATTGATATTTTGATAAGTCATAATTAAATTGATCTTCAAAAATTTTTTCAATAATCTTCATAAGAGATTTTTCATCAACATGACATCCTACATACACTGCTTTCCCTTTACCAAAATGATTAACCGTGATAGCTACATTATCATACCATTGACTATCTTCATACTCTGCTAATATCTGAGCAGTTGTTGGTTGTAGAAATTCTAAAAATCCTTCAACTACACCACCATTTTCAAAATAGCTCGTAGATAGGGTTTGGCCTGTAGGAGATGCAAATTGGTTATAAGATAACCCTAAAACCTCTTGTAATTTATGAGGTGTTCCTTCATGTGAAATGGTTACATACTCATCAGCAACAGCTGATTTGAAACTCATCAACAGTTTCCCACCTGACTCTACGTAATATGATAAGCGTTCATAAACATCATCTGGTGCTGCATATAGTGATGGAACAACAAGCACTTCATAATTTTGCCAGTCATCTGAATCTACTGAAACTATATCACATTCAATATTTAGACTATAAAGAGCCCTATAATAAGCTCTAACAATATCATTGTAAGATAGTGTAGATGAAAAATCGGATTTAATATCAATCGGGAACCATTTTAAAGCGGTTAAAGCTTCGTTACTAATTAATAAGGCTACTTGATTGGTCTTTTTCAAATTAACTAACTTCGATGATAAACGTTTCAATTCATTACCGACAACAACTGCTTCTTGATAGGTTTTGTTTTCAGCAAAATCATGAGCTAAAAGGCCTCTCCAATAGGACTCAGCAGAATTATGAATAGAGTGCCAATGCCAATACATAACCGCATTTGCACCACTCGCTAAATGACTATAAGCATTAAGAATAAGTTGATTACGATAAGGCATCATGTTAGAAAAGCCTTGAGCTTGCGTCTCTAGAACGAGATAATTAGTTTTCTTTAACTGACGCGTACTATCTCCACAAAAGGCAATTTCTAATCCTGTTAATTTATCCTGTGCTGGATGATAGATATCGCATCCTGCTATCGTAATAGCTTTAGAAGCTTTAAAGTGATTCACTTCAGGTTGAACACCATACGAGTATCCTCGCCACTCAAAATCAAAATTCTGGGTAATAAATTGATCATCTCTAGCATATTCTGACACAATATCTGCCTGCCACTGAAGAAAGTCATCAACTAATAAACGCTGGTACTTTTCAAACTCTGCACCTAAACTTCCATTGATAGTTCCGTTAACATTAGGAAAATTCTCCCAAGAATCTACTCGATTACTCCAGTAATCAAACCCAAACGCCTTATTCATGGCTTCAATATCATTATGAAATTGTTTTTTCAGATACTGAACAAAACCCACTTGAACATTTTTACTAGATGTTCCATATGCTTTTGTCTCATTATCAATTTGAAACCCAATCACATTATCATAATTAGCAGATACCTTCATCAGCTCTCTAATAATTCGCTCTGCATAATGAAGATAAGTCTTGTTGGTAATATCCATTGATTGTCGCATACCGTAAATGGCACGACCACTTCCTTTTCGCTCAACCATAACTGTCGGATCCAGTGATATCAGCCAAGATGGAACAGCATAAGTTGGTGTTCCTATAATCACTTTAATACCGGCTTCTTTCATAGCTTCAATAACCCGAATAACACTTGAAAAATCAAATTTTCCTGGTTCTTTTTCATAGGTGGACCAAGTTGACTCAGCAATGCGAACAACATTGATACCGGCCTTTAACATCATTGCTATATCTTTTTTTAAGCGATCATAGGGCATATACTCATCGTAATAAGCAGCACCGTATAATATCTCTTTCATACCATCCTCCTTAAGCAAATGTAATTGATTTAAAATCAATACTTCCCTGTCCTTTATAAGTGACATAAAGAGCTTTCTGCCCCTGTAAATCAACTAAGAAATTAGTCTTTAAAATTACCCATTCTGAGCTATTAGAAACCTCTATTCTTGCCACTTCCTTCCCAAATCTTTCCGTACTAAAGCTAAAATAGCCATTCGCATCCCCACGAACCTCTACTGAGAGACATTTTGGAGAACTAAATTCAAAATATTTATAGCCTACGATAGCACTATCACAAAGGTTATGGATATATTGGGACTCACGTTTTTCATTATCTTCCTCAAATTGAGTTAAACAAGGATGTATTGCTTTTAAAGCTTCTGAATTAACTTCGACACTTTTCATAGCACCTTTAGGTCCAATGAGATTACAAGCTATCGCTGCTGAATAAGTCCCTAAACCTCGAAGCGGTCCACCATTTAATCCACAACTGGTTAACTCTGCTTGTTCAAATAACCCTTTTTCATTCATTTGAATAACTTCAGCAATGCCTTGCCTTGAAAACTCACTATAATTTGTTTGACGATGCCCAAAAATATAATAGATTCCATTGATATCTACAATAGATCCATGATTATTCCCCCAGTAAGCCTGCGCCACTTGATTGCCGTTTACACCCAAATCAGCATTAGAATGTAAACTGCCACCATAAACATAACCTTCGGTCGGCTTATCACTCATCGCAAAGGCTAACTCATGACTCAAAACAGAAGAATAAATGAAATAATATTTTCCACTAAATTTGCGAATAGAACTAGCTTCATAAAACTCATGTCCCTCAAAACCAGTTCCTTCACTATCCCATTGATTTGGGATAACTTGTTTAGGTTCTGTCTTTATCGTAAGCATATCTTGGTCCAATTCCACAACGTAATTACCGGTATCACCCAGAGTAATTCCCATCATTTTTTTAACGTTTTCAACTACTTCTCTACCAGGTCCAAAACCTGTATAGAGGTAAACTCGATTATCATCGTCTACTAATACAGCGGGATCAAATTGGAAAGGATCACAAATAGGATCAGAACCATACAATTCACCGTCTACGTGCTTAACATTGCCATAAAATTCAAATGGACCTACAGGTCTATCAGCAACTGCTACAGAAATTCGACTATAAAAATCCATACCATAGTACAAATAATATCGACCATCTGGACCTTGTACTACATCTGGTGCAAACATACTAAATTTCCCTTCGGCATTAAAAGGATCTTGAGTTTTCCGGTAGATAACTCCCTCATATCTCCAGTCGCTTAAATCATTTAAGGGAGCCGAATAAGTAACATAATCATTTAAACAATAATAATCTGCTCCAAATCTATCGTGACTTCCATAAATATAAAGGCGATTCCCAAACACTCTTGGTTCTCCATCCGGAAGATATTCATAATTTGGTAAATAGGGATTAAATACTTGTTTTTTCATTACACAACTCTCCTTTGTATGCGTTTTTACAAACATCATTATAAAGTCTAAATATCCTTTTTTATATCATTTTTCACTACTTTTTGGTAAAATACAATCATATTCTGAAAGGGGTTACATCGCATGGCTGAAAATTATCTTTTAAAATATATTTCTAGAAAACTACAGACATGTGTTACACACTACCATCAGCATAATTTGATAAAAAGTTATTGTGACAATTTTGATATCATCGCTCATTATCAAAATTGTCAAGAAATCCTAGAGTATCCACTACTGACACTAGGAAATCACTCTTGCCCCAAAATCATTACCTACAATAATAATATTGTCTTTTCACTCATCAAATATAAACAAGATATCTATATTATCGGCCCATTGAAAGCACTCAACTCTACAGCTCTTAAGCATCAATTTCAATCACAACCATTAGACCTTTCACAATTAGTCAATACACTACCCACAAATACTTTGATGATTATTGTAGAATATTCTTTATTACTTCATAATTGCCTGCATAACTACGAACTCAATCAAGAAGAAATTTGGATTTCTAATTTTAGGATGACCTTTGAGCAGATCAAGGGTAAATCAACAGCACTTTTATTCAACAATAGAGAACATGCTCAACACCATAATTCTTACCAACAAGAATTAAGAGAACAAAATAGTATTGCTCAAGGTGATCTTGTTAAATTAAAACAAAGCTGGGAAGAGGTCTACACTGGTGAGATAGGAATCTTAGCAGATAATGAATTGAGAAACTTTAAAAATTTAGCAATTGTTGTCATAACCTTAGCTAGTCGTTCTGCAATGAAAGGTGGGGTTCCGCCAGAAATTGCTTACTCCATGAGTGATCAATTTATTTCAGCTGTCGAAACATTAACATCACTTGAAGAGATTATAGCTCATATCCGCCAATCAGAAATTGAATTTACCCTATTAGTCAAACAATACACAAAACAAAATTCTTTACTCATAAGTCCATCTGATTCAGCATTTTTTCATCCTTTTGTGACTAAGGCTCAAACATATATTACAGAACATTTACACCAACCTATTACATCAGAAGAAGTTGCTCAAGCTATTCCCTGTTCATCAAGTTATTTAACACAATTATTTCAAAAAGAACTTAACACAAGTATACAAAACTATATTTATCAAGAAAAAATGACTTACGCTGAACAACTCTTGATCTATACTGAGCTCAGCCTTTCAGAGATTACAACAAGTTTAGGATATAGTTCTCAAAGTTATTTTGGAAAAGTATTTAAAAAATTCAGTAACTACAGCCCCCTATATTATCGGATGCATTTTGGTAAATTTTAATAATTGATACTAGCTGTATTGATGATTCAAATAAAAAAGGAGAAAAGGTCACCCCATCTCCTAAATATATTATTACAAGCTATCCAAATAAGCCATATCTACAGCATCAATAACAAAGTCAACAGCTGCGTTTTGCACAATATAGTTTTCATGCACCGATTTTGGCAATGGTAAAATATCTTTCTCTAGCAAATATCGAATACAGATTTGTGGAATGGATTTTCCGTACTTATCTGCAATTTCCTGTACACGCTCATTGCCAAGTAAACGGCCTGTAGCAATCGGTGAGTAACCTTCTACTAAGATGTCATGTTTTTGACAGTAGTCTAAAACCTCTGCATTAGTATTGCCAATATGGTAGATAATTTGATTAACCATAGGTTGAATACGTGCCTTTTGAGCAAGGTATTTCAAATCATCAACATCAAAATTTGAAACGCCAATAGCTCTTAATTTCCCAGATTCATAGGCATCTTCGAGTGCACGCCACATCTCTGCATTTTCGTCATAATAACGCTCACCAATCGGTCTTTGATGCATTTCAGACCATGGTCTGGGAGCATGAATCAACATCAAATCAATGTAGTCAACACCAAGTTGTTCTAAGCTTTCGTCAATCGCCTTAATGGACTCATCATAGGATTTCCACTCTGCCGGAATTTTCGAAGTGATAAAAATCTTATCACGCGCGACACCACTGTCTTTGAGACCTTGACCAACCTCTACTTGGTTACCGTACACATAGGCTGTATCAATGTGGAAATAACCATTTTCAAGAGCAAACTTAGTCGCCTTATAGGCATCATTGGGTTCCGACTGCCAAGTCCCAAGACCAACCTTGTGAATCTTGACACCGTTTGCCAATGTAAAGGTTTCTTCTAAAATAGTCATTATTTTCTCCTTCTAAACAATTTGAATTGTTGCAACGGACATTGGAGGCAGGGTCACCGTCAATCGTCCATCGCGAAGTGAAGCTCCCTCAAACTCTTTAATAACAATTGTTTCCGGATGATCAAAGTCATTATAGTCATCCATCTTTTCTGCAGTAATGTATCGTGCTTCCTTGATGATATCTCCTAGAATACCATCTACTTCTACGGTTTGTTCTTCAGTCAAAGCATAGTTACACAAAGACACGGACACGATACCATCTTTTTGCGATACGGTGTAAGAAAGGGGTTCTGCACTGTCGCCATAGGAAGCTACAAGCTCTGCATCCTGGTGAACTTTATACAAGTCAAAAACATGATAGCTAGGTGTTTTCACCATTTGACTGCCTTCTGTTAAAATCATGGATTGCAAAACATTGACTGTTTGAGCAATATTAGCCATATGAACACGTTCGGCATGTTTATGGAAAATATTTAAGGTTACTGCGGCTACCATAGCATCACGAATCGTATTTTGCTGATAAAGGAAACCTGGATTTGTACCTGGTTCAACTGCCAACCATGAACCCCATTCATCAACGATTAAACCAACTCGTTTTTCTGGGTCATACTTATCCATGATTGTGCTGTGCTTGGTGATGAGTTCATCCATTTTTTGAGCGCTTTTAATCAATGACCACCAGTGAGCTTCTTCAAAATTAGTAGCAGGACCTTTATCCTCCCAAGCACCTGTTAAGGCATAATGGTGCAGACTGATACCATCCATAAAAGGCGCAGCAATTGCCATGACACGATCCATCCAGTGATAATCATCAATATTAGGACCACAAGCAATCTTGTAAATTTTCTCTTGTCCATATTGACGCACATAAGTTTGATAACGACGATACTCATCCGCATAGTAATCTGGGCGCATGTTACCACCGCAACCCCAGCTTTCGTTACCGACACCGAAGAAGGCTACTTTCCAAGGCTCTTCCTGACCGTTTTCACGACGAAGATTTGCCATTGGCGATTCACCACCCATCGTCATGTATTCGACCCATTCTTGCATTTCTTGAACAGTACCACTACCTACATTACCGTTAATATATGCTTCACAGCCAAGCTGTTTAATCAGTTCAAAAAATTCATGTGTCCCAAAATGATTATTTTCGGTTACCCCACCCCAGTGAGTGTTGACAATTTTTTTACGATTCTCTTTAAGGCCAATACCATCTTTCCAATGATACTCATCAGCAAAACAGCCTCCTGGCCAGCGAAGCACTGGAATTTGGATATTTTTCAAGGCTTCCACGACATCTGTTCGCATACCATTGATATTTGGAATCGTAGAATCCTCTCCAACATAAAGACCTTCATAAATACAACGCCCTAAGTGCTCAGCAAAATGGCCGTAAATGTATTTTGAAATTTTTGGTCCTTTTTCTTGAGTCAATGTAATTTTCATGTCACTCTCCTTATCTCATGATTTAACCGCTACTCGAATAACATTCCAAGACAAGCCTGCAAGTGTGACTTGAAGACTACCATCTGCCACTTGATAGCTATCAGAAGCGATTGGTTTAATAGCATCAGAACTCAAACTATTCACAGCCTTAATGTCATGACCTGCCATATGGCTAAATTCAAGAACTTCACCAAAAGTTAGTCCCAAACTATCTACATCGAAAGCCATTTCTTCACGGGAACGATTAACCGCAAAAATCGTTACTTCACTCTCATCTTCACTAAGTACTGCAATTGTCTCAAGATATGGCACTTGATCA
This sequence comes from Streptococcus sp. S784/96/1, assembly GCF_902729355.1. GTDB lineage: Bacteria > Bacillota > Bacilli > Lactobacillales > Streptococcaceae > Streptococcus > Streptococcus caledonicus. The sequence continues at coordinate 14,845 of NZ_CACVCC010000018.1, read as the reverse complement.
TAGCTTTCTGTTTGGTAACTGTCACACGACATAAGCGGTGTTAGGACTGTTCCTTTACCATATTTAGCAGCCTGCATAAAAGGATAGAAAGTTGTTTGACGCCAAGCAGGGCTTTGATTATCATCTTGCTCTGTAAAAATTGGCGCAATCACATTAACTAATTGAGCTAAACAAGCAATCTTAATACGATCCGCATGCTTCAATAATGTCATCAGCAACGTCCCTAAAACAAGAACATCCTCAAAATTATACTGATCTTCTAACTGTGGTGGTGCAATTAACCATGGTTTGATTTGTTTATCCTGCTCATTAGAATGATACCAAATATTCCATTCATCAAAGGAAAGATTCATTTGCTTCTTACTGTGCTTTTTAGCTTTAACAGTGTCACAAATGGCTACTACACCTTTGATAAACTCATCCATGTCCAAAGAACAAGCTAAATAGTCTTCTAAATTATTTGCAGGATTTCCGTAATATTGGTGAAGCGATAAGTAGTCAACATAATCATAGGTATGATCCAGAACGGTTAATTCCCAATCTCCAAAAGTTGGCATATGACTGTTAGAACTTCCACAAACAACTAATTCAATTGAGTCATCTACCAACTTCATTGCTTTTGCCGTTTCAGCGGCCGCACGTCCGTATTCGTCAGCTGTCTTATGCCCAATTTGCCACGGACCATCCATTTCATTACCAATGCACCAGGTTTTAAAACCAAATGGTTCTTTTTGACCATTTTCAATCCGCTTGTCACTCCAGTAAGTTCCACCATCAAAATTACAGTATTCGACTAACTGGCGTGCTTCATCAATGCCACGTGTCCCCATATTAACCGCCATGTTAACTTCGACACCCACATTCTTTGCCCAGTTAGCAAATTCATGAATTCCTACTTGATTCGTTTCAATGGCGCGCCAGGCTAAATCTGTTCGTACTGGGCGCTTTTCTTTTGGACCGATACCATCTTCCCAATTATAACCTGAAAGAAAATTACCTCCTGGATAACGGACTAAGGTAACTCCTAACTCTTTAACTAACGCTTTCACATCATTACGGAACCCATCAGCATCACTAGTCACATGATCAGGCTGATAAATTCCACCATAGACAGCTCTACCCATATGTTCCACAAATGAACCAAAGAGCCTTTTATCAACTGTTGAAATTGCCATATCTCTGACAATTCTTAACGAAGCTTTTTGCATAATACTCCTTTTCTGAACACTTTCCTACAAGCTTAATACTCACTCTTTTATCGCAATCAATGCATAGCCCTCTGGAGTTAAACCAGAGAAAATTTGCCTGCTACCCCCATCTTTAACGACTAACCTTGTTTTCACTAAGACGTCTTTCCAGTTAAATTCATTCCCGATAGTTCGTTCGTAGTCACTAACAACAATCTTTTCTGTAGTACTCTCTTTTAGACCACTATCGGAGTCAAATCGGACAATATTCCAAATTCCTTCCAGTTCTAACGCTTCCTCATCACAAGCCCCTTCATAAAAAACTGGAGATACAACAGGCCAACCACTTGATAGCCAATCCAATTGTCTAATATTTAAGAAAAATTTGTCAGAGAAAGTCTGACGTCTAGCATGGTGAACCATAAATAAGCTATCATCTGAGCGCTTAAAAATAGAATTATGGCCGGGTGCAAATACAGGTTTCTCACCAATAAATTGATAACTGCCTAGCAACTTCACACCGATATCGTTGGGTTCATGCTCTAAGTCATCCATTGCCAAACCTTTACTATCCACATAAGGACCATCAATTTGACGAGAGCGCGCTACACGGATATTATAACTATCGTTCAATGAATCATATGAACAAAACAAATAATAATAATCCGTTTCTGAATTGTAGTAAATAAAACCACCTTCAATCGCTGTATCAACACTCTTTGGACGTACCGCAATACGCTTCCCAAAACCAGCTTCTTTAGGTTTCCCACTTTCTTTATCTAGAGGCAAAATATAAATACCACCAAAGAAAGAACCATAAACAAACCACTGCTCACCTTCTTTATCTATCACCACATTAGCATCAATGGCATTATGATCACATAACTCTGGGTTTGTTTTGACAATAACCCCTTTATCTTCAAAAGGGCCCATAGGTGTTTTTGCAGTAGCTAAACCAATATAAGAAATTGTACTACCAAAGGTTGAAGCAGAATAATAAATACGATATTCATCACCATATTTAATAATTTCCGGAGCCCAAAGTCCTACCGCTTGACTCCAACGCTTAGCATCATTAGGCACCTCTGGCATTGCCTGGCCTTTAAATTCCCATGTCATAAGATCTTCTGATTTTCTAATAGGAATTCCTGACGTTTCTGGCTGGCGCGTATCTGTTGAATACAAATAAAACTTCCCATCCGACTCAATAATCGTCGGATCATGAACACCGAATGTTAACGCACTCTCTTTCATAAAGAAATCTCCTTTCATGCAGAACGACTAGCTCCATCGCTTCGTTTTCTTTAATAGCAACATCACTCCTGATAATAAAAAGCTGCCTATCATTGTTAGCATGCTATCCATACTACTTGTTTTAGGAAGTGCAGTATGCAATGGTTTTTCACTATCATGTGATACATCAGCAGACCGACCACTTAATACAACGGATAACTCTTCATTACCTAGTATTTGCACTGTTGATTTAGGAACATTGTTTGTCACATTTCCAGTAACATCAGAAGTTAAAGTCTGACCATAGTTTTTCCCTGGCTGATTAATATCTAAAGTGTTTAACGTTTCTTTGGGCGATTGGTAACGGTAAATGATTTTATTTGTTCCATCAACAAATTTCAAAATAGTCTCAAAGTGGTAACCTTCTACAAAAGGAACCTCTGGCAAAGCAACAGTTTCCCCTACAAAACCATCTATTGTTTGAGTAGGTAAAATCTCAGCATTTTTTTCGTTTAAAAAGTGAATTTTAATAGTAGATTTCGTCTCTACTTCATAAGGTTTGACTCCCCAGATAACTTCATTATTGTTCCCCACCAAAGCGAAAACGAGACTTACTTTTTTCCCAGGACTCTCATCCTTTTGAAGTTCAAAAATCCCTTGATAAGTTGTGCCACTGTCTGTTATTAGCGTCACATAGAAATGACCACTTTTTTCAGTAACCGTCCAATTTCCTGTTAAAGCACCTGAAACTGAACCATCATCATTCAATTGTAAACGTGATTTCGCTAAGGGCTGACCTGACGTTTCCGTTCCATGATTAACAAATTCGTAATCACCACTAAATTGTTTGACACTTCGCTCTGTTAAGGCCACATTGATTGGTCGATATTCAAAAGGTAAAGCGACTGGCCACCCATCTTCTGTCATTTTCATTGGGTGAACACGAACTTCATGGTACTCCGTTCCTTGATTGAAGCGAGTATGATTAACTAAGAACCAATTCCCATCTTTGTCAATAAGTGCAGAATTATGTCCAGGTGACATGTATGAGGTTTTTAATGAATCTAAACTATAATTTCCCATCACCTTAACACCGTAAGCAGCATTAATGAGATTCGGTGTCCATCCTGTATATTTAGGATGTTCTCCTTTGGCATCCACATAAAGGCCATCAACAGTTTTAGAACGGAAAAGACGCATGTTATAACCGCCTTCTCTGCCTAAGCCTCCATAAGTTACAAAAAGATAATAAAAGTCTGTTGATGGGTCATAAGTAATATAAGGGGCTTCACCTGATTGATGCCAACTACCAATCAAGTGTGTCCCAAAATATTTATCAATATGTCTACCATCTGGTGTCATGCTATCCTTACCAGGATAGATTGCCTTACCAGTTGTTGGATCGATTTCCAAAAGGTAAATACCACCTGACCAAGAACCATAACTCATGTAAAGTTTTCCAGTTTTATCGTAAAAAACATTGGCATCAATAGCGTTTGGGGCGTAGTCATTATTATAAGTGTGCCCATTATCTCTATTCCATTTATCGCTAAATCCAGATTCAATAACGCCAGCTTCCATCAAATCATCTACATTAGTGTTCTTATAATTAACATTACGACTACTTCCATCTGTAGCATCTTCTTTAGTAAAACCTGAATAAATCAAGCTATCTACATAATCATAAGGCCCTTCAACAGTCTTGGAAACCGCATAACTAATAACCGAACGGCGCCAAGTCGATGAATTTGAGAAATAGTACATGTAAGCACCAGTCGTGCCATCATCCCATTGATAAGCCGGATTCCAGATAACATCCGGTGCCCAAACCGAATAACGTCCGTTAGCCGTATCAGCATCATCATAACCTGCCCATTCAAAAGGTTTAGCAAGATTTTCATTGAGATTTCCTAGGACACTTGATGGATTTTCATATTCATGATTAAACAATGGTGCCCAATTCTGTAAATCATCTGATTTTGCTTGAGCTAAGTGTGAACCAAATGCATAATAAGTTCCTGAAGCCTCATCATAAAAAATAGATGGGTCATGAACAGAAACACGTGAAAACTCTTCATCAATAGATGTTTCAGTAGCTTCCTCACTTGTATCTGGTAATGTTACTGTCATATTGTCATCAACCATCTGAATAGTTTCTAGGTCGTTCACTTCCTCAGCAAGAGCTTGGTTTGCCTCTACCTCTGGAGTAACTGTCTGTTCTGCTTCATTTTCTTGATCTGTAACTTTATCTACCACACTATTTGAATCAGCCTCTGTTGTCAGAACAGTATATGGAGGACTTTCTAATGAGTTTTCTAATTCATTTGCTGCAGCAGGTGCTGCACCAAAAAGTAACAATAACGATACGCCGAGCAAGACACTACTTGCTCCTAAATGACTTTTCCTAATTGAAAAACGCTGATGGCATTCTGCATTTAAATAACGATTGTCTTTCATTCAAACTCCTCTAGATATCTCACTGATATCGTTAAAAGTATAAAAATATTGTTCCTAAACTCTTATATTTGATGATTTAGCCTGCCCCCGGTTCTCCAAATACTGGGAATCCATTTTCATCCCATGAAAACACCTGAGCATTGGCATGGCGATTAGGATTATCTAGCGGATCGCCTTCTTTATTTTTTTCAGGACGTGCATGGAAAATCAAAACATCTTTCGTATCATCCTCATTTCGTGTAAACGAATTATGACCTGGACCAAAAAGACGATTTTTTTCTGAAGAAACAAAGACCGGTTTTTCAGACTTATGCCAAGAATAACCATCCAACAAGTCCGAATTAGCATCAGCCCACAATAAGCCCATAGCATAGTTTTCATCAGTCGCACTGGCAGAATAAGTCACAAATACTTTGCCATTACGAATGATAACTGCTGGCGCTTCATTAACTAAGAACCCAATTTTTTCCCAATCGTATTCTGGAATGGTCAATAATTTTTGAGGACCTGTCAACGTCCAAGGATTAACCATTTTAGAAATGTAAAGGTTTGAATTACCTGGAATCCTTGGGTCAAGTTGTGCCCATATATAATAGAGCTCGTCTTCTAATTCAAAGACTGTTGCATCAATGCTAAAACTTTCATACTGAGTTCTAATTTGACCTTTTTCAATCCACTCACCTTTCATCGGATTAGCGCTTTCATTCTCCAGTACAAACATGCGGTGATGATGATATTGATTGCGTTCCACTGCATCATCACTTGCAGCAAAATAAATATACCACTTACCTCTTAGATAGTGAATTTCTGGCGCCCAAACCAGTTCGCTCAGAGGCCCTGTTTCATGCGCATACCACACGGTTACTACTTCAGCTTTTTCACCTAAATCATTTAATGACTTAGCACGGCGTAACTCAATCGTCTGGTATCCAGGTACAGATCCTGTAAAATAATAATAACCATCCGTGTGCTTGTAGACCCACGGGTCGGCCCGCTCCAATACAATAGGGTTTTGATAAATTAGTTGTTTTGACATTATTTATTTCCTCACTTCAATTAGATATATTGGCAAGCCATTATCAGATAGGCCTGTAAATGTCATAGCCTGCTGTTCTTGGTATTCATCCCAAGCCGATATAAACCTACCCTTGTAAGTTGTATTATTGATAGTAATTATAGAATCTTTACTAGTATTTTTATCCGATAATTGCCAGTTCCCCTCTAGCTCTCCCTGAATTTTACCATCTGATGTTAAATGAATCATCTGGGGCTCTGAGACAGCATCTGAAATTTCTTTTTCAAAGAGAATAGCCTTAAACTCTAAACCAATCTGATTCTTCTTATAGTCTGCGATCGTTTCTTCACCATAGCGGAGCGGTACCATTACTGGCCAACCAGACTCTGTAAAGAGTAATTGATGAACTCTGACCTCATGTATTTCTCCAGAATTTGGAAAACGTGTATGGAAAATCGCAAAATATTTACCACTCTTTTCATCACAATAAGTTGAATTATGACCAGGTGAAACATAACCAGCATTTGTTAATCCATCATCTGGTTCGTAAAGAAAATTACCAATTACTTTATTACCATAATCTTGAATACTCAAATCATCAAATGTGGTTCCTGCTTTTCCCTTAACACTATCCATCTTATTGCCTGATATGTCTTCATAAGGTCCATCAGGATTTTTAGATCGTGCCACACGCAAATTATAACCACCATCAGCTGTTAAACCTCCAAAAGATGTAAATAAGTAGTAGTAATCTGTTTCTGAATGATATTGAATATAAGGTGCTTCAATACGTGCATGATTCCCACCCAGTAAATGTTTCCCGTAAGTATTACGTTCTTTGGGAAGGCCCGTCGTTTCATCCATTTCAAGAATATATATCCCACCTGAATAAGAACCATAAACCATCCATAATTTACCATCTTTATCATAAAAAACATTAGGGTCTATAACATTGGGGTGTCTAGTCGCATCGTAAGTTTTACCAAACTGCGGAGAGGTTCCAGAATGTAGGAAGGTTTCAACCTTTTTATAAGGCCCTTCTATTGAATCTGAGACCGCAACTCCTAGTGCTGAAAGAGGGGAGTTCCCTTCACAAAGGCAATAATATAAATAATATTTACCATCTTTTAACTGGACTAAATCACTTGCCCACATAGTGTTTGTTTTGGCATATTTAAAATCTTCTACTAGCTCTTCTCTAACATTCTCAAACATGATATCTGTATTGATTGAGGAGGCTAACTGTTCCCATTGGATAAGATCATAAGACTTAGCAAACATTGCGTGAGAACCAACAATATAATAAGAATCATTAGTTTTGATGATTGATGGATCATGTACCGAGACATTTTCAAAATTTGGTTTTTTCAAAACTTGGTCCACAGCTATATTTTGACAGGCGGTCAGAGTAACTAAAGCTATTAGAGATAATAGACAATACTTTTTCTTCATCGAATCAGCCCTTTACTTTTATAATCATGTCCAACTAATTGTGACGCGGCATAAATAACAAGCGAGAAGAAAACCATCAGTATCCAACCTTTTACCAATGCAATAATTGTTAAAGTCATAATTACGACTAGTATCAATATAGTGGAACGATTAAAAATCAACGGACTTAATAATAGTAATTTATACTGTTTAGACGTTATAAGTTCCAACTGCGTTGCTAAATAACTGACATGGAATATTATTATAACAACGTAGACAAGTAAAATCGTTAAAGGAATTTGGAAAGTCGCTTGAAGAAAAACATTTTGAGTGATCATTTGAAGCTCTAACACTGCAATAGTGGCAATCATAATCGGTAAAAAAAGGAAGACCTTGTTATGCTTATATGCTTCTTTAAAAAATCGGTAGTAACTACCTATAATTTCACGGCAACTATAATCATTATCAAAAATTCTTGGAAGTTGAAGTACTTTCAATATAGCAATCGTACTTGGAATAAGACTAAATACCACTCCTCCTAGTAATGTCCCCAACAACCACAAAACATTTAAAAAGACAAATAATACAGCTACATGTAGCCACTTCATCGCTCTTTCCCACATTTTTTAACCTTTCATACCTGAAATCGCAACGGATTCGATAATTTGTTTTTGGAAAATAATAAACACTGTTAATACTGGAAGTAATGAAATCACTGATGCGGCCATAATCAATGGATAGTCTGTCTGAATAGCATATGCCGCATTCAAATTAGCAATAACAACTTGCAGTGTTTGTTTTTCTGGTGAATTTAAATAAATCAATGGTGCCAAATAATCATTCCACGCTCCCATAAACCATAAAATAAACTGTGCTGCAACTGCTGGTCGAATAAGTGGAAAAATCAAATTAGAGAATATCTTCCAATAGCCTGCGCCATCAATTTTAGCTGCTTCAATAATAGAATCTGGAATATTTGATAGATACTGTCTCAAGAAAAATATCATTGTAATGTTTCCAAATAAACCTGGAATAATCAATGGCAATAATGTATCTACCCAACCAATTTTTGAGAATAGCATGAACTGTGGAATCATAACAGCTGGATAAGGAATCATGATTGCTGTTAACAATACTAAAAACAATAGATTTTTGAATGGCATTTTCAATTTAGCAAAAGAAAAAGCAGCCATACTTGAGGTGACAGTACCAATTATTGTTACCGTCAAAGATACAATAATTGTATTTTTTATCCCTGATCCTAGAGTATCTAATTCCAATAATCGTTGATAAGCATCCCATTTTATTGGATTCGGTATCCATTGTGGTGGTAATTGAAAGACGCCTGTTTTATCTTTTAATGATGTTGACACCATCCAAAGAAGAGGCCCAATCATGACAACTGATCCTAATAGTAAGATCGCAAAAATCAAAACATGTGATATTTTTATTTTTTTCATGGTAACCTCCTAGTCAATTGTATATTCTGAACGACTATTCATCCAAAATTGGATAGCAGTAACAATAAATACAATTACTGCTAGAACTAGAGCCATACTACTAGCGTATCCCATTTGCCAATTTTTAAAAGCTTTTTGCCAGATGTACCATACAACAGTTGCTGAACTATATTTTGGACCCCCAGTAGGTGTCATAATATTAATCTCTGTAAAGATTTGAGCTCCACCTATAATATTAGTCACAATTAAGAAAAACGTTACTGGACGAACCATTGGCCACGTAATATTGGTAAACTTTTGAAACGGGGAGGCACCGTCTAATTCTGCTGCCTCATAAAACGTTTTAGGCACACTTTGGATAGCGGCTAAATACAATAACATTGAGTATCCCAAACCTTTCCAAATTGTCATTAAAATAATGGCTGGTTTTACTGTCACAGGATTTTGTAACCAGTTTGGACCGTCAATTCCAAAAATATCAAGTACTTGATTAATAAGACCAAAATCACCATTATAAGCCCATTGCCACAATATAGAAATTGCTGCTAGAGATGAAATCACTGGTATATAGTACACTGTCCTAAAAATAGTTGTCCCCTTAATTCCTCTACTCAATGCTGATGCTAAAGCAAAAGAGACCAATAAACCAATAGGAATACCTATCATGAGAAAAATAGTATTTCCCATCGTTTGATAAAAGTATGGGTCTCGTACTAACCTTTGAAAATTCTCTAATCCGATAAAGTTCATTCTCCCTAAACCATTCCAATCTGTCAACGAAGCATAGACAGAATATAAAAATGGTAGTAAAGAAAATACTAAAAATCCAATTACTGGTAATATAACAAACATGAAAGCTACACGATGCTCATGAGCATATAGATTGCTTTTTTTCTTTGTATGTATTCTCGCCATTCTAACATCTCCTTGTAAAAATTGTAGGCGACTTTTCAGCCGCCTACTTTATCATTAACTGATACTTTAGGAATTAAACACTACTTTAAATTTTTACTTCTATGTTTATTCACCGTATTATTTAGCTGTAGCCTTTTGCTGATTTGTAGCATCTAATTTTTCTTGCATTTTTGGTTGTGTTTCTTTAAGATATTCTTTCGCAGTCATATCCCCATCAAGTACTGATTGAATGTTAATAAAGAATTCATCATACCATTCAGGATTATAAGTATTTGCACCAGGGAGTGCACGTCCATAATCTTCGACAACATCGATAAATTCTTGTTTATTACTTGGTACAGAAGAAGTATCTGATGCCCATTCAGCTGCCATATCTTTAAGGTTTGGAATCTGAATTTGCGCATCAACTAATTGTTTTTGACCATCCTCAGACGCCGCAAGATATTGTACTAATTTAGCTGCCTTCTCCGGATTCTTAGTTGTACTTGATACACCAATACCCAGTGACCCAATATAAGTAGCAGATTTACCAGTTTTTCCTGCTGGCCATGGCATCAAATCATACTCAAAATCAAGTTTTGCGTACGTACTCATATCCCACGGCCCCACAGGGAAGAAAGCAATTTCACCATTCATCCAACGCTGGTAGGTATCTAATGTTTGAGCATCTGCAATTGATGGTGTGACTTTGTGAACATTTTGAAGATCTGCAAAATATTGTAAAGCCTCTGCAAATTCTGGAGTATCAATAGTTACCTTATCTTTAGCTTCATTAGCCCAATCACCGCCATTACTCCATACAAATGCTTGTAAGCTCCAGTTAACATTAAAACCAGTTGCCCATTGATCTAAAATACCATCTCCATTTGTGTCCTTAGTCAATTTTTTAGATACTTCGACAAACTCATCCCAAGTGTATGGTTTATCTTTATCTGGAAGTGGAATTCCCGCTTCTTCAAACATTTTTTTGTTGTAGCCTAGAGCAAACGGACCAACATCTTTTGGAAGCCCGTAAATTGGACCAGATCCTACTTTTTCACCGTCATAACGATAGCTATTGACCCCATATTCCCAAATATTATCTAAATCAAAATCAGAATTTTCTACATACTTAGTAATGTCTTGCAATACACCATTATCAACATAAGCCATCACACTACCTTGTTCTACATAAAAAACATCTGGAACTTTACCACCAGAAATGGCAGCTTGTAATTTTGTTGCATACTGATCCGCATCAGTCGCAACAATTTTTACTTTCACGTCTTCATTTTTCTCGAATTCACTAATGGCAGCCTGATAAGCTTTTTTCTCATCTTCTCCTCCACGGAACATGAATGTTAAAGTTTCCGAATCCGAGCCACCGCTACTTTCTGAATTATTGCCACATCCTGTTAAGGCCATTGCACTAAAAGTTGTTACTACTGTAGCAAGTTTAAACCATTTCTTCATTTTGCTTTCTCCTTATGCGTCAATTATAAATATTTTTCAATTTACTAAAAAGTTAATCTTATAAAACGTTGGCTATGTATCATTTATATTTTTATTAACAACTTCCTCCTTTTGTTTTTATTTTTTTGAAGCGCTTTCATGTTTCTGTGGTTTAATTATATACCTACAAAAACCTAATGTCAAGCATTTTATATAATTATTTTAAAAAACATCTTTTTAATTAAGATTCATAAAATCATTAATCTTTAACAGAAAGTGTTTACATATATTAATAAATATGTTATCATTAAAAAAAGGAGCAAACCTATGCAATTAGAAATTAACACAAGTGCACTGCCAGTATACGAAGCATTAGCTAGTAACGTCAGATTACAAATCATTCAACTATTATCCAATGAAAAGATGAATGTCAAAGAAATTGCTACTGCTTTAAATTTGAGCAGTGCCATCATCACCCAACACATTAAAAAACTCGAAACAGCCCATATCATCAAAACGGAGCGTGTCGGTCATCAAAAAATTGCACGTCTGGCTGTTGATCGAATTGAAATTAATTTTCCACATAAAATTTTTAATGCGTATTCTACAATTGAAACTTTTATTCCCGTAGGGCACTACACTGATTATAAGGTAGAACCAACTTGTGGCCTAGCAAGTGGGGAAGATTTCATCGGCCCTGTGGATGAACCTCGCTTTTTTATGGTTCCTGAACGTATGAGTGCACAGATTGTTTGGTTTACCAAAGGATTCTTAGAATACCAGTCTCCAAATCTATTAAAATCGACGGATACTCTAAAAATGATTGAAATATCTTTTGAAATTTCATCTGAATTCCCGTTTGCTAACAATAATTGGCCATCTGATATTACATTTTCCTTTAATGATCATGAATTAGGGGCTTGGACTAGCCCTGGTGATTTTGCAGATACTCGTGGTAAATACACTCCTCAATGGTATCCTGACAACCTCAATCAGTACGGTCTATTAAAAACAATCCGGATTACTGAACATGGAACCAATATTGATGGTGATTTTTTGTCAACATTTAACATTTCTGATTTAGACACTTCAACAACAACTTGGAAATTCCGTATTGAAGTTAAAGACAATGCTGAAAATATCGGTGGGTGTACCTTATTCGGTCGAGAATTTGGCAACCATAATCAAGACATTAAAATTAAATTATTTTATAGCTGATTTAAAAAACTCCTTGAACACTATAGGCTCAAGGAGTTTTTTACCATTTTCCAACAGGACAAGATTTGACAAGTAATGCACTTCTAAACTTATAGTAGCAACCACACTTACCACAAGTTGCCCCTACCTTAAACGGGCATTGCCGACAGATTTTTTGACGCTTTTCCCATTCTGCATCACTGACTAAATTAAATTCTAAGGCTAGTTGTTCTTGAATAAGTAGCTCTATATCATCTTCTGACAACACTTCTTTCACAGAACATCCCGGACATGCCTCCATTTCAACCTCCTACATTACTTCCGAAAACCATACTTGCATATCTGTTTCACCTTGGTTACCCCAAAGATAATATGGTATTAAGGTCATATCAGAAGAGACAAATTGATTTTCCGAGTCAAACAAATACAATGCCTCGTTTGGCCAGCCTTTTATCTTTTGGCAAGGAAGATGTAATTGTATATACTTTCCTAAGTTATCATTTTGAATCTCACACGTCGCTTGAGGTAACTTTTGACGATCAACTCGGTACTTTTTCATATCTGGATTTTGCAAAGCTTGTGAACAGAAAATGAAGGGGCCTCTTTGAATGGCTACTTTCCCAATATTAGATCGTACTTCCGGATGGCAGCTTACACTGTAGATAGGCTGTTCAAACCTTATCCTTAGACAACTATTACCACGAACTAATACGTCAATTTGCTGCGTATTTTTCTTAATAACCTCACCCTTATCACAAGTTACTTCTAACCCTTTAGCCCAATATGGCACATGAATAATGATTATTTTTTCCGGTCCCTGATAGTTAATATCAACACTATTTTCAAACGGAAATCCCGTTTTTTGTTCAATAATATAGCCTTCTCCTAATAATCGACTTGCTATGAAAAGGTTGACAAATAGTTTACCGTCATCTTCTAGATAAACATAGCGTCCTATTGATGCAACTGTCCTTGCAAAGTTAGGCGGGCAACAAGCACAGCCCAACCAGTCTGGTCTTTGCGTTTTGACATGGCCTTTCCCTGGATTATGATGGCAAGAATCAACATCAACTTCTAAAGGATTCACATAGAAAAATTGCTTTCCATTTAAGGAGGCTCCCGATAGAATCCCATTGTAAATTAAACGATCAATTACATCCAGATATTCTACCTTTGGAGATAGTTGGAATAATTCATAAGCAAAATTTAATAGTGCAATTGCCGCACAAGTTTCACAATACATCGTATCATTTGGCAAATCATAGGGACCCGTGAAAGACTCTCCAAAAACTGTTGATCCCACACCACCAGTAATGTACATTTTACACTTAATAATATCGTCCCAAATAGCCAAGCAGGCTTGATATAGTTCATCATCAAATTCTCGATTTACAATTTTTGCCATCCCAGTAGCCATATAAAGCATTCTGACAGCATGCCCAACTGCTTTCGTCTGATATTTTGGTTGCGTAAAAGCTTGTAGATAAGTTAAGTCAACACGGGGATTGTCTGCAGAGAGTCCTAATTTAAGATTGGATTCTATTTCTTTCTGATAAAACTTAGGATCCTCACCGCGTACATTAACAAAAAATTGAGCTAATTTAAGGTAAGTATCATCACCTGTGTAATCATATAACTTAACCAAGGCCAACTCAATTTCTTGATGCCCGTCTGCACCTTGAATCTTTCTATTTTCGTAACCAAAATGGTCTTCAATATGTTTCACGAAACGTTTGGCAATGTCTAGCAGTTGAGATTTACCAGTTCCCTTATCATAAGCTATCCCAGCTTCTATTAAATGCCCTGCGCAATACAATTCATGACTAAAATAAAGTTGCCGGTATTTTAGCTGAGGAAATTTCAATTGAAAATAAGTATTTAAATAACCATCTTTTTCTTGAGCTTTCTCAATAATAGCAATGACATCATCTGCATGAGCTTCTAACTGAGGATCTTCAGTAGTCTGAAGCAATAGCCCTACCGACTCCAACCATTTATAGACATCGCTATCTTGGAAAAACCATCCAAAATGCTCTCCCTGTGATATTCCTGCTGCTATCTTGAAGTTTTCAATAGCGTGACTCTTTCCAGATGGTAATTCTTCATCTTTTCGCTCAGCTTGGACATCTACATCTATCTCATCTTTCAATACACTTAATTGATACGGAATCGTTTCCTCTTTAATGAGGTTCAAGTAGCTTTTCCAAAATTCAGATTCAACGGTTACTTGTTTTAATAGAACCTCTCTCATCGTCTTTTCTCCTTAACGATCATCTACGAATACCAATATTAATATAAAGAAAGAGGAGACTTGGTAATATTAACAAGTAACGTTCTCCTCTCACTTTATTAGATTATAAATTTGCTTAGTAGCATCAATCTGCTATTTACCAATATTCTCCCACTTCCAATCCCGGACTTCTGGGATGTCATCTCCGTTTTCTCGGATGTAAGCGGTATGGTAAGCAACCTTCTCGTCCATTTCTTGGGCAAAGGCTGACGCCCTGTCTCCTAGTGCA
>NZ_CACVCC010000017.1 GCF_902729355.1 Streptococcus sp. S784/96/1 | reverse complement strand
TGACTGTTGCCAGCCTTAGTGATCCCTCCTTTTCGTTCTTTTTCCCCACTAGAATTTTCACTAGGGGTCAACCCAAGGTAAGAGGCAACTTGTTGAGCGGTCGCAAAACGATTAAAATCCCCAATCTTTGTTACGATGGAAAGAGCAGTCAAGGTCTTCACACCGATAAAGCAAGTCAACTTAGCCACTTTTTCTTGGTAACTGTCTCCTAGAGAGAGTTGTTCGATACGATTATCAAAGCGTTCGATCTGGTCAACTAGCTTTTCGTAGCTGAGGAGATATTCGGTTAGGATTTCAGCATACAGTCCTACTGGTTGGAGAGACTGAAGCCATTTCACATGCTTCTGAGTCCAGTGACTAGCACCGTTTGTATATCGAAACTCATGGCGAAGACAGAAGGCTAAAATCTGTTGCTTGATTTTCTTGAGAGCCAATTGATGGTCTATCCTCATTCGGATATACTTTTTTGACTTGTTCATCCTCTGCCGTTGGAATATGGACGGGACTATAACTTCTAAAAGTCAGAGCCTTAGCAATGGTCGCTGCATCTTTTTTTATCGGTTTTGACACGTCTGCGACCTTCAATCATCATCGTTGTTGGTGCCATGACAACACAAGGAATCCCTTGAGCTGCGAGCTGGTGATACAAGGTAAATCCACGAGATATCAACTGGGGGTCTTTACATATTGTCTATAACAGGAATCCCTTGCTGGTTTATTTGTTGGGAAATGTGGTTTTAGCCTCTCAATAAGGGGGCTCAAGTGACTTCGGTTACCTTGAATATTAGTCAAATTATGGCATTTCCGTCTGGCCTTGTTAATTTTTTCTATCTCTGTGTATTGATTGGCATTCGGTACCTTTTATTGAGGGGAGACTAGAGTGCAATTAACTCAGATTTTAGTGAGTTTTCTTTCTAGTTTTTCTTGTAATTATTTGACAATTTGATTGTGTTGCTGCGGGTTCTGTCTGTTAGTCTTTTAGTATTAGTCCATAGGTGTTGCCTTGACTGGTTTTGGTGCATTACTAACGGTTGGTATGAGATTTATTCATACTTTAGCAGAGATAGTCAGACGGGTTGTATCGCCTGTTTGGTTTTGAAAAAATGTATGGGATAGTATTGCGATTACCATGTCAATAGTGATATCATACGGTCTATTTAAGGCGTAAGTAGCAGTTGCTTGGAACAGATAAGTTATATTGTTTATGTTGAAAAAACGGAAAGATAGGAGAATGTTGTAGGAGTATGAAATAAGACGAACAGGATTAGTCACAATCGTTAAGATCTAGGAGACCTTCTGAGGTTGAAAGTGAAAAATGAAGTTGATGAAGTCAGTATCAAAACCTCCTTTGGAATTCTATTACTTCTTGGTAAGCCTGTGTCTTGCCGACCCCTTCGAGATTAGGAAAAAAGTGTTTTAGCCTTTTATTTTATAGCGTCAAACTGTCTTTACTTTAAAATTTAAGAGGGATGAATATTTTTTCAGTCTATTCGGTTCCTCTCTGCCTTCTAACCTCTTTAGTAGTGTAACAGACTTGGTGCAGTAAAGGTGGTTTAGGGCGCATTTTCTTAAGATGTAGTCTTATTCTTTTTCTAAATTCATTCTATTTGTGCCAAATTGTAACATATTTACTGTTTAGGAAGGTGAAGTTTTCTTCAGTTTTTGGTGACGATAAATACTATTTCACAAGGGGATATTGACCGATAAGTACATTTTTGAACACATGATTGTGTATTTCTTGGTCTTTTTTAAAGCGCTTACACAATCTATAATGAAGTTGTAAGTAAACATCATTAATAAATCAAAAAGCGAGGTATATCTCATGGATATCTTACAGGTTGTCTTGCAGTGGTTCTCAACTAATATTTTGCAGAATCCTGCTTTCTTCGTTGGTCTCTTGGTTTTGGTAGGATACATTCTTCTAAAAAAATCAGCTCACGAAGTTTTTGCGGGATTTGTAAAAGCTACTGTTGGTTACCTTATTTTGAATGTTGGTGCAGGTGGTTTGGTAACTACTTTCCGTCCAATCCTTGTTGCCCTAGCTAAGAAGTTTAACCTTGAAGCGGCGGTTATTGACCCTTATTTTGGCTTAGCTGCTGCGAATGAAAAATTAACAGAGATGGGCTTTATTGACGTAGCAACGACAGCTCTTTTGATTGGATTTGGGGTTAATATTCTGCTGGTTGCTCTTCGTAAAGTAACTAAGGTTAGAACACTGTTCATTACAGGTCACATTATGGTGCAACAGGCAGCGACGATTTCTGTTTTTGTTCTTCTCCTTATTCCTCAGTTGCAAAATGCAACAGGAGCGTGGGCAGTTGGCATCATCTGTGGGCTTTACTGGGCAGTGAGTTCAAATATGACGGTTGAGGCGACCCAACGTTTGACAGGTGGTGGTGGCTTTGCCATTGGTCACCAGCAACAGTTTGCGATTTGGTTTGTGGATAAAGTTGCTCCAATTTTTGGTAAAAAAGAAGAAAATTTGGATAACTTGAAATTGCCTTCTTTCCTTAATATTTTCCATGATACGGTCGTTGCCTCAGCAACACTTATGCTGGTATTCTTTGGAGGAATTCTCGCTGTCTTAGGTCCTGAAATTATGTCTAATGCAGAATTGATTGGAGCAGGTGCTTATAACCCGGCGAAATCGTTCTTGATGTATGTGATTCAAACAGCCCTTACTTTCTCAGTTTATCTCTTTATCTTGATGCAAGGGGTTCGCATGTTCGTTGCAGAATTGACAAATGCCTTCCAAGGAATCTCTAGTAAATTGCTTCCAGGGTCATTCCCAGCGGTTGACGTTGCAGCGTCTTACGGTTTTGGCTCATCAAATGCGGTGCTTTCAGGATTTGCCTTCGGTTTGATTGGGCAATTGCTCACCATTGCATTGTTGGTTATTTTCAAAAATCCAGTCTTGATTATTACAGGTTTTGTGCCAGTATTCTTTGACAATGCGGCGATTGCGGTTTATGCGGACAAACGCGGTGGCTGGAAAGCTGCAGTAGCCTTATCATTCTTATCTGGTGTGCTTCAAGTGGCTCTTGGTGCGGTTGCGGTCAGTCTTTTGGGATTGACTGGTGGTTATCACGGAAATATTGATTTGGTGTTGCCTTGGTTGCCATTTGGTTATGCCTTTAAATATCTTGGCGTTGTCGGTTATGGTTTGGTCTGCCTCTTCTTGCTTGCCATCCCACAATTGCAATTTGCCAAAGCAAAAGATAAAGAAGCTTATTACCGTGGAGATGCTCAGTAGAAATCACTAAGAGTATCTGCTCTGCGATGTTACAAATGAAAAATGGAGGAATTCAAAATGGTTAAAGTACTTACAGCGTGTGGAAACGGAATGGGATCGTCAATGGTGATCAAAATGAAGGTGGAAAAGGCTCTTCGTGAACTCGGGGTAACCGATATCCAGTCAGCCTCATGCTCTGTTGGAGAAGCTAAAGGCCTAGCAGCAGGTTATGATATTGTGGTGGCGTCTAATCACTTGATTAAGGAGTTGGAAGGACGTACAAAAGGCCATCTTGTTGGACTTGATAACCTGATGGATGATGTGGAAATCAAAACAAAACTGGGCGAAGTTTTGTAAGCGTTGAAATGGATATAAGGGAGGCTGAGACAGATGTTTCAACCTCCCTAGATTTTATGGAGCAAGGGAGAAAATCATGAATTTAAAGCAGTCATTTATCGATAATAATTCCATTCGTTTAGGACTGACAGCGGAAACTTGGCAAGAGGCGGTACATTTGGCCTGTGATCCTTTGATTGAAAGCGGTGCGATTAAGGAAGAATATTACGATGCCATTATCGCGTCTACAGAAGAATATGGTCCTTACTATATCTTGATGCCTGGTATGGCGATGCCTCATGCTCAAGCTGGAGCGGGTGTCTCACGTGATTCGTTCTCACTGATTACTTTGACGAAGCCAGTGACGTTTTCAGATGGTAAAGAAGTATCGGTGTTATTGACTTTAGCAGCACAATCAGCAGCTATTCATACTACTGTTGCGATTCCGCAGATTGTTGCTCTCTTTGAGTTGGAAGATTCTATTCAGCGCCTGGTTGCTTGTAAGACACCAGAAGAAGTGCTAGCAATGGTAGAAGAATCCAAAAATAGTCCTTATCTTGAGGGGCTAGATTTAGAGAGTTAAGACGTATAACATTTAGAAGAGGTAACAATTATGACAACACATATTCCAAATTTACAAGTAGCACTTGACCACTCTGATTGGAAAGGGGCTATCAAAGCAGCTGTATCAGTTGGTCATGAAGTTGATATCATTGAAGCAGGGACCGTTTGTCTTCTTCAAGTGGGCTCAGAATTGGTAGAGGTTTTGCGTAATCTCTTCCCAGATAAACTCATTGTCGCTGATACCAAATGTGCGGATGCAGGGGGGACTGTCGCTAAAAATAACGCAGTGCGTGGTGCGGACTGGATGACTTGTATTTGTTGTGCAACCATTCCTACTATGGAAGCGGCGCGTAAGGCTATTGAAGAAATCCGTGGAGACCGTGGGGAAATCCAGATTGAACTCTATGGTGATTGGACTTATGAGCAGGCACAACAATGGCTAGATGCTGGGATTTCACAAGCAATCTATCACCAATCTCGTGATGCCCTCCTTGCTGGTGAAACTTGGGGTGACAAAGACCTTGATAAGGTAAAAAAATTAATTGACATGGGCTTCCGTGTCTCAGTAACAGGTGGTCTTGATGTGGATACCTTGAAACTCTTTGAAGGAGTAGATGTTTTTACCTTTATTGCAGGGCGAGGCATCACTGAAGCAGAGGATCCTGCCGGGGCTGCACGTGCTTTCAAAGATGAAATTCGTCGTATCTGGGGGTAGATTATGGCACGTCCGATTGGTATTTATGAAAAAGCGACACCAAAACATTTTAGTTGGCTAGAGCGTCTTGAATTTGCTAAAGAATTGGGATTTGATTTTGTGGAAATGTCTGTGGATGAATCTGATGACCGTTTGGCACGATTAGACTGGACCAAGGCAGAGCGTTTAGATGTGGTTAAGGCTATTTATGAGACAGGGGTGCGAATTCCAACCATTTGCTTCTCAGGTCACCGTCGCTATCCTTTAGGGTCTAACGATTCTGAAATTGAAGCTAAGTCACTGGAACTCATGAAAAAATGTATCGAATTGGCTCAGGATTTAGGTGTCAGAACCATTCAATTAGCGGGATATGATGTCTATTATGAGAAAAAATCTCCCGAAACACGGGAACGTTTTATTAAAAACCTCCGTAAATCATGCGACTGGGCAGAACAAGCTCAGGTTATGTTAGCCATTGAGATTATGGACGACCCTTTCATGTCCTCTATTGAAAAATACAGGGCTGTGGAAAAGGAGATAGACTCCCCTTATCTCTTTGTTTACCCAGATACGGGAAATGTATCTGCCTGGCACAATGACATTTGGAGTGAGTTTTACTTAGGTCACCGTTCTATTGCAGCTATTCACCTTAAAGATACTTACCCTGTTACGGACACTTCTCAGGGGCAATTCCGTGATGTCCCATTTGGCAAGGGCTGTGTCGACTGGGAAAATATGTTTTCAGTTATTAAAAAGACCAATTACAACGGTCCCTTCTTAATTGAAATGTGGTCAGAAAATTGTGATACGGTTGAAGAAACGCGTGAAGCGATCCGAGAAGCACAAGATTTCCTTTATCCGCTGATGAAGAAAGCTGAGGTAATTTAATGGCAAAAAAACTACAAGAAATGCGCCAACGGGTCTATGAGGCAAACATTGCCCTTCCAGCCCATGGTTTGGTTAAATTCACTTGGGGCAACGTGTCAGAAGTGTGTCGTGAATTGGGACGCATCGTCATCAAACCGTCAGGTGTTGATTATGACAAATTAACCCCTAATAATATGGTCGTGACAGACCTTGATGGGAATGTTGTTGAGGGAGAGCTCAACCCATCATCAGATTTAGCGACACACGTTGCTCTCTACAAGGCTTGGCCAGATATTCAAGCAGTAGTGCACACTCACTCAACTGAAGCAGTTGGCTGGGCGCAAGCTGGTCGTGACATCCCTTTTTATGGTACCACCCATGCAGATTATTTCTATGGTCCTATTCCTTGCGCACGCTCATTGACCGAAGAAGAGGTAAATATGGCCTATGAAAAGGAAACAGGTGCTGTGATTATTGAAGAATTTACCCGTCGCAATCTAGAGCCAGTTGCAGTGCCAGGAATTGTGGTACGCAATCACGGGCCGTTTACCTGGGGAAAAACACCTAATCAGGCAGTTTATCATTCTGTTGTTTTGGAAGAAGTCGCGAAGATGAATCGCTTTACAGAGCAAATCAATCCTCGTGTCGAACCAGCACCGCAGTATATTTTAGACAAACATTACCTACGTAAGCATGGTCCGAATGCCTATTATGGACAAAAAGGAGTGCCGCACTGATAACATTTTTTGAAAAATAAGCACTTAAAAGGCATAGAAACAGCGTTTTAATAACGCATTTCTATGCCTTCAACTGTGTACCAAAAGGAGTTAATCTTTTTGAAAATTGAGTTTTTGTGTACTTTTTAGAGAATTGTTCTACTTCTTTTCACTCTGTTGCGGTAATGTAAAAATAGTTTGAATATTTCCAATAGGTTTTGCATACGTTTTCAAAAAGTGTTATAATAGACTCTGGCGATAGGGAATCAGTCAATGACTCTTGCTGCTAACTGGCAATGTTTAGGAAGGAGATCTATGCTTTTACTAGATAAGAGAAGTTATGAATTAGTCCGATACTTATTGAAACTTGAAGAACCTGAGACTGTCATGTCTATTTCAAGAACGTTAGGACAGTCGCGACGTAAAATTTATTATCACCTTGAAAAGGTAAATGAGGCTTTACCAGCAGATATTCCGCCTATAATCTCCTATCCGCGTATTGGAGTCGTTTTAAATGAAGCTCAAAAAACAGCTTGTCGAGAATTATTGTCAGAATTAGATGATTATTCTTATGTCATGAGTCGAAAAGAACGCATGAGGCTTATCATGGCCTATATTGCGCTTTCTCAAGAACGGGTAACCATTGAAAAAATGATGCATCTGACAGATGTCTCACGTAATACGGTTTTAAATGATTTGAATGATATTCGCCAGTATTTGGATCATGAACCCGTCCAAATTGTGTTAAAGGTCATGAGAAATAAAGGCTATTATTTTTCTGGACATCCCTTGGATAAATTTCGATTTTTTTATGGTCTAGCCCAGCAATTTTTAGATATCAATAATCAGCAACTATGGGGGATTTTAAATTTAAAAAAAGATAGATTTATTGTCTTAGAGCGCTATTTTTCAACAGAAATATTAGATTATTTTAACCTATTTTTTATCAATCTTCAGACTAATATTGGTAAAAAAATTAGCCAGCAAGACAGGCAATTCATCATAAAAACCCTACCCTATTTTCTCTTAAATTATCGCAATATGGAACTTACGGCAGTGGAGAAAGATAGGTTTTTTGATGACTTTAGCCTTATTCGTCAGAGGATAGAATATCGTGTAGCGAAAAAACTTGCCAATCAGTTGACATCAACATTTGAGTTTACTCTGGATGAGATTGAAGTTGGTATTATTGCTCTGCTATTATTGTCTTTTCGTAAGGATAAAGATGCCCATCTGGAAAGTCAAGATTATGACGGAATGCGGCGCACTTTGAATATCTTTTTAGACACTTTAAGTGAGGAAAAAGGGTTATGTTTCAATCGGCGCCAAGAGTTACTGCGTCAGCTTTTGACCCATAGCAAAGCACTCATTTATCGTAAAACATATGGTATTACAACTAAAAATATATTGTTGCCACAATTAAAAGATAGATATGCAATGTTGTTTGAAGCGACACGGGCAACTGTTCCAATTTTAGAAAAAGCGTGGAATATTCACCTCACTGAAGATGATATTGGATTTTTAGCCATCCATCTGGGAGGAGAACTTCAAGTACCAGAAAAATCGTGTCACAAAAGAACAGCCTTGATTATTTGTGATGAAGGTGTCGCTGTTCAAAAATTTTTACTGAGTCAATGTCGGGAATACTTGCCTCGTGTAACGATTGAAGCCATTTTTACAAATGAACAATTTCAAAGTGTTAAAGATTTGGTTATGGTAGATTTCATCGTTTCAACCCTAGACCAAGTAGATACTCAATTGCCGGTTTTGACAGTCCAAGCAGTATTGTCAGATAGTGATATCATTCGTCTTATACGCTTTGGCAAAAAGGTTAATTCCTATGATGATCATAAATTTCACGAAGAACTTGTCCGACTGATTAGTCAGCAATTAACTGAGAGACAAGATGTGCAACGCATCACTTTACAGATTGAAAAATTAGTTTATCAAGAAGTCCTTGAAGAATTAAAGGAAATACAAATATCATAATAACAATTAAGGTTGGGAGGAATCCAACCTGTTTTCGGTTTACAGGGCTATTTGTTGATGCATAGCTTTTTGGGAGAGGGAGGGATAGCATATATGTGTTCATACTAATTCTCCTTTATCACACGACAATTACATGAATAAGATAATTCCAAAACATTTCATAAGGTCACTGATTTATTCTGAAAAATTGAAACCAGTAATTATAAAGTTAAAATTGAATATTTTGAGGTAATCTTCTGTAGAATATGTATAAATATAATACAAAATAGATAATTTACTATTTTCATAATTTTATCAATAATTAATTTTATTTCTGTATTTTCCATTTTATCATTTACTTGAGTTGTAATAAATGATATAATTTTTAGACACTATCGCAAAAAATGTTCAATTTAATTTATAAGAGAAATTTAATTTTCTTATGGCATTAAGAAGGGAGTATCTATGGCCAAAAAATTTCGTACACTGGCAAGTGTTATTCTGACAACAGCTGGACTAACAACTGTAAGTACAGTAGATGTAAAAGCTGACAGTAGCTATACAGGCAGTTATGCAGCAAATCTTTTAACAACCATTGTTGAAGATGGTTATCCTGCTGAAGAAACGGATGGCTTAGGAGCGACACACACAGAACCAGTAAGCCACCGAACGGTAGAAAACCTAGCAGAGGATTATCCGTTTTACGATGTGAGCACGGTATATGATATCAGTTCAGAACTAATGTCATCAGAATGGGAAGATCCGTATCGTGACTATCGTAATGATTATAATCAGCTAGAGGCTGAGCGGAAACAATTAGTATATAACTATTCTCAGTGGAAAGCCATTAGTAGCGATAGAGAGTTGTCACAAGAATCGCAACAGACTTTAACCGAATTAAAAGCAGAAGTTGATAGTTTGCAGAAACGTGCCTCATCAGCTATTCAGCAGTATCGTACTGAACATGTTGAAAACAATCCCCATATCGAACATTTTGAAGTGCAGGTACAACAGTATCATGACTCACTAAATAAAATAGATGATAGGGGAAATTTCGTCGAGCAACATTATGTTCAGTTAAGCGAATTGGACCAGTTAGACGATTCACGACATAAGATGATTCAGCATTGGTATCCTAGTGATGAGACTTACCGATTGATTAATAATAATTTACACACTACAAATGCAAAAATCCGTGTATTAACAGAAGATTTGATTACGTTTATCAATCAGCGGTCATATACCTCCAATGAGAATGTTGCTATTCTTGCCCAATCGGCAGAGCAGATTAAACATAATATTAATGTTATTGAAGAGATGAATCGTGCTGCGACACGTCGTTATACTAATAGCGTCGATTATCGCCATCGCCAAACGAGATCTACTCGTCCGAATACTGATCCTAAGATGCTAACAACATTGGAAAACTTCAAGAATGAAGGGTATAACCTCAAAGATTATCGAAATACTGATTTGACAGCCTATAATCAAGATTTAGCAGATCTCCGTGGAATCAGTGATTTAGATACTTTAAAAGAGCGTACGGATGAAGCACATCGTCTGCGTACTAAAACGATTAAGTTTACCTTGAAGCAATCGGAAATGGGCGAAGATCTTTCACAAAGGATTAGTCGTTTTATCAAGGAGAACCTTTCAAATACACCAAATGCACGAGGTATTTCAAAAAGTTTCAGCTGGTGGGTTGATGGATTTCAAGGTGTCGATGAAATCACCGTAACCTTGAAACCTGAATATTACATGACAGATATTCAACATCAGGAATACATGGATCATATTCGTCAATGGACACGACAAAATATTAACGAGACAGATACCGACGTTACCAAAATTGATAAAATTCAAGATTATATCATGACAAATTATCGTTATGCCAATAGTGGCGTGGGTAGTCTAACGCCAACAGGTATCTCAGTGCAGACACCTTATGCATTTTTGAAGGATAATGAAGCGGTATGTCAAGCATATGCGCAACTTTTTAAGGATATGGGACAGTTAGCTGGTTTAGATGTTTATTATATTCAGGGATTTGGAGATCCTCGCATGGGAATGAATAGTCTGCATGCTTGGAATATTGTCAAAGTAGATGGTGCTTTCTATCATGTAGACCTTACATGGAATGACACCATTGATGGAACTAATAAAAATCACACGTATACGCTCCGAGGAAATGACTTTATGAAGCGTACGCATCGTTGGAATGCTGTTTACAATATTTCAAATGAAGACTACCATGGGTATGATCGTAGCTTAAAAATGCCAGAAGCATCACTTCGCCATGATAACGACCGTATCCTTGAACATTACCGTAGTCAAGATTATAGTTACGGACCACGTACTTATTACCAATTCTAGTACTCTTAAAAAGAAAATCTCGTTTTTCTCTGATGTTACCAGAAATTTGGTATCGGAGGAAATGGGGATTTTAGCGTTTTATAAGAGGAATGAAGATGAACAATCAGTCCAACTCTGAACACATAACTGTGTGTTTCTTGGTCTTTGTTGATAACGTTTACAGAGTTATACTAAGAATATAAGAAAATACTAAAATGAATTAGGAGGCGTTCTAAATTATGGTTAAAGTACAAGATATCACACGCGAATCGTGGATTTTATCAACTTTCCCTGAGTGGGGAACTTGGCTCAACGAAGAAATTGAAGAAGAAGTGGTACCGGAAGGTAACTTTGCCATGTGGTGGCTAGGTAACTGTGGCGTATGGATTAAAACACCAGGTGGTGCTAACGTTGTCATGGATCTTTGGGCAAATCGTGGAAAATCAACGAAAAAAGTAAAAGACATGATTTGGGGACACCAAATGGCAAACATGTCAGGGGTACGCAAATTACAGCCGAACCTCCGTGTCCAACCAATGGTCATTGACCCATTTGCCATCAATGAATTAGATTATTACTTAGTATCACATGTTCACTCTGACCACATGGATATCTCAACCTCAGCTGCTATTCTTAACAACCCTAAATTGTCCCATGTTAAATTTGTTGGACCAAGTGGTTGTGCGGATATTTGGAAAAAATGGGGTGTCCCAGAAGAACGTATCCAAGTGGTCAAACCAGGTGACAGCTTTGCTTTTAAAGACATCAAAGTGACAGCGGTAGAGTCATTTGATCGTACCTGCCTTGTGACGCTTCCAATAGAAGGTTATGAAGAAAATGGCAATAGCTTGCGCGGTTTACCAGTGACGGACGATTTGATGGCATCAAAAGCGGTCAACTATATCTTTGAAACGCCTGGTGGAACCATCTATCATGGTGCCGATTCTCACTTCTCAAATTATTTTGCGAAACACGGACGTGATTTCAAGATTGACGTTGCTATTAATAACTATGGTGACAATCCAATCGGTATCCAAGATAAGATGACCTCAATTGATCTATTGCGCATGGCTGAAAATCTTGGAGCCAAAGTTATTATCCCAGTTCACTATGATATCTGGTCAAACTTTATGGCATCAACAGATGAAATCCTTCAACTTTGGAAGATGCGTAAAGAACGTTTACAATATCAGTTCCATCCATTCATTTGGGAAGTTGGTGGAAAATACACTTACCCACTTGATAAGGATCGTATTGAGTACCATCACCCACGTGGATTTGATGATTACTTCTTAGAAGATTCAGATATCCAGTTCAAAGCACTTCTTTAAAAAGAGCGACGTGGATATAGAACAGCTAGAAAAGTCACAGAGAAAACAATGTGTGTTGTATCATCTTAAATCCCTTACACCGTTACGAAACACATCTAATAAGTTAGCTGATAACAGCAAATCCATTAAAGCAAGAACGAAGACAATTGCAGATAAAAGAGGCTAGCAAAAGCTAGCTTTCAACCATAAAAATGGGCATCTCCAACTGCGGAAATGCCCATTTTTTATGTTTAAAAGCCAAGAAAAAAACCTTTCCAATTTGGAAAGGCTACTAGTCTTAGTTCGCAGCGTTTGCGTCTTTGAGACCGTATTTTTTGTTGAATTTGTCCACGCGTCCATCTGCTTGAGTGAATTTTTGACGACCTGTGTAGAATGGGTGTGAATCTGATGAAATTTCCACACGGATAAGTGGGTAAGTTTCACCTTCAAACTCTACAGTTTCTTTAGAGGCTTTTGTTGAGCCACTAAGGAATTGGTAACCAGTAGTAGTGTCAAGAAAGACAACTGGACGGTATTCTGGATGGATATCTTTTTTCATGTTAATGGTTCCTTTCTGCCATAGTACTTTGCGTACCATAGTTATTAACTTTTTAATTTTATCAAAAATGGCAGAGCTTGACAAGTTATTTAGCTAATAATTCTTTGATTTCTTGATAAATTTGCTCGTTTTCTTCTAAACTATAAGAATTGGCTCCGCTGGCAAGGGGATGTCCACCACCATCATGGCGTTTGGCGATGCCATTGATGATGGCTGTCTTACTGCGGAGACGAACACGATAAGTACCGTCTGATTGTTCGACAAAGATTGCCCAACTTTCAACGCTATCAATTTTGCCAGGTGTGCCAACAATGGCAGAGGTTTCAGCTTCAGTAACCTCAAAGTCTGACATAACTTTCTGAGTTAAGACGACACGCGCAGCCCCATTTTCATCAACAACAAGATGATCAAAGACATAACCTTGAAGCTTAGCAATTTTCATAGGGAAGGAGTCCATGCGACGAGCCATGGCTGAAAAATCAAAGTCATATTCGCGCAACTTAGCAGCAATTTGCATGGTTTTGCTTGTTGTAGCAGGGTATAAAAATCGCCCAGTATCACCTACAATACCATTGTAGAGTACCGAAGCCGCAAAATCAGACAGTTGCAATCCAACGGTTAGGGCAAAATCTGTAATAATCTCGCTAGCAGATGAGGCTGTTGTATCGACATGGACAATATCACCGTAAGCATCTTCGTTAGGATGGTGGTCGATTTTAATGAGGAAGTTGCCTTTTGTATAACGCTCATCATCGATGCGGGGTGTGTTAGCCGTATCTGTAACGATAACCAAGGCATTTTCATAGTCGCTATCAGCCACTTGATCCATCTCCGCAATCCAAGATAGGGTTGGTTCGTTAATGCCAGTAGCTAAAACGTTTTTTTCAGGAAAATTAGTGCGGATAATCTCACGCAGTCCAATTTGAGAACCGATGGCATCAGGATCAGGTCGCTGGTGGCGGTGAATAATAATCGTGTCGTAAGTTTTAATTTTTTCAAGAATACTATTAAATGTCATAACTACCTCTCACATCATTTTCTTCATTATAGCATAAGCCTGCCAGTTTCTCCTTGTATCATGTCCAAATGTGGGATGCCATCTTCTGTATATTCTGCAGAAGTTGCTTCAAAACCAAATGAAGCATAAAAGTTTTTGAGATAGGCTTGGACCTGGGCATAGATGTTTTTTTGAGGGAAAAGCTGGGCTGAAACCTCAAGTGCTTTGGTGACCAAATCACGTCCAAGTCCATTTTGTCGGTAGCTTTGTACAACCAAAACTCGCCCTAGTTTGACCTCGTCAGCTGTCTCTATCAATCGGCAATAAGCAATAACAGCTCCGCTATTTTCCAGAAACAGATGAAAGGCAGTTAAGTCCCAATCGTCAACCTCTGGATAGGGGCAATGTTGCTCAACGACAAATACATTTGTACGAGCCTTATAAATGGCATGGATTTGCTGTGGAGTGAGCTCGTTAAATGTTTTGAGTTGCCAGTTCATCAGTTAATTTCCTTATGTTCTGCAGCAAGTCCACGGACAACGGCAGGGCGTTTAGCGATTTCTGCTGTCCAACGTTGGAGATTTTTGTATTCTTTTACATTTAAGAAGATGCCCGCACGGTCCCAAATATTATCTTGCGCGAGACGACCGTACCAAGACCAGATGGCGATATCGGCGATGGTATAATCATCACCTGTGATAAAATGTTTGGTTGCTAATTCTTTGTCAAGAAGATCTAACTGGCGTTTGGCTTCCATAGCAAAGCGGTTGATGGCGTATTCGATTTTTTCAGGTGCGTAGTGGAAGAAGTGGCCAAAGCCCCCTCCTAAGAAAGGTGCAGCTCCAGTCTGCCAGAATAACCAGTTCATCACTTCTGTTCGTTTGGCAAAATCTTCTGGAATAAAAGCCTTAAATTTATCTGCGAGGTAGAGCAAGATAGATGGCGATTCAAAGACGCGAATTGGCTCATCCCCTGATAAATCTAACATAGCAGGGATTTTAGAATTGGGATTGATTGCTACAAAATCTGAACCAAATTGGTCTCCCTCGCTAATCTTGATTTTGAACAGGTCATAATCTGCATTAAGACCCAGTTCTTTGAGTTCTTCTAACATAATCGTCACTTTGATGCCGTTTGGCGTTCCAAGTGAATAAACTTGAAAAGGCTTGTCTCCTTTGGGCAGGGTTTGTTCAAAACGGGCTCCGGTCGTTGGTTGATTGAGACCACCCCAAGCTCCACCCATTTGTTGAGGGGTTTCCCAAACTTCAGGTAAAATGTAATCGCTCATAAGAATAGCTCCTTTTATTTTTCTTGACCTTAGCCTATCAAAAAGAGACGCTTTTTTCAAAAATTTAGCATATAAATAGTTGACAAGATAGGATTATTGTTTTATGATAATTTTGAAAATGTAATTATCGTTTTATAATAATCTCAAGGAGGAATTGATTGTGGCATCGGTTGTATTTAAAGGCTTGTCAATAATAGCTTATATCGCTCAATACTTCTTTTATGTATTGGCTGGAATTGTTGCATTTGGAGGAATGTGTTTCCTGGTGTTTAAACCAATGGTTACAGATGTTTTGATAGAGTTTAAATTACCTTACTGGTTGCTTATATGGCTTACCGTGATGGCTATCTTGATACTGATTCTCTACGGATTGATTGCCAGATATTGTCAGCCAATTTTCAAAAATCTCTCACAAGAAACTTATTTTGCGAAAACCAACATTGTGTCTAGCTTACGTTTGGTTTGGATTTTTGCTTTGATTTTAACGATACAATTTATTAGTAATGTGACGCTTTATTATTTTGCTATTCGTAATGCCAGTGATCTCTTTAGTCAATCTTCTTTTGGAGATTATAGGCTTAATCTTGTCTTTTTACTGATTGCTTTTACAGGGCACCTTATTTTAAAAAATGGCAGAGCGGCACAAGAAGATTCAGAAAGTATTATTTGATGATGGATATTATTAAAGTCAATTTAGATAGTGTTTTGAAAAAAAGAGGTGTCACTTCCAAAGAATTAGCTGAAAAAATTGGTATTACAGAAGCTAATTTATCTATTTTAAAAACAGGAAAAGCCAAAGGTGTGAGGTTTAATACGCTGATTAGTATCTGTCGGGAATTAGATTGTCAGCCAGGTGATATTTTGGAATATCAGAGAGGAGAAGAGTAGATGAAAACTGTAAAAGTGATAGCTTTACTATTGTTTGCAATAAGTTTAACAGCTTGTAGCACAAGTGAGATAGTCAATGATACCATAAAAGATGTGAATCAAACGATTAACGAGGTTAGTTCGGAAGTAATAGAAGAATTAAACATTGTTGAGTTGTTTGCGTTGACTGATGAAAGAAAGGCTTTTAACTTAGAGAAGCCTTTTACAAGGGAAGTTTATCTTTTAGCTGCTAGAGAACAACTTTCTGAGATGGAACGGTATAATTTTACCTTGGGGGATAACATGTCTTTTCAAGAAATTGTTGAAGAAAGTGATGATGATTTTAATATCAGGTATGGTGGTAAAACCTATTTCAGTGTTAAGAAAATAGAAGTCTCAGAGATGAAAGAAATTTCTATTGATACGAGTTGGGAAAAAACAATTTTAGTGGTTTTGAGAAATTAGTTTTTTGAATTTGGATTCCAAAACCAAGTATAGATTTAGAAGCTTTGGATAGTTTAAAGATAATCTTTAGAAAATTCATAAAAACTAAAGACTACCTAAAACTTTAGTTTCTCTATTGATTTTAAAAAAAGTATGTTACGATGGTGAAAACGTTTTAGACAAGGAGTTTTCTCATGGTACACACAGACCTACATTAACTTGCAAAAACTGAATTACACTGTCATTTAGATGGATTGCTATCATTACCAACTACTCGTCAATTAGCTGAGAGGCAGCTATTTCTATTCCAATGGATGATAATGAGTTAAAAACATTAGTCACAGTGCTAGCCGACATTACAAGTTTAAATGACTGCCTTAAAACCTTTGATTTCATTCGCCCAATGTTGCAAACTAAAGAGGCGCTGGAGTTAGTGGCCTATGATGTTGTCAGACAATCTGCACAAGAAAATGTTATTTATACGGAAATTCGATTTGCACCAGAATTATCAACAGATAAGGAATTATCCATTGCAGAAGTAATCAAGGCTGTCTGTTGCGGTCTGAAAAGAGCCGAAAAAGAATTTGATATTATTGCCAAAGCTTATAGTATGTGGGTTGCGACAAAATGATTTAGAAGCAACCATGTCTATGTTTTCAGAAGCTAAAGCAAGTGGTGAGGTCGACGTTGTAGGGGCAAATTTTGCTGGAAATGAAGTTGATTTCCCAGCAAAGGTTTTGGAAAAAGGTATTCAGCATGCACACAACTTGGGCATTAATAGGACCTTGCATGTTGGTGAACAATGTGGTTGTGCGACTAATATTGCCTATGCTATTCAAGTAGGTGTTAAGCGAACAGGGTATACAACAACTATTATGGAAATTTCAGGCTTGCTTGAGTCGTTTGTTGCTGCAGATTTGATAGCAGAACTAGCTCTTACAAGTAATTTACAAACGAAGGCAATTGAGACAATTGCAGATCATCCTTATCTTGAGTTAAAAGCAGCGGGGGCTAATATCTCGATTAACACAGATAATTGTACAGTATCTGATACCGATTTAGCAAAGGAATACTCCCTTTATGCAACCCATTTTAGTGCAACGGTTAGCGATTTTTATCAGCATAATCAGGATGCTATTAGAGGTTCCTTTGCTAGTGATGCTGAAAAAAGAGAACTTTTACAAAAACTTGCCACAGCTTACGCCCCATTTCTTTAAAAATATGGTATAATACTACTAATTTGACTTTGGAGGAAATATAGAAAGATATGGCTTTAGCAAAAATTGTTTACGCCAGTATGACCGGTAATACAGAGGAAATTGCAGATATCGTCGCTAAAAAGCTAGAAGAGTTAGGACACACTGTTGATGTGGATGAGTGCACAACTGTAGATGCAACAGATTTTGAAGATGCGGATATGGCCATTGTGGCAACTTACACTTATGGTGATGGTGACTTACCTGATGAGATTGTAGACTTCTATGAAGATTTGGCAGATGTTGATTTGTCAGGTAAGATTTTTGGTGTTGTTGGCTCAGGAGATACTTTCTATGATTACTTCTGTAAATCTGTGGACGAATTTGAAGAGCAATTTGCTTTAACTGGAGCTACTAAAGGTGCAAGCTCTGTTAAAGTAGATTTGGCAGCAGAGGATGAAGACATTGAAAATCTTGAGGCTTTTGCTGAAGAAATGTCTGCAAAATTAGGATAAAAGATTAAGGTTAGGGATTCCTCTGACCTTCTTTATGTATTATTGAGAAGGGTTATGGAAACACATCAAAAAGAATTTCGATTATCAACGCAACACCTTTTCGTGCCTGTCTGGCGCGGAATTTTAGTTGGCATTTCAGCTGGAATAGTAGTTAGTCTCTTCCGTCTCTTAATTGGTATTTTTACAGAATGGACATTAAATGCTTATACTAGGGTAACCAGTCAACCTATTTATCTATTGGGGATTTTGATTGTTAGTTTAGTATTGATTTCGTTAGTTGGATTGTTGGTTAAGTCTGATTCAGACATTAAAGGGTCAGGGATTCCTCATGTTGAGGGAGAGTTGATGGGGCGTTTACAGGTTTCTTGGTGGTCTGTCCTTTGGAAAAAATTTATAGGTGGAAGCTTTGCTATTTCTATGGGGTTGATGCTAGGACGTGAGGGACCAAGTATTCAGTTGGGAGCAGTAACCGCTAAAGGATTATCTGAGTATCTAGGGTTGACACCTAAGGAGAAACGCGTTCTCATTGCTAGCGGGGCCGCGGCAGGTCTTTCAGCTGCTTTTAATGCGCCAATAGCAGGACTTCTTTTTATTATTGAAGAAGTTTATCACCATTTTTCACGCATGGTTTGGATTACAGCTCTAGTGGCTAGTTTGGTTGCTAATATTATCTCTTTGAATATCTTTGGTTTAACACCTGTTCTTCATATGCCAGAGGGGTTTGAAGCGTTGCGTCTTAGCCAATATCTTCTTTTACTCCCAATGGGGATTTTCTTAGGATTTTTAGGGTATGGCTATGAATGGACTGTTTTGCGAGTAGGAAAGGTTTATGGATTTTTAGGAAACTTATTAAAGCTTCCTGTTCCGTTTTACGGTATTCTAGCAGTTCTTTTAACAGTTCCTATTGGTTATTTTTTCCCAGAGTTATTGGGCGGAGGTCATCATTTGATTTTACACCTCCCAGACAGTGGGTTCACGCTTGGAATTGCCCTGTTATTTCTTGTGATTCGTTTTGTGTGGAGCATGATTGCATACGGTAGTGGACTTCCCGGAGGGATTTTTCTCCCGTTGTTGGCTTTGGGGTCCTTGTCTGGGTTTATTTTTGGCCTTTTAGCGGAAGCAATGGGGCTAGCGCAGACAAGCCAGTTGACGATTTTTATAATCTTAGGTATGGCAGGTTATTTTGGTGCCGTATCTAAAGCGCCTCTGACAGCTATGATCTTGGTGACGGAGATGGTTGGAGATTTGTCTCAATTGATGACTATTGGCTTGGTTGTTTTAGTGGCCTATCTGACTATGGATTTACTAGGTGGAGAACCTGTTTATGAAGCCATGCTAGCTAAGATGGTACCGGTCAGTCATTTAGAAAATAGCGAGCCAACGATGATTGAACTACCTGTTACTGAAAAATTAGTTGGACGACGAGTTTCAGATTTGAAACTTCCTAATGACGTTTTGATTACAACTCAAGTCTCTCACGGGAATAGTGAGGTAGTGACTGGAAGAACAATCTTGCAAGCTGGCGCTACTATCTATTTAGTTGTTAATGAAAGTGATATTCATTTGGTCAATCAAGTTTTATTTCATTAAGTTTTATCACAAATAGAAAGGAATTTAAATTTAGCTGTTGGAATCATTAAACGAAATTCGTTTATTGGATGGAACAGATTGGGTATGATTATGGATTTAGAGTTAATTCGTCAAGAGATTGATATGATTGATGCGCAACTCGTTGCTTTATTAGAAAAACGTATGGCGTTAGTTAGTCAAGTGGTAGCTTATAAGAAAGCAACAGGTAAAGCTGTTTTGGATACTTCACGTGAACAAATAGTCTTAGAAAAAGTTGCTAGTCGTGTGGTTAATAAAGAATTTGAAGAAACTATTGTTGCTACTTTTTCTGATATTATGAAATCATCACGGGCTTATCAGTCGTCTAAGCTAGCTTAATGGCCTTTACAAGTAAAATTTAGCTATCGCAAGAGGAGAATCCTCTCATCGCTGAAAAGCTGATGGCGTCTACCAGTTAATAATTGAGATGTCAATAATTGGCCTTTAATTATTAATTGGTAGGCGTCTTTTGGATTTTGATTTTTATGGAGGAATGTAATGTTACTATCCTTAGCTTTTATCTTTTTTGCTGCTATTAGTAGTAGCTTATTATTTGAGAAGGTAAAGTTACCGAAGATTATTGGCCTACTCTTGGCTGGTATTCTTATTGGTCCTTATTTTTTTAACGTAATAGACGCTTCAATTTTAGAAAACTCAGTCGATATCAGGAAGATAGCTCTGGTTATTATTTTGATAAAGGCAGGGCTGACAATCAAAATTTCAGATTTTAAAACGATTGGGTGGGTGGCAGTATTGATGGCTTTTGTTCCAGCTTGTATTGAATTATTGGCTTATATCTTACTAGCTCCGATAATGTTTGATATCTCTTACAGTGAGGCTGCCTTAATGGGAAGTGTCATGGCTGCCGTATCTCCAGCTGTTGTTGTTCCTCGAATGGTGGCCTTAATTGAGCAAAACATCGGCACGGAAAAGAGAATACCCCAGTTAATTTTAGCCGGAGCTTCCTTAGATGATATAGTAGTTATTGTGCTTTTTACTAGTTTTTTAGGCGTGGTACAGAGTGGAAACTTTAGAATACTTACCCTCTTGGATATACCGATATCTATTATTTCCAGCGTTATTATTGGTTTGATGCTTGGAATTGTCTTTGTTAATATGCTGAAAGATATTCATAGATTTGGTTCCTTGCCGGCTGCTTATCGTTGTTTGTTATTATTGAGCTTTGCCTTTATACCTATGGCTATTGAAGCTAAATTTTCACATGTTTTACCTTTTTCTGGATTATTGTCTGTTTTGGTTATGGTGATACAGATGAGCCGTGGGATGAGTGAAAATGTTGTTAACCATTTTTCAAGATTCTTTAGCAATACTTGGATTATTGGTGAGATCCTGCTTTTTATCTGTGTGGGGGCTATTGTCGATGTTCGATATGTGGGTGAAGCAGGTTTAGCAGCAGTAATTTTGATTTTTCTGACATTGATTATTAGAGCTTTTGCAGTATTTATCTGTGTTTCTGGAACAGGCTTTACCTTTCGCGAAAAAGTTTTTTGTGTGATTGCATATCTTCCCAAAGCAACTGTTCAAGCAGCGATAGGGGGAATTCCTTTGGCAGTAGGATTAAGTAGTGGCAAATTGATTCTCTCTATTGCGGTTTTAGGGATTTTAATAACAGCACCATTAGGAGCTATTTTACTAGATAGGTTTGGGAGAACGTTATTGACGGGAAAATAGTTTTATTAAGGCGACAAGTTTGTTCATAAAATGTAGCTTAATTAAAGTAAAAGAATAAAATCTATTTGTGGAACGAAAAAATAAAAAAATCGTGCTATAATAAATAAGCATTTAGTTTTATAAATTGGGTAGGTAGAGGTTGTTATGGTAAAGCATTTTAAAACTTGGGAGCAACGGGTTGATTATTCGCTCTTGCTACCTGTTTTTTTTCTGATTGTCATAGGCTTTTTGTCAGTCTATGTAGCGACAGCGGTTGACTATCCTGATCGCTTAGGAAATGTTCTTTTGTTACAAGGGCTTTGGCTATCACTTGGGGTGTTTGGGGCTTTTGTAGTGATGTTTTTTAATACAAAATTTTTGTGGAAAGCGACACCTTGGTTTTATATATTGGGACTTGCAGCTATGTTTCTTCCTTTGTTTTTTTATAGTCCGAGTTTATATACCGCTACGGGCTCTAAAAACTGGGTAACAATAAACAATATAACCATTTATCAGCCATCCGAATTCATGAAAATTGCCTATATTTTAGTTTTGGCAAGAGCGACAGTGGTCTTCCAAAAAAAGAGAAAGTCGAAAGAACTTGTTGAGGATTGGAAGTTGCTGGGGATATATGCTTTGCTAACATTTCCAGTTCTTGTCCTATTAGCTGCACAAAAAGATTTGGGAACAGCTTTGGTTTTTATAGCCATTTTATCTGGTGTTGTTGTGTTATCTGGTATTTCATGGAAGATTTTACTACCTATTATCTTTGCCATAGCATTATCAATTGTAGGTTTTCTTGTTCTTTTTTCTTTCGAACAAGGTCGTGAGTGGCTTTTCAATTTAGGGATGGATACTTATCAAATCAATCGAATTTCTGCTTGGTTAGATCCGTTTGCTTATGCGACAGGAATCGCTTATCAACAAACTCAAAGCCTGGTTTCTATTGGAAGTGGTGGTCTATTAGGTAAAGGGTTTAAAATTGTAGAATTATCTGTTCCTGTTCGAGAGAGTGATATGATTTTCACAGTTATTGGTGAAAATTTTGGTTTTGTGGGATCTGCCTTTGTTTTAGTCTGTTATTTGTGGCTCTTTTATCGTATGCTACGTATCACATTAGAGTCTAATAATCGCTTTTACACGGTTATTGCTGTCGGTTTTATTATGATGATTCTTTTTCATGTTTTTGAAAATATTGGTGCAGCTTTAGGAATTTTGCCATTAACAGGGATTCCTCTTCCTTTTATTTCACAAGGGGGATCGTCGTTGATTTCTAATCTAATTGGAGTAGGATTGATTTTATCAATGGCTTATCATAATAAACTTGGCAAATGATTGTTATTAGTGTAAATGTGACTTAAATTATACTGTCCATTAGATTTCTAAAAAAACTAGTAGAGCTTCTCCTTTTGCCACGACAAATGCATGAAGAAAATATCGCTTTCTGATAACAATTTTTCATAAAAGTTATATTTTTATCATGAAATTTTGTTATAATATAAGCGAAATAGAGTATGAACCCAATGCGCATATGTGATTGGTATGAAGATATTTTGAAGAAAATGCATGTAGCTAGAAAATAGTTACATGCATTTTCTTCGTTCGTAGGTTGTGTCTAGCTCTGCTTTTTTCTGTGAAAATCCTAAGAAATATGTTATAATGAAGGGTATGGATTATCACGATTATATTTGGGATTTAGGTGGAACCTTGTTAGATAACTATGAAGTTTCCACTCAGGCTTTTATTGCTAGTTTAAAAAAATACGGGATAGAGGCTTCGCATGATGAAGTTTATGTTAAGTTAAAAGAATCGACTCGTGAAGCGGTGGATTTCTTTATTCCGAATGAAGAGACTTTTTTACACCAGTACAAAATGCTTGAGGCAGAGTATCTGAAACAACCAGTATTATGTAAAGGAGCTCGTGATGTATTGGCAAAAATAGTGGCTGATGGGGGACGGAATTTTTTAATTTCTCACCGTAATAAATTGGTTTTAACAATTTTGGAAACCACGAATCTAAATTCTTATTTTACCGAAGTGGTGACATCAGAAAATGGTTTCGCTAGAAAACCTGATCCGGAGAGCTTGCTTTACTTAAAAGAAAAATACCAAATGTCAAGCGCCTTAGTAATTGGTGATCGTGATATAGATAGGCAAGCAGGAGAAGCAGTGGGCTTCGCTGCCTTGCTAGTAGACAATAAAAAATCCTTGATGGAGTTAGTGAATTAAATGACTGAAGAAAATAAAAATTTAGAAGCATTAGCGCAAGAATATGATGCCAGCCAAATTCAAGTTCTGGAAGGGCTTGAAGCTGTCCGCATGCGTCCTGGGATGTATATTGGATCAACTTCGAAAGAAGGCCTCCACCACTTAGTTTGGGAAATTGTTGATAACTCTATTGATGAGGCTCTGGCAGGTTTTGCTAGCCAAATTGATGTTTTCATCGAACCAGATAATTCAATTACTGTTGTGGACGATGGTCGTGGTATCCCAGTTGATATCCAAGAAAAAACAGGACGTCCCGCTGTTGAAACAGTTTTTACAGTGCTTCACGCTGGAGGAAAATTTGGCGGTGGTGGGTATAAAGTATCAGGCGGTTTACATGGGGTTGGTTCATCTGTAGTAAATGCTTTATCTACCCAACTAGATGTACGTGTCCATAAAAATGGTCAAATTCATTATCAGGAGTATCGTCGCGGGGTGGTTGTGGATGACCTTGAAGTCATTGGTAAAACAGATCGCACTGGGACGACCGTCCACTTTACACCGGATCCAGAAATTTTTACAGAGACCACAGAATATGATTTCTTTAAACTAGCCAAACGTATTCAAGAGTTAGCTTTTTTGAATAAGGGCTTGAAGATTTCAATTT
Source organism: Streptococcus sp. S784/96/1 (assembly GCF_902729355.1). Taxonomy (GTDB): domain Bacteria; phylum Bacillota; class Bacilli; order Lactobacillales; family Streptococcaceae; genus Streptococcus; species Streptococcus caledonicus. The sequence goes on along the minus strand of NZ_CACVCC010000017.1, from coordinate 29,505 downwards.
CTGATAAACGTGAAGGTCATGAACAAAGAAAAGATTTCCACTATGAGGGTGGAATCACATCTTACGTTGAATACATCAATGAGAATAAAGATGTTATTTTTGAACATCCTATTTATACTGATGGTGAAATGGATGGGATTTCTGTTGAAGTTGCAATGCAGTACACAACAGGCTATCATGAAACGGTCATGTCTTTTGCCAATAATATTCACACTCATGAAGGCGGTACCCATGAACAAGGATTCCGCACTGCTTTGACCCGTGTTGTCAATGATTATGCGCGTAGCAACAATATTCTTAAAGAAAAAGATGATAATTTGACTGGTGAAGATGTGCGTGAGGGATTAACGGCAGTAATCTCTGTTAAACACCCTAATCCTCAATTTGAAGGTCAAACGAAAACGAAACTTGGAAATTCTGAAGTAGTAAAAATCACTAACCGTCTCTTTTCCGATGCCTTTCAACGTTTTCTACTTGAAAACCCTCAAACGGCTCGTAAAATTGTTGAGAAAGGAATTTTGGCTTCTAAGGCTAGAATTGCAGCCAAGCGTGCGCGTGAAGTAACCCGTAAAAAATCAGGTCTTGAAATTTCCAACCTTCCAGGAAAATTAGCGGATTGCTCATCAAATAACGCAGAAATGAACGAACTCTTCATTGTTGAGGGAGACTCAGCGGGTGGTTCGGCAAAATCAGGTCGTAACCGTGAATATCAAGCTATTTTACCAATTCGAGGTAAAATCTTGAATGTTGAGAAAGCTACGATGGACAAAATTCTTGCAAACGAAGAAATTCGTAGTCTATTTACCGCTATGGGAACAGGATTTGGTGCCGATTTTGATGTTTCAAAAGCTCGCTATCAAAAATTGGTTATCATGACAGATGCTGATGTTGATGGTGCCCATATTCGCACCCTTTTATTGACATTAATTTACCGCTTTATGCGTCCAGTCTTAGAAGCAGGATATGTCTACATTGCTCAACCACCAATTTATGGGGTTAAAGTTGGGTCTGAAATTAAAGAATACATTCAACCAGGTGCAGATCAAGAAACTCAGCTTCAAGAAGCTTTGGCGCGTTATACTGTAGGGCGTTCAAAACCAACAGTTCAGCGCTATAAGGGGCTTGGTGAAATGGATGATCATCAACTTTGGGAAACAACAATGGATCCAGAACGTCGTCTCATGGCGCGTGTATCAGTTGATGATGCTGCTGAGGCAGATAAAATCTTTGATATGTTGATGGGGGATAAGGTTGAACCGCGTCGTGAATTTATTGAAGAAAACGCAGTTTATTCAACTTTGGACATTTAAAATTGGTCATCTAATTGAAAAGAGGTTATAGCTATGCTATAATTGTAATGTTATAGACCTTTTAGAAAATATGTAAGGAGAGCCCCATGTCGAACGGAATCGTTCTACTCGTAGTAGCAATAATTATTTTAGTTATTATTGCCTACCTAGTTGGTGTCATTGTGAGAAAAAAAAATGATGCCTTGATTGCAAGTTTAGAAGAGAAAAAACAAGAACTTTTTGACTTACCGGTCAATGACGAAATCGAACACGTCAAAAGTTTGCACTTAATCGGACAAAGTCAAACTTCTTTCCGAGAGTGGAATCAAAAGTGGGTTGATTTAACCCTTAACTCTTTTTCAGATATTGAAAATCATATTTTTGAAGCGGAGAGTTTGAATGATACCTTTAATTTTATAAAGGCAAAACATGAAATTAAGGGAATTCAAAGTCAGTTGACTGTTGTTGAAGAGGATATTAAAGCTATTCGTGAAGCCTTATCAGTACTTGCTGAGCAAGAGGAAAAAAATAGTTCACGCGTCACTTATGCTTTGGATATGTATGAAAACTTACAAACGGAAATTGCAAATCAAGCCGACTATTATGGTAAGGCTATGCCAGAGATTAGTAAGCAATTATCTCATATTCAGTCTGAGTTTTCGCAATTTGTTACTCTTAATTCATCAGGAGATCCGATTGAAGCAGCAGAAATTTTAGAAAAAGCCGAAGAACATACGATTGCTTTAGGACAAATTTCTGAGAAAATTCCACCGATTGTAACTAAATTAGACGAAGAATTCCCAGATCAGTTGGATGACCTCGAATCAGGTTATAGCCGTTTACTAGAAGAAAATTATTATTTTTCTGATGAGAATATTGAATCTGGTTTCCAAGCTATTCGTGAGGCCATTAGTGATACTTCTGATGATTTGGCAGAACTCGAATTGGTCAAAGCCGAAACAAGCTGTCAAGATATCCAAGAACGATTAAGTGGTTTCTATGATTTGTTTGAGCGTGAAATTGCAGCTCATAAAGAAGTTGTAAAAGCAACTAATCGTTTGCCAAAATATTTAGCACATGTTAAAGAAAATAATGCTAGTCTAATTAATGAGTTAAATCGCTTATCACAACGCTATATTTTTAGCGACAGCATTAGTAATAAATTGGGAATATATCACTCGAATTTGTCTGATATGGTAGATGAATTGCAGTCAGCACTTGAAAATATGTCAGAAGAAGAAAAAACATTCACTGAATGGCGAAAAGTTTTGGAAAAATTAGAATCTAAGATTGCTGATGTTGAAGAAGGACAATTAGCGATTTATGATAGCTTGAAAGGAACCGAAAAGGGTGAAGCTGATGCTCGTCATAAGCTAGAAGCTTATATTAATCGTCTTCATACGATTAAGCGTTTTATAGAAAAGCGTAATCTTCCAGGGATTCCACAAGATTTTATGAGTCAATTTTTTACTACAAGTTCACAATTAGAAGCACTTCGTGATGAATTGAGCCGAGGACGTGTGGATATGGTAACTGTTGATAAAATGAAAGAAGTTTCTACCAAGGCGATGTCTAGCTTGGAAGAAGTGACTTACAAAGTTGTTCAAGATGCTGTCCTAACAGAGCAACTACTTCAGTATTCAAATCGTTATCGTAGCTTTGATCAAAATATTCAAGAAAGTTATGACCGTACAATGGAACTCTTCCAAATGCATTTTAGTTATCAAGCAGCATTCAATGAAATCTCATATGCTCTTGAAATTGTTGAGCCGGGAGTAACAAAACGTTTTGTGAGTTCTTATGAAAAAAGCCGTGAGATTATCCGATTTTAAAAAGAGAGGTTAGGAAAATTAAACTGCTCCCTGTCAAGTGGACAATGAAATAATAAAAGATTAAGCAACGGCCTTGTCCCTCAATTCAAGAGGGGCAAGGCCGTTGTGCTTCTCTTGAAATCGTTCGTTATTGTAAAAATAGATTCCTTTACTAGTTGCTTTGATTTTTTTTGAGTACCTCGTCCAAGTTTTACTTTCTCTTAGTCCTGCTACACCTAGCTGTTGGTATTTACGAACCCAAGTTCTAATGGCAGTATCACTGACGCCATATTCCCTTATTAAGCTTGAAATGGATTTCCCTTTTTCTAAATATAAGTTAACAATCTCTAGTTTTTCTTCTACTCATTTTGGAATTCTTTTTGACATACGAAAACTCCCCTTTTAGTTTCTAGTGAATTTTTGTTTTTTCACTGTCCACTATAAGGGGAGTATATCAAATTCCTACCTCTTTTTGTATCTTCGATTTTGGGGGATTAGCACTGTAGCTTTGATTTTGTGATTATCGCTTTTTCCATAATTTTCCAAAAAAGGATAATTTTTTATGTTTAGGACTTGCATTGTCTGAGGAGGAGGTAGCCAACACTGGTTCAATTTGTTCTAAGTTTATGGCATGGTCGGAATGTACGATAAAGGCGTAAGGAGATGTCGCCTCTTTTTCCTGGACAATCGTGCTAGGGAGGTTATGCTGTTTCGCCAATTTCATCAAGGACATTTGCGATGAAATGTTGATTTCTGAGGAAATTTTAGCTACTAAAGGCTGCCAATTCTGATTGAAATCGACTAGAAAATATGGGAGGTTTTTGAACAATTCAGGACTTAAATCGGTTGTTTTAATAGCTAAAACAACTCTTTCTCTAAAGGTTCCTAAAAACTCTTTTTGCTGATTTGGGTCAAAGCGGTGCTCATTAGAAGAGTGAGATAAAATTCGATTTTCCAAGCTATCCATAGTTATTCCTTGCTTTTTCTTATTTGTGTCATTTTATCAAAATAAGTAAAAGAATGCTACTTTAATTAGTTAATACTGTTATATTAGATAGTATCAAATAAATCTTATAAAATGATTGATATACATTTAAAACCGAAAAATAAAGGAAAGAGAGTGGACAAAAAATCGTTAAATCGACAAAAAAATGATGATTTCGATTTTCCTCGCTCTCTGGTTTATAAGCTCGAGCTGAAACTGTCCAATGAACAGTTTTTACTCCCACATCCGCATAGCTCAAAAGTCTTGGGAAGCCTTTTGAGGTTGGAAATAAGATGAACGAAGGTTCTCACGGTCGTACAGGATACCGTTAATGATTGCGTGGTACTAAAATAAAGAGGTGTCCAGTTGCAGACTTCCAATCAACCATTACATCAATCTGTTATTACTATCAAAAAGATAAGGTTGAGATATTTGTATCAACCTCCTTAACGTTATAGTGGTGACAATTTGACACAGTAGTTGATTATAAATCTATAACTAGACATTCTGCAAATTTTAAGCATCCATTTTAAATTGTCCAATGGACATGTAATTGGTCTAATTTTAGAAATGTAGTATTGAAGAAAAATGACGAGCTCTAAAGCTTGACTTTGTTTTATTCTTTTAAAAGTGTTTTATTATCGCATAAAATTATGCTATAATGGTAAAAATATTCGGAAAATATTGGAGATATGATGGAAAAATCTTTAAAAACTTATCTAATGATTCCTTTGCTACTTACGCTCTTTCTTGCAAATACTGAAGTTCAAGCAGATGAAAGTTTATCAGTCCCTCAAGAAAATCCTACTTCCTCAGATACGTCTTTAGCAACGCCTGCTTCAGTAAGTAATCGAAATTTAGCCTCTGTTTCTACTTCATTTGAATCGAATTTAGACGTTGAGGAAATAGAAGTCAAAGAACTGATTAATAGTAATATGGTGAGCTTATCCAATGAAGAGTTAACTTCTCAAGAAATCGGTTCAAGTGTAACTACTAACCTAGAACGTACCTCTGACTTGTCTATAAATACTCAAGTAGCCTCTCAAGATAAATCTGTCGAAACTACAACTGAAAGGGAGGAAGAGCCTCTAGCTGCTTCTGTTGTCGCAAATCCCTTAACAGTGACCCAAAAGACTGAGATGATGACCGTTAGCTACCAAGATAATATACCAAAGGACAGTGAACTTTTAGTGGCTGTTTGGTCAAATAAAGATAATCAAGATGATATTCAATGGTATAACCTTCAAAATGGTCAAGCTAATATTCCTTATACAAATCATTGGGAGTATGGACTATACCATTTTCATGCTTATTTTCGTCAAAAGGTTACTGGTAAAATGACTTTTATCAGATCAGAAGAAGTTATGTTAGATCAGCCTCAGCTTGAGACGAAAATAACGACGACGAGTCAGAGAAGCTTTGATATCACTATTTCAAATGTTCCAGGCTATTTTTATGCTCTCTATGTACCGATATGGTCTGAGGTTAATGGCCAAGACGATTTGATATGGTACGAAGGACAAAAGCAAAGCAATGGGACTTATAAAGTTTCTGTGGATATGGATAATCATAAATCTTCAACAGGACTTTACCATATTCACTATTATGAAGGAAAACCAAATGGTAAGAAAGTTTTCGTCGGTCAAGCTATTTATAATCAACCTGTTCCTAAAGCCCCATCCATAACAATAAAGTCTAATAATGATCGTACATTTGAAGTGACAATCCGTGATATTCCGCAAAAATACCATAAGGTGTTTTTACCGACTTGGACTTCAAAAAATGGTCAAGATGATATAAAATGGTATCAACCCTCCAAGCAAGAGGATGGGGCGTATAGAGTGACTATTGATCTCGAACATCACCAATTTGAAACAGAAGGTTACCAGCTTCATTTATATGGAGAGAGTGGTGGTAAGAAAACCTTTTTAGGAGGAGTTAGTTATAATCAGCCTAAGTTAGAAACACAGACTCAAGTCACTAAAGTTTCGGACGATCAATTTACAGTTACGGTAACCAATGTTCCAAGTTATATTGATCAGGTTCGTATTCCGACTTGGAATGATAAAAATGGTCAAGATGATATCAGATGGTATATTGCTAAGAATCAAGGGAATGGTACTCATAGCTTGACAGTCAATATCAGGGATCATCAGTATGAGAGCGGTCTCTATCATATCCATGTTTATGGGAATGCTGGTCGAGTAGAAAATATTTTCTTAAATGCGAATACCACCTATCGTGTTGTAACTCCTAAAGCAGAAACGCAGATTCAAGCCTTGACAGATACAAGTTTTGAAGTTACAGTGAAGAATATTCCAAGCTATATCAATACAATTCTTCTTCCAACCTGGTCTTCTAAAGGTGGTCAAGACGATATTAAATGGTATACTGGTCAAAAACAAAAAGATGGTAGCTACAGTCTAACTGTTAATAGTAAAGACCATAACTTTGATTCAGGTACTTATCATGTTCACATTTACGGCCGTACGGTTGAGGGGAGATTACTTTTCTTAGATGACACTAAGATTGAAGTCAAAGAAATATCTAAACCGATGGCAATATTAAGTATTCAAAATGTGAATCATCAAAAAGGAACTTTTGATGTCATTGTTTCCGATATTCAATCGAAAATAGGTGTGAAGGAAGTTCAATTACCAACTTGGTCAGAGACTCGCGGTCAAGACGATATCCAATGGTATATAGCAAACAAGCAAGAAAATGGAACCTATAAAATCACCGTGAATGCAAGTAACCATAAATATAGTAGTGGGAAGTATCATGTTCACTTGTATATGGTTGAAAACAATGGTAGGCGGGAGTTTGTAGGGGCTCAAGAGACTAACTTAAATGTTACAATGTCAAATCTTCAGGTTGGATCAGCGTCACAAGGGAATTATCAAATTGTCAATAAGGTTATTTATCTAGATGCTGGTCACGGCGGAACGGATCCTGGTGCTACCTATTATGGTCAACAAGAAAAAGTTTTGAACTTAGATATGCAAAATCGTTTGAAGAGTAAATTAGAAGCACTTGGATATTCTGTTGTTTTAACACGTTCAGATGATCAATTTGTTGATTTGTTACCTCGCTCTGAAAAGGCAAATCAATCTAATGCAGACTTGTTTATCAGTATCCATTACAATGCTGCAACTGCACCAACAGTGTCTGGTGTTGAAACTTACTATTATCAATATTATGCAGAATACCCAGCAAAAATCAACAAGGCATATCATAATAATGCAGAGCGGTTACGCCTAAGTGCGAGTCTTGCTTCTAATATCCAAAGTTCAGTAGTTGGAACAAGTGGTGCTAAAAATAATGGTGTTAAACGCAATACCTTTGCAGTTCTTCGTGAGACAACAGCGCCAGCGGTGTTATTAGAACTTGGTTATTTATCAAATGTAGAAGAAAATCGAAAAATCGCAACGGTGGACTATCGTGAGAAGTTAGCTAATGGTATTGTTAAAGGTATCACTGACTATTATAAAATGAATTTTTAAGGTATGAAACAACTTTAGAAAGCTAAGTTTTGGAGAGGACCTCAATTGGTCTTCTCTTTTTGTGCTATAATAGTTGAAAAGAAAGGAAATATCATGCGTCTGGATAAATTTTTGGTAGATTGTGGTGTAGGCTCTAGGACAGAAGTTAAAACCATTCTGAAGAAAAAGCAAGTAACTGTTAATGGAAAAGTTGAAACTTCATCGAAACTACAGATTAATGAAACGATAGATCAAATCATCTATCTCAATCGTCAACTAAGCTATGAAAAATTTGTTTACTATTTACTCAATAAACCTAGTGGTGTCATTTCTGCAACTGAAGACAACCATCACCGAACCGTTTTAGATCTTTTAGATGATGATGCTCGTCATAAGGAGGTCTTTCCAGTTGGGCGATTAGATATTGATACGACAGGGCTCCTTTTATTAACTAATAATGGTCAGCTTGCTCATGCCATGTTATCACCAAAAAAACATGTGGATAAAAATTACCTTGCAGACGTTTTGGGGATTATGGACTACGCTGACGTATTAGCTTTTGAAAAGGGCATAACCCTAAAAGATTACACCTGTCAGCCAGCACGTCTTGAGATTTTATCAGTAGATGAGACTGAAAATTGTTGTCGCGTTAATATTACTATCCGTGAAGGGAAATTCCATCAAGTAAAACGCATGGTAGCTAGTCGTGGTAAAGAAGTATTATCTTTGGAACGCCTGTCCATGGGCCCCTTATCCTTACCAACCGATTTAGCCAGAGGTGATTATCGTCGTCTGACAGAAGAAGAATTAGATAGTTTAAAAGAATTTGGTGTTTCTTTGTAGATTTAAAACTGTGATAAGTTAGAAGAAAAAGTAGGACAGAAGCAGAGTTTTTGGCTCTGATTTTTGTCCTACTTTTATGTTATCAATTCCAATCTAATTCTGGCCTACTGGCACGATACCAGTTGGGTTAATGGTTTTATGGCTACCATAATACGTGTTTTTTTATGTGGTCAAAATTGACTGTTTCAGCAATTCTTGGCATATTGTAGATACGTTTAGTGTAGTTCCAAAGAATCAATCGACGAATATTTGTTTTGAAATGTCCATAATAAACGGCGTCAAAACGTGCAAGTGTGGTAAAGAGACGGGTATCTGCTTCTGTAAAACGATTACCAACTAAGAAATCTTGGGTTGAGAGTCGTTATTCTAATTGGTCTAGTGCAGCAAAGAGATTTTTGACTTCCTTTGCATTAACCTCTTGAGTTGTAGCAAAACTAGCCTTATAAACACCGTTGTTAATGTTGGAATAAACAACGGAATTTATGTCATCAATTTCAGTTAAAAGTTCTTCTGGTGCATAATCGTCGATATTGCCTGTGATATCGTCAAAAGCGGTATTTAACATATGGATGATTTTTGCAGATTCATTATTGACGATGGTTTTTGTTTTCTTATCCCAAAGGACTGGTAAGGTCACACGTCCTGTGTAATCAGCTTTTACTGCTAGATAGACCTGATAGAGATAGTCGCTGTTTAACTCAGTATCTTCAATAACAGCGTCAGCTTTTTCAAAAGTCCAACCATTTTCCAACATCAATGGATTAACGATTGAGATTGAAATATGCTCTTTGAGATTTTTGAGCGAACGCATGATGAGAGTGTGATGTGCCCAAGGACATGCTAAAGAAATGTAAAGGTGGTAGCGACCAGATTCAGCCTTAAAACCACCCGTACCGGTTGGCCCAGCAGAACCATCGTTTGTAATCCAATTGCGAAATTGTGTTATTGTGCGAACAAAGTTACCACCGGTAGATTTTGTATCGTACCATTGGTCAACCCATTGGCCATCTTGTAAAAGTCCCATGTTTTCACTTCTTTTATTATTATTATATAGTGATATTATAAGGAAATGCAAGCCATCTGCTCTATACGAGAACGATTCCTCTTAAATTTGATTTGGAGAGTGGTTAGGTATAGAATGAAAAGGTAAAAATATTTTTAACGGTTAGGAGAAAAAGAATGACTAATAGGAAATTTACAAAATCTATTTTCATCCTATACCTAATATTATTGACTTGGCGATTTTATTAAAGTTTGAAACGGATTTAAGCTATGTTTCATTTTTCTACGGACCTCGAATCGTTAATTGTATTCCATTTGCTCACCCTTAGGTGTTAATGGAGAAATTGTATTTACTGAATTGCTATTTAACGTAATTGCATTTACTCCTTTTGGCAGTTGTTTTCCTCTAATTTGGAAAGTTATTGGACTTGGTTTCATGATGAGTTCGTCTTATGAAATGTTACAGTATATTTTGACAATCGGAATGGCTGATGTGACAGATTTACTCATGAATACCTTAGGAGTTGTTGTTGGTATAGGTATATTAATTCTCATGCGTAAATGTTTTCCAAATCATGTGCAACTAGTCGTTAATTGTACAGACCTCCTATTTGCTTGTTTAGTACTTTTTTTGTTCATTATGTTATTTTTCTTAACTTCGTAGAAAAGTAATTGGATTTTAGTGATGCAAGAATCGGTATCAACTCGCCTTATATATGATTTTGCTATAATAAGTTTATGCGTTTAGATAAATTATTGACCACAGCAGGTATTGGTTCTAGAAATGATATAAAAAAACTGCTTAAATCTCATCAGGTAAAAGTTGATGGAGTAGTGATTACAACTGCTAACCTCAATGTTGATACGAATCTCCAAAATATTACAGTTTCTGGTAAGGAGATTAACCATACATCAGAAGTGTATTATGTGATGAATAAACCAGCTGGTGTGGTATCAGCTCGAACAGACAAAGAACATCAGACAGTCATTGATTTAATCTCTGAGGATGATTATCGCGAAGGGCTTTATCCTCTTGGACGTTTGGATCGTGACACCGAAGGTTTAGTCATTATCACCAATAACGGTCCACTAGGTTTTAGGATGCTTCATCCCAAACACCACGTTGACAAAACTTACTATGTGGAAGTGAATGATAAACTTCGTGCTGATGCGCCAGTTTTTTTTGAAAAAGGCATAGTATTTTTAGATGGAACGACCTGTAAACCAGCTAGACTTGAGATTATTAGCTCTAGTTCAGAAAAGAGCTGCGCTACTGTGACTATTTCAGAAGGGAAATTTCATCAGGTCAAAAAAATGTTTTTAGCCTATGGGGTTAAAGTGATTTACCTCAAACGAATTTCTTTTGGTGGCTTTCGTCTGGAAGAAGACTTACCTGCTGGTAGCTACCGCACATTGACCCCAAAAGAAAAACAACTGTTAAAAAGCTATTTTATAGAGAAGTTGTAAAATCCTTTAATTCATGTCTAAAATGTGATAAAATAGACAATGTAAATAAAAAATAGAAGAGGTATGTGAAATGTCACGTAAACCAATTATTGCTGGTAACTGGAAAATGAACAAAACAGCGTCTGAAGCACGCGAATTCGTTGCCGTTGTCAAAGATGCTATCCCATCAAACGAGCTTGTTGATACTGTTATTGGTTCACCAGCTATCTTCCTTGAAGGAATGAAAAAAGGTGTTAAAGGGACTGAATTACAAGTTGCAGCACAAAACTGCTACTTTGAAAATGCAGGTGCTTTTACAGGTGAAAACAGCCCAGCTACAATTGCTGATCTTGGGGTAGAATATGTTATCATCGGTCACTCAGAGCGTCGTGACTACTTCCATGAAACTGATGAAGACATCAACAAAAAAGCACACGCTATCTTTGCTAACGGTATGACTCCAATCATTTGTTGTGGTGAGTCTCTTGAAACTTACGAAGCAGGTAAAGCTGTTGAGTTTGTAGGTGCGCAAGTATCTGCAGCTCTTAAAGGGTTGACTGCAGAACAAGTAGCATCATCAGTTATCGCTTACGAACCAATCTGGGCTATCGGTACTGGTAAATCAGCTACTTCAGCTGATGCACAAAACATGTGTAAAGCTGTTCGTGATGTGATTGCAGCTGACTTTGGTCAAGAAGTTGCCAACAAAGTTCGCGTTCAATACGGAGGTTCTGTAAACCCAGCAAACGTTGCTGAGTACATGGCTTGCCCAGACGTTGATGGCGCTCTTGTTGGTGGTGCTTCACTTCAACCAGAAAGCTTCCTTGCACTTTTGGACTTTGTTAAATAATCATTGAAAGAGGGCCTTAGGGCTCTTTTTTAGTTATTTGGTTATTAATTTGCAAAATAAAGTGACTTATACTTATTCAAAATCAAAATGAGAATTTTAACTCCTCTAATATCAGTGATGAACCAACGAATGTAGTGAGGTTAAATCGTTTCTTTTGCCATGATGGTAAAACTGTCTTGTGGAGTTTGATAGTCTGGAAAGTGACTAACAAAGCCTGTTACTGAGAAGTAGGAGAGTGACAGCAGTCTGCGCTTAGAAATGAGAGAGCTCAGTATAAGAACGGACTTTTGGAAGAGCTACGGAAATTGAGAATCCATGTTGTAGTAGTTCCTTCTATAAGGATGATTAGGTCGGACGCTGTCACGTAATCAACATGTGTAGCCAATCATTCTCTGCGATAGTTAGGTTCAAATCTAGAAATAGCATCCTGAAGGAGGCTTTGATGCTCTCCCGTACCTTTGGAGAATCCGCACTTTCTAAAAAAGAAATAAAAATAATTTTTGAATTTGTATTAGCATCAGTTGCAATTCTTTCCCACTTAGGTGTTAAGGTAGCTATGGTTGACGTAGTCGCTAAAGACAGAATGTAAAAGGGAAATTTGTCCAATAGATAGATTTAACAGACCACAAGCAAACTTGCTACAAGGATTTGATACGAGCACCGTCTCAGGATAAAAACATAAAGAAAATGTTATGTTCAAATGACGATTTTTCATGAAAAATGATATTTTTTATTGTAAAATTTGGCTATAATATGAGCGAAAATGAGTGGGGGACCAATGGATGTGCGTAAATATGCAAAAATATTTAAAAAAGCATGTAGCCAGAAGAAAATAGTTACATGCTTTTTCATGCGTATACGGTGTGGTACTCTCTTGCGAGACTTGTCAGTTTTATTAATTTAAGGTAAAATAAATCCAGTAAGGATGAAGGAGGTAGTAATGAATTTACCAAATTGCCCAAAATGTAACTCTGAATATGTTTATGAAGATGGCATACTTTTAGTATGTCCAGAATGTGCGTATGAGTGGGATCCAAACGAGCGTGAAGAAGATGGCCTTGTTGTTTTAGATAGTAACGGGACACGTTTGTCAGATGGAGACACTGTGACGGTTATTAAAGACCTTAAAGTTAAAGGCGCCCCTAAAGATATCAAGCAAGGAACACGCGTTAAAAATATTCGCTTGGTAGAAGGTGACCATAACATTGATTGCAAGGTCGATGGTTTTGGGGCTATGAAACTAAAATCAGAGTTTGTTAAAAAGCTATAATTTAAAGAGGCTGGGGATAATTTCCTAGCTTTCTATTTTTTCCGATTATCTCATTTGGCTACAGGAGAAATTGAAAAAATGGTGTAGCTAATCTAGCTCTAAGTATGTTAAGATAATTTATAATAGAGAGTTTTTGCTTATATTATTATACTCGGAGTGAACGAGTTAAGCAAGAAGTTGAGGATGTCCTAAGGTTTGCTTCCACTCTCGCTTTCATATCGGAGTGAGAGGTTATAAGACCTCTCAGCAGACTATGATTATCATCTTTCTTGGGTTTTTCGATGTTTAAAGAGCATTAATGATGGTTTAATCTTGATTTAATTAAGTTATGTTAAAAATCATTAGTATAGTCGTAGCGCCTATAAAAGGAGTAGGAATTTGAAAAATAACAATAAGTTATCTTCTGGTTTTCAAGAATTAATTCCTGATTTAGATGCTTATCTTACAGAAGTTCAGGTATTACGTAAACATTTCTGGATGAAGAAAGGAGTATTCTTTCTTCTGTGTTTAATCTGCTTATGTGGAGGTTATTGGTATGGTAGTGGTAAGGGGATAGCTGAGGAACCAATATTACAAACCTTTAGTAGAAAATATATGGCAGAGGATCTCATTGATTTAGAAGGAAAACATCAAGCCTTTACTTTTAAAGAATTTTTAAATATGGAAACGGGTCTGAATAATGAAGAGGTTAGCTTATATGATTTTTTAAAAACTTATGGTAAGGCAGATGAAGTCTCGGTTCCAAATGACAATTCAGTCGTGTTAAAATATAAGGCTAAGGATTTTAAAGGGGAGTCCGTTTATAAAGTGATATTTAGGATATCATATGGTAAGGAAGACTATGATTTATCTGGTATTGATTATTATTATGATAATGCTTCCAGTGATGAATTTTCCACAAGAGAAGAGAATGATTACCTACTAATTTCTGACGAGCAAGTGAGTAAGCTTAAAATCTATAAACGTGATAAGGAGAGTATAGCAAGTATTGCTGATTTATCAACTCTGCAAGAAGTTGTTGATTTATTTGGCCCGCCGACTTACTATAAGTTCTCAAATCATAATAACCTTTCGTCTGCTTCGGTAACCTATAAAAGTTCAGCTAGTGAAGGAAAATACTTTGTATTTGTATATAATCCAAGTGTCAATCAGTTTTTCCTTGACTACGTTCATGAGTATCGAGGAGATAATTAAAGAAAAGATTCGAAGTTTGTTAATAAATTGTAAAAACATATCCTTAGTTCGCCAAGTTTTTTCATATTTTACCGAAAAATACTTCTCAAAATTGGTAAAAAAGTCTATAATAGACTCTATATAATTTTCTTGTTGTTGGTATAAAAATAAATCCCACGATGAGAAAAGTTGTATAGATTATTTTAAATGAAGGAGGAAACCATGTCCGATTTTTTGACGCTCTTACCAAGACTTTGGGAAGGTGCTCAGGTTACCTTACAAATCTTTGTTATCGTCTTAGTGTTGTCGATTCCTTTGGGAATCATTGTCGCATTTTTAATGCAAATTAAGTTTAAACCTTTGGAGTGGTTCCTCCATCTATACATTTGGATTATACGTGGAACACCACTACTTTTACAGCTAATTTTTTTCTTTTTTGTTCTACCAAATATTGGAATCAAATTAGATAGGGTACCTTCTGCGATTGTGGCATTTATAGTTAATTATGCAGCTTATTTTGCTGAAATTTTCCGAGGAGGAATTGCTTCTATTCCAAAAGGTCAGTATGAGGCAGCTAAGGTTTTAAAATTAAATTCTTTCCAGACAGTTCGTTATATCATTTTACCTCAAGTAACTAAGGTTGTATTGCCAAGTGTTTTTAATGAAGTGATTACCCTGGTAAAAGATACTTCTTTGGTTCATGTTGTCGGAATTACGGAGCTTTTTCGCGTCAGTCAGACAGCGACTAACCGTGAAGCAAGTCTCATGCCTATGTTTTATGCAGGAGCTATTTACCTCATTATGGTTGGATTTGCGACCCTCTTGTCTAAACAGGCTGAAAAATATTTTGGCTATTACAAATAGGAGGTGAAAGATGCTTGAATTAAAAAATATTTCAAAAAGTTTTGGGACAAAAAAAATATTTGATCGTTTTAATCTTACGATAGAGAATGGTAAGGTTCTTTCACTTGTTGGACCGTCTGGCGGTGGGAAAACAACACTTCTTCGCATGTTAGCAGGGCTTGAAAGTATAGATTCGGGAGAGATTATTTATAATGGTAAGTCCGTCGCTATTGATCATCTTGAAACTTTAAATTTACTAGGTTTTGTGTTCCAAGATTTTCAACTCTTTCCACATCTTAGTGTCCTAGAAAATATGACACTATCTCCAGTTAAAACAATGGGAGTTTCTCGGGAAAAAGCAGAGCAAAAAGCTCATCAACTATTGGAACGTTTAGGATTACAGGAGCATGCAAAAGCTTATCCACATTCCTTATCTGGAGGTCAGAAACAGCGCGTAGCCTTAGCTAGGGCTATGATGATTGATCCAGAAATTATAGGGTATGATGAGCCGACATCAGCTCTTGATCCAGAACTTCGTGAAGAAGTCGAAAAATTAATTTTACAGAATCGTGAAGCAGGAATGACACAAATTGTTGTGACCCATGATTTAGCTTTTGCAGAAACGATTTCGGATTATATGTTAAGAGTTAATCCTAAGTAGTGCGATAACAGTCGCTTTACGGGGAATGTTAGAGGATATTAGAGTTAGAAAGGACAACATTTAAGACTTCTGTGTATAGAAACTTAGATTTTGGGTATCATATTATGAAATTGAATAAAGTTATCACAAGTTTTGTAGCAGTCTCAACAGCTTTAGTAATGGTTGCATGTACTGGAACAAAGGATATTAAATCAGCAACGGACGGAGACAAGTGGGAGAAGTATGTTGCTGATAAGTTTATTACCATTGGTTTTGATAATACATTTGTACCGATGGGATTTGAAGACGATAAAGGTGAAAATACTGGTTTTGACATTGATCTTGCCAATGCTGTTTTTGAAAAATACGATATTGAAGTTAAGTGGCAACCAATTAGTTGGGAAATGAAAGAAAATGAGCTTAATAGTGGCAATATCGACCTTATCTGGAATGGGTATACGATGTCTGAAGAACGCGCAAAGAAAGTTCTCTTTACCAATCCTTACATGCTTAGCGAGCAGGTATTAGTAACCAAAAAAGATTCTGGAATTACAAAAACGCCTGATATGGAAGGAAAGGTTTTAGGTGTTCAAGCTGGTTCATCTGGCTATGATGAATTTGTTAATAAGCCAGAGGTTCTCCAAGATATCGTTAAAGATAATGATGCAGTGCTTTATGACACCTTTACTCAAGCTTTTTTGGATTTAGAGAATGGTCGTATTGATGCTTTGTTAGTTGATAACGTTTATGCTAATTATTATTTAAAGCAAGCTAATCAATTAGAAAACTATAAAGTCTTCTCATCGGGATTAAAAGTTGGTGATTTTGGTGTAGGTGCTCGTAAGAAAGATAAAACATTGGTTGAAAAAATCAATGCAGGCTTTACAGAGCTTTATAAAGAAGGTAAATATCAAGACATTTCAGAAAAATGGTTTGGTGAGGACACTGCTACGGAATCTGTTAAAGGCAGATAGTAGTAAAAAAAACTCCGAAAATTAAACATACTGAATTGTTCTTTGTCAAGCAGAAAATGAAAAAATAACAGTTTAACAACAGCCTTGTTCCTCATTTAAAGAGGGCAAGGCTGTTGTGCTTCTCTTGAGATCGTTCGTTATAAAAATAGATATAAGTATCAATTTAAAACATAACATATTTGATTATAACAATTTGTTCAGAAGTTAATCAAGAGTGTGGTACAACGTGGATATGGTCGATATGAGGACTGACAAAAAGAACTGCTAGTATCATAAGTAGTACTCCCAGCAAACTAGAGACAGCTAATGCAAGTTTTGGTTCAATATCGGATGGTGACAGGACAATCGCATGAAAGATTGTTAGCAAGAAAACAAAGCTTTTTGTATTACAATCTTCGGATGCTTTATTATTTAGCTGTTTTGCTATAGGAAAAACATTGAGAGTACCTACTCTAAACTGTATTATAATTAGGAAATATCTGTTTCATGTGTTTGTCCTAGGATGATGAAATGTCATATTGATAATGACCCCTATCTTGCAACATCAACTCTTGTTCAGCAAAGGCAATTTGTGTAAGCTCAAGTTCGTTGTGACTGTAGAAGTAATATTTAGTGTCATGAGTGATGATATGACCGATTTTATCGTTATTAGTATATTTTTAGTGATTTTTTTGGCATCAAATAGCGGAGCTTCACCAGTTGGATTTTTGTCAAAGACAGCTTTTAGACTGTTAAGTTGATGATGAGTAGTAAGCGAATCGACCGCTTGATTTGGTTCTGATTGCTCTAATTCTCCAAAGACAATATAGTGATAGTGGTCTTTGTGTTTTGTTGTGAGACCAAATTTATTAACAGATATAATGGAATCTTTACTGAATATATAATGATCGCTAGTATCCTAAGCTTTGCCACCCAAGCCTTTTCCACAAGCAGCAGTAGTATGACCGAGAAAATGATGACTCTTATCAGTTGAGGGGGATTTATTAAGAATAATTTTTCAGAAATAGGGCTGTAGCCTGACGCTGATCTGTTAAGAATCTATTTGCTAGGGTAACTTGTTCAGATAATGGTTTTTGTGGGATAATGTGCAAATGGTCGCCAAGGGGGATAATATGCCCGAATGAATTGACTCATGTCACTTGATTTGGTTCAAAAATCACGTCATCTTCCTCTACATGGCGATACTTTTTATCTAAATGATGTCATTGAGATAAAAGTTCATCAAATGATTTATTGTCAAAGTCATTATTTGGATTGAATAAAGGTTTGGTTATTGAAGATGGTGGTATGGCCTGTTTTTCCTATAACTGATAGTGTATAGCAGTTAGGTGCCCAGTACAGAAGTATTTTCTGAAACATTATTTTTCCATTCTTTTAATTTCAATATTGCTGTACTTTTGCTAGTTCACGAGGAGATAGATCTTTTTTAGGTATATAGTGGAAATGATTACCATGAGGTACTAAATATGCTTCAGTAAAATCTCCAATGATATCTGTTGGGGCAAAAAAATAACCATCATCAGTCGTATAACATCTTTCTTGTTTAGCTTTGATAATGGACATTTTTTCTTGTTGTGTGAGATGACGAGATTTTTCTTTGGACTCTTTTGTGCCCAGAGCAACTTGTCTAGCAATCTCTTCTTTGTTGTAGATGTTTTTTCGTTTTTTTCGTTTGCTATTAGGTTTTAAATAGTAGAAAAACAAAGAAAGTCACTCGCTTTGAGCTAATAGCTTTCTTTGCTTTTCCATTTATTATGAGACGACTTTAAATTGCTTTTTTCGATTTAGGTATTCTTTATCGTTCCAAGTTACAAGATCAAAATGGTTAAAATCTTCTGTTTCTAAAATAGTCACACTAGCGTTTTCAAGACCACCTGCACGACGGAGTTGAGCAGATGAGAAGCCCAGTAAATGGCGTACAGCAGCGGTTAGACTAGCGCCGTGTCCGATAATCAGAACATTCTCAATATCATTATCTTTTAAACTTTTGACAAAATCAGAGATGCGGTGAGTGACTTGAAAAACAGATTCGGCTTTGAACTGTGTTGCGTTGAATTGTGCTAAATTATGACGGAAAGCATACATCTGCTTTGGATAGATAGCTTCCATATTACTGATTTTTTTGTTTTCCAAGATACCTAAGTTCCATTCACGAAGGCTTTCGGTAGTTTCAAGTGTTAAATCATTGTTGTGTTTATCAATTAGAAGCTGAGCAGTATCAATAGCACGCTTCTGGTCACTTGAATAGACTTTATCAAAATTGATATCAGACAGATACTCTCCTAGTTCCGCAATGTCTTCTAATGCTTCGGGTAAAAGAGGTGAGTCGGCATTTGCACCTTGGAAACGACCTTCTAAATTCCATTCTGTTTTTCCGTGACGGACAAAATAAAGTTTCATTTTCGTATTTTACTCCAAATCTAATGTTTTTCTATGTCAATATTAAGAGAGATGGCAGAGCATAGCGGATTTGAATGATTGTATTGCTAGTGGGATATCAATAATAGTTACACAAAGAAACAGTGTTGGACTATTATGAAGATCGGAAACATCTAGTCTAAAAGCTTGAATCTAAACTTAGTTTAGATTCAAGCGTATCGCTATTAATTGCTGAGTGAAGAGAGACTACATTGTATAATTGTGAGGCATTACCACGTAACGGAGATATTGATGAATGTGGTGCAAAGGATTATGATAATCACAAAGACCAACTAGTACCAATGAATTTCATAACTCCTCTTTAATATCCACAAAACTAGCACCTACAAAATCAGCAAGTACTTGACTCTCAATCTGAATGGATCGTCCGATTTCACCAGCAGACACAATCATTTTCCCCATTTCTAGAGCTACTTGGTCAATATAAATTGGGAAGTGGTGTTTTTGACGAATACCCACAGGATTATTTGCTCCGTGGACGTATCCCGTCGTTTTCTGCAAGTCTTTTTGAGGAATCATAGATACTTTCTTATTACCAGAGATTTTAGCCAATTTTTTTTCGGATAGGTGCTCGGTAATAGGAAGAATTCCAATAAGAGGACCAGTCTTATCTCCGATTAGGGCTAGTGTTTTGAAAATAGCAGAGCGATTAATTCCGTCTGGCAAGTCCCCATCTAACCCATTGAAATCGAAGCTGTCATGTGCTATCTTTGCTTTGTCCAAAATCTGATCAACTAGCGTCTTTTTGAGTTTGGCTTTTTTAGCCATTTCTACCATCTCCTTGTATATAAAAACAGTATAATAAAACTATTATACCATTTTGTCTATTATTTGTCAGAAACTTATTTGGTGTGCGGTTGGAAAAATTTGGGTTGGGTATTTAGCAAAATTGTAATGACAATGATGACAAAACCAAGTGTTAAAATGCCAGCTGTGCCATTTACCGTAAAAGAATACCACTCGGCAGATACACCCTTAGGGGCATAGGAACCCCAAAAAATAACACCAGCAATGTAATGCCAGATATAGCGTGCAAGAGTTGCTAAAGTGGCACCTAATAAGGCAAAAGTGAGAGCAATAGCCTTTTTAGAGGCTTTAAGTGACTTTTGCAAAGATCCTGTCATGACACCAGCCAATCCCATGCAAGAAAAGGCAAGAATGTATTCAATACCCACTTGAGAAAGACTAAGGTAATATACTTTACCTAAAGGAAAATGCAATAATCCCCAAATCAATCCAGCCAGGACACCATATTTTGCTCCTCTACGTAGAGAGAAAAGAACTAGTGGAATGGCACCAAATGAGGGGGTAAACCATTCTGCAAAATCTGGAATAAGGGATAGAACCATAGCAAGAGCAGCAAAAATAGCTGCTTCAACGAGTGGGGTAATTTTTTGAGACATAAAAACTCCTTTGTCTATACACAAAGGAGCATCTTTTTAGATGTCAGTTTGTCACAATCCCTACGCTCGTCCTAACGAGATCAGGTAATGAGGATTTCGCAGATGCGATCTCAGCCAAAGGCACTCCCTTGTGTATAAAAATAATTTTAATAACTGTATTTTAACTTAAAATGTTAGTAAAAGCAAGAGAGTTATTTCGAATATTGAGGATTGCCAAAGCACAGAGATTAAGAATAAACTAATGTAGAGACTAACAATATGTTTATCAAACAAAAAGACGAAACAAACGTGTTTCATCTTAGTTTTATCGGACCTGATTATTCTGTTTTTTCTTTGATTGGTCCAAAAAGTTTTTCGTAGATTGCTTTGGGATTATCAGATACGGGTGAAATTTGGTTAAGATCAAGTAGACCTGAAGAACCGCTAACCCAACCGTTTGAAGTATATTGATGAAGGTCATAGGATAAATCTGTCTGTGGCGCAGCATTGTAGTAACCAGAATTATCTCCATAGGTAGGAATCCAGACAGCATCAAATTTATCAACTGAAATACTTTGTTCCGCCATGAAGAACGTTCCAATGTAAATGCCGACATTTTCAGCACCTAGTTTTTTGAGTTCTTTACGAAATGCTTCGACACCAGCATCCATATTTTTCATGGTCACTTCTTCGACATCAATCCAATAAAATGTAGGGTCATAAGGGGAAGCATTTTCATAAAAAATCCTAGCCTCTTCTTTCATTTCAGCAACACTGCGACCAAGGGCGTAGCTATAGACTGCAACAGGGACACTGCGTTTTTGAAATTCAGTAATATGGGTTTTAAAAGATTTGTCAATTCCTGTGGTATGGGCGGCATTATTGTCAGCGGTAATTTGTGAGCCTCCAAAGACACGGATAATAGCACCAGAAATATTAGCGGATAAAGTATCGTAATCAATATCGCTCGGTAGCTGCCAGCCGGAGACATCAATAATAGGATTAAGAATAAGTGGTTCATCGTCCTGTTGTTTTTTCTTCTCCTTTTCAGCTTTTTTGGCAGCTGTTTGAGCAGCTTTTGATTCGGCTAACATTTTTTTATTAGCTATTGTAATCTGCTTTTGTGTATAATCGTGCCGTGCTTTAGTAGAGACTAAGGTAAACAGAAAGATACTAATAAATAACAAAATCAGTATGGGTTTAATTCGTTTTCTCATTACCTGCATTATACTTGAATTTCTTATAAAAATCAAAGTTTCTTAACTGTTTTTTTAAAATTTGATATAATAGTTTTATGCAAAAAATAACATCACGAATGAATCCAACCATTAAGGCGGCAAAAAAATTACTTCAAAAAAAATATCGTCAATTTTCTTACCTGATTGAGGGATGGCATTTGGTCGATGAAGCACTTCAGTCAGGTGCAGAAATCTTACAGATTTTTGTGTTAGAGGATATGGTCGAACGACTAGATGATTTTTCGAATGTTCTTGTGGTCACGCCAGAAATTTTGAAAGACCTGTCTGACTCCCCTAGTCCCCAAGGAATTGTCGCAGAAGTGGCTTTTAGTGAAAAAAGTTTACCGGATGCCCTATTGGGACGCTACCTCTTTTTAGAAGATGTTCAAGATCCTGGCAATGTAGGCACGATGATTAGGACAGCGGATGCGGCTGGTTTTGATGGGGTATTTTTGTCTGATAAGACAGCTGATATTTATAATCAAAAAACCTTGCGTTCGATGCAGGGCTCACATTTTCACCTGCCAATTTGGCGTCATTGTACAAGTGATACGATTGCTTTGTTAAAAGCGTCGGCTGTGCCTATTTTAGCGACAACTTTATCTAAGGAATCCGTTGATTATCGCCAACTCAATCAACTTGATAGCTTTGCTTTAGTTATGGGAAATGAGGGCAATGGGATTTCAGAAATGATGACTAAAGAGGCTGATCAGCTGGTTCATATAACCATGCCTGGCCAAGCGGAAAGTTTGAATGTTGCAGTGGCAGCTGGTATACTTATTTTCAGCTTGATTTAAGCAAAGATGGTATAATGGCTTTAGGAGGTGATTCGTTATGGAGCACTACATAAAAGACCCTGAGTTTATGGCGCATGTGAGGGACTTAATTGATCATCCACGATTTAAAAAGTTAGATACTATTGTGCAACATCAGCATTCGACACGTTATGAGCATTCGATAAATGTCGCTTACACCAGTTTTAAAATTGCAAAGAAATTAGGGTGGGATGCAAAATCTACGGCACGTGGAGGGCTATTACATGATATGTTTTATTATGATTGGCGCGATACCAAATTTAAAAAAGGTCATGCTTGGACGCATCCTCGTATTGCCGTGCGTAATGCCAGAAAATTAATTGATTTGAATCGTAAGGAAGAGGACATTATTCTTAAGCATATGTGGGGAGCAACGATTGCTCCGCCTCGCTATAAAGAAGGTTATATTGTAACAATGGTTGATAAATACTGGGCTATCAAGGAGGCAGCAACTCCTCTGAGACATGTTTGGCAAAGACGGTCATTTTTCAGGCGGAAAGAACTTGGCAGTCACAATCGTTAGAAAGTTGATTTAGTAATAGAAGTTTGCTCAGTTGGAAAATTGACTAGGGAGTCGTATTACATATCTGGGTGTACTCAATAATAAAATGAAGAGGTTATATAATGGAATTTGATAATAATGTTATTTACACACAAACCGATGCAGGTTTGAGTCGCTTTTTTGCTAAGATTTATGGTTTGGTTGGTATTGGGATAGGTCTGTCAGCTCTTGTCTCTTATGTTATGTTGTATTTATTCCCACACAATTTAATCGGTATTTTAGCTAATGCTCCTATGATTTATTATTTGGCAATTTTTGCGGAATTAGGACTTGTCTTTTTTGCTTCTGGTGCGGCACGCAAGAATAGTCCCATGGCTTTACCACTCTTTTTAACTTATTCTGCTCTTAATGGTTTTACGCTTAGCTTTATCCTACTGATGTATGCCCAAACGACTGTTTTTCAAGCTTTTGTATCATCTGCTTTGGTCTTTGGAGCGATGGCAATTGTAGGTGTGACCGTAAAAAAAGATTTGTCTAGCATGGGAAAGGCTCTCATTGCTGCTTTGATTGGTATGTTGATTGCTAGTTTAGTAAATATGATTATTGGTTCTGGGACCATGAGTTATATTATTAGTATATTATCTGTTTTGATTTTCTCAGGTTTGATTGCTTATGATAACCAGATGATTAAACAGGTTTATCAACAAACTGGTGGTCGTGTGGGAGATGGCTGGGCAATTTCGATGGCGCTTAGTCTCTATCTTGACTTTATCAATCTCTTCCTTAGCTTGCTCCGCATTTTAGGACGAAACGATTAAAATGTAAAAGTATTAAGCAATGTTAGTAGATTAATAGTTGATTCTAAAGAACCTTCTGTAAAAAGTTGGTTCTTTTATGTTATTGAGGGCTTAAAAGTATTAGAAATTTTTGCTTTAAAGCGCTATAATAGGTTTTATGAAACAAATGGATAGAACACGGTATGCTATCGTGGATTTAGAAGCGACCTCGGCTTCTAGTCTTGCTAAAATTATTCAAGTTGGAATTGTTATTCTGGAAAATGGTAAGGTTGTAGAGACGTTTGAAAGTGATGTTAATCCCCATGAGGCCTTGAGTGATCATATTATTTCCTTAACAGGTTTAACAGATGAACGATTGGCAAAAGCACCTGATTTTTCTCAAGTTGCTAAAGCCATTTTTGACTTGATTGATGGTGCTATTTTTGTTGCCCACAATGTTAAGTTTGATGCCAATCTCTTGGCGGAGGAACTTTTTATGGAGGGATTTGAGTTACGTTCTCCTTTGGTTGATACAGTGGAGTTATCTCAAATTTTCTTTCCAAATTTGGAACGCTATACTCTCGAAAATCTCGCTCGGTTCTTGGGAATTGAATTACTAGATGCCCACACCGCGATTGCTGATGCGCGGGCGACAGCAGAGTTACTGTTACATTTGCAGGCAAAAATCAGAAGCTTACCACTCATCACCTTAGAGAGGATTCTTGATTTTAGCGACTATTTGCTTTTTGAGACAAGGCTTATTATTGATGATATTTATCGAGGTAAAAAGGCAGAGCCGCTTAGCCCTGAGGTGATTGAAATAGGCGGCTTGGTTTTGAAAAGACCTCATAGTTTTGGAGCTCAGCGGCAACTATCTCAAGATTTTGAAATGAATTTAGCGCTTTTAGATCTTGATAAGCGTCCTCAGCAACAGCTTTTTTCAGAAAAAATAGCAGAGCGGTTTAGCGACAGAAACCCTGCCTTTATTGAAGCAGGAACTGGCATTGGAAAAACCTATGGCTATTTGTTGCCACTTTTGGCCAATCCAGATGTTGGGCAAATTATCGTTACAGTACCAACTAAGGTGCTCCAAGATCAGATGATGTTAGGGGAAATCAAGCGTTTAGAGGAGGTTTTTAATGTTTCTGCTCAGAGTTTGAAGAGTCCTAAAAACTATATCAGTTTAGATAAATTTTTGGAGAGTTTAATGACAGTTGATCAAAATCCAGTGGTTAACCGCTACAAAATGCAGATCTTGGTCTGGCTTTGTGAGACTGAAACAGGAGATATGGATGAAATTGGTCAAAAGCAGCGTTTTGGAGCGTATTTTTCTCGCATTCAACATGATGGTGATTTAAGTCGGAGAAGTTTCTTTGCAGATTATGATTTTTGGGAACGACATTATCAGTTGGCGAAAATGAGCAAGATTATCGTGACAAATCATGCTTATTTTTTAACTAGAGTAGAGGATGATAAGAACTTTGTAGCAGGCAAAACATTGGTTGTTGATGAAGCTCAGAGATTTTTTCTTAACTTAGAAGCTTTTTCACATAGAAGCGGTAATATTAAAACATTCTTAGAAG
Organism: Streptococcus sp. S784/96/1; assembly: GCF_902729355.1. GTDB lineage: Bacteria > Bacillota > Bacilli > Lactobacillales > Streptococcaceae > Streptococcus > Streptococcus caledonicus. Next base: position 4,162 of record NZ_CACVCC010000017.1, on the reverse strand, counting down.
AAATCGAGCAGAGCTTCGATGATGTGCAAAATACCCTACATAGGCGTCTCTTAGAAGGGATTCAATTTGAATTAAATCATCTGTCGCAACAGTTTTCTGATAGCGGGAAGCAACCAGATGAAGATACCTTAGCACAGTTGAGACTATATCTGAAGGAGTTGGAGTTACCTATTCTTGTAGAATTGAAGAAACTTTTGGATAAACCATTCAATCAGATATGGATTGAGGAAGAGGTGTTTTCTGATTATCGACGTTTAGTGTTGAAAAGTGCGAGCCTAGATTTTATGTCTCTCCCAAAGTTTCTTCCAGAAACTCAAAAAACCTACTTTACTTCAGCGACTTTACAAATAGGGCATCATGTTACCGTGGCAGATTTACTTGGTTACGAGGACTATAGTTTAGATAGTTTTTCAAAACCTTATGAGGTAAGCCAGAAGCTTTTTGTGGATAGTAGCATGCCAGATATTATGGAAGTTTCTACAAGACGCTACCTTTATGAAATAGCAGAGCGGATTAAGGATTTACTGCTGTTAGATAAGCCAGTATTGGTACTTTTTATCTCTAATAAAATGATGCTGGCGTTTTCTCAAATTTTAGAAGAATGGGGAATTGCTCACCTTTGTCAGCACCGAAATGGAGAGGCAACTAGTCTCAAAAAAAGGTTTGATAGAGGGGAAAGTCAACTGTTATTGGGAGCAGGTGCTTTTTGGGAGGGAATGGATTTTGCCAACCAGAATCAGTTAATTACGGTGATAAGCCGCCTACCTTTTGATAATCCTCAGACAGCAATTAGTCAGAAAATGGATAATTACCTAAGAGAAAGCGGGAAAGAGCCTTTTTATGACTATCACTTACCCTTAACTATTTTACGTTTAAAGCAGGCTTTAGGGAGGAGTATCAGACGAAAGAATCAGACCTCTGCTGTTATTATTTTAGATAAGAGACTTGTGACAAAATCGTATGGTCAAGAGATTCAAGAGTCACTTTCTGAACAAACTGAGCTACAAATTCAAAGCTTTCCAAAAATTCTTACAGAAATAGGTTATTTTTTTGATAAAGTCTGATATAATGAGAAGATAAATATCATTTATCGGAAATAGTGATGGAAGTCAGTTCAAAGTGTCTGCTTAGCTATTTCCCCAAGTTTCCTACAGAGGAACCAAGGAGGGACTATGACAGTTTTATCAAATCGTGTGTTAGCAATGGAAGAAAGCGTTACTTTGGCGGCAGCAGCTAGAGCTAAGGCCTTGAAAGCAGAAGGACGAGATGTTATTAGTCTGACGGTTGGTGAGCCTGATTTTGTAACGCCTAAGCACATTTGTGATGCAGGTATTGTTTCTATCGAGAATGGCTCAGCCTCATTTTATACGGTGGCTAGTGGTCTTCCGAATTTAAAAACGGCCATCACTACTTATATGGAAAATTATTATGGCTATAAGGTTTCTCCCGATCAAGTTGTTGCTGGAACGGGAGCTAAGTTTATCCTTTATACTTTTTTCATGGCGGTGTTAAATGCAGGCGATGAGGTCATTATTCCAACGCCTTATTGGGTTTCTTATTCGGAGCAGGTTATCATTGCTGAGGGTAAGCCAGTCTTTGTTCAAACGACAGAAGCGACAGATTTTAAGGTAACGGTCGAGCAGCTAGAAGCAGTTCGCACAGATAAGACAAAAGTATTGTTGCTTAACTCTCCATCAAATCCAACAGGTTCTGTTTATAGTCGTGAGGAGCTTGAAGCGATTGGTAATTGGGCTGTTGTCAATAGTATTTTAATTTTGGCTGATGATATCTATGGACGCTTGGTTTATAATGGAGCAGAATTTACACCAATTTCTAGTATTTCTGAGGTCATTCGTGAGCAAACAATTGTTGTCAATGGTGTTGCTAAAGCCTATTCGATGACAGGTTGGCGCGTTGGGTTTGCGGTAGGGAATGCTGAAATTATCTCTGCTATGGGGAAAATCATTAGCCAGACAACGTCAAATTTAACCACAGCTGCTCAATATGCTGCCATTGAAGCTTTAACAGGTAACCAAACTTCTACAGAGGAAATGCGTCAGGCTTTTGAAGAACGTCTGAATGCCATTTATCCTTTACTGTGCGAAGTACCAGGTTTTGAGGTTAACAAGCCACAAGGTGCCTTTTATCTTTTCCCGAATGTCAAAAAAGCTATGGCAATGAAAGGCTATGATAATGTCACAGACTTTACCAATGCTATTTTGGAAGAAGCAGGAGTCGCTTTGGTGACTGGTGAAGGATTTGGAGCTCCAGAAAATATTCGAATGAGCTATGCGACCGATTTGGATACCTTAAGAGAAGCTGTCAGACGTATCAGAGCGTTTATGGAAGCTTAAATCATTTGAGAATTTAGTATTAGAATAAAATTTAATAAGAAAAGAGAGAACATGTCTAGAAAATTAGTTACAATAAATCAAGTGAGCCAGTATGTTGGCGAAGAAGTAACGATTGGTGCTTGGGTTGCCAACAAGTCAGGTAAAGGAAAAATTGCGTTCCTACAGTTACGTGATGGAACAGCCTTCTTCCAAGCGGTTGCTTTTAAGCCTAACTTTATTGAAACATTTGGTGAAGAAGAAGGAACAGTTAAGTTTGATGCTATCAAACGCCTTAGCCAAGAAACATCTGTATATGTCACAGGAATTGTTAAAGAAGATGAGCGTTCAAAATTTGGCTACGAGTTGGATGTGACAAATCTTGAAGTGATTGGTGAATCAACTGACTACCCAATTACACCAAAAGAGCATGGAACAGATTTCTTGATGGACAACCGTCATTTATGGTTGCGTTCACGTAGACAAATGGCTATCCAACAAGTTCGTAATGCTATCATCTATGCCACTTATGAGTTCTTTGAGAAAAATGGCTTCATCAAATTTGATAGCCCAATTCTTTCAGGAAATGCAGCCGAAGACTCAACAGAATTATTTGAAACAGATTACTTCGGTCAACCAGCTTTCTTGAGCCAATCAGGTCAATTGTATCTTGAAGCAGGGGCTATGGCACTTGGACGTGTCTTTGACTTTGGACCAGTTTTCCGTGCTGAAAAATCAAAAACACGTCGCCACTTGACAGAATTTTGGATGATGGATGCTGAGTATTCATTCCTAACTCATGAGGAGTCGCTTGATCTTCAAGAGGCTTATGTTAAAGCCCTTATCCAAGGGGTTATTGACCGTGCGCCACAAGCACTTGAAACGCTTGAGCGTGACGTAGAACTCCTTAAGAGCTACATTGATCATCCATTCAAACGTGTATCTTATGATGAAGCGATTGACCTTCTTCAAGCACACGAAAATGATGACGATACAGATTACGAACACCTTGAGCATGGTGATGACTTTGGTTCACCACATGAAACATGGATTTCAAACTACTTTGGTGTTCCAACCTTTGTTGTGAACTACCCAGCAAGCTTTAAAGCTTTCTACATGAAACCAGTACCTAGCAACCCAGAGCGTGTGCTCTGTGCAGACTTGCTTGCTCCAGAAGGATACGGCGAAATTATCGGTGGTTCAATGCGTGAAGATGATTACGATGCCCTTGTTGCGAAAATGGACGAACTTGGTATGGATAAGACTGAGTATGAATTCTATCTTGACCTCCGTAAATATGGTTCTGTACCCCACGGTGGTTTTGGTATCGGTATCGAACGTATGGTAACATTCGTAGCAGGTACAAAACATATTCGTGAAGCTATTCCATTCCCACGTATGTTGCATCGTATTAAACCTTAATCTTAAAATTAAAACTCTCATACAGTTGAGAGTTTTTAAATTTGACAAGACGCAATGGTGTTGTTATCATTAAATCATACAAGTTAAAGTTAGGAAATGATTATGAATATTGTTCAAATAGTAACCTTATTTCTAGAAGGGGTGTTGTCATTTTTTTCTCCCTGTGTTTTGCCAATTTTACCTGTCTATGTAGGTATTTTAGCTGGAAATGGTGACGGAAACTCTCAAAAGACACAGTATAAGGTTGTGGTTAATACCTTGTTTTTTGTTGCTGGAATATCACTGTCAAGCCCCGTCTAAAATAGACAGTGTAAAAAAGAACATTAGTTAGTAAGGTATGACTCCCTGAATTCCATAGGGGTCATACCTTTTAATATTTCTTGTGGTCTATCATAGTTATACCAGTCCAT
>NZ_CACVCC010000016.1 GCF_902729355.1 Streptococcus sp. S784/96/1 | reverse complement strand
ATATCTATTTTTACAATAACGAACGATTTCAAGAGAAGCACAACGGCCTTGCCCCTCTTGAATTGAGGGACAAGGCCGTTGCTTAATCTTTTATTATTTCATTGTCCACTTGACAGGGAGCAGTTCAGTTATCTTGCTTGGTTCTTTTGTTCCAGAAAAGTGAATAATCAATTATCAAAGAGGTTGGGACAAACCAGCAATTTAGGGCACTTAGTTTTTTTATTCTGGGAAGTTTTCGAATCAGTCCAAGGGAAATTCCTTGTTTTTATGCACCTCAGTAGTTTACTATTTTACAGGTTGGATGTAAAGAGCTTCTGCGTGGGAAGATGAAAATTGTGAGTTTTATCTTGAAGCAATCTTTTTAATTACAAATCAATTTCTAATACAATTGGTGTGTGGTCTTGACGGGCACCCGAGTCAATCATATCTGATTTAGTTACCTTATCTGCTACACGATTGGAAGTTAGCCAGTAGTCAATTCTCCAGCCTGTGTTGTTGATTTTAGAGGTTTTACTGCGCTGTGCCCACCAAGTATAGGCGCTTGGAACATCTCCGTTAAGGTGACGGAAGGTGTCAGTAAAGCCTTTTGCCAATAGATTGGTAAATCCATGACGCTCTTCATCAGTAAAACCTGGTGACTGTCGGTTACTTGCTGGGTTTGCCAAGTCAATTTCTTTATGAGCGACATTGTAGTCACCAGTTGCTAGGACTGGTTTTTGTTTATCAAGCTCTGCTAGGTAGTCTGCGTATTTATCGTCCCAAACTTGACGGTCTTCCAAACGTTTTAGTCCATCACCAGCATTTGGAGTATAAACTTGAGTGACAAAATAGTTGTCAAATTCAAGTGTAATGATACGGCCTTCAGAGTCCATTGTAGTTGGAGCACCGATTTCTGGAAAAGTGATGATGGGATTTAAATCTTGTTTATAAAGAAACATTGTACCAGCATAGCCTTTACGCGCAGGCTCAACTGACGAACGCCAAGCGTTCTTATAATCAGGAAAATAAGTCTCTAGGATTTCCAAGTGCTTTTTAGTTGGGCCAATTGCAGAGAGCTTGGTCTCTTGAATAGCAATAATGTCTGCATTTTCAAAGACTAGGGTATCAAGTACCGCGCGTGAAAGTTCGCTACGTGGAGAAGTACCAGTCAAAGCTGCGTTTAGGGAATCAATATTCCAAGAAATAAGTTTCATTTAAAGGTTCTCTTTCTAGTTTTCTTTTTTATATTTTATCAAAAATGAGCTATCTACGCGACTTTAGGGATTTGAGTTTTTTGGGAGTGGATGATGGTTTTTTATAAAAGCTATTGTTAAGGAATTTATTAGCAATAAGTTTTACCAATATGAGTAAGCCAAGCGTCATTATGCGAGTATAAGCTGGTAAAAAATGGTATAACGAAAGAAATCAAAGGAATAGCTATCCGATTTCTGTTAATAAATTCAGGCTAGTTTTGCTGGAATGAAAAATGATTGGAGGACAAATGATGATTGAAAAAGTGGAATGTTTGATTAGTGAAATCAATCGTTTACATTTTGAGTTTTCAAAAGACTATTTTGAAACAGGTAAGGTGGAAAAAATTAATTTAAAACATACCTTTGCCAAAATTCCAACTGAGCCGATTTGATCTTAGATAAGATTGAACGTTTTAAAGACAGAGAAGAAGGTTACTCAATCAATTCTATTTTAAACAATATTTTTGGCGCACGCATGATTTTAACTTCTGAAGAAATTGGCCAAGTTCTGGAGCGTTTAGATGACTGGCGAGAAGAATATGGTTTGAAAAATTGGTATCTTCGTGATAAAGATGAGTATGTTGGCATTCATGTCTATTTTAAAAATGAGAGCAATTTTTACTATCCATGGGAAGGGATGATAAAGATGAGGAAAAGAATATTACTAGCCATATCAAGTATAAACGAGGTTTTGTGAAGTGATACAATCCCATTTAACTCCTAATTTGAAAATCAAATGCCTGTTTTGAAAAGTATTATACAGGTTGTTGATTTAGTCAAAAATCGTGCAGAAGAAGTTGCCTAGACAAAGAAAAAGGTAAATGCTTTACTTGTATTAGAGATATGATATAATAAAATCAAAGTTATAGGAGGTGCTACCATGAAAAGGGGATTTCAATCGACGGTTTGGATTTTGTGGGGAGTGATTTTATTGGGAAGTTACTGGATTTACCTTCCGCCTATTAATCCGATGAGTTCAGAATTCTGGTTCTTCATGATTTGGGTTTTGGTGTTGTTGGCAGGTGCTTTCTTCTTGTTAAGTGCTATCAACACAATTTCCGCCGGAAAAAAGGTGTTGCAAAATAACAAGGTTGGTCGCCATGGTGTGGCGCGTGATGTTACCATTGATTTTAAACGTTATCTAAAGCCTTTGGGATTTTCTTTAACATTAGCGACGATCATTTTTCTTTTGATGACAGTTCTAAGTTTCTTTAACTCACGCATTTTTAGGGCAAAAAGCTACGCTAATATCATTACGGTGACTGAAAAAGATTTTATCGAAGATTTTCCAGAAACGGATATTACCAAATTAGCCCTGCTTGACCGTTCATCTGCTGAGAAAATTGGAGATACTTACTTAGGAACTATTGATAAAGTGTCTCAATTTGGTATTTCAGATGATTATCGTCAGATTACAATCGGTGAGCAACCCTATCGTGTGTCTCCGCTTGAATATAAAAGTTTTTGGAAATGGCTGAGCAATCATAATGAGGGTATCGGTTATTATGTCAAAGTTAATCAAACAACAGGTAAGGCGGAGTTGGCAAAACTTGATCAGGGAATGAAGTATTCTGACTCTGAATATTTCTTTAATGACACAATGCGTCACTTGCGCTTGCGCTATCCATTTACGATTTTCGGAGATCCGTCTTTTGAAGTTGATGATGAAGGAAATCCTTATTATGTAGCCACTATTTATGAGCCCAAATTCATGCTTAGTGCAAACGATCCAAAAGGTGTTGTGCTACTAAATGCCGTAACAGGTGAAACCAAGGAATATGGATTGGCAGATATCCCTAATTGGGTTGACCGTGTCTTTTCGGCTAATAATGTGATTACACGCATCGATGACTATTATACTTACCAAAAAGGTTTTTGGAATACGGTATTTAGCCAGACTGGAGTGAAAGAAACAACAGATATTTACAATTACATTAGTATTGGTAGTGACATCTATCTTTACACAGGAATTACCTCAGCAACAGCTGATTCTTCAAATCTAGGATTTATCTTAGTTAATATGCGCACACGTGAGATTGTTAACTATAAACTTGCTTCAGCTACAGAGTCAGCAGCGCAAGAGTCCGCAGAAGGTGAGGTTCAGGAAAAGAATTACAGTGCGACAGCTCCTTCTTTAGTAAAGTTAAATGGCAAAGCTTTTTATCTAGTATCACTAAAAGATGATGCTGGGCTTGTGAAATCCTATGCCCTTGTCGATGCTGAAGATTATCAACAAGTAACCGTTAATAATGATATTGCCAGTCTTATCGCTCAATTTACAGATGCTGATACAGGAGTTCTATCAGGTGTTGGAACAAACGGTAGCACCACTAAGAAAAGTAGTATTTCAGGGATGGTAGAAGCTTTGGCGGTTCAGACTATTAACGGAACCACTATTTACTATCTACAATCTGGCGAAACCATTTATAAGGTTAAAGCAAGTACAACTACACCAGATAATCTACCATTTATCAAAGTTGGCGATCAGTTTGCAGGAGAACTTAGTAAAGATAATTATCTCACTAATCTTACTTTAAAACCAACTGAATAATAGAGAATCTAGAAAACAGTAAAAGGCATTGAGTGGCGAGATGATAACAAACGCTCATTTAATGCCTTTTTAGATTATTCATATTTAAAAGAAGGACTGAGAGTTGAATTTTTCTTGCTTCTTTATTTTTTTAGCTAACATGGTAACAAACTGCATTTTGAGGCGAGTTCCATTTTCATCAGTTTTATGCAATTCCCCAAGGTTTTCATTGTATTTAATTAATTCCCAATCTTGGTAGTAATGGCGAAGCTCATTTTCTTTAAAAGTAAATGAAAAAGGCATTGGACAGGGATGTTTTTGGGTATCCATAGCACAGACAATAAGATTATAACCTCCAACTTTAGTATGGGCCTGCATATCGAAGATAATTTCAGGCACAGCTTGACGGTCTAAGAACATGAAGACAACTGTTGAAATGATGGCATCATAGATGTCAGTAAGGTTAGCTTCGTTAATATCATACCAATCAATCTTGGATGGAATATCTTCTTCAATAGCCATATTTTCTAGCATAACAAGGCTTTGCCCATTTGCATCTACAGAGGTGACATCATGACCGAGCATGCTAAGATAAAGCGAGTTACGTCCTTGACCAGAGCCTAAATCAAGAATTTTTGAGTTAGTGCCAAATAGCGGAGCTGCTTCAATGACCTCTGAGTGTGTTCTAGTCCATCCATGTTTTTTTGACAAGTAGTCTTCGGGCTTGCAGTAAAAATCTAAACGGAATTCCAAGTCATCACTTGCAGCAGCAACTTTATGCCAGGCTTGTGGTTCAACAAAGGGGATTTCAGAGTCTGAAGTGAATACATGTTCAGCTAAAATCTGTTCCTTCTCATCCATCTCGAAAAAGCAGAGCGCTCCTTTTAGAACGGTTAGTTTACCATAAGTTCCAATTTTTGTATTGTGGCGTACTTTGATGGTGTCAGGCATGGTTTCAGCAGTCCAAATGGGATTGCTTTTGTAGCACATTAGTTGTTCATAAGTTACTCTCATAGTGACCTCTCTAGAGTTATTTCGTCCATTATATCATATTGGAAAGTTTCAACTGTAAAATAATTACGATTAACTAATCATTGATATAAATACATTAAAATTGTCATATTATATAAATTAATAATGTTGAAGGAAGAGACTATCAAGATGAAAGTATTTATTCAAGAATTTCATAAAGAGCAAATTATTTCAGCCATCCAGCGCTTAGTTGCTTTTCCGTCCGTATGCCATGAAGGTGAGAATGGAACGCCGTTTGGTCAGGCGATATCTGATGTACTGACAGATACTTTAACCCTTTGTAGCGAATTAGGGTTTAAAACTTATAGAGACCCAGACGGTTATTACGGCTACGCAGAGATTGGGGAAGGTAGCGACTTACTAGCTATTCTTTGTCACTTGGATGTTGTTCCAGAGGGAGATTTGAGTAAATGGGACAGCAATCCTTTTGAAGCTGTTATCAGAGATGGTAATCTCTATGGTCGTGGTGTTCAAGATGATAAAGGCCCGTCAATGGCGGCACTCTTTGCGGTCAAAGCTCTGATGGACAGTGGTGAAAAATTGACGAAACGGATTCGTTTTATCTTTGGGACAGATGAGGAGACCTTGTGGCGTTGTCTTCGTTCTTTTACTGAGAAAGAAGAACAGGCTACCATGGGCTTTGCGCCTGATGCAACATTCCCAGTCATCTACGTTGAAAAGGGGCTCTTACAGGCTCGTCTCCTTGGACCAGGAAGCAAGGACCTGTCACTCGAAGCTGGTGAGGCTTACAACGTTGTTCCAGCTAAGGCAACCTATCAAGGTCACTTAACATCTGATTTAGTTCCAATTCTGACTTCTCTTGGCTTTGCTTTTGAGGAAAAAGCTGATGCTGTTACCGTTTTTGGACTTGCCAAGCATACTAAGGACGCTCCCCTTGGGATCAATGCTATTGTGAGATTAGCCAAAGGCTTGACAGAATTAGTTGAGCATCCCGCTTTAGACTTTATCGTAAAAGGCGTTGGTGAAGACGCAACGGGTGCTCAACTACTTGGTAACATCTGGGATGAAGAATCAGGCCATTTATCCTTTAATATAGCTGGCTTAACCATTACCAATGAGTTTTCGGAAATTCGCTTAGATTTACGGATTCCAGTTCTTGCTGACGTTGAGCAATTAGTGGCGGAGTTGAAAGAAGTAGCAAGTGACTACGGTCTAACCTATGTTGAACACGATTATTTAGATCCGCTTTATGTCCCTCAAGATAGTGAATTGGTAAGCACCCTCATGTCTGTTTATCAAGATAAGACAGGGGACATGACCCCAGCCAAAGCATCAGGAGGTGCAACCTTTGCCCGTACCATGCCAAATTGTGTTGCCTTTGGCGCGTGTTTCCCAGACTCAGACAAGACCGAACACCAAGAAAATGAACATCTAGCTTTATCAGATATCTACAAGGCCATGGACATCTACGCAGAAGCAGTATATCGTTTGGCTTGTGAGTAACAATTAACGCTCCCCATTTGGGAGTTTTTTTTAACTTAAAAAAATGGTATAATACCAATTGATTAGAAACTATAAAAAATTTTTATAGCTAGTCCAAAAATCAGGTTTCATTAGCCTTGAAAGGATTTAGAAAATGACAGAAAACAACTCATTTTACATTACAACACCGATTTATTACCCATCTGGTAAATTGCATATCGGTAACGCTACGACAACTATTGCCTGTGATGTTTTGGCACGTTACAAGCGCATGATGAACAAGGATGTTTTTTATCTCACAGGTCTTGACGAGCATGGTCAAAAGATTCAAACAAAAGCTGAAGAAGCAGGATTATCACCACAAGAATATGTGGATGGTATGGCTGTTGGGGTTAAAGCGCTGTGGGAACTTTTGGGCATTAGCTATGACCAATTTATCCGCACAACTGACGATTACCATGAGGCTGTTGTCGCTGCTGCTTTTGAAAAATTGCTAGCGCAGGGTGATATTTACCTTGGTGAATACTCAGGTTGGTATTCTGTATCGGACGAGGAATTTTTCACCGAAAGCCAGTTAGCAGAAGTCTATCGTGACGAAAATGGAAATGTCATCGGTGGTGTAGCCCCATCTGGACACGCAGTTGAGTTAGTTACAGAGGAATCGTATTTCTTTAAACTTAGCAAGTACCAAAAACATTTAGAAGCTTTCTTTAAAGCTCATCCAGATTTTATCAGCCCAAATTCTCGTATGAATGAGATGTTGAAAAACTTTATCGAGCCAGGGTTGGAAGATTTGGCTGTGTCACGTACAACCTTTACATGGGGAGTTCCAGTTCCATCAAATCCAAAACACGTGGTTTACGTTTGGATTGATGCTTTACTCAACTATGCGACAGCTCTTGGTTATGGGCAAGCTGATAGTGAGAACTTTGACAAGTTTTGGCTAGGTAATACTGTCACAAAATCATGGACAGATGAAACTGGTAAAACTTGGGAATTTCAAGTGGCATCAGAAGTTAATCATATGATTGCGAAAGATATTTTACGATTCCACAGCATTTACTGGCCAATTATCTTGATGGCGCTTGACTTGCCATTGCCAAACCGTCTCATTGCCCATGGTTGGTTTGTCATGCAAGATGGTAAAATGTCTAAATCTAAAGGTAACGTTGTTTACCCAGAAATGTTGGTAGAACGTTTCGGCCTGGATCCACTTCGCTATTACCTCATGCGTTCATTGCCAGTCGGTTCTGATGGTACTTTCACACCAGAAGACTACGTAGGTCGTATCAACTATGAATTAGCTAATGACCTTGGCAATCTCCTCAACCGTACGGTTGCCATGATTAACAAATATTTTGGCGGTGCCATTCCAGCCTTTGCACAGTCAACTGAATTTGATGCTGATTTGGCAGCAGTTGTTGCAGAAAATCTAGTAGCCTATCATAAAAACATGGATGCGGTTGACTACCCTCGTGCCTTGGAAGCTGTTTGGAACATTATTTCTCGTACCAACAAGTACATTGATGAAACAGCTCCGTGGGTACTCGCAAAAGAAGATGGAGACAAAGAGCAGTTAGCTGCTGTTATGGCTCACTTAGCAGCTAGTCTGCGCATGGTGGCTCACCTCATTCAACCATTTATGATGGAAACCTCAAATGCCATCATGGAACAACTTGGACTAGGTAGTGAGTTTGACCTTGAAAACCTTGAATTGTCTGGTCTACCAACAGGTGTGACAGTCGTTGCTAAAGGAACACCAATCTTCCCGCGTCTTGACATGGAAGAAGAAATTGCTTATATCAAAGAACAAATGGCAGCAGGCAAACCAGCTGCTGAAAAAGAATGGAACCCAGAAGAAGTCGAATTGAAATTATCTAAGGATGAGGTTAAATTTGAAACCTTCGATGCAGTAGAAATCCGTGTCGCAGAAGTTAAGGAAGTCTCAAAAGTAGAAGGTTCTGATAAACTTCTCTGCTTCCGCTTAGACGCAGGCGATGGAGAAGACCGCCAAATCCTGTCAGGCATTGCCGAATTCTATCCAAATGAACAAGAATTGGTCGGCAAAAAACTTCAAATCGTTGCCAACCTCAAACCACGCAAAATGATGAAAAAATACATCAGCCAAGGCATGATTCTCTCAGCAGAACATGATGGTAAGTTAACAGTCTTAACAGTTGATCCAAGTGTTCCAAATGGAAGCGTGATTGGGTAGAAAGTACATTGAAAACAGCCTCAATTGCGAGGCTGTTTTTTATCTGTTCAATATATGGGCAATAGTAGATAAATTAGGATTGTTTTAAGTCTTGGATGAGAGGTCTTGTCTGCCAACGCATATTGGGTAAGATAACATGGTGACAAGCCGATAATGGCAGGAAGTAATTTCTTAAAAAGTGTTATAACATCCATAAAATTCTTTCCTTAAAACACACGATAAACATAAGGATTATCAGGTTGGTTGACCTGTTTTTCATTTTCGATTTGGAGGACTGGAAGGTTTTGTTCTAGTTGTTGGTTGTATTCTAATTTTAGATGACCTGTGACAGTTATCCAAGTATTGTCTTGATAAGTTTGTGTTCCCCCTGCGGTCAAAAGACCATAGACGCCTGAGTCTGCAATACAGTGGATAATGCCAAATCGGAACAGAAATTGATGTCCTTCATGTTCAGGTTCATTGTAGACAAAACCTGTAAAGCGAATGCTTTTTCCAAGAAAATCATCAGGATAGAGATAAATGAGCTCCATCACTTCCATGTAATTTTCGGTTGTAATCTCTACTAGGTTGTGTTTAGTGTATTTCGCCAGAGCTTTCTGCATTTCCTTTTGGTAGCTGGTCGCGGTGAAATAGAGGCTGGTATCTGGTTTAAGATACTGGATATCAGAACCTTCTTGCTCGGCAACTTCAGGGTCCGAACCAGCGGCCAAGGGGAAGTTATAGCCCTTGGCAGATACAGTAGTTGCGTCGAGGGTTACTGTAGGGACAAGCAGGGCAACGAAGATGGGAAACATCAAAATGATCGGACTGGTTAGCACCGCTATTTTCCCAGACAAATGGCTGTGCACCTTAAGGTTTTTCACCCAAATCACCAGTTGAACGATAGCAAGAATTAGCGAGAGCACCATAGAAATATAGGCCAGATAAGTGTAATGAATATTGATATATTGGTCAAGTTTTCCAGATAAGTAAAGATACATGGACATCTCAAAATACCCAGCTAAAATCAAAAATCGAATCATTACATCACCCCCAATACTAAGCAATAAATGATGACCATCAGACTAGATGTACCGACAAAAAAGAAAATAAATGACGGTTTAAAGGATTTAGCCATCATAAGTAGGTTTTTAATATCCACCATTGGACCAATTAGTAAAAAAGCCATGACAGGTGCAATTCCAAAACTTGAAAGGAGCGAAGCACCGATAAAGGCATCCGCTTCGCTACACAGAGATAGGATAAAGGCCATGAGCATCAGAATCAGAATTCCTAAAAGGGGTGTCGTACTGATGGAAGTCAAAATCCTTGTTGGTAAGTAAATCTGCATGGCAGAAGCAACCAAAGTACCAAAGATTAAGTAACGTCCGACATCGAAAAATTCATCAATGGCATGTGCCAAAGCGTAAAATAATTTTTGCCAGAGAGTCTTATCTGAATAATCGTGGAAATGGTTAGGCTGCGCAGTTAGTTTTAGAATATTATCATCGACCACAAAACCTAGTAGTAATCCTAAAACAAGGGCAATGAGGATAGCTCCAAAGAGACGTAAGAATACAAAGCGCCAGCTATTTCCAAAAGCAGAATAAGTGGCAAAAAGCACAACGGGATTGATGATGGGAGCAGTTGCTAAAAAGGGTACTGCTGTGTAGCTCGGCACTTGTTTTTCCAAAAAACGGTTGATAATAGGGACAATTCCACACTCACAGGACGGAAAAATAAATCCAATCAAGGAACCAAAAATGATACGCAAGACTTTATTTTTGGGAAGAAACCGTTCAACGACCGTATGTGTGACAAAAACTTCGATAAAACCTGAAAGAATGGCGCCAATTAAAACAAAAGGCAGAGCTTCTATAATAATTGAAAGAAAAATTGCCATCCACTGTAAGACGTGATTAGGTAAAAAATCTAGCATTAGTCACCTTTTTCCTTAGAGAGTAGGGCAACTATAAGTCCTAGTAGCATTCCGATACTAGGTCCATAACTCAATCCGAGTAAAGGCTTTCCAAACATTTCTCCGAAAATTAATCCGATACTAGTACCCAAACTAAGTCCTAATGAAATCCCTATTGCCAGTTGATTATCAGTGTTCTTATTTTTGTTTGTTGCCATTTGATGTTCCTTTCCATTTTTCATAGGCATACCCAGCTAATCCTATAATCAAAACGACAATGACAAATCGTTGCCAACCTTGTTGGAGAAAACTAGCCACAAAAGCAGTAATAAGACCTACAACGATATAAAAAAATGTATCACGTTTATTTTTTGTCATGTGCCTCTTCCTTTTTTATTAACTCTGGAAAAGTAACGTTTTCAAGGTCAGGGAGTTTTGCGAATGATTCAAGGACTTTTTCTAATTCATCTTGTTTTTTATAGGTTAATGCCATGAGAGGTCTCCTTTATTTTTTCTATCATTATACCATATTCTAAACTTTAATTTTTTAATAAAAATTGACTAGGTAATTTAGTTTTTTTTTTCTTGACATATCATGTTTTTAGTTATATAGTTAGTTATATAAGTAACTAACTATATAACCAAGAAAGGAGGAAACAATGAAGTTCAACTATGATAGCGATGTATCCCTATTTCAGCAAGTAGCTCAGCAGTTAGAGGAATCCATTTTTCAAGGAATTTATGCTGAGGGAGAGCAGGTTCCGTCTACGACAGAAATTTCAGCAGCCTATCAAATCAATCCAGCAACGGTTCTAAAAGGGATGAATCTTTTAGTTGCGGAAGGCATTCTTGAGAAACGTCGAGGTATGGGAACTTTTGTGACAAGCGGTGCGCTAGCCATTTTACAGAAAAAAAGAAAGACGTACTTTAGTGAACGACAGGTCCAGGAGCTGGTTCACATGGCTAAGGGACTTAGTTTGGAAAAAGCAGAGCTACTAAAACTCATTGAGGAGGTATATGATCAATGACATTAAAGGTTTCAAATTTGTCAAAACGTTTCGGCAGGAAAGAGGTCGTATCTGGAGTTTCATTCGAGTTAAAGGAAAAGACGATTTACGGTTTTCTAGGTAGAAACGGTGCAGGTAAAACAACAACTTTAAAAATGATTGCTAATCAACTCACGGAAACTTCTGGACAGATTTCTCTTGATGGCATTGATCCTAGAAAAGATAGTCTGCAGCAGAAACGTATTTACCTCGTGTCAACTGAACATTGGCTACCTGCCAATTGGTCTATGGCAAAACAGCTCAAATGGTTAAACAAGTTTGATGATAAGTTTGACGGTGAATTTGCGGAGGAGTTGATTCAGTTATTTGGTTTAGATTCATCAAAGAAAATAATCAAACTTTCAACAGGTTACCAATTCGTAGCAAAACTTATCGCTGCCTTGTCCGTGTCAGCTGATTATGTCCTGTTAGATGAACCAGTTCTAGGACTTGATGCAGCCCAACGTAAAAAAGTAAATCAAGCTCTGCTATTAGCCTACGACAAACGCCCCAGAACGTTTGTTGTCTCAAGTCATTTAATTGAGGAAATTGCCCCACTGTTGGAAGAGGTGATTATCATTGACAAGGGGACAATCAAGGTTCAGGATGCTGTTGAACACCTGCTTACAAAAGGTTATACTTTGACGGGACCTAAGCATTTGGTCACAGAATTGTCGCTTGGAAAGACAATCCTTGAGACGAGCACTCTTGGAAAAACCAAACAGGTAGTGATTTTGGGAAATCGACCTCCTCAACTTCCTTCGGAGGTTGAGATGACATCTCTCAATTTGCAAGATTACTTGATTTATCTGACACAGGAGGTCTAGGATGTTTAAAAAGCTATATTTTTATCAATTAAAACCTTTATGCTATTTTTTGCCGGTGATGTTGGGGAGTTTGTTTATCCATAGAGGGATTATCAATGTTAATGCAGGGCAAGCTCACTATACGATTCATCCCCTGATGTATGTAATCAGTTTTGTGTTTGGAATGACAGGAGTAGCGGTTATGTTTCGTCAGTTTGCTCAGATTGGTGTTAGTCGAAAGGATTTTTACTTGAGCTTGGTAGCAAGACAGCTGACTTTTGCGCTGATCTATTTCTTGTTATTAGCCTTTTTAACACCGGTTATTGATAAAACGTATCCCGATAATGTTCTGTTGTCTCTTGTTACTACAGATGGCAAGCTGTCTCAACTTGAACTTGTGAGAGGTTACCTTTCTATTTTATTAGCCCATTTGATTTTTGGGATTTTGGGTGTCCACCTTGCCCTCTTATTTAATAAGGTAACCGCTAATGGACGTGGCTTGCTTCTCGGAGGTATTATTGTGCTGGTTTGGACTTTTAGTGTTTTTTGGGATATGGGAGCTGGAGAGTATTTGGCATGGTTGTTAGAGACAGCTTTGCAAGTTACTCAATTAGGACTGCTTGTCATTCTTTTAGCTCTGCTTTGGTTTAGTATTTATAAACATAATAGTAAAGAGTATTATAAATAGGATTTGAGAGTGGGGAGGTCATTATTTCGATGTCTTGACTTCCTGTACTCTCTGTATTTTAAACTCTGGCTGAGACTGTCCAGTGGATGTTTTAGGGGACGCTTAAAATGAAGAAATGTCCAGTTGCAGACCTACAATCAAGCATGTGGTCAAAGGGTCAGTGTTATAAAAAATAGAAGGTTGGGGTACTTTTTCCCAGCCTCTTTATGCTATAATAAGTTAGAAAAGGAGCTGGATTCGTGAGAAAATTAAAAGTGCTTGTGTTATCTGTATTGCTTGTTATGTTTATGGTTGCTTGTCAACATAAGTCCCAAAAATCATTAAATAAACCAGATAAGTATACAATTACATATTCAAATCTTCTTGATAAAAAAACACAAAATGATGTTGCGAAGTCTTTAAGTAAATTATTACCAGCAGAAGATATCAACCTCTTTTTTGAACAAGTCAATTTTTATAATCAACATATCCCTACAGACAGTTTAGTCCAATCTGATTACGGTACTTCAAAAAGCTTAATACCTATCTATGATATAGGAGTTATCAGTGATAAATGGTCGAACCACTTTCCCTTGTTTCCTGGTTATAATTGCCGCTTAACAACCTTTCAACTAGTTAAATCCATGATTAAATTATCACCAACCCTTCCAGCTGATGATAGTTTGCTTTTTATTGATAAGGAAGCTCTAGTGGATGCGCCAGCAATTTACCAAGTTAAACCTGAGGAACAGGAGAATTTTAAGATTCTTTTTAGTGCTGTAGCAACGGAAAATATTAACGATACAAAAATTCATTTGGAAAAGGTCCAAGAATACTGGAAACAACAAGGTGTCACTTTTGCTAAATCTAATGTGACTATGGTGTCCGTCTGGTTTCATGATCAATTAGATGGAGTAGCGACAAAATTATTTATTGGTCATGTAGGAATGCTTTTTCCCTCAGAGGGGGGGTACTTATTTATTGAAAAGATATCCTTTGAAGAACCTTATCAGGTGTTGAAATTTGCTGACAAGAAAGCGTTGCATGATTATCTTATGGCAAAGTATGATACGGATACATCTGGAAGTACAAAGCCATTCATTATGGAGAATGACAGGGACTTTATCGGCTAATCAATTAGAATTTAATGTTAAATTCAACTGTTATTAGACAATTTATTAAAAAAGCAAAGAGGAAGCAAAGATGAAATTAGCTTTGTTGGGAACAGGTATGATTGTTAAAGAAGTCTTACCGGTTTTACAAGAAATTGATGGGATAGAATTAGTGGCGATTATGTCAACACAACGTTCGATTGCTACGGCAGAAGACTTAGCTCAGCAATATGATATAGCACAGGCAACTAGCATTTATGACGACATTTTAGCCAATCCTATTGTGGATACTGTTTATGTTGGCACGCCAAATCACACTCATTATGACTATGCACGCCAGGCTCTATTGGCAGGTAAACACGTGATTTGTGAGAAACCATTTACCCTTACATTGGCAGAATTTGAGGATTTAATGGTCATAGCAGAGCAGAGAAAGCTAATATTGCTTGAAGCGATTACTAATCAGTATTTAGGGAATTTTCACTATATCAGAGAAAATTTGAAGCAGTTGGGCAAGCTTAAAATTGTGGAATGTAATTACTCTCAATACAGTTCACGTTACGATGCCTTTAAACGTGGTGAAATTGCGCCAGCTTTTAACCCAGAGATGGGTGGCGGTGCTTTGCGTGACTTGAATATCTATAATATTCACTTGGTAGTCGGCTTATTTGGAGCTCCGCAATCAGTCCAATACCTTGCCAATATGGAACGGGGAGTGGATACCTCTGGGATATTAATTATGGATTATGGCAATTTTAAGGCAGTGACTATTGGTGCAAAAGATTGCTCTGCTGAAATAAAATCAACACTTCAAGGTGATAAGGGAGCAATTGCAATTTTAGGCCCAACAAATACGATGCCTGAAATAAGTCTGACATTGAATGGGGAAAAATCTCAACTCAAAAATGCCAATACCCCGCATCACCGCATGTATGCAGAGTTTGTAGCATTTGAACATATTATTAGAGAAAATGATCTTGCTGCGCGTGATGTGGCCCTGGAACATAGTCGTCTCGTGATGACAGTCTTAGAGCAGGCGGTTGAAAGTATGAACTCCAAAGTAAGTGAGATTTAAACCCTAAAAAGGGCATTGATATTGATAGTTAATATCAACAAGGAGATTTTAATGAAAAAGAAAATGTACAAAGCTAAAAAACGTTGGGTAGTTGCAGGTGTAGCAGCAGCTGCTTTTCTGACGCCTTCAACGCTTGCCCAAGCAGAGGAGCAGGTTTCAGTTTCTCAAACGTCTGCAGTCGTTGCCACAGAAACCTCTGAGAGCACAACTGCTCCGTCAGAAACACAGACTCCTGTTGAAGTACCCAGTACCTCCACGACTGACTCTGCTTCACAAGTCGCTGACTTGCCGGTGACCGAAGCGGTGACTTCGTCTCCTGAAGTCAGTGAGGCATCAAGAGTACTGACGCTAGAACCTAAAGAAGAAGCAAGGACAGCATCCCGTGTGACTGTTCCTCAGGTTGACACAAAGCTAACAGAAGATGTCTCCAAAGCGAAAACCTCAGAAGCTCCCGTGACAGATTCAACGGTCCAAAAGCCTCTGACAGTCACTCAAGGGACAGAAAGTATGACCTTGACCTACACGGAAGAGATTCCAGCAGAGAGTGACCTCCAAGTAGCGGTCTGGTCTCAAGCGGGTGATCAGGATGATCTCATCTGGTATTCTCTGCCAAAAGGTCAAGCCACTGTTCCTTATAATAACCATTGGGAATATGGGCTCTATCACCTCCATGCTTATTTCCGCCAAAAAGCGACAGGCAAGATGAACTTTATCATCTCAGAAAGCATTACCCTCACCCCTCCAAAACTGGATACCCAGATTAAAGCGACCAGTGAAACGAGTTATGAGGTAACCATTTCAAATGTGCCGAGCTACTTCCATAAACTCTATGTGCCGATTTGGTCGTCTGTTCATGACCAGGACGATCTCATCTGGTATGAGGGGCAAAAGCAGAGCGATGGACGCTATAAGGTGTCTGTTGATATTGATAACCACAACTCTTCGACAGGCCTTTACTACCTTCATTATTATGAAGGGAAACCTAACGGTAAGAAAGTTTATGTTGGTCAAGCTAGCTACGCTCAACCTGTTCCTAAAGCCCCAACCTTAAGTGTGAGTCCACGCAATGATCGTCAGTTTGAGGTGACAATCAGTAACGTTTCAGCCAAGTATACCAGTGTGGTCTTACCAACTTGGACGTCTCAGAAGGACCAAGATGACCTCAAGTGGTATCGTGCCCAGAAACATTCAGACGGAACGTACCGAGTGACAGTGAGCCTTGACCAGCATCATTTTGAGACAGAGGGTTACCAACTTCACCTATACGGTGAGGTAGGAGAAAAGAAAACCTTCCTAGCCAAGGCAAGCTATAACCATCCGAAGACAGCTGTCGAAACAACAGTTGTTGGGGTTAAGGATGACCAATTTGCCGTTACGGTAAGAAATGTGCCAAGCTACATTGATCAGATTCGGATTCCAACATGGAGTGATCAGAATGGTCAAGATGATATCAGATGGTACATCGCTCAAAAAGCAGGAGATGGGAGCTATCGGTTAACGGTAAATATCAAGGACCACCAATATGCCAGTGGACTTTACCACATTCATGTTTATGGGAACGCCGGTAAGGAAGAGAACATCTTCCTGAATGCCAATAAGACCTATAACGTCGCTACACCGAAGGCAGAAACGACTGTTGAATCAGTCACAGCAACGAGCTTTAAGGTGACCGTAAAGAATGTTCCAAGTTACCTGTCAACGGTTATCTTACCCACTTGGTCAGCTCAGAGAGACCAAGATGATCTCAAGTGGTATCAGGCACAAAAACAAGCCGATGGTAGCTATAGCTTAACGGTAAACATCAAAGACCATCAGTATGATACCGGTGTGTATCACATCCATAGTTATGGTCGGACTAGTGATGGGAAGTTGATTTTCCTAGATGGTGATAAGGTAACGGTTAAGGCCTTGCCAAAACCAACAGCGACCATAGCTATTGAAAATGTGAACAAGGAGAAGGGGACCTTTGAGGTTGTCGTTTCTGACTTGAAGTCAGTAGGAGGCGTTTCCTTAGTCCAATTACCGACCTGGTCAGAAGCTGGAGGTCAAGATGACATCGTGTGGTACACAGCCGCCAAGCAGGCGGATGGGAACTATCGTTTGACGGTTAGAGCGAGTGATCACAAGTACACAAGTGGTAAGTATTATGTGCATTTGTATGTGACTAATGACGGTGGTAAACGGGAGTTTGTAGCTAATGAGGTAGTAGATGGTATTGTGGCACCTAAGCCTAAGGTGATTTACAATGGATTATATTATAGTATCCAAGGTAAGTATGACAATATTATAATTGCTAATAAAAAATATTCAGTAAGTAGTCAATATGCACCTGGCGAAAATCCAACTGCTAAGGCGGCTTTTATCAACTTAACGAATAAAATGAGAAGTTTAGGATTTGATATTAGCCATTCCTATAGTGGGTACCGCAGCTATAGCACTCAGCAATCATTGTATTGGAATTACGTCTCTCTGTACGGTCAAGCAGAAGCTGATCGTTTTTCAGCAAGGGCAGGACACAGTGAGCATCAACTTGGGCTAGCCTTTGATGTTTTAGGTGGGAATAGTAGTCTATTAGCTCAACCCAATGCAGTTTCTTGGTTGGCAAACCATGCTCATGAATATGGATTTGTCGTACGTTATAAGCAAGGAAAAGAACATATAACAGGCTATATGCCAGAGGCATGGCATATTCGTTTTGTTGGACGTGAAGCAACCGACATTTATCATTCTGGTAAGTCTTTAGAAGAATATTATGGTTTTGAGGGTGGCGATTATAGGAACTAGTCTAGAGTCATCTGATTTGAGTGTATTATCATTCAATCCTACTCAGGCTAAATTAATATCTGACTGGATAGTGTGTAGATGGTTAAAAGAATTTAAAAAATTGCTTTATATTGACTGTGAAGTAAACTTAGTTTGGTTTATCGGTGAGCAGGCATGGATAAATCAGTATTCTATAATTTTCAAAGGTGCTAGGGGACTTTTTTGTCAGCTTTGCTTCCTTATTCTCTGTCTGGTTACTTTTGAATTTTTAAGAATGATTATGTTATAATGAAAAGGTAAATGAAAGAAAAGAAGGAAAACTGATGTCAAACTACGCCATTATTTTAGCAGCGGGCAAAGGGACTCGCATGAAATCCGATCTGCCAAAAGTGTTACATAAAGTGTCTGGTATCACAATGCTTGAACATGTATTTCGTGCGGTTTCTGCTCTTAATCCAGAGAAAACTGTAACGATCATTGGGCATAAAGCAGAGCTAGTGAGGGAAGTACTCTCTGGCAAATCCTCATTTGCTCTTCAAACAGAGCAACTAGGAACAGGTCATGCCGTTATGATGGCTGAAGAAGAGTTAGCAAGGCTAGCAGGGCAAACCTTGGTTATTGCGGGTGATACGCCCCTTATCACAGGTGAGAGCTTGAAAAATCTGATTGATTTCCATGTCAATCATAAAAATGTCGCAACAATTTTAACCGCAACAGCGGATGATCCATTTGGATATGGTCGCATTATCCGTAACCAACATGGTGAAGTGACTAAGATTGTTGAACAAAAAGACGCGACAGAGTTTGAACAACAAGTCAAAGAAATCAATACTG
Source organism: Streptococcus sp. S784/96/1 (assembly GCF_902729355.1). GTDB lineage: Bacteria > Bacillota > Bacilli > Lactobacillales > Streptococcaceae > Streptococcus > Streptococcus caledonicus. The sequence continues at coordinate 38,220 of NZ_CACVCC010000016.1, read as the reverse complement.
GAACGTATGTTTTTGATAACAAGCGTCTCTTTGAAGCACTAAAAAATATTAATACAAACAACGCACAAGGAGAATATTACCTAACAGATGTGATTTCTATTTTCCGTGAAAATGGTGAAAAGGTAGGAGCATATGTTCTTCGTGATTTCAACGAGAGCCTAGGTGTTAATGACCGTGTTGCACTTGCCACAGCAGAAAGTGTTATGCGCAATCGTATTAACAAAGCTCACATGGTAAACGGAGTATCTTTCCAAAATCCTGAAGCAACCTATATCGAAGTGGACGTTGTCATCGAACCAGATGTGGTGATTGAGGCTAATGTGACCCTAAAAGGTCAAACGAAGATTGGTTCAGAGAGCTTTTTGACAAATGGAACTTGCATCGTAGACTCTAACATTGGTCAAAGAGTAGTCGTTACTAACTCTACGATTAAAGAGTCAACAGTAGCAGATGGTGTAACGGTAGGACCTTATGCCCATATTCGTCCAGAATCAGTATTAGCTGAAAATGTTCATATTGGTAATTTTGTAGAGGTTAAAGGCTCTACGATTGGAGAAAATAGCAAAGCAGGACACCTTACATACATTGGTAACGCTGAAGTTGGTACAGAAGTGAATTTTGGTGCAGGCACCATTCTTGCTAATTATGATGGAAAAAATAAATTTAAGACGACTATCGGAGATAATGTTTTTGTTGGAAGCAACTCAACCATTATTGCGCCATTGACTATTGGAAATAGGGCGGTAACAGCTGCCGGTTCAACCGTAACTAAAGACGTCCCAGAGGATTCAATTGCTATCGGACGTGGTCGTCAGGAGAATAAAGATGGATATGCGAAACATTTCCCATATCACCCAAGTAAAAGATAATCGTTAACAAAAGTGATAGCATTTGAAAGTTAATTTTTCAAAGCTATCGCTTTTTTTTGGCTTGGAGGAAAATAAGAAATTGAAAAATTTTAAAATACGGAGGCTGGTACAAAAAGATTTTTAGTTTAGAAAATCTATACCAATAAATCTACTTTTCTAATAAAATGTACATAAAAACGAACAAAGATGCTCTTTAAATATATAAGAGATAACCTTTGTTCGTTTTTTGTTTTATTGTTCAGAGTTTTGTCCCACCCTCTTTGAAAGTGCTTGTTTTTTAGCTAGGCAGTACTTAAACTGGTTTATTTAATTACTATTTTAACATTGAATAGCAATTCTAAACGATTTGTAGTAAAATAAGTCAAGGAAATCAAGAGGTAGATAACATGGATTTTGAAGAAAAAACATTGAAACGAGATATCAAATTTGAAGGTCATATTTTTACGGTGGCAGTTGATGATGTTGAATTACCAAATAATCTTGGCCAAGCCAAAAGGGAATTAATTTTTCACAAAGGGGCGGTAGCTATTTTGGCAGTGACTCCAGACGATAAAATCATTATTGTCAAGCAATACCGTAAGGCCATTGAAAAAATTTCCTATGAGATTCCTGCTGGAAAATTAGAGGTTGGAGAACACGGTTCTGAAACAGAAGCTGCCTTACGGGAACTTGAAGAAGAAACTGGCTATACAGCTGCGCTCAACTTATTGTATGAGTTTTATACAGCTATTGGTTTTTGCAATGAAAAAATCAGACTTTACATGGCGACTGATCTTGTTAAAGTACCAAATCCCCGTCCCAAAGATGATGATGAGGTTCTTGAAATAGTTGAACTAGGTCTGGATGAGTGTCTAGAATTGATAAAAACAGGTGATATTTGTGATGCCAAAACAATTATGGCGCTGCAGTATTTTGCTTTAACAGTTGGAGGGAAATAGTCATGAGCCAACCGCTTTTGACAGATGAAATTATTGAACGTTACAATCATGGTGAAGATTTAGAAGAGCTACTTTATGAGCATGAATTAAAAACTGGTCAAACCATAAGGATTGAAGAAATTGATATTGATCGAATCATAAAAAGCAGACGTATTGAGAATGCAAAAAAAAATCAATTTCGTCGGAAACTTAATATGATTCTAGCAATTATTTTAGTATTGCTATGTCTGTTAGCATATGCTATTTTTAACTGGTAATACTCATTCAAAATCAAAATTAAAGTTTTAAGTCCTCATACCATTGATGAGCTATATAGTGGAGAATAAAATATTTCTTTCCCCATATGGCGATTTTTATTGGTGAAACCATCTGGTGGAGGCTGACAGCCCAGGGAGAGATTATCAAAATATGTTGCTGAGAGATAGGAGAACGACAAAATCCTAAATTTAGAGATGAGAGAACTCAGAGTTTATTCTTGAGAAGGACAAACTTTTGGAAGGATTACAGAAATTGAGAATCAATGCCGTAGTCGTGCCCTCGCAAGAATGATTAGGTTGGCCTCCGTTGAGTAGTTGATAAGTACAGCCAAACATCTTCTGCGATACTTAGGTTTAAATCTATTAATGAAGGTTTTGTTGCTGACATTAGCAGTTTTATCCCCCAGACTTTCTGAGTGTCTGCACTTTTAAGAAAAAACAAAAAACTAATTTTTGATTTTGGCTTAATACAAAATTTATAGAAAGGATTGTTTGGTTAGAATCTCTAATTGAACAGGAGCTGAAAATATTAAAAATGATTTTCTAAGGTGTTGTTTTGTTGGGAAATCTCTTTTATAATTTTGGAGGCTATCTTAAACTAAAAGATGAAAATTGGAATTATTGCTGCTATGGAAGAAGAATTACGAACTCTTATTCCACATTTAAAAAATGCAAAAGAAAGTAAAGTACTTGGAAAAAACTATTATACTGGCAAAATTGCTCAACATGAAGTAGTACTGGTTCAATCAGGAATCGGAAAAGTCATGTCAGCGATGAGTGTAGCCATCCTTGCAGACCATTTTAATGTTGATGCCATTATCAATACTGGTTCTGCAGGAGCGGTTTCAGATGGGCTTATGATTGGTGATGTTGTTGTGGCAGATAAGCTTGCTTACCATGATGTTGATGTTACTGCTTTTGGTTATTCATACGGACAAATGGCTGGACAACCTTTATATTTTGAAAGTGATAGTCACTTAGTTTTCATATTCCAAAAAGCACTACACGAAAAACAATTATCAAGTCACATAGGGCTTATCACTACTGGAGATAGTTTTATTGCAAGTCAAGAAAAACTCAATGGGATTAAGGCAAATTTTCCAGAAGTTCTAGCGGTTGAAATGGAAGGAGCAGCCATTGCTCAAGCAGCGCAGAATATTGGGAAACCTTTTGTTGTGGTAAGAGCGATGAGTGACAGTGCTAATCATGATGCCAATATTAGTTTTGATGAGTTTATCATTGAAGCGGGAGAAAAATCAGCTCAGATTCTTCTAACTTTTTTACAATTATTATAAAGACGTGACTATAATGTGACAGAAATAAAAAAACTTACGATAATATCCTTAAAAATGGGGAAAATAAAGACAATTTATGTTTTTTTATGTTATAATAGCGTAAGGTGGTAAAATAGCAAAAATTACCAGCAAGAACAGTAAGAATGGGAGTCAAGTGAATGGCTAGAAGTGGCTTTTTTACAGGTCTAGATATTGGAACAAGTACGATTAAGGTACTAGTCGCTGAATTTATCGGTGGCGAAATGAATGTTATTGGAGTAAGCAAGGTTAAAAGCGCAGGTGTCAAAGACGGTATTATCGTTGATATTGACGTAGCAGCTGGAGCCATTAAAACTGCTGTTGAACAAGCTGAAGAAAAGGCTGGAGTAAGCATTGATAAAGTAAATGTGGCTTTGCCAGCTAATCACTTGCAGATTGAATCAACCCAAGGCATGATTCCAGTACCAAGTGAAACAAAAGAGATTCGTGATGAAGACGTTGATAGCGTTGTTAAGTCGGCTCTTACAAAGAGTGTGACTCCAGAACGTGAAGTTATTACCCTAATTCCTGAGGAATTTATTATTGATGGATTCCAAGGTATTAAAGATCCTCGTGGAATGATGGGAATTCGTCTAGAGATGCGTGGTATTCTCTACACAGGTCCAAGTACGATTCTTCACAATTTGCGTAAAGCAGTTGAAAAAGCAGGCATTGCTCTTGAAAATATCGTGATTTCTCCGCTTGCTATGGCACAAACAGTATTAAATGAAGGTGAGCGTGAGTTTGGTGCTACTGTAATTGATATGGGAGGTGGTCAAACAACGGTTGCTTCTATGCGTAATCAGGAATTACAGTACACTAATATTTATGCTGAAGGTGGAGACTATGTTACTAAAGATATTTCAAAAGTTTTGAAAACCTCTCGTGATATTGCAGAAGCTTTGAAATTTAATTTTGGCAATGCAGACGTTGACGCATCAAGTACAACAGAAACCGTTCAAGTTGATGTTGTTGGTGAGACCTCGCCAATTGATGTCAGTGAGCGTTACTTATCTGAGATTATTTCTGCGCGTGTTCGCCACATCTTAGAACGTGTAAAACAAGATTTAGACCGTGGGCGAGTACTTGATATGCCAGGTGGTGTAGTATTATCTGGTGGTGGAGCAATTTTACCCGGTGTTGTTGAACTAGCAGAGAAGATTTTTAGAACTACTGTTAAACTTTATATTCCAAATCAAGTTGGTATTCGTAATCCAATGTTTGCTAACGTTATCAGTCTTGTGGAATATGTAGGTAACATGACAGAGGTTGAAGCAATTGCACAAAATGCAGTTCATAATGAGGAACTTTTGAGACGTAAACCGATTGACATGACGACAACTTACACAGTTGCTCCTGTGCAGCCGGTAACGCCACAGTCTCATATGTCTACTGAGACTCGAGTTGTAGAGCCACCGGTTCCTACAGAAGAGAAAATCAATGACAAACCAAAGTTTGGTGATCGTATGCGTAATATTTTTGGTTCTATGTTTGACTAATTATTAAAGTGAGGAATAAAATGGTATTTTCATTTGATGCAGCGTCTGTAACTGGCGCAATCATTAAAGTAATCGGTGTTGGTGGCGGTGGTGGTAATGCCATTAACCGTATGATTGATGAAGGAGTAGCGGGTGTTGAGTTTATTGCTGCCAACACTGATATCCAAGCTCTTAGCTCATCAAAAGCTGAAACAGTTATTCAGTTAGGTCCTAAATTAACTCGTGGACTTGGTGCTGGAGGCCAACCAGAAGTTGGGCGTAAAGCGGCTGAAGAAAGTGAGGAAGTTTTAACAGAGGCACTTTCTGGAGCAGATATGGTCTTTATTACTGCTGGTATGGGTGGTGGTTCTGGTACAGGAGCTGCTCCGGTTATTGCACGTATTGCAAAAGGACTTGGTGCATTGACAGTAGCAGTTGTAACTCGTCCGTTTGGTTTCGAAGGAAATAAACGTGGTAACTTTGCCGTTGAGGGAATTCAAGAGTTACGTGAGCATGTTGATACGCTGTTGATTATTTCAAATAATAATCTTCTTGAGATTGTTGATAAGAAAACTCCTCTTATGGAAGCTCTTAGCGAAGCAGACAATGTTCTCCGACAAGGTGTTCAAGGGATTACAGATCTTATTACAAGCCCAGGGCTTATTAACCTTGACTTTGCGGATGTTAAAACGGTCATGGCAAATAAAGGCAACGCCCTTATGGGAATTGGTATCGGTTCTGGTGAAGAGCGTATTGTTGAGGCGGCTCGTAAGGCTATTTACTCTCCGCTCCTTGAAACTACAATTGATGGTGCTCAAGATGTCATTGTTAACGTGACTGGTGGTCTTGATATGACTCTTACAGAAGCAGAAGAGGCATCAGAGATTGTTAGTCAAGCGGCTGGCAGCAACGTTAATATTTGGTTAGGGACCTCAATTGATCCAGATATGCGCGATGAAATTAGAGTAACTGTTGTAGCAACAGGTGTTGGTCAAGAGAAAACTCAACGTGTGATTGGAGGATTTGCTCAAAATCAACAATCTCAACGTACTTTTAGCCAACCTGTGACTCCATCCACGACTTATCGTCAAGTTCCTGCTCAATTTGACATGGCAGAGCCGTCAGATATGCCAACTATGGCAAAAGAAAATTCACCTACCCAAACCTCTTCACAAAGTCCATTTGGTGATTGGAATCTTCGTCGTGATCCTATTGCACGACCAACAGAAGGTGAGTTAGATAGTCAATTATCTGTAACAAGTTTCAAAGATAGCTTTGAAGGTGATGATGAATTGGAAACACCTCCATTCTTTAAAAATCGTTAAATATGACAATAAAGAGTCAAACAGATAAAGTTTTTGGAGTAGTTAATCATGCTTGCCATAAGATTGGTCGTTCACCAGAGTCTGTATCTGTGATTGCAGTGACAAAATATGTTGATCATAAAGTGGCTAGCCAGCTTGTTGAAGCTGGCGTTCGCCATATTGGAGAAAATCGTGTTGATCAATTTTTAGAAAAATATGAGGCCCTAAAGGCTAATGATAATGAACTGACCTGGCATCTCATAGGTAGTCTACAACGGAGAAAAGTGAAAGATGTTATCAATTTAGTTGACTATTTTCATGCGCTTGATTCGATTAAACTAGCACAAGAAATTCAAAAACGAGCTCAACATAAAATAAAGTGTTTCTTACAGGTTAATATTTCTGGTGAAACAACCAAACATGGTTTTTCAATAGAGGAATTAGAAGACGCGTTACCTGAATTAGAGCAATGTGATCATATTGAAATTGTAGGTTTGATGACGATGGCACCTTTTGGAGCTAACGAGACAACATTAGTGAATATTTTTAGACAAACAAAACTATTACAGGAAACGCTAAGAGATAGAAGGATAAAGAATATGCCAATGACTGAACTTAGTATGGGGATGTCAAGTGACTATCAACTTGCTATTCAAGAAGGTGCTACATTTGTGCGCGTTGGAACGGCATTCTTTAACTAAATAGGAGGATATATGGGACTGAAGGATAAAATTAATAGTTTCATTTCTTATTTTGATACTGATGAAGTATCTGATACAGAAGAAGTTGAGACTTCTGAATATCAAGAAACAGCTAGACCAGTAGCACCCGTGCAACCAGTACCTTACCGTCAGGAATCGCAACGGGTAACAGCAAAAGAACAAATACATTTGAAAGCTGTTACCGAAAGTGGACCTAGTTTAGCTCAACAACGGGAACATATGGCTCAGAATGCTCCAATTTCTGAAAAATCTAAAATTGCGATTAAATACCCAAGACAGTATGAAGATGCTCCAGAAATTGTTAATCTTTTGATTGAGAATGAGAGTGTCTTGATTGATTTTCAATATATGTTAGATGCGCCTGCACGTCGTTGTCTTGATTTTCTTAGTGGAGCGAGCTCTGTTCTTTTTGGAAATTTGCAAAAAGTTAGTTCTTCCATGTATCTTTTAACTCCAGCAAATGTTGTTGTCGATATTGAAGATCTTGGCTTGTCAGAACGTGGTCAACATAACGAAGCATCTAGTTTTGATTATGATATGAAGAGACGTTAAACATGTTGAATTATTATATTTTTAGCATCTTATTTAAAGTAATTGAAGTTTATATGATGTTGTTAGGTGTTTATGTCTTATTATCATGGTTTCCCGGTGCCTATCAAACAAGATTAGGATATTGGGTTGCTTATTTTGTTGAACCGTTATTGAAGCCTTTTAGGAAACTTAAATTGCATTTTGGGATATTTGATGTTACTGTTTTAGTAGCATTTGTAGCTCTACAGTTTCTTCGATATTTATTGATGCAATTATATATCATGGTATTCACATTATGGTAAAAGGCGATAGGGTAGTTTACCAACATTTTCGTCCAGATGAACAAACTTTTATTGAAAAATGCTTAGATTTGATTGAACAAGTTGAGGCAACCTATACTTTTCAAGTGACAGAATTCCTTAATCCTAGGCAGGTTGCTATTTTACTTAGTTTGGTCAATCAAACAGGGCTATCTTGTTATGCTTCTTCAGATTATTATGACACAGAGTATGCAAGAGTTTTAATCTCTCCAGATTATTATGTTTTGAATTTGGAAGATTTTGAAATTAGTTTGTTAGAATTTTCTTATAATACTAAATTTAATCATTTAACTCATAGGCAGATTTTGGGAACACTCATTAATCATCTTGGTATTAAACGTAGTATTTTTGGTGATATCTTAATAGCTGAGGGAAAAGTTCAAATTTTAGTTGAAACCAATATGGCATCTTATTTTAGTCAAAATATAGGAAAAATTGGTAAAATTTCAGTCTCTCTAAAGGAAAAAAATCTTAATTTTTTGCTTCCTAGAATGGTTCATAAACAAGAGAAAGATATTTTAGTTACTAGTTGGCGAGCAGATGTCCTTATTTCAGAGATTTTGAATTTATCTCGAAGCAATGCAGTGAAATTGATAGAAAAAGATAATGTTAAGCTTAATTATGCCAGTCTTGGAAAAGTTTCACAAGACTTAGAAGTTGGTGATTTGCTAAGTATTAGAGGCTACGGACGTTATGAGATTGCCCGAGAAAATGGCCTAAGTAAATCTGGTAAAATTAAACTTACAATTGAAAAAATAACAGAATAATGAGGAGAAACTAATGGCTTTAACGACACTTGACATTAAAGACAAAACGTTTAAAATAAAATTTCGTGGCTATAGCGAAGACGAAGTAAATGACTTCTTAGATATCGTGACAGATGATTATGAGGCTTTAACGCGTATTAATCGCGATCAAGAGTTACGAATCCGTGATTTGGAAGAAAAATTAGCCTATTTTAACGATATGAAAGAATCGTTGATGCAATCTGTATTGCTAGCACAAGAAACAGCAGATAAAGTGAAGGCATCGGCTCAAGCTGAGGCGGCTAATGTTATTAATAAGGCGACTTTCGACTCGCAACATTTGATTGAAGAAGCTAAAACAAAAGCTAATGAAATTTTACGTGATGCGACTGATAATGCCAAACGTGTAGCAGTTGAAACAGAGGAATTGAAACGTCAAAGTCGTCATTTCCATCAACGTCTTTTATCGGCAATGGAAAGTCAAGTGAACCTTGTCAATTCGCCAGAATGGCAGGAACTCTTGCAACCGACAGCAGTTTACCTTCAAAATTCTGATGCTGCATTTAAAGAAGTCGTTGAAAAAGTATTGCAAGAGAATTTTTCAGACACTGATGAGCCTGTTACATTTGACGCAACACGTCAGTTTACTCCAGAAGAAATGGAAGAAATCTATCGTCGTGTAGCAGAGGCAAATATGGAATTGGAAAATGCACAATCAGCACCCAATCCTTTGATTGAAGAAACTATTTTAGAGCCTAATGACCTTGCTTTAGGTGATACTCGAACATTCACTATTAATATTGAAGAATAAGAAAAACACAAGATCTAATGATATTTTTAGCGAGTAGGTGATGGTGTAAGACCTATAATCCCTCATTAGAATCTTATCATTTTCTAGAGTTCTAGCTGAACTAAAGTAAGCTAGGAGGGGTGGTTTCCTTATCAACCAAAGAGGGAAAAGCAGATACTTAGATCATCGTTTTGAGGCTCTGTATCGTTTTTCTGAAAAAAGGTGGTACCACGATTAATCGTCCTTTGAGCGATTTTTTGTGGCATTTTTTATTTGTGGTTTTATCGTTTTAAATGAGTTATTTCTAGAAAGAGAGTTACAATGAAATTAAAAAAAACATTGAATTTGGGGAAAACGGCTTTCCCAATGCGTGCTGGCCTTCCAAACAAAGAACCAGAGTGGCAAAAAGCATGGGATGAAGCGGATATTTATAATAAACGTCAGCAATTAAACGAAGGCAAACCGTCATTTCATTTGCATGATGGCCCTCCGTATGCCAATGGTAATATCCACGTTGGGCATGCGCTTAACAAAATTTCAAAAGATATCATTGTACGGTCAAAATCAATGTCTGGTTTCCGTGCACCTTATGTGCCAGGTTGGGACACACACGGTCTTCCAATTGAGCAAGTGTTAGCTAAACAAGGTGTCAAACGTAAGGAAATGGATTTGGCTGAATACCTTGAAATGTGTCGTGATTATGCTCTTTCTCAAGTAGATAAACAGCGCGATGACTTCAAACGTTTAGGTGTTTCAGCAGACTGGGACAATCCATACATCACTCTAAAACAAGAATACGAAGCAGATCAAATTCGTGTCTTTGGTACGATGGCTGATAAAGGTTATATCTACCGTGGAGCTAAGCCAGTTTACTGGTCATGGTCATCAGAGTCAGCACTTGCTGAGGCTGAGATTGAGTACCATGATATTGACTCTACCTCGCTTTACTATGCCAATAAAGTTAAAGATGGTAAAGGTATTATTGATACAGATACTTACATCGTGGTTTGGACGACAACACCATTTACGGTAACGGCTTCACGTGGTTTAACCATGGGTGCAAATATCAATTACGTGGTTGTAATGCCAGATGGTAGCGACCGTAAATACGTGGTTGCAGAAGCACTTGTTGATACTCTTGCTGCTAAATTTGGCTGGGAAAACTTTGAAATCCTTGAAGTTCGAAAAGGTGCTGATTTTGAGTACATCGTGACGGAACACCCATGGGATACAGAAGTTGATGAGTTGGTTATCCTCGGTGACCACGTGACAACTGACTCTGGTACGGGTATTGTCCATACAGCGCCTGGATTTGGTGAGGATGACTACAATGTTGGTGTGAAATACAATCTTGAAGTAGCTGTGACGGTTGATAGCCGTGGGTCGATGATGGGAAATGCTGGTGCTGATTTTGCAGGGCAGTTCTATGACAAGGTTGTCCCAACAGTTAAAGAAAAATTGGGTGAATTGTTGCTTGCTTCAGAAGTGATTAACCATTCATACCCATTTGACTGGCGTACGAAAAAACCAATCATCTGGCGTGCTGTTCCACAATGGTTTGCCTCAGTGTCTAAATTCCGTCAAGAAATCTTGGATGAAATTGAAAAAACAACCTTCAATCCATCATGGGGTAAAACACGTCTTTACAATATGATCCGTGACCGTGGCGACTGGGTTATCTCTCGTCAGCGTGCTTGGGGAGTACCATTGCCGATTTTCTATGCTGAAGATGGGACACCGATTCTTTCTAAGGAAGTAACAGATCATGTGGCAAATCTCTTTGAAAAGCATGGGTCAATTATCTGGTGGAAATCAGAAGCAAAAGACTTGCTTCCGGAAGGCTTCACACACCCAGGCTCACCAAATGGTCTCTTTGAAAAAGAAACTGACATCATGGATGTTTGGTTCGATTCAGGATCATCTTGGAACGGTGTCATGAATGCTCGTGAGAACCTCTCTTACCCAGCAGACCTATACCTTGAAGGCTCTGATCAATATCGTGGTTGGTTCAACTCATCATTGATTACCTCTGTTGCGGTCAATGGGCATGCACCATACAAGTCAGTCTTGTCACAAGGTTTCGTTCTTGATGGTAAGGGTGAGAAGATGTCTAAATCAAAAGGTAATATTATCTCACCTAACGACGTTGCTAAGCAATATGGTGCTGAAATTCTTCGCCTTTGGGTAACGTCAGTAGATACCGATAACGATGTGCGTGTGTCTATGGATATCCTTGGTCAAGTATCAGAAACTTACCGTAAAATCCGTAACACTCTTCGTTTCTTGATTGCCAATACATCTGACTTTAACCCAGCAACGGATGCTGTTGCCTATGATGAGCTTCGTGCGGTTGACCAATACATGACAGTTAAATTCAACCAATTGGTGGCCGCTATCAAATCAGCTTATGAGTCTTATGATTTTATGGCCATCTACAAAGCCGTTGTCAACTTTATTACCATTGATTTGTCTGCCTTTTATCTCGATTTTGCTAAAGATGTCGTGTACATCGAAGCAACAGACAGCTTGGTTCGCCGTCAAATGCAAACCGTCTTCTATGACATTTTGGTGAAAATCACAAAATTATTGACACCAATCTTGCCTCACACTGCTGAGGAAATCTGGTCTTACCTTGAACATGAAGCAGAAGAATTCGTTCAATTAGCTGAAATGCCAGAGGTTGAAATCTTTGCAAACCAAGAAGCCTTGCTTGAAAACTGGGAAGCCTTTATGACGCTTCGTACACAAGCTCAAAAAGCGCTTGAAGAAGCTCGTAATGAAAAAGTTATTGGTAAATCATTGGAAGCTCACTTGACAATCTATGCATCAGCTGAAGTAAAAGCTCTGCTTGACAACTTGTCTAGTGATGTAGCGCAGCTATTGATTGTATCGCAATTGACAGTGACAGAAGAAGAAGCTCCAGCTGAAGCGACTAGCTTTGAAGGTGTTGCCTTTACCGTTGCTCATGCAGAAGGTGAAGTATGTGACCGTTGCCGCCGTGTAGATACGACAACTGCAGAACGTTCATACCATGTGACAATCTGTGATCACTGTGCGTCAATCGTTGAAGCAAACTTTGCAGAAGCAGTAGCTGAAGGATTTGAAATTAATTGAAAATAGTGACTAGGTTAGGGGAATTTTTGGATACTATCAGTTTGATAATTTTCCAGTTACCAGATATTAGGGAGACTGTCTGATATGGATGTCAAATTTTGAGCTTAATTTTTAAGTTCTCCTTACAGGAAACTATATTACAGGGAAATTTTTCTCGTATGCAAATTGAGTCATTAAGCGACTGGCATTAGACCAGTCGTTCTTTTTTTGATATAATATAGTGTAAAACATTTTGGGGAGTGCTCCCTTTGAGAAAGGATAGCGAGTTTTTCGCTAAAAGAATTATGGATTTAACACAATATATTGCAAGTATCAAAAATTATCCTAAAGAAGGTATTACCTTCCGTGATATTTCGCCACTTATGGCTGATGGAAAGGCTTATAGTTATGCTGTTCGTGAAATTGCACAATATGCTTGTGATCACGATATTGATATGATTGTGGGTCCAGAGGCTCGTGGTTTTATCATTGGATGTCCTGTTGCAGTAGAGCTTGGAATTGGTTTTGCACCAGTTCGTAAACCTGGTAAATTACCACGTGAAGTAGTCTCTGCCGACTATGAAAAGGAGTATGGTGTCGATACTTTAACCATGCATTCAGATGCTATTAAGCCAGGACAACGTGTTCTTATCGTTGATGACCTTTTGGCTACAGGAGGGACTGTCAAAGCGACTATCGAATTGATTGAAAAACTTGGTGGTGTAGTGGCGGGCTGTGCTTTTATTATTGAACTTGATGGTTTAAATGGTCGTGAAGCGATTGGTGACTATGATGTCAAAGTATTGATGAATTTCCCTGGTTAAATTAGTTTTTATTAATTTATTTATCTCAAAAACTTCATCATCTTTTGTGGAACAGATGGTGAAGTTATTTCTTAAATTGGTATTCTAGGTTATTGATTGTTTTTATCATTGCTATAGTTTTAAACTATGGATTTATCAAATAAATTTATATTTGAAACCTATAGTGTCATCTTCTATAATGATATTATGAATGATTTAGAAAGGGAGAGTTTTATTATTTAGTATGATGATTTCTATTGAATTAATGATTTGATAGGTGAATACATGCTCTCAGTTTTTTGAAATGCCAATTACTCTTGATAAAAAATTACCTGCGGTAGATATTTTACGTGCAGAAAATATTTTCATTATGGATGATAAGCGGGCGATTCATCAAGATATTCGTCCGATGGAAGTCTTAATTTTGAATCTTATGCCGACTAAAGAAGCGACAGAAACGCAGTTGCTCCGCCATTTATCCAATACTCCTTTGCAACTTAATGTTGATTTTATTCATATGAAGAGTCATGAATCTAAAAATACTAAGGCTATTCATTTAGAGACTTTTTATAAGACATTTGATGATATCAAAGAGAAATATTATGATGGTTTCATTATTACGGGTGCTCCTGTAGAGACGCTTCCGTTTGAAGAGGTTGATTATTGGACAGAGTTAAGTCAAATTTTTCAATGGAAAGACTCGCATGTTTACTCAACACTTCATTTATGTTGGGGAGCACAGGCGGGGCTCTATTTTCAATATGGAATTGAAAAATGGTTGCGTAAAGATGGTAAACTATCAGGAGTTTTTAGCCAAGATGTCGTTGCTAAAACAAGTCCTTTGATGAGAGGATTTGATGATACTTTTTTAGCTCCACATTCTCGCTATACTGAAGTATTGGAAGAGGATATTAGTCAGATTAAAGAGTTAGATATTTTATCGAAAAGTGACAGCGTTGGTTTATCTCTTCTTGCGAGTAAGGATATGCGCAACGTCTATAGTTTTGGTCATTTAGAATATGACCGTGATACCCTTGCTAAAGAATATAACCGTGATCTGCTAGCAGGAAAAGATATAAGTATTCCTGATAATTATTTTCCGGAAAATAATCCTGAAAAAGCCCCCGTTATGCGTTGGAATTTAGCAGCTTCTACCTTCTTTAGTAACTGGATTAATTATGCTGTTTATCAAGAGACCCCCTATCGTTTGGAAGAATTATCTGATTCAGTAGAGTAATAGGGTGGTATGAGTTAAAAAATAGAAAGGATTGTCCAGTTTTTTGTTGAATTGGATTTGAGAAGAGGATATCTATGATATCCGCTACTCTTCTCTATAACCTTGAATATGAGTTATTTAGAAAATTTTCATTTGGGTAATCTTGTCTTACCATCAGCTCTGCTTTTTCATATTAAAGAATTATTTTCAAATACGGATGAATTTTTAGTTTGGCAATTTTTCTATATGCAAAACACGACAAAGTTAGAAGAAATTGCTCCAAGTCAAATTGCGAATGCTTTGGGCAAAACAGTGACTGAAATCAACCGTTTGATTTCTAATTTAGAAAGAGAAGGGGTCCTTGATGTTAAAACGATAGAATTGGCAGGTGAGGTGGAAGTCATTTTTGATGCTAGTCCGGCTCTGGCGAAACTGGATAACATTTTGAGCATGGCAAAGAAGGATGAAAAAACAGTCCAATATATTGGTCAAGGTGAAGCGATTAAACGTTTAACAGATGATTTAGAGCAAGCTATGGGGATGCTCAATCCTATGATTTTGGAAGATGTTCAAAAATTGGTTTATGAAGACAATACAGACCCGGAACTTATTCGCGAAGCTCTCCGCGAAGCTGTTTTTAATAATAAGACAAATTGGAAGTATATTCAAGCCATTTTGCGAAATTGGCGCAAAGAGGGGATTAGAACGTTACGTCAAGTAGAAGAGCGACGTTTAGAGAGGGAACGTATTAGTCCCGAAAATATTACTGTTTCAGATGATTTTCTGTCAGCAATGAGTATATGGAGTGATTAGAGAATACCATACGGTATTTCTTAAAGTAGGTTCTATGTCTCTAGAAAGCGGAACTTAGTATGAGAAATAGTATAATTTTAATAGAATTTACTCTTAAAGTAAAACATACTAAAGTATAAAAACGGACATTTCAGAGTTTGGAGATGACCGTTTTTTATGTTGTAGTTTATTACAGAGTTTAGTGAGTCGGAGGGTGCTCAATTAATCTGAAAAGCCGTTTTGTGTGGAGAGCTGTTTAAAGAAGAGGCCGGATTGTTTCATGCGGCGTTGGGCATTTTGGCTCAAATCTACTTCTATAAGGCCGTATCGGTTTTTGTAGCTATTGAGCCATGACCAGCAATCAAGCCCGGCCCAAACATGGTAGCCGAGGCAATTAGCCCCTTCTGTAATGGCCTGATGAACGTAGCGCAGGTGGTCTTTGTAAAAATCGATGCGGTATTGGTCATTGATATAGCCTGCTTCGTTACGATAACGATTTTCGTTTTCAACTCCCATACCGTTTTCCGCAATAAAACAAGGGATATTGCCATAGTGATCACGGAGATTGATGAGAATGTCATAGATGCCTTTTTCATAGATTTCCCAACCCCGATAGGGGTTTATTTTTTTGTTTGGCATATCATAGTAATCAAAATAATCATCTGGCATAGGGATATGTGGATTGGTAGGTAATGGGGTTTCCTTAGCTTTGATTCGTCGTGGCTGGTAGTAATTGATGCCTAAGAGGTCAACGGTATGCTGCTGGATAATCGCTAAATCTTTTGGCTGGTAATCAGGAATCATGTTTAAGGCTTTGATAATCTCAACAAGGTCTTTTGGAAAGTGTCCTTTGACAGAGACATCAAGGAAAGAACGATTGAAAAAAGCATCCGCAATCTGAGCTGCTTTGACGTCCTTAGGATTGGAAGGGTCTCTAGGGTAGCTAGGTGTCAGGTTGAGGATGATACCGATTTGTCCGTCGTGCTTTCCTTCGCGGTAGGCTTTTATGGCTAGGCTGCTAGCTAGAGCGGAATGAAAACCAACTTGAATAGCGTGATTCAAATTGACTTCACAAGGGTAATGCCCTTGGTAAAGGTAACCGTATTCGACAGGGACAATGGGTTCATTTTGAGTAAACCAGTAGCGTACGCGGTCACCGAACAGCTCAAAACAGGTTTTAGCATAATGCTCGAAGGCTAAAACAGCGTCACGGTTTAACCAGCCTCCCTTTTCTTGCAGCGCCATGGGTAAATCAAAGTGGTAAAGGTTGATGAAAGGTTCGATATTATTGGCAAGGAGCTCATCGATGTAGTTATTGTAAAAGGCAACTGCATCAGGATTAACCTCACCAGTACCTTTTGGGAATAGTCTGCTCCATTGGATTGATGTTCTAAAGGAGTTATGCCCAGTGGCTTTCAAGAGTTGGATATCTTCTCGGAAGTGCTTGTAAAGTTGAGAGGTCTTGTCTGGTCCAATCCCATTATGGAAACGATGGGGTTCTTGTTGGAACCAGTAGTCCCAGGTGTTATCGCCTTTTCCATCGTCTGGGAAACGGCCTTCGCTCTGAGGACCACTAGTTGCGCTCCCCCAGAAAAAGTGTTTTGGAAAGGTGTAATGTGTCATCTGATTTCCTTTTCATGAGTTGTAACAAAGATCAGCTCTTTAGCTGTGATGAGGTCGTGGTGGTTGAGTGCTGTCATCCTTTTGCCATCCAATGCCACTTGGAGTTGGGCAGGTGATGGCTCTAGCTTGTCATGTAAAATGTGCAAGTCATGCTGCTCCAAGTGCAAAGTAAGGTGGCGAAAGGCTGGTTGCCCAAGCTGATAAGTGGCATTACCTGGGCAAACCGGATAGAATCCTAGACAGGCAAAGAGGTACCAAGCTGCTAGACTGCCGTTGTCTTCATCACCTGGGAAGCCTTGGAAGTTAGGGAGAAAGGCTTCTTGTCGAATGGTTTGAATTAGTTGAGCTGTTCGCTCAGGTGTTTGGCTGAATTGGTATAGGTAGGGTATATGAAAACTTGGTTGATTGGAAATGGCTAATTGGCCAAAGTTAGCTTGTGCCATTTCGCTCATTTCATGGATTTCATAACCATAGTTTTGGCAGTCAAAAAGTGGTTTAGAGCTTAGGACGTCATCTAAGTAATCGGTAAAAGCTTGTTTGCCACCCATGAGCGCAATGAGTCCGTTAATATCGTGTAAGGCTCCTAAAGTCGCCTGAATGGCAGAGCATTCTGCATAATCACAGCCCCAAGCTTTAGGTGAAAATTCCTTTCTAAATTGTCCCTGTCGATTTTTAGAGCGGATATAGCCAGTATTAGGATCGAACAGTTGACGGTAGGATAAGCTAGAACTTTCATAGGCTTGCGCCAGCTCATTTTGTCCAAGAGCCTTAGCTACTTGACCGATACACCAATCACTGTAAGCATAATCTAAGCTGTGGCTGACACTTTCATGATAGTCATTTGGAAGATAACCGAATTGTTGGTAATCTTTGGCACCGTGTCTGCCGTAGCGACGTGTTTGGTCTTCTGTGTGACGAGTGGTTTCCATAGCTTGTAGCAGTTGAGGCAGGAGATGTTTGCCGATACCCTTGCTAGCAGCGTCAGCAATGACACCATCTACCAGAGTTCCAGGCATAATTCCTCTTTCATCTGGTGACAACCATTTGGGGAGAAAGCCTGTATCTTGATAATGGTTCAAAATACCTTCTAAAAAATGTTGGTATTGGTCTGGATAAAGGAGACTGTAAAAAGGATAGGTTGTCCGAAACGTATCCCAGTAGCCGTTATTGGTGTAGTATCTACCCGGTTTGACCTGACCAGATTTGGTATCAAAATGAAGAACGTCACCATTCTCTGTGATTTCATGGAAGGTTTGTGGATAAAGTAGGGTACGGTAAAGGCAATGGTAAAAGAAAGCTTTCTGCTCAGAAGGCTCCTTGTCGTGAATAGTAATGCGGTTTAAGTGCTGTTCCCAAATGGTACTAGCTTGGCTAAGTGTCGTGTCAAAATCTCCGATAAGTCTTGCCTGATAGAGAGACTGCTCGGCACTAATATAGGATGTGGCTAAGGTCATTTCGAGCTGAGAACAGTGAAAATTAAGGCGAATATGTCCATCATGGCAATCTATCAAACACTTAGAAACAACTTGTCCTTGCTGTAATGAGTACCAGTCTTTTATTGGTTCGGAAAAGAGTAAATCCATATAAAAGCTGAAGTACGTAGCTTGTGTCTCTGTCGCATTGTGCAAAGTAATGTGAATGTGCTTGTCATTGCAATAGGTATAAGTCGCTTGATCTGGTGCAAACAAGACAAGGCTCACAGGCATCTCTGTATCACTAGTAAAGCGGCAACTAGCTCCATAACAAGTGGGGGTAAGTTCACTAGTAACTTGGTAACGGGTAGAATGCACCTTGAGGTAGTCAGGTCGGAAGTTAGCCGTGTTTAATTGGTAGCTGGATTGACGATGAAACAGGCTTGATTGGCTTAGGGGACCGGTCACAGGAGTGATAAGAAAAGTCGCAAAGTCTCCCAACCATGGACTTGGCTGGTGTGTCAGTCGAATGCCTTGATAAATAGGTTCATAGGGATTGAAAAACCAGTTGCCTTGTTGATCGGTCGTTTGTAGGCAGAAGGCATTCATTCCCCACGGCACAGCGGTTAAAGGGAGGCAATTGCCGTTAGAGTAGGAATGAGAATTATAAGTGCCCAATCGGGTATCAATCTGAGAAGTAGTGGTCATAAGATCTCCTTTGTTTGTAGGATTATCAAGAAAATCCCTTTATTGCCTAACGGTTTAAAAGGGTCGTCTCATTGCGGACTAGACAATCGCTTAGTTTCATTATAGTAGAAGCTTTTTTGGAAAAAAATAGCTGTCGCTGAAAATCACATATTTGTGTAAGAAAGGATTTAATTTGTGTATGGGAATTGTCAGTGATCTTGTCTAAACTAATAATGACAGATTAGCGTTAGCTAGGTTGATACATTAGTGATGTTAGCTCAGCAAGCGCACGAGCCTGCTAATGTGGACTGTTATTGGCATGAAAAAGTTTGCCTAAGCAATAGGACTTAAAGGAGACCTAATAACATGAGTTACAACAAAGAAAAAATGAAGAATTGGTTGCAGGTGATTGGTGAGAGAATTGCTGATCATCCAAGTTGGCAGAAGATTTTTGAAACTTGCTTTACCGACACTTTGGATAATACGGTGACGGTTCTGGAAGATGGCACTAGTTTTGTTCTGACAGGTGATATTCCTGCCATGTGGTTGAGGGATTCAACAGCACAAATCAAACCCTACCTTTCCTTGGCACGTGATGATGAGCAATTACGGCAAACCATCGTTGGTTTGGTCAAGCGACAATGTGATTTTATTTGCCATGATCCCTATGCCAATGCTTTTAACCAAGATGATAATGGCCGTGGGCACCAATCTGATCATACGACGATGACGGGTCGTATTTGGGAGAGAAAGTATGAGGTTGATTCGCTTTGCTATCCTTTAGAATTGGCTTATTTATTATGGAAAGTGACGGGGGAAACAGCGCATCTACAAGAGGACTTTTATCAGACAGCAAATGTGATTGTCGATACTTGGAGATTAGAGCAACGTCATGAGCAGTCCCCTTATCAATTTGAGCGTGATACGGAACGACTAGAAGATACCTTACCTCATCAGGGCAAGGGGAATCCGTGTGCTTACACAGGAATGACTTGGTCAGGATTTCGTCCAAGTGATGACGCCTGTGTTTATCCATATTTGATTCCGTCCAATATGTTTGCGGTGGTGGTATTACGGTATTTATCAGAGATCCTCGCAGTCCAACAGCCAGAAGGTTATGAGGCGTTAGCAGAGAAAGCACGGATCTTACGTGAAGAAATTGACCAAGGTATCAAAACTTATGGTTTGACGAAGAATGCTAACGGAGAAACCATCTTTGCTTATGAAGTGGATGGTTTAGGCAATCAATCTATCATGGACGATCCCAATGTTCCTAGTCTATTAGCTGCACCGTATTTAGGCTATTGTGATAAGCGAGATCCTATTTATCAGGCGACGAGACGAACCATTTTGAGCAAGGAAAATCCTTATTATTACGAAGGCACTTATGCTTCTGGTTGTGGAAGTACCCACACCTTTTATCGCTATATCTGGCCAATTGCTCTAGCTATTGAAGGATTGACGACAGATGATAAGGACGAAAAAGCTCGTTTATTGGATTTAATGGTGACTTGTGACGGTGGAACCGGTGTGATGCATGAAAGTTTCCATGTAGATAATCCTAGTCTTTATTCGAGAGAGTGGTTTTCATGGGCTAATATGATGTTTTGTGAATTAGTGTTAGATTACGATGCATTAAGAAGGAGAGATTAGCATGGGGAGAGAAACGGTACACATTATTTCACACAGTCATTGGGATAGGGAGTGGTATCTTCCTTTTGAAGAACATCGCATGCGCTTAGTGACCTTGATTGATGATTTGTGTGAGCTTTTTGAAACGGATGAGGAATTCAAGAGTTTTCATCTTGATGGACAGTTGATTGCATTGGATGATTATTTGACGATTAGACCACATAAACGTGAGCAGTTAGCACGGTATATCCGTGAGGGAAAATTAATTGTTGGTCCGTTTTATATTTTGCAGGACGATTATTTGATTAGTAGCGAAGCCAATGTTCGCAATACCCTCCTTGGTCATTTGGAAAGTCGTTTCTGGGGAAAGCCGCCTAAAATTGGTTATTTTCCAGATACCTTTGGCAATATGGGACAGACCCCGCAATTATTAAAGCAGGCAGGTATTGATGTGGCCTTTTTTGGACGTGGGGTGAAGCCGATTGGTTTTGATAATCAGGTCTTATCAGATGACCAATTCCAGTCTCAGTTTTCTGAAATGATATGGACCGGTGCTGATGGAACTAGCATTTTAGGGATTTTATTCGCTAATTGGTACAGCAATGGGAATGAAATTCCAGTTGAACCAGAAGTGGCCAAGGTTTTTTGGGATAAGAAATTAGCTGACGCAAGAAAATACGCTGCTACCTCTCATCTCTTAATGATGAATGGGTGTGACCATCAGCCAGTGCAGAAAAATCTTTCAAAAGCCATTCGGGTCGCTAGCGACTTGTATCCTGATATTGACTTTGTTCACAGTAGCTTTGAGCAATACGTATCGGCTGTCAAACAGAATTTACCAGAGCAACTTAGTCAGGTCATTGGAGAATTGACCAGTCAAGAAACAGACGGATGGTACACCCTAGCCAATACGGCTTCCTCACGAATCTATCTGAAGCAGGTTAATGACAGAGTCAGCAACCTTCTAGAACAAGTGGTTGAGCCCTTACTAGTCATCACTGGAGAACCCTATCCTAAAGATGAGCTACGCTATGCATGGAAGCTCTTGCTTGAAAATGCTCCACACGATAGTATTTGCGGTTGTAGTGTTGATGCGGTCCATCGGGAAATGATGACACGTTTTGATAAGGTTGAGCAGGTGGGAACTTATTTAGCGGAAAAGACTTTTGCCAACTGGTCTCAAAAGCTTGATACTGGTGAGTTGGAGGGTCATCTTTTTACGGTGGTCAATACGACTGCCTTTCCTCAGACTAAGCAGGTGACTGTTGATCTGATTGTTGATGAGACTGATTTTCGTGATGGTCGCCTTGCGGAACATCATCACAAGATGGATGCGATTGACTTACCAGAACTCGGACTCTTTACAGCAGATGGCGAGCGTGTTTGGGCAGATATTGAGGATTTGGGAGTGCAATTTGATTATCATCTACCAATAGATACCTTCCGCTCTGCTGTTTTTGCTAGGAAGATAAGGGTGTCCTTTGTTGCTGAAAACTTACCAGCTTGGTCATGGCAAACTTATCAAGTGAAACCAGCCGCCGCTCTACCAGGAGTGAGTCCTTTTGCCTATCTGGAAAATGATTTTGTCAAGCTTCAGCGTGAGGGGAATAATCTTGTCTTGACCCACAAAGAACTCGGTCATCGTATTGCTAACCTACTGAAGTTTGAAGATGTGGGAGAACTGGGTAACGAGTATGCCCACTTTGCCCCTACCTCTTGCCAGCCAATTTATAGCCAATTAGTTGATTTTTATATTCAGGAAGAGGCACCTACTTACCAACGTGCCTGTGTGATACACCAGCTTGAGATACCAATCAGTGCAGATGAGCGATTGTTTGAGGAACAGAAGCGCTTGGTAGAATACTTCAAACGTCAAGCAGGACGTCATCAGCAGACTAAATCGCTACTGGTGACAACGGAGATTACCCTTTTTCGTGACAGTTCTCAACTAATCTTTAAGACACGATTTGATAATCAGATGTTGGATCATCGGTTAAGGGTTTTAATTGCAACAGGATTGCAAGCTGAAAGCCATTTGGCCGATAGCATTTATGAAACGGTAGAGCGATCAAATACTCCATCGTCTCATTGGAAAAATCCTCATCATTCGCAGCGGCACCGCACATTCATCTCCTTGGGAGATGCGGAAATTTGCCTAACGGTGTCTTCAACAGGGCTTCATGAGTATGAAATTCTGGATAAGGAAACCATAGCCTTAACCCTTTTGCGCAGTGTTGGTGAATTGGGAGATTGGGGTGATTTTCCAACCCCTGATGCTCAGTGTCTAGGACCATCGGAGCTTGTATATGCAGTGGAATGTCATGCCAGTCAAGAGCGTTACCAAGCCATTCATCGGGCTCAAAATCTAGCTGTTCCTCTCTATGTGGGACAAGTCTGTCAGCACGCAGGAACCGTTGCTTTATCAGGGCAATTCACTCATCCTATTTTGCAAGAAGAGGCCTGCTATGTGACAGCCTTGAAACAGGCAGAAGAAAGTGAGACTATTTTGCTTCGTTACTATAATTTATCACATGACACAGTTATCTTGTCGCATTTAGCAAGTGGTGTTGACTTGCTGGAGCAGGAGATAGGTGAGCTATCTCAGCAACTTGGGCCACAAGAAATTCGTACTGAAAAGGTTACTCCTCTGTATTTCTAAGGTGTTGAGAAGTATAGTAATACACTAAGGAGGAGCAAGGCTTGTTATGGTCTGGCAAATACTCAAACTTTAGCACTGAATAATATAAAAGCAATTATGAGGAGGATGTTATGGTAGTAGCATGTTTTGATATTGGAGGAACAGGGGTGAAGTCGGCCTTGATATCAGATGACTTGCAGTTGCGGTCTTATCAGGAGATAGCAACTCCAGACAAGTTAGAAATGTTGTTAGCTCACATGGATGCAGTCATTTGTCAAGAAGGTGTCACAGCGATTTCTTTAAGTGTCCCTGGAGCAATTAACTACTGCGATGGAACGATTGGAGGATTATCAGCCATTCCTTATATTCACGGGGTTTCTTGGTATGATTTATTGGAGACTTATCATTTACCTATCTATCTTGAAAATGACGCCAACTGTGTTGGATTAAGTGCCTTGGCAGAGCAACCAACTCTTAAGAACTGTGCCTGTGTTGTAGTAGGAACAGGAATTGGAGGTGCCTTAATCCTCAATGGTCGATTGGTCCGAGGAGCTCGCTCTTATGGTGGAGAATTTGGCTACATGATGCTTAAAGGGATGGATTTTCCCTTGAAAAATTGGTCACAACTAGCATCAACAGGCAGTTTGGTACGACGTGTTCAAGCACATCCTAAAGAGTGCTACCATTCTCTGGACGGTAAAGCTATTGTTGCGTTAGCTGAGCAAGGGGATTTGGTTTGCCAAACAGCACTAGGAGAGATGGTGGATGCGCTCTGCCAAGGCTTGTTAAACCTACATTATGTGATTGATCCAGAATTGATTTATATCGGAGGTAGCATTAGCCAAAGTAAAGCCTTTATCAAACGACTGGTTGACCGCTTGCAAGAATTGCAACAGTTATTTCCAGAAGATTTTCCACAAATTCCTCATATTAAGGCTTGCCATCATACTAAACACGCCAATCTTATTGGTACATATATTAACACATGTCAAGAAAAGGAGCATGCATGACAATAATAAAACAAGAGCTTCCTGTACACTTGTTAGAGAGACTAGGCTTACAGGATGTGACTTTAGACTGTCAAGTATCAGGAAAAGTGATACTGGTTTTAGGCTCTGATGGGCACTATACCATTTGTGCAGAAAAAGAGCATCAGCTTTATCGTGGCTTGCTATTATTAGCTACTGCTCTCAGAGAAGGACAGACAACGGTCGCAATCACAGAGAAAGCAGCTTATTCTGATTTTGGTTACATGGTGGATTGTGGTCGCAACTGCGTTATTTCTGTTGACTCTTCAAAACAATTGATTGAAGACATAGCGCTTATGGGCTATTCCAACTATCAATTATACTTAGAAGATACCTTTGAATTGGAGAACCAACCTTATTTTGGGTATTTCCGTGGTCGATACACAACTGAGGAATTACAGGATATTGAAGAATGTGCCAATAGTTATGGCATGGATTTCATTCCTTGCATTCAAACGCTAGCTCACCTGAGTGCTTTTGTCAGATGGCAAGTTAAAGAGGTACAGGATTTACGTGATGTGGACGACATTTTATTAGTTGGTAGTGAACCTGTCTATGACTTGATTGATCAGATGTTTTGTACATTATCGCAGCTGAAAACACGCCGAATCAATATTGGTATGGACGAGGCGTTTATGCTTGGATTGGGACGGTATTTAACCGAAAATGGCTACCAAAAACGCAGCCTTATCATGTGTCAGCATTTAGAACGTGTGCTAGATATTGCAGACCGATATGGGTTTACTTGCTCCATGTGGAGTGACATGTTTTTCCATTTATTAGATGCAAAAGACGACACCTTGCAGATTGACCAAGAGGTTCGTACTTATCTAAATCGTTTGAAAGAGCGTGTGCAATTGATTTATTGGGATTATTACCAGTTGACTGAGGAGCGTTATACGAAGAGTTTTGAGCGCCATAAACAATTGACTGATAATATTGCCTTTGCAGGCGGCGCGTGGAAATGGATTGGTTATGCTCCTGATAATCGGTTTAGTTTGCAGATTGCACCAGAGGCTCATCATGCCGCTAAGAAGGCAGGGGTAGAGCAGGTGACCATCACGGGGTGGGGCGATAACGGTGGTGAATGCTCTCAATTTTCTGTCTTAGCAACGCTTCAGGCTTGGGCGCAGTTGGTTTATCAAGATAGTACTACAGGCTGGGAGAAGGTGTTTGAGACCTTGTTTGGTCTATCGGCTACTGATTTCCTTGCGATTGACAGTGCCAATCACCCACCAAGCAACCCAGGTCAATTGAACGGCATGAATCCTGGACGCTATATTTTGTATCAGGATATCCTTTGCCCCTTGTTGGATTTGCATATTGCTCATGAAGAGGACAGTCAGTATTATGCACAGGTAGCAGAACATCTGGCGGAAATTGCCACAGGTGAGCACCGTCTAGCTTACCTCTTTACAACGCAAGAGAAACTCTGCCGTATTTTAGCGGTTAAGGCAAGGCTGTCCAACGACATTCGTCATGCTTACCGTATTAAGGATACAAATGCTTTACAAAACTGTCTTGATACCTTGGATACCCTTGCAGATCTTGTTCACGAGTTCCATGTTACCTATAGTCGTCAATGGCTGATTGAGAACAAGGTGTTTGGCCTTGATACTATTGATATTCGTTTAGGTGGGCTTTTGGCTCGTATTCAAAGAGCGCATGAGCGGTTAACGGCCTATCTCCTTGGTCATGTTAAACGTATTGATGAGCTTGAGGTTGACTTATTACCACATAATGATTTTTACCGTGACCACATCGCTACAACAGCCAATCAATGGCATCTCATGGCAACAGCCTCAACCATTTACACAACCTAATAAAGCACATCCTTCTTAGCTAGTTACTAGGAGGGATGCGTTGTTTAGACATTAGTGATAGATGACTCAAGGAGAAGGATGAATGTGTAGGATAAAGGGCAGAAAAAGCCTAATAACTTCAGAGGCCTCTGATTGTAATGTCTATATTAAGATTATCCAATTTTTAATCTAGTGACTATAATTTGTATAGGTTTAGCTTTAATCAGAACATGTTATTTTGTGAAAAACTGCGTTATACTAATATCACAAAAGTCAAAGCAAGTCTAAAACACTAAGGAAAGGAGTCTTTATGAAAACGAAAAAAAGGTGGCAGGAATTAAAGCGTAATCTCATCTTTCTGCTCATGGTGTTACCAGGTGCGATATGGCTGATTCTGTTCTTCTACATTCCAGTACTTGGGAATGTGGTTGCCTTCAAAGATTACCGGCACACGGGGAACGGATTTGTTGATAGCTTGATGAAGAGTAAGTGGATAGGAGTTGATAATTTTAAGTTTCTCTTTAATTCATCAGATGCCTATATTATCACTCGAAACACGTTGCTGTATAATTTAGGCTTTATTATCTTGGGTTTGATTTTAGCTGTTGGGATTGCCATTGTCTTTAGTGAGATGCGGTCACGGCAGCTGGTTAAAATCTATCAGACAACGATGCTGTTCCCTTACTTCTTATCTTGGGTCATCATTTCCTTTTTCGTCTATGCTTTTCTAAGCCCAGATAAGGGATTGGTGAATCAGATGCTACATGGGCTTGGACTTAATCCAATTAATTGGTACAGCGATAAGACTTACTGGCCGTTCATTCTGATTTTTTTAGGGATTTGGAAAGGCCTTGGGTATAATAGCGTCATTTACTATGCAAGTATTATGGGGATTAACCCTTCCTACTACGAAGCGGCGATTGTTGATGGAGCAACGAAATGGCAGCGCATCAAGCATGTTACCATTCCTCAATTGGTGCCCTTGATTACCATTTTAACCATCCTTGCGGTGGGAAATATCTTCCGAGCAGACTTCGGTTTGTTCTATCAGACGACGAAAAATTCAGGTGCCCTATATGATGTGACTTTGGTACTCGATACCTATGTTTATAACGGTATTTCAGGAGCAGGAGACATCGGGATGGCATCGGCAGCAGGTCTTTATCAGTCAATCGTTGGTTGCTTCCTAGTGGTGACGACCAATTTGATTGTCAGACGCTTTGATAAAGAATCTGCCTTATTTTAGAAAGGAGAGCTCATGGCAAAAAAGAAACAGATTGATCATGTCGGTATTCACTCGTTTAGTACGAAGACAGACTGGATCTTTAGTGTACTGGTTGGCATTCTTTCCTTCTCTTGTATCCTACCCTTTATCTTCGTGATTATCATCTCGTTAACTGATGAAAAATCCCTAAACCTAAACGGCTATTCATTCTGGCCAGCGGATTTTAGTAGCTCGGGCTACGAGTACTTGATGACGTTGAAAGATGAGATTTTACAAGCACTCTTTATCACTATGTTCATCACAGTGGTTGGAACCACAGTTAATGTATTTTTCACCTCACTATATGCTTATGCCATCTCACGAAAAGATTTTAAATACCGTCGGTTCTTTACTATGATGGCATTGATTACCATGTTATTTGGAGCAGGAACGATTCCAACTTACATTATTATGACCTCGTTTCTGAACTTGAAGGATACTGTCGCAGCCCTGATTTTGCCAATGATGTTAAGTCCTTTTAATATCATGGTGATGCGAACCTTCTTTAAGAAAACCATTCCTGATTCCTTAATTGAGTCCGCCCGCATTGATGGTGCTGGTGAACTAAAGATCTTCTTTAAGATTTGTTTACCTTTGGCATTGCCAGGTATTGCAACTATCTCCTTGTTTACGGCCCTCGCCTTTTGGAATGATTGGTACAATGCCCTCCTCTATATTCAGAGTGACAATTTAGTACCTTTGCAATACTTACTGATGAAAATTCAGTCAAATATTGATTATTTGGCACAAAATGCTGGAGCAGGTGCCAACCTTGCTAGTGTTGCAGCCAGTGTACCAAGAGAGGCAACCCGAATGGCTATCGTTGTCGTATCAACACTACCGATTGCTTGCCTGTATCCGTTTTTCCAACGGTACTTTGTCAAAGGTTTGACCATAGGTGGGGTTAAAGAATAAGCAATGATTTGTGCAAAGGATGTGATGTGAAGAGCGTTATGCGTCTAGGAATGAAAACCATTTAACTCATAGAAAAATCTAGGACCTTGTGACAAGTGGCTTAAAGTCACTAAAAATCATTAATAAACATATTATTATGGATTAAAAAAGGAGATAACTCATGAAACTTTTTAAAAAATGCTCACTAGTGCTAGCAGGTGTGTCAGCTATTGCAGGCTTGACTGCCTGTGGTAACTTAACTGGAAATAAGGCCAATAATACTGGAAAAACAGAAGACGGAAAAACGTCAATCTTGATGTATCAAATTGGACAACCTCCTAAAAATATTGACAAATTAATGGAAAATGCCAATAAAATTATTGGTGAAAAACTAGATGCCAAACTTAATATCCAGTACATTGACTGGGGTGACTACGAAGAAAAAATGTCTATCATTACCTCATCGGGTGAAAATTACGACATTGCCTTTGCCAATAACTATGTCCTCAATGCCGGTAAAGGAGCCTATGCTGACCTAACTGATTTGTATAAAAAAGAAGGAAAAGCCCTCTACGATGTCCTTGACCCAGCTTATATCAAAGGAAATACCATCAACGGTAAAATCTATGCTGTTCCTGTCCAGGGAAATGTGGCAAGTCAACAAATGTTGTCTTTCAACATGAACTTGGTGAAAAAACACAATCTTGATATTTCAGGAGTTAAGACTTACAAAGACTTGGAACCACTTCTTAAAGTTATTAAAGAAAAAGAACCAGAAGTAACACCAATTGCCTGGACAAAATTTAGTCTACCACACATGAACTTTGCCCTTCCAGGTAAGAGTGACCTTCCTCTGGTTGTCAACCTTGATGGTGACACAACCAAAATTGTCAACCCTTATGAAGTTGAGGGTTACGTTGAACATCTTAAAACATTCCACGATTTCTACAAAAAAGGTTATATTGCAGCTGACGTTGCCACATCTGATGTTGCTTATGATTTAGCGACTCAAAACTGGTTTGTTCGTGAAGAAACACAAGGTCCAGCAGACTTCGGTGACAGCCTTCTCTCAACTGTTGCAGGCTACGAAATCCAATCAGTGCCAATCACTACAGCCTATAAGACAAATGATACCACTCAAGTGGCCAACTTTGTTATCTCACAAACTTCTAAAAATAAAGAAAAAGCTATGGAAGTGTTGACTTTATTGAACACTAATAAAGAATTGCTCAATGGCCTTGTCTTTGGTCCAGAAGGTGAAAACTGGGAAAAAGATCCTAAGGACGACAACCGCATTAAATTGTTAGACGGCTATGCAGCAGATACACGTATGTCAGCTTGGAATACTGGTAACAGCCAAATCCTTTATGTCACTGATAAAGTAACCGACGCCGATGTTGCGCAAGCTGAAAAAGTCTTGGCAGAAGCAGTTGAAGCACCGACACTTGGCTTTAACTTTAACATTGATCCAGTTAAAACTGAAGTAACTAGCGTTCAAAACATTATCAAGCAATATGCTCCTGGTATCAATTCAGGTACAG
Organism: Streptococcus sp. S784/96/1; assembly: GCF_902729355.1. Taxonomy (GTDB): domain Bacteria; phylum Bacillota; class Bacilli; order Lactobacillales; family Streptococcaceae; genus Streptococcus; species Streptococcus caledonicus. Next base: position 8,527 of record NZ_CACVCC010000016.1, on the reverse strand, counting down.
TGGATCCAGAACAAGGCATTAAAGAATTGATGGATAAATTGAACTCCGAAGGCTCATACACTAAAGTTAAAGCAGAAATGCAACGTCAGTATGACGAGTTCTTAGCTAAGAAAAACTAAGTTCGTCATTGTAAATGCAGTTCCTATTTCTATTATTTCATGCTCCCTGAGTATAATTAATATGAGAGTGGGGCAGAAATCATGATTTTGAAGTCTTGACTTCCCCTCGCTCTCTGGTTTATAAGATCAGACTGAAACTGTCCATTGGATATTCACTCTCACATCCGCACAGCTCCAAAGGTCTCTCAGTCCTTTAGAGGTTGGAAATAAGATAAACGAAGTGCATCACATTCGTATAGGATGGCCGCTAACGATGCATGGTTGTAAAATAGTCCAGTGGATGTTTTAGGTGGACACTTGAAAATGAAAAAGTGTCTAGTTGCAAACTTCCAATCAACCACTGCGTCTATCTGTTATTACTATAAAAAGAGAAGGTTGAGATATTTTTTGTCCCAACCTCGTCTTTTTATCAACTTGATTTAATTGAATGAGATAATATGGAGAAGATTGGCGATTGTTGTGAAAATGTGGACAGCGTTTACTCAAGGTGAACAATAGCTAGAAACGACGAAATATTAAGTGATTGTCCATCGGTGACAGTAGTTGATTTATTTTTCTAAAAATGTAAAAAGAGAATTAAATTGAATTTCTCATTCCTAAGGAGATATTAGTTTCATACAAAAATGATGAAAATGTCTAACTTACAATCAAATTGAAAGCGTTTTTATGATATAATAGAAGCAATCAGAAAGGGATTGAAAAATATGGATAGATTGGATAGTATCTTTGCACGTTTATTTGTGATGATGAAGCTTAGTATGATAGGACTTACTTTGTCTGCTTGTGCGGGCTTTGTTTTGGGAGTATCACCAGCTGCGGCTGTTCTCTTAACCCTTTACCATGAGCATGGTCTTGACGCAGAGGAGTATCAGTTCAAGACAGCCTTTCAGCTTTTTCGTAAACAATTTTGGCAGGCAAATGCCATCTTTGGAATGACAGTTGGTTTTTGGGGATTGCTAGGTTATGGTATTTTTTTCATGGTACAATTACCACAAGCATTTTTCTTTCTTACGGTGATTAACCTTTTTGGCATGTGTTATGTTGGGGCGGTTTATGCTAGTTACCTCAAGTTACAAGTGTATTATGAATTTACACTCATAGAAGGGCTGAAACTATCAGCAATGGCAGTTTTTTTAAGTCTTGTTCCATTTATGAAGTTGTTGATTGGGACTGGAATTTGCCTATTTATCGGTTGGAAACTGCCTCTCATCATAGGTATATTTGTTCCAGTGCTTTGGTTAGTCTTTTTATTTGATGTCTTGGAGCCTATTTATTATCAGGTTGAACAACGCCTATCCTAGCAGGAGAAGTTATGAAGAAAATTTTAATTCATTCGCTCCTAAAAACCTATTCTTATCTCACTATTGGGATTATTATTTTCTTTGCGAGTATTGTTGCCTATACCAATTATGTGAGCTATTTGCGGACAGTTGAACAAGCGGAGCAAGAAGTGTTAGGTAGATTGACAGAGGACATGACCTATTACTATCGTCGCTTGAAAAATGACGTTTACAATTATTCTCGAGATAGCCATAAATTAGATGGGATTGAAGCCTATTTTCAGTTGTCTCCAGCTGATTATCAAATGTGGCTCTTGCATCACCCTTTGGCAGATGTGATTAAGTTATCTTTTCACGACAACATCAATAGGATTTACATGGACAATGCTTTTGTTGAGGGGATTGATTTGGCTCTCGTGGGTGAAAAAGAGGTCTTTACTTCTAAACGATCATTGAAGAGTGGTAAAAAAGTTACTGCTACTTCTTATAAGAGTCCACAAAATGCTTTTTCAATGGCTATGTATGAGCCTTATTCCGCTCATCTTTTTGCGACTGTTTTTATTAGTATTGATATGGATCACATAACGACGCTTGTGGAGAATGAAACCGAATTTCCTATGTCTGTGGCGATGACAGATAGTTTAGGAAATCCTTTCTATACCTTGAATCCTACAGATGATGACTTGGACGCTCAAAATTATGTTGATGGAAATGTTCACATTGCTGTTGGTGTGCCTAAATCTTATACTTTTCAAGAGGTTTCTCGACTGGCCTTCTTTATTTTTCTTTCTAGTTTGGGGCTTATTGGTATTTTGTTGCTTCTTTTAAAGCGCATTTTTTACCATTATCAGTCTCAGATTGAAGATCTGGTGAATACTATGCAGACGATTACGCATGCGGATACCAGTATTCGTATTGATACGACAACAAAACGGCAGGAATTGTATCTCATCGCCAACCAAATTAACCAGATGTTGGATTCTCTGGATAAAAACATTAAAGATATTTATCAGCTACAACTTGCGCAAAAAGATGCTGATATGAGAGCTTTACAAGCTCAAATTAACCCTCATTTTTTATATAATACCTTGGAATTTTTTAGGATGTATGCGGTGACGAGAGATGAAGATGAGTTAGCAGATATGATTTATGAATTTTCAAGCTTGCTGAGAGGGAGTATTTCACAAAAACCAGAAACGACAGTTGCAGAAGAATTAGCTTTTTGTGAAAAGCATAGCTATGTTTGCCAGATTAGATACCCTAAATCCATTGCATATGCTTACCAAATTGATAAGGGATGTGAAGGGATTGTATTGCCAAGATTCTGTATTCAACCTTTGGTTGAAAATTATTTTGTGCACGGTATTGATTTAACCAAGCGTGATAATGCTTTGAGTGTCAAGGTGTTGCGTCAGGAAGATGGGGTAGAAATCCTCATTCGGGATAACGGTAAAGGTATGTCAGAGGAAATCATGGCAGATTACCAAAGATTGTTGGCCAATCGTTCGTTGAGGACGGAGACAGGGCTACGCTCTATCGGGCTTCTTAATGTCCATGAGCGCTTGTTATTGTATTTTGGAGAGGCTTACGACATTCACTTATCTGAGACACCTGGTGGTGGGGTAACTTATAGTATACGCATAAAAACGATTGTGACAGGAGAAATGGCTAAGAATGTATAAATTAATGATTGTTGATGACGAGTACATGATTTTGGAAGGGATGAAAAGATTGTTTGACTATTCTGCTTTGGGAATCGAGTTGGTTTATACTACAGATAGTAGCCGTGAAGCGCTAAATTATGCCTTAACACATGATTTGGACATGATTTTAACCGATATTTCCATGCCTGATTTAACGGGTTTGGAGTTGATTGCTACTATTAAAGAGCGGTCTCCGGATGTTGCCTTTATCATCATGTCAGGTTTTCAGGAGTTTGACTATGCTAGGCAGGCTGTCTCGCTAGGAGTTAAAGATTATCTGGTAAAACCTATCAATAAGCAGGAGCTCCGTCAGTTGTTAGAAACTATTGTAGCTCAACGCATGCACAAAAGTCAGCAGGCGCAGGCCTTTTTACGGGGAGATAAGGTTACTATTCAAGACCTAAAAGAGCATCTACGAGTCTCACAAGTCTATGTGGTGGTTAGTCGTGAAGACATCCCTACAGCTCTAGTCAGTGTTTTGCGCCATGTCGATCAAGATGCTCTCTTTTTTTCATTATGTGAAGAGCCGCAGCAAGCCTGTATTTATCAAGAGGAGTTACTGGTGACATCAACCATGTATGCCATTAAGGAAAGTGTCAAAGCAAGCCTCTTTTATGAGAAAGCAGTATCTGCGGATGAGCAGGTCATGCCTGTTTACCAAGATCTTTACCCTCTTATTAAAACTGGAGATATACAGGGGATTTTAGACCAGCTTCCCTTGTTAAAGCAGGAATTTAATGATAAGTGCCCACCAGTTCATTTGACGCGTCAATTTTTCATTCAGTTGATGGTTGATAGTTACCAGCAGTTTAATCGTATTAGTAATGAAGATATTGCACCACTTTATACCAATGCAAAACAGTGTCAAACGTTAGAACAACTCGTAGAAGAAGTGATTCAGCGTTTGTTAGGATTAATTACGCAGCACAAATATAATAGCCATGTTGGTCAGGTGCTTGACATCATTCGCCAAGAATACCAAAAGGAACTCACCTTGAAATTGGTTAGTGAACGCCTTTTTCTTAATGCGGTTTACTTAGGGCAAATCATCAAGAAAGAAACAGGTTCAACTTTTTCAGAATTGCTGAACCAGGAACGGATTAGAATTGCTCAAAGTTTGCTATTGTCAACTAATGATAATATTGAAGATATTTGTTTTCAAGTTGGTTACACTAATATTGGCTATTTTTATAAAATTTTTAAACGGCTGTGTCAAGAATCCCCAAAATCTTATCGTGAACAAATTAGGAGTCGGAAAGAAACTAGTCTTTCTTAAGACTTTTCTAGCGACATCTGTCGGTTACAGTTAGGAGGAAAAGTAGTATGGTAGAGACAGAGGGAGGTTATGTCTCAGAGGATCAAGAAACGCTGGCGTTAGGTGGAGATAGAGAAGTTTTTGCAAAGGGGAACAGCCGATGCCTGATGGACAAGGAGCAGGAGATGTTGTCTCCAGGGATTTGGCAGGAAGTTCTAGTTGTTGAAGGAACCAATCAGCAAGTGTGTCTTGATAGTAACTGGCGATTCTATTTAGGGGACCTTTCAGAAGCTGCTGAGCCTTATTGTGATGATAGTCAGTGGCAGGTGGTTGACTTACCACACGATTTTAGTATTGGGCAAGACTATCATCCCAATGGCGAATCAGAGAGCGGTTATAAACTTGGCGGAATAGGATGGTACCGAAAGGTATTTTCAGTCAGCCCAGAGGCGCTTTCTGGTCGTGTTTCCCTCCATATTGACGGGGCTTATATGGAGACGACCGTTTTTATCAACGGGCATTGTCTTGGAATGCATCCGTATGGATATACTCCTTTTAGTTTTGATTTAACAGACTACCTGATGGCTAATGAAGAAAATAGCCTTGCCATTAAGGTAGTCAATGCTGTTCCAAGTTCTCGTTGGTATTCAGGAAGTGGTCTTTACAGGTCGGTAACTCTTATTGTTGAACCGATTGTCCACTTGGAAGAATACGGCATCACCATCACAACCCCTCACTTAGAAGAGGAGATACGCGCTAATAAGGAAGTAACGATTATGGTAGTATCAGCGCTACGCAATGATGGTAATGACAATGTTCCTGTGACAGTAGATGTTAGCCTCTTTGAACAACTGCCAAACGGAGAGCTGATTGAGGTCGGACTCCCCTGTCTATCGCCAGCATTGATCTTAGCCCCAGGAGAAGGTGGGCGAGTTAGTCAGGTTATCAAGGTACCTAACCTTATCTTATGGAATCCCGAACAACCGCAGTGCTATACGGTAAGGGTAAGACTGTATCTAGATGGCGTTTGTATCCAAAGTCGTGAACAGGAGACAGGATTTCGCTACCTCAGTTTTTATCGGGAAACAGGCTTTCGGTTAAACGATAAGGCAATGACATTCAAAGGTGTCTGTCTACATCATGACCAGGGAAGTTTAGGGGCAGCAGCCTACCCAGACGCTATTGAACGCCAGTTTAAACTCCTGAAAAATATGGGGGTAAATAGTATCCGTGTTACCCACAATCCGTCGGCGCGTGTTTTCAAAGACCTTGCCAATAAATTAGGGCTTTTGTTGATTGAGGAAGCCTTTGACACTTGGCAACATACCAAAAATGGGAATGTTAATGATTATGCTAAATGGTTTCACCAACCAATTGGACAGACTGCTCAGCATTTACACGGTGCTGAAAGTTCAGAGCAAGAATGGCATGATTTTCATCTTAAACAAATGGTTAAAAGTGGTCAAAATGATCCAGCTATCGTGATGTGGTCAGTAGGTAATGAATTATTAGAGGGACATGCTGGAGATTGTCGAGATTATCCAGGATTAATGCAGGAAATGGCAAGGGTTGTTACTGACATTGATGGAAGCCGACCTGTGACCTTTGGAGATAACAAATTAAAGTGGCAGGATGAGACGGCTATCCAGATGGCACAGACCTTGCACGAGGAGGTGCAAGGAATTATTGGCTATAATTATGCTAGTGGAGCGCAATATGATGATTGCCATAAAACCTATCCTAACTGGTTAATTTATGGCTCAGAGGTTGCTTCAGCAATCAATAGCCGTGGTGTCTATGATGTGATGGGAGGTGAGGAGCGCAAGGATAAGCAGCTAACTTCCTATGATCAGAGTACCGTTAGTTGGGGCCATTTAGCGAGTGAGGCTTGGTATGATGTTGTCACACGAGATTTTGTAATGGGGCAATTTGTTTGGTGTGGTTTTGATTATTTAGGAGAACCTACACCGTGGAATGGTATTGGAACAGGATCTGTGACGGAGTGGCCTTCGCCTAAACATTCCTATTTTGGGATTTTAGACACAGCTGGTTTTCCGAAAGATTCCTATTATTTTTATCGTAGTCAGTGGAATACTTCAGATACGACCTTGCATGTATTACCAGTGTGGCAAGAGGGTCTGATTCGGAAAGACTCGCAAGGCTTGGTAGAGGTTGTGGTGTATTCTAATGCCGCAAAGGTAAGGTTATGTCATCAAGATGAGAATGGCACGGTGATTGATTATGGTACCAAGGCTTTTACGGTAAAAAGAACTAAGGCGGGTGTGCGTTATCAGCTTTACGAAGGAACTGACAAGCAGCCCCAAGCCCATCAAAACCTTTATTTGACTTGGAACATTCCTTATGCACCCGGTAAATTGATTGCAATGGCTTACGATGCCAATGATAATGTCATTAAGGAAACGGTTGGGAGGTCTGAAATCAGCACTTTTGGTGACCCGCACCATCTTAGAATAGAGCCTTTTACCTCACCTCATCAGGTTACAGCAAAATCCTTGCGCTATCTGACCATTACTATTGAAGATGACAGAGGACAACCTGTTGCCTCAACGGATCATCGTGTCACGGTTCAGGTAGAGGGGCCAGCTCGTTTATTAGCTATGGATAATGGCAATACTATTGATCATCAACCTTATGGGGACACCAATCGTCGTGCATTTTCAGGTCAAGTATTAGCTGTTATCAAGATGACTGGAGGTAGTGGTGATGTAAATGTGACAGCAATGGCGGATGGCTTACTCCCTCACTCTTTAACGTTTACAGTCAGTCAGCTAGAGGAGGCCAAGACCAGCTCTACTTATGCCTATCAGTTATCAAGGCAGATATTATTGCTAAAAGATAGCCAGTTAACTTTGCCACAGACGATTAGGATACGAACAGCTGACGGAACTGTTTGTGACAAACCAATTGTTTTTGAGCAGGCAACTCTTGATAAGGAGCTAAAACAAGGAAAAGATTTTATCGTTTACGGCAAAGTTGATGGGTTGCCGGCTCGAATTCCAGTGATTGTTACAGTGATGGATAAGGTTATTGCAGCGAGAAACATTAGCTTTGGCTTGGAAGTTGGAGAGCCATTGCATCTGCCACAGAAAGTCGGTGTTTATGATAAGGGAGCTAATCTCCTTTCTGCTCAGTTTCCTGTTGCTTGGCAAGTACCTAATGGTACAGTCTGGAACACCGAAGGGATAAAAACGGTAGATGGTCAGGTGGATGTTTTGGGTCAGCAGTTACCAGTGATGGCAACTGTTCGTGTCGCTAGTAAAACACTTCATATCGACCATAATGTTGCGCCGACGGTGGTTCAATTAACTGACGATAGTAATGTTAACACTCAAATAGATTGTCTCCAAAATCTTGTTCGAGAACAACTGAAAGAAGATATAGCAGACCACCAGCCCCTATGGTCAAATGAACAGGCTGTGAGAGCTGGTCTAACGACCTCAAAACTGACCTTTAGCTATGACACCGCTCAGAATGTATCTCGCGTGGTTATCTTTTTTGACGGTCGATCAGAGAGTTCTCTTCCGAGATCCGTTTGTTTTTCATGGCGAAAGAGTGATACTGGACCTTTCGAAATCATCTCAGTAAGTGCTTCTCAAATTCCTATACAGGGTGGTTTAATCAAGGTGATTTATGATTTAGAACGACCAGTTCCAGCCGTTCAGTTCACCATTCACTTGGAGGCTGCAGAGCAGAGAAGCAGAGAAGTTTCATTGATTAGAATGGCTAAAATAGAACTTTATACTGCCATTGCCTTTTTTGAACGTCAGACATCGGCAGCTCTAACACGATTAACCATCGGTAATCACCTTCTAGAAGGTGAAGCTATTTGCCATGAGCTTAGGCATCCTGATTGGGATATGACTAACATTGTGGCAACCTCTGACCAGAATGCGGCAATTACAGTCCTCCATCTGGATAAAAAAACTAGTTTGATTTTAACCACTTCAGAAGATGGTCGTCACCAAGAACGCTATGTGATTTATCGTGATGAAAGGTCAGATTAAGGGAAAAGCAAGTCCAAATGAAAAGAACCCCTTATAATGGACAGTATAAAAAGTACTATACTGTTCTTATAAGGAGGTTCTTTTCTCATGGCTAAAAAAGGAAGTAAATTTACAAAGTATCCACCTGAATTCAAAATACAAGTAG
>NZ_CACVCC010000015.1 GCF_902729355.1 Streptococcus sp. S784/96/1 | reverse complement strand
GGAGCTTGGTACTCCAGCTTGGCGAGAACTTCCTTGTGGGTTCCAGCATCGATGACATCCAAAATCGTAATATTAGGGTCTTTTATTCCGAGTAGGTTTGTGATAAAATCGAATTGTTCCATATGAGGCTTTCTAATGAGTTGTTTTGTCGCTTTTCATTATAGGTCATATGGGACTTTTTCTATACTCAAAAAGGCTCCATAATCTCTGCGGGGAATTTACCCACTACAGAAATTATAGAGCCTGAAAAGAGGGATTTCCCTCTTTTTTTGTTTTTAATATGGCGGCAAGTCATACACTTGGGGTAAAAGTTCTTAGAGGAGATAGAACTATATTGTCACAGATGATCATATTATAGTAAATTGAAAATAGATTAGGACAAAAAATAGAATAACTAATGGTATTAGCTGGGATTAAAATGATTCATCTTACTAAACTCTGAACCATTGTCCGACGTAATCGAAAGAATAGGATACTCTAAAAGAAGTTCCTTAACTGTAGCGTTAATCGTCTCTGCTTGCTTATTCGGCAATTGACAAGCCAGGGCAAACCGAGTCTGGCGTTCTATCAAGGTCATAACAACAGCTTCATCCTTGGTTTTCTTACCGAGTACAAGGTCAATCTCCCAGTGGCCAAACGTAGAACAGTCGTTAATTGACTCAGGACGTTCTTCTATGGAATTGCCTAGGACTTTCTTTGCGACCTTAGATGTGACTTTAGACCGTTTTCGGATGCTCACCATCTTAGGGAAATCAATTGGTTTAATCGTCAACAGGCCATCTTTGATGTAACGGTACACTGTTTTGGTTGACGGAATGACTTCAAACGGATGTTCCTCTTTGTAGGTTCGGACAAAGGTATCGATACTGTGGCAGCGAGGTTGGGATTTCAAAGTCTTTTCCAACTTCTCAAAGAAGGTCTTGGAACAATCTCCTAGTTTGCAATAAGTACTATTTTGTCGATTGGTCTCATAGACACGTTGACCACTGTCTGGAAAGTAGACGTTTGAGTATAAGAGTTTTCCATTCTTATCTTGAACTTGAACGACGCTGCCACGCTTGATTTCACGACTGATCGTCGAGCGATGAGGACCTAGAAGGCGAGCAATCTCAGCGGTTTTCTTACTCATCTTGAGATAGGTACTAACTTCTCCTCGTTCAGAGGCTGAGAGGTGTGAATAAGATCGATTTTTGGTAGAATGATTAGTGGACATGTTCATCTGCTTTCTATACTGAGTTGGGGGAATTCTAGTATATCAGACGAACATGTCTTTTCTGTTGCACTTCATTTTACAACGCGGGAATATTTTTAAAAAGGAAATAGTTTTCTTAGTGTGTTTATTGCGATGAAGAGTCAAAAAGCTTGACAAAATAGTCCCCTGAGGGGATAATTGAAGCTACAATCATTTGATATGTAGGGAAATAGTTTGGAAAAAAAGGAGATATTGAAATGTTTGGTAAACATTTTCATACAAACAAGAAAGAACGTTTTGGGCTTAGAAAGTTCAAACAAGGACTTGCTTCTGTAACAGTAGGAGCTTTGTTGTTTACAACAGCTGTTCAAGTAGGGGGATTTCCAAGTTCAGATAGTCAAGTGGTATATGCTGCAGAAGCGACCTATTTGACCAGTACGAATTGGACACTTAACAATCAAATTTCTTCTGGAAATAAGTACATTGATCCTAATTTTATGACTGCTTACACAGGTGCCGAGACAATTATCCGTAATGAAGAAGGGAAAGAGATTAAGCTAACAGCTACTATTACTCCTTTTGGAACTGTTCCAGAGGGAGTGTCTTATCTAGTTGAAGGAGATAATCAGTCTTCTTATGGAGCTACTTCCGATATGTTTGTCGGCAATCCTAATCCAGCAACAACTCCAGCATTAGGGATTTATGTACAGCCTCTTCCTTACAATAATCCGAGTCAGTGGGATTTTAATGGTGCTCGTGAGGAAGCAGTTATAACGTTTAGATTTAGTGAGCCTGTTGTGAACCCAATTATAGATGTTTCTGGTATCGGTGGTTCGGCAGATGGTTATCTGGATAGAGAGACAAATGGCCGTGGATCCTATAATAGTACTATTTTATCTTTGCTGACAAATGGTGTCCGTTTAGAAGCAGCAAGTACGGGCGCTAATTTAAAAGTTACCGATACAGTAATTGAAGCCGCAGAAAAAAATACATACAATCGTTCAGTGGTTCCTGCCGATGCAAGTGGTACAGGTTCTGGACGTTATCCAGATATGGTTCCAGCAGGAACAGGCTCAGTGCGTATTCTTGGAACCGTTTCAGAAGTGAGTTTTAAACTCTCTCACAGTGCTACCCCATATTCAATGTTTTCTGGAGCAGGGAGTGATTTTACAAGAAATGGAAGAACTAATGGCTTTAACAAAGCATGGTCAGATTATGCAGTTGTTAATGGTCGCCTCTCACAAGTTTCTAACGCTGACCTCTTCCGTTTATCAGTTCGTTTAGAAAAAGTAAAAAAAGGTTCTGTTATCGTTAACTATACAGATACTACCGGTACGATCAAACTGAAACCAACATATAAAGATACAGAAAATGGGGATGCAGGTTCAAAATATGATACTGCCCAAAGTGAAGATGAAAAACCGACTGAAATCAAAGTTGGTGAAAAAATTTACCGCTTGGCTCCAGCCGGTGAGTATCCAGTAGGTACTGTATCTGAAGTTAATAATTTGACAGACACAACAAAACAACTTGGTACGGATACTGTTTCAGGAAAAATTGAAGCAGACAAAGAGAAATCGATTACTTATGTCTACCAAGAAGTAAAAGGTTCTGTTACAGTTGAGCATAAGACGGTTGATGGGAAAGTGTTGAAAGTTACTTCAGATGTCCAAAAAGATGCTTCTATTGGGACGTCTTACAGTACAACCTCTGAGGAATTTCCAGGTTATCGGTTGGTTCGAGTAGATCCAGTAGGTGCTCCAGCCGAAGGTAAAGTAACTGAAAACCCACAACATGTTGTGTACCTGTACGAGCCAATCCCAGATACTCCAAAAACAGGAAACGTAGAAGTTCATTATCATATTGTTGATAAGGATGGTAAAGTACTGACGAAAGACGCCGTTACGAAAGAAGATCTTGTAGTAGATGGTGAAGCTGGTTCGACCTATGATGCAACAGATGAGAAAAAAGATGAAATTATTGTTGACGGCAAAACTTATGTTCTTGTAACAACTGAAACAAGTGCTAAGCCTTATACTGATGGAGATGCTGAAAATGGTGATAAGGCTCTTGTTGAGGCGGACAAAACAAAAGTTGTTAACTATTACTATATCGAACAACCAGAGGTAAAAACAGGCTCTGTCTTAGTCAACTATGTCGATACTGATGGGAATCAATTACAACCTCAATTTGTTGATACAAAAGATGCACCTGTCGGTACGAAATATGACGCAACTGAGAATAATGAAAAACCAGCTGAAATTAAAGTTGGGGATAAGACATATGTTCTAGCTCCAGAAGGTTTCTATAATGTTGGTGAAGTAACACTTGATAACAACTTACGCTCCTCTAAGATTGATGCTCTTAAATTAGCTATTGATGCTGTTTCAGGTGAAGTTCTTCCAGGTGAGCGTGTTATTACTTATGTTTACAAGTTGAAAGAAGAGCCTCAACCGGTTGCTGAGCAAGGAAATGTAGAAGTGCATTACCATATTGTTGATAAGGACGGCCAAGTACTGGCAAATGACGCCATTACAAAAGAAGATCTTGTAGTAGATGGTGAAGCTGGTTCGACCTATGATGCAACAGCTAAGAAAAAAGAAGAAATTACCGTTGACGGCAAAACTTATGTTCTTGTAACCGCTGAAACGAGCGCCCACGCTTACACCGACGGGGATAAAGAAACAGGTGAGATTGAAGCCAATACGACAAAGAAAGTTAACTACTACTATGTAGCAAAAGTTGACCAACCAACCCCAGAAACTAAGAAAGGTAGTGTGCTTGTTCGTCACATTACTGAAGATGGTACTGTTCTTGCAGGAACAGTAGATGTTGTTCGTGATGGCGCTGTTGGCTCAGACTATCAGACTTCTGTTGGTAACTTCGATGGCTACACCTTTGTGAAGGTTGACGAAACAGGTGCAGATGCTAACGGTAAAGTTGAAGAGGGTGAGAAGACTGTTACTTATATCTACAAAAAGGTTGCAGAAACTCCAACCCCAGAAACTAAGAAAGGTAGTGTTCTTGTTCGTCACATCACAGAAGATGGCACAGTCCTTGCAGGACCAGTAGACGTTGTTCGTGATGGCGCTGTTGGCTCAGACTATCAGACTTCTGTTGGTAACTTCGATAGCTACACCTTTGTGAAGGTTGACGAAACAGGCGCAGATGCTAACGGTAAAGTTGAAGAGGGTGAGAAGACTGTTACTTACATCTACAAAAAGGTTGAAACGGTAGTTGAAAAGAACGGTACAGTAACAGTTGAGCATAAGACCCTCGACGGCAAGGTTTTGAGAAAGACTACTGATGTTATCCGTAATGGTAGAGTTGGTGAGGCCTATGTAACAACTCCAGAAACCTTTAAAGGCTATGAGCTCGTTAAAGTAGATGAAACAGGTGCTCCAGCTAAAGGAACTGTTACTGAAGGAACTCAGCATGTTGTTTACCTGTATAAACCAATTGTTGAGCAACCAGTTGTGAAGACAGGTTCGGTTGTTGCTCGGTATGTCATTAAAGGAACAGATACAGAAATCGTAAACCATCGGACGGTTAAACCACAAGATACTCCGGTTGACACCCCATATACAGATGAAGCACCGAAACTTATTGAGAAAGATGGCAAAATCTATAGATTAGTTGCTATTCGTAAAAATGAAGGGGATGCTCCGTCAAATGGGAAGGTAATTGAAGGCAAACAGGTTATTACCTATGAGTATGAAGAAGTGAAGGAAACTGAGCCATCATCAGTAAAACCTAATCAAGCAACTACGACGGTAACTCCAACTGGTCAACCCCTTCCAAGTACAGGTGACAGTGGGTCTCCATTAGGTTTAGCGGGAGTAACTATGTTAGCTATCTTTGGGATTGCAGGCTTCTTCCGTCGCAAAGAAGACTAAGAGATGATTATCTAGAAACTTCAATTTCTGTGCTACGGCTTTCGAATCTTTGTCAACTGTAGTGAATTGACTATTCTAACGTCAAGAGAGGATAAGTTTGCGAACCCACTGAAAAAGTCGTCTTTATAGCTTCAATAAAATAAAAAAAAGAGGAATCTATCTCCTACTATTTGGGTAGATTCCTCTTTGCTTTGCCCTATTTTTGATTGATAAGAGTCATAATCCATTTCATATTAGCCACAAAAATCGCTGTGGTTGCTTGTAATTCCATGTTGAAAAGACCTGAGCCATAACCACATCAAGAGAATATCTGTATTTCAGTTTCGCATTTTTTGATTCTATCTTATAGCAATGCTTTGCATTTTCTTTAAAATAGTAATCTTGTTGAAGATAAATTGTCTTAGTGTTACAATTCATTTCTTTTCAATATGGAGTTGTTTCCTAATCTCCCATTACTGGTATTTTCTCCACTCCTTACAGGCGGCAAAATCGCCACAACTAGCACTTTCCGTAGTGGTAAACTCAAACTGTCCGGTGGCTGGTTTCAGTCTGAGTTTAAAATGATATAGCGAGGAGAGCTAGCCTTGCCAAGAAGAAGGAATTTCGTAGGAGCATCCACGCCATATTAGGAGAATTGCTAACAAAAATACTAAAAAATCTAAATTAGTATTATAAAGAATGTTGCATTTTAGCATTATTTCAATGTATTCATTTTTTCAAAAGAAAAGCTGCGCTTTGATTTGAAAAGTCTAAGATAGAGTATTTGTTGGTCTGTATCTCTTTCCAGAGATTTAGATTATTTTAAGGAATACGTTCTCTCTGAGCAAATCTTTTCCAATACAGACAAAAATCTTATATAATAGGTCAAACGATAAGGAATGTATTATGTATCAAATTATTAAATTATATGGGGATTTTGAACCCTGGTGGTTTTTAGAGGATTGGAAGAATGATATTGTCTCCTTGCAAGAATTTCAAGATTTTAATGTTGCTGTGAAAGAGTATCTTGAACTGCTGCAAAGATTAAAAAAGGTGTTTCCTAGCTTTGAAAGTCGATCTAGTTTTTTGGCTACTTTTTGGGACGTTAATGAACAACGCTGGTGTGAAGAGTGTGATGAAAATTTACAGCAGTACCACTCTATTGCTCTACTCAAAGATTTTGAAATTCTACCAGTAGGGTGTCATGATAAGTTGTTGGAAGAAGCAAATGATCAGCCGAAATTTCCTTCAGCATGCGCATTAGGTTAATAAAAGGAGCTAAGTCTCCTTTTTTTCGTCAACTATAAGTCTAATAGTTCAAAAATGGTTAGAAATTTGCTATAATAAGGTCAGTATTAGTCAAAATATAGAACTGTTTTTAAGAGTATCACAGAAACAATGCGGTTTAGTTTTAAATTGATTATGTAAAAGGAGGGGTTATGGTCCTAAAAAACACTTCTGATTATATTGAAGAGCATATCAAACGCCTACTAGCTCAAACGGGTGTTGCAGAGATTCAGCGCTCCCAATTGGCGGAATCATTTCAAGTGGTTCCTAGCCAAATTAATTATGTGATTAAGACACGGTTTACAGAAAGTCGCGGCTATGTGGTAGAAAGTAAAAGAGGTGGCGGTGGTTACATCCGTATTGTTAAGGTTGCTTTTTCCGATCAGCACCATTTTTTAGGTGACTTACTAAGTAAGTATTGCCAAAATCCAACGGAACAAATATTTGCTGATTTAATGCAACTTCTCTATGATCAAGGCGTCATCACAGAGCGTGAAGGAAATATTTTATTGGGAGTTTGTAGTGATGAGATTCTAGGTGTTAATGCGAATCAGATTCGCGCGAGACAACTTCGTACACTTCTTCAAAGATTAGATAGAAAAGGATAAGTATGGTTGAATATTCGTTAAAAATGAAGGAAGCTCTCCGCCTAGGTCAGGAGCAGGCTGCCCGTTATAATAGTGCTTATTTGGAGACCTGGCATGTACTTCTAGGGATGGTTATGTTGCATGACTCAGTTGCAGGATTAAGTTTTGCAGAGTATGAGGGAGAAATTTCCTTAGAAGAGTATGAAGCGGCAGCTATTTTGGCTATAGGAAAAGCTCCGCAGGATAATATAAAAAGGAGTGATCTTCTTCGTCCGACTTCCAAAGCTTTGAGAGAAGTTCTAGAGTACGCTTCTGCTATTTCCAAAGTCATGAACAATGATGAAGTTGGAACAGAGCATGTTCTTT
Source organism: Streptococcus sp. S784/96/1 (assembly GCF_902729355.1). Classification (GTDB taxonomy): domain Bacteria; phylum Bacillota; class Bacilli; order Lactobacillales; family Streptococcaceae; genus Streptococcus; species Streptococcus caledonicus. Next base: position 52,853 of record NZ_CACVCC010000015.1, on the reverse strand, counting down.
TTGCGATTTTGGTTAATGTGGATTTGTTAGCAACCCGTATTTTAGAATTAGCTGGATTTAAAGTGAAGGATGATGGCAATTCGCTTCGTTTGATTGACCTCAGGAAAACGTTAGAACGTCATGCTGGAATCTCTAAAGAGGATTTAAAAGCTATCCATGGACTTAGAAAACCTAAAAAGATTAAAGCAGGCGGTAGCTTCTCTGACATGATGAAGCCACCTTCAACTGCAGGAGAATTGTCTGATTTTACGCGAGATTTGTCAGCAATGGCAGAACAAGGGCTTTTAGATCCTGTTATTGGACGTGATAAAGAAATCACTCGTATGATTCAGGTACTGAGCCGTAAGACTAAAAATAATCCTGTTTTAGTTGGTGATGCCGGCGTCGGAAAAACAGCTCTAGCTTACGGGCTTGCGCAACGAATCGCTACCGGTAAGATTCCATATGAGCTTCAAGAAATGAGAGTTTTAGAGCTTGATATGATGTCTGTTGTTGCAGGAACACGCTTCAGAGGTGACTTTGAAGAGCGCATGAATCAGATTATCGAAGACATTGAAACAGATGGTAAAATCATCCTCTTTATTGATGAATTGCATACGATAATGGGAACTGGTAGTGGTGTTGATGGAACGCTTGATGCAGCCAATATCTTAAAACCTGCCCTTTCACGCGGAACTCTTCACATGGTTGGAGCCACTACTCAGTCTGAGTATCAGAAACATCTAGAAAAAGATGCAGCCCTTTCACGACGCTTTGCTAAAGTTGTGATTGAAGAGCCGAGTCAAGCTGATGCAGTAGCTATTTTAAAGGGACTTAGACCAAGTTATGAAACTTTTCACCATGTTTCTATTTCTGATGAAGCTATTGTCACTGCGGTTAAAGCTGCGCATCGTTATTTAACCAGTAAGCAGTTACCAGATTCGGCGATTGATTTGCTTGATGAGGCTAGCGCCACTGTTCAGATTATGACTAAAAAAGAAGTCCAAGAGACTCTTAACCCAATTGACGAAGCTCTTCTTACTGGTGATTTAAAACGCGTTGGTCAATTATTGAAAGAATCGCAAAAAAATGATGTTCGTCCAGCAATTTCAGTAACAGAAGAACACATTTTAACGACTCTTAGCCGTTTATCAGGTATTCCTGTGGAAAAATTAAGCCAAGCAGATAGTAAGAAATACTTGAACTTGGAGACAGAGCTCCATAAACGTGTGGTTGGACAAGATGCGGCAGTGTCTGCTATTAGCCGTGCTATTCGTCGTAATCAGTCGGGGATTCGTACAGGTAAACGTCCAATCGGCTCTTTCATGTTCTTAGGACCAACTGGAGTTGGTAAGACGGAATTAGCCAAAGCGTTAGCAGAAGTGTTGTTTAATGATGAATCGGCACTCATTCGTTTTGACATGTCAGAATATATGGAAAAATTTGCGGCGAGTCGTCTTAATGGTGCCCCTCCTGGTTATGTTGGTTACGATGAGGGTGGTGAATTAACTGAGAAAGTTCGCAACAAACCTTATTCAGTGTTATTGTTTGATGAGGTTGAAAAAGCCCACCCAGATATCTTCAATGTGCTTTTACAGGTTCTCGATGACGGTGTCTTGACAGATAGTCGTGGCCGCAAGGTTGATTTTTCAAATACCATTATCATCATGACCTCAAATCTTGGAGCTACTGCATTACGTGATGATAAGACAGTTGGATTTGGAGCTCAAGCTATCTCTCACAATCATCAGGCAATGGAAAAACGGATTCTTGAAGAATTGAAGAAAGCTTATCGTCCAGAGTTTATCAACCGTATTGATGAGAAAGTTGTTTTCCACAGCCTTGATGAAGCGCATATGCGTGAGATTGTAACGATTATGGTGCAACCTCTTGTGAAAGTTTTGGCGAATAAGGGTATCACCCTAAAATTTCAGCCTGCAGCCCTCAAATATTTGGCACAAGATGGCTATGATATTGAAATGGGTGCTCGTCCACTTCGTCGAACTATCCAAACAGAAGTTGAAGATAAGTTATCAGAACTGATCTTAGCTGATGAGCTAGTCCAAGGACAAACCTTGAAGGTTGGTTTGTCTAAAGGTAAATTAAAGTTTGAGATTGTATAAGCAAATAAAACCGCTAGGAGTTCATCTTAGCGGTTTTAATATTTTATAGAAATTGAGATTTTATGCTTTTCATTTTACTGCTTAATTTCGTGTAAATGGGTGTTCATCAGCAGCGACAGATTGTCCAATAAGGATACGATCAAAATCGGTGACATCTCCAAAATGTGGGTTTGGAACTTCAGCTGGAATAACGATAAAACCGGCTCCTCCGACTAATTGTGTAGGATCTCCAATACCTGAGAAGTAACAATTGTCACGGGCTTCCCCTGGAGAGATTTGGAGTGTTGCTGTTCGATGTGTACTTGTTACTTGTCGATCTGGATTGATGGTAATCGTTTCCCCTAGGTCATTAGACCAATCCCCTACGATGGTTGTCAAGTCATCATTGATAAGGGCATCAACATCAATAGAAGAGCTAGTATTAGCTGGTTTTACAATCTGAGACTGGCTGGTAGTTGCTTGCGTTTCTGCATTGCTAAAGCTACTAGCTAAAGTGTTTTCTGGGCTTCCCTCAGTTGCTTTTGAGGAGCTTTTAGCAGTTGAAGAAGATTTTTCAGATTTTTTAGTAGCGACTTTGCTGCTTTGAACAGTGTACTGGTTATTGGCAGATTCACTCTTCTTTTTTCCACAAGCTCCTAAGAGGAAGAGACTAGTTAGGAGGACAATAGTAGTTGCTTTTGGGCTGATTTTCATAAGGATACTCCTTGGTTATTGTGTTGTTTTGATTACATTATGTTACAAAAATATTTCAAAATCAACAAAAGATGTCACTTTATTGAAATATTTATTTGGTATTTAGTTGTTTTAGTCAGATGCTTTCATGACAAATGATTATGACTTGAAAGACTATTCTTAGTAGGATTAACTTGAAGATGGTATTACATCAGTTGGCTAATGGTATATCAAAATCATGTGTCTTTAGAAAATAGCGCAGGCTTATTCCTTATATGTATACCATAAGTTATTTGACAGACTTGACATTTCTTTACCAATTGGTACAATTATAATGATTAGCTTCTAGTGACGTGTAAAAAATGTGATTTAGGAATCAAAACATTTCATTTCCCCTCCCCTCCTTACACTTATGAAACTAGCTTGAAAGGACTTGATATGGCAGTAAGAGATATGATTATATTAAAGGCACAAGAGCTTATATATTTCAAAGGCTATGTTGCCACATCAATCAGTGACATTATAACTGCATCTGGTGTAGGGAAAGGTCAGCTGTATCATTATTTTTCATCAAAGAAGGAGTTGGGCGTAGTCGCAACTAAACTGCTTTTAGATCAATGGCGGATAGAATTGTTTCAAGGGATTTTCCAATCAGAAAAATCGTCTTCAGATAAACTTTCAGCCATGTTAGATTGGGTCTACGATTTTCATTTAAGTCAAGACGGAGACATTTTTTATGGCTGTCCAGTAGGTAACCTCATTGTGGAGCTTTCAACACAGGATGAGGAATTTCGTTTACTGCTTCAAGGTTTTATGGAAGAATGGCAGAGCAAGTTGTCAGATGTTTTGGATGACAGTCATCCAAACTGGTCAAAGAAAAAATGCCTCCAAGAAGCTCAGCAGATTATTGTAACTATCCAAGGAGCTATTGTTCTTCTCAAAGTCAACCAGAATTTAGCTGTTATTGAAACAACTATGATAGCTTTGAAAGAAAAGTATTTGTAAATATCAGGAGTTTGGGATAAAATGATTTTTAGGTTAGAAAAATAATACTATTCAATCTGATTTTCTAATAAATTGTATCTAAAAACGAGGTTGGGACATAAATATCCCAACCTTCTATTTTTAATGGTAATAACAGATTAACGCAGTGGTTGATTGGAAGTCTGCAACTGGACACTTCTTTATTTTAAAATAATCTATTGGATTATTCTCACTCATTCGTAGTACCACGCAATCGTTAGCGGCCATCCTATACGAATGTGATGAACTTTCTTCATCTTATTTCCAACCTCCAAAGGTCTCCCAGACCTCCTAGACCTTTGGAGCTTTGCGGATGTGGGAGTGGACAGTTTCAGCCTAAGCATATAAACTAGAGAGCGAGGACAATCGACATTGTCATTTTGTGACGATTTAACGATTTTTGTCTCACTCTCGTTTTTGGTTTCAGTGTCCAGGTTTTGTCCTACTCTCATTCTAAAGTGTTAGATTGCATGCTTGATTAAAGGTAATCAACTCTTTTGTTGTATCATAAAAATGTTGTAAAAATATAATTATTTTTAGAAAATTAGGTGTATAGTGAGGGTATCAAAAAATAAGATAACTTTTTAGAAAGGAGTTCAGGGGATTGTAGTTCTTTGGGAAAATTATAGGAATATTTTTCATTGGCTGTGAGTAGTTACTTTTTAATTATAATAAAAAGGTATTTTTTATGGGATGATACTTTTAACTGATTATCTGATAGATCAAAAGAAGAATATTGAAAGGTAATTGTTCTGTTAAAAAGGAGAATATAAGTGTTTTACAAAGATAGTTTCAAAAATGGTGTTATCAGTTGTTTTATTAACTAATGTAATCGTTTTATTACCTTTTATCAATACCATTAAAGCGAGTGTTTATCATTATATGGGGAAGTAAGATTCAGAAGCTTGGCAGATGAGTTTAAATCTATTTTTGAAGAATTATATGACAAAGGCTAGGTAAGTTATCATTGAAGTCTTACCCAGCCTCTCTTATTTATCATGCTGTTGTGTTGTGAGCAAATTGGAAATCATCTCAAGGTATCCAAATGCCCTTGGACTTCTGAGAAAGTTTCAGCTTTGGCAACAGCTGAACGAACTTTAGCAGCGCCAGAAGTACCACGGAGATAGTAAGGCGCAAGTCCACGGAATTCACGGACAGCTACTTTCTCACCTTTAAGGTTAACGAGACGACGAAGGTGTTCTTCTGCGATGTCTAATTTTTTGGTAAATGGAAGATCAGGTAGTTCTTCACCTGTTTCAAAGAAGTGATTAATCTGAGTAAAGAGATGTGGATTGTTAAGAGCTGCGCGTCCAATCATCACCGCATCAACTCCGATTTCTTCAATCATATATTTCGCATCATGGACGCTTCTAACATCACCATTTCCAATGAATGGAATTTTTGTAATGGCTTTGGCAACACGGGCAAGAGTTTCGTGGTCACAGGTACCAGTGTACATTTGCTCACGGGTACGGCCATGCATGGCAAGAGCAGAAACACCAGCTGATTCTGCAGCAAGAGCATTTTCAACTGCTAGAGAGCTATCAGACCAACCTGTGCGCATTTTGACAGTCAATGGGATATCAAGAACAGAGGTTACTTCTTTGACGATGTGGTAAATCTTGTCCGGGTCTTTTAGCCATTTAGCGCCAGCTTCATTTTTAACAACCTTATTAACGGGGCAACCCATATTGATATCAACGATATCAGCTTTAGTATTATTTTGAATGAAATCAGCTGCGCGCTTTAGACCTTCTGCGTCTCCACCGAATAGTTGAATGGACATTGGATGTTCATTTTCATCAATGTGGAGCATGTGGAGGGTCTTTTCGTTGTTGTAAAGAAGTCCTTTTTCGGAAATCATTTCCATAACAACGAGACCTGCACCAAATTCTTTAGCGATGGTACGAAAGGCAGAGTTAGTAACTCCTGCCATTGGAGCTAGAACAGTGCGGTGTGGAATGTCAACATTTCCAATCATAAAGGATGAACTGAGTTTAGTCATTGATAAGCTCCTCTAAATCATTTTCGGTGAAATGGTAGTGACTGCCACAGAATTGACAAGTGATTTCAGCTCCGTGGTCTTCTTTAGCCATAGCTTTTAGCTCTGCTTTTCCAAGAGTAATCAAAGCAGATTCAAAACGTTCGTGAGAACAATCACAGGCAAATCCGATAGCTTCTTCTGAAAGAACTTTAAACGCATCGTCGCCGTAAATGGCTGTAAGAAGAGCATTTGTATGATTTTCAGAGTCAAGCAAACTAGAGATAGCAGGCATTTCTTGAAGACGTTTTTCGTATCGAGAAATTTCTTCCTCAGAAGCACCTGGTAAAACCTGTACCATAAAGCCTCCAGCAACTTTAACCTTATCGTTTTCGTCTAAAAGGACATTAAGACCTACAGCAGATGGAGTTTGTTCTGATTCGGTCATATAGTAAGCTAAATCTTCACCAATTTCTCCCGAAATTAAAGGAGTTGTAGAGGTATAAGGATTTCCTGTTCCGTAGTCGATGATGGTGACAAAATGGCCATTCCCCATGAAAGGACCGACTAGAACTTCACCAGTAGCAGTCTTTTTGATATCGACACCAGTATTTTGGATGTAGCCTTTGACGTGTCCTTTTGTATCAGCAACTGAAATGATATGGCCAAAGGAACTGTCACCGATAACTTTGATAGTGATTTTGCTGTCGCCTTTTTGGTTGGCTGCTAAGATTTGATTAGCAATCAGAGTACGACCGAGTGCGACCGTAGAAGACGAGAGGGTTTGATGTTTTTCTTGAGCGGTTCTAACCGTTTCTGTGCTGTCAAGGACATAGGCACGGAAAGCACCAGATGTTGAAATTGATTTTATAAGTTTATCCATAATGTTTCCATTATACCACAAAGAATGGAAAACGAGGCCTTGTTGAGCCTCGTTTCAGTGGGAGATGGTGCTAATGTTAGAGTGGAAAAATGATATTTTGAAATTATTCTGAGGTTACTTCCTCAATTGGTTTTTCAACTTCCTCTTGGACTTGTTTTCCTTCATTGAGAATGGCTTGAACAATTTTTTCATCACGGAGTTTGACAGAATCGTTGATGGTTTCAGCAGATTTGACAATTGCCGTTTCTAATTGTGCACGTTGATGTCGGCCGTTTTCGATTGCTGCGATAATACCATTGTTTTGAGCTACGAGGCTTTCTGCTAATGCTGTAACGGATTGTATCGAAACGGTAGGACTTTGAGCAGCACGTTCGACTGATGGGATGGCTTCTTTACTTGTTTCAGCAAGCATTTGAAGCGCAGCGTTGTTAGCATTGATGAGAGCATCCGCAGTAGCGCCTGACTTGATAGATTGTTGAAGCATACCAAGTTGGGCAATAGAGAGCTTCATTGTAGGAATCGTGTTACGGCGTAACATGCCTAATTTTTGGCGCATATCTGAGGAAACCTTAACAAGGTTACGCATCTGTGGAGTAGTTGTCCAAGCAACGTAGAGTCGGCTGACGTATTCAGTATGTTGTTGCTCAAGGGTGTTAATAACTTCTGTCATGCGAGCGAGGTCATTACTTTTTATTTGATATTCTGGGGTTGTGCTATCCAAAGTCGCAATTTCATTTTGAAGGCGACTAGCGCGGTTAGCAGACTCCATTTGAGTGGATTCGATGAAGGCAATTACGCCAACTAAATTTTCGATAGATTTTGTATTATCTTCGATGAGTTTTTCGGCAGAAACAATGTTACGAGCTAGGGTATCTTCTTGCTTGACAACTGTTACGACCATACCGTCCAATTTTTCTTCTAAGGATTTAGAATCAAAGTAGAAGTCTTGTAGAGTATTTTTACTTTGTTTAAACCACTTGCTGAAGAAATTATCTTTTTTTTCTAATTCAGCTGGTTTAACGTCTTTATATTTAGTAACAAAACCATTTAACTCACGGTTGGCATTGAGTAAGAGTTCATCAACCTGTGGAATTTCTAATTTTTTCTGCTCAGTTAAGATATGGTTAACGGTTGCATTGACATTTTCAACAGCACTGGTTCCAAAATCAAGTAAGGTGTTTTGGTCGGCTATGAAACTATCAACTAGGGCAGGAGTTTTGGATTGGATAGCTGATTGTTGTTCAGGCGTCAGTTTTTCTAAAAAAGCCATTTGTCCAGTAGTAGTTGATGCTGCTTCGATAATTTGGGTGGTTTTATCAGTTTTGGTGAGTGCATTGTTAGCAATAGAGTCAATGTCAAAGTTAAAAGTGTTAGACATGCTAGGTACCTCTCTTCATTATGAGTAAGTATCAGAACTATGGGATTGTGTTTTTTCTTCCATCATTCTGAGACTGATTTCAAAATCACTAAGCTGGCTTTCATTGAGCTGACGAAGAGTTTCGTCAAGATTTTTATCAAATTTTTCCAGCGCCGTTTTGGCCTGAGCTAAACGTTCATCTGCGTTATAATAATTTTTAGGAGTTTCTTTGATTTTTAGATAACCGTCCAAAATATCCTTGAATCGTTGCATGTTGATATCATGAAGTGCTTTTAGCTCTGAAGCGTTTTCAGCGTTCTTTAATTTTTCAAGAATTTCCATGTGGTCTCGTTGGATATTCTGATAAGTAGTTACGATTTCTGGTGCACGTGTCAGGATATCCACTTCTTGTTCAGATGTAGAAGAAGTGTCCGTTGAGATATTGAGAGCTCTTAATTGGATATTAATTTTATCTTCTTCATTTCCAGCACGTTTCATGATACGTTTGTAGATATTTAAATCTATTTTGCTCTTTAAAGCGTCAGTTTCACTTTTAATGGTGGCTAGATTTGGAAGAATTTGTTTGGCTAGAATACTGTATTGAGTGAAATTTTTGTCATCAAGATAACTTTCGAGTAATTTAATTTGACGATCGCACTGTGAGATTGTCTCTTTGAGATCTTGCAAACGCAAGGCGGTATTTTTATTTTCTAATGCTGATTTACGAGTAACGGAGTAATACACCCCGTATCCGGCACCTAGAAATAGTAGAAGAGGTATCAAATCTTCTGAAAATATAGCAAAAACAACTATTAGACCGATAATCGGGCCCCAACCTATAGGTTTTCGAGGTGTTTGAGAAGGCATAACTAATCCTTTCTGATTAGGGATGATAGATAATTTTATTTTATCATATTTTGGAATAATTAGGGGCAAGTAAATGTGAGTAATTAAAAAAGAATAGAAGATTTTAAGGCTAGTTAGAGAGGGTTTAGCTCACTTTTGTGACTTGTATATGAATGATAAAAGTGTGTTATAATGAATAATAATAGAGGAGGCTATTATGGCTAAAAATCGGGATGAATTTGAAACAATTGTTCAAGAAATTGAGGACATAGTAGAGCATACAAGAAGGGGAGGAATACGGTTACGAACAATATGGACTTATCTTCGTATTTTTTTGCCTTTGATGATAGTCGGAGCAGTGATGTATATCTTTTTCTTTAGAGATATCAAACGTTATGATACCTTATCGGAATACGCTCGTAATATTTCTATTACAAAGGGAAATAAACAAAAATTCGCCTGGACTTATGATGACTTTGTCAAGCTTGATTGGGACGATCAGAAGGTATCCGAAACAAGTCTTGATGAGGTGCTGGAAAAATTTGGTAATCCTTCTGGGGTGGAAATGATTTCATTAGATGACAGTAAAGAATCTTTGCAATTGAGCTATGGAACTATGATAGGAACGGGAGATAGTTATAGTCATGTTGTATTGGTTTTTAACGATTTTGATGGAGAATTTACGTTAACTTATAAGTTTTTTACTGATTTAGATGGTATACCTTATGAAGATACGGTTGGAGAAGTGACGCATTTTTGGACTGCTGAGGAGTTTGACTCAGTCAAGGTCGGAGAAGAAGGCTCGGGTGTTGGTGGCGTTAAGATTGAAGAGTTTCTAAAACAATTTGGGCCGCCTAGTAGTATTTACAGTATCGGTATCAATGATGAGCTGACGCTAACGCTGAATTATTCAGATTTTGAGGGTAAAAATTATGTGAATTTTGATTTTTTAAGATTAGACGAAACAGGTGATTTTAGGTTGTCTCGAAAAGATGGAGAATTTAGGGTGAAAGCAGAATGACAAAAAGAGAACAGGACCCGATAATCATTGATGGGATTGATGAGGCAATTAAGGATTTAGATAATCCAGTATCACAGATATGGAAGTTTGTAATAAGAATAGTAGCCTTAATGCTCTTCATAATAATAGGATATCTCTTGGGAGGAATGAACCAAAAAGGAGATAAAGCTTGGTCTATCCAGAGAGCGGATTATGCTTCGCACATCAAAGGATTTAAGAAAAAAGAAGTTTTTGACTGGACAGTAGCTAATTATCGTGACCTTAAAGTGGCCGAGGACTATGCTGATTCAACGAGTTTAGAAGCAGTGACAAAACAGCATGGTAGAGCAGATAATTATGACACCTCTGAGGACTATCAAGGAAGGAGCATTGTTGTTGCTCATTATAGCCATCCAGAAGATTATCGTAAGGTTGATCTGTATTTCATGGCTATAGAGGGCGCTTATCGTCTCTATCAGAAGAGTTATACGAATCTTAAGGATGATACTTATCCTATCGCGACAGCAGAGAATTTTTCATTTAAATGGACGAAAGAGGAAGTTGATAATCTCTCGTTAAATCAGACGCCTAAAGAGATTTTGGCCCAATATGGTCCAGTAACGGATATTTTTCAAACTGAATTTAATGAATTTCATCAGCTAACCCTTTTTTATCAAGAGGATAATGATCCAACCTCAACAATTAACTCAGTATCATTGACCTTTACAAATACGGATGATAAGGGATTGCGACTAGTGACCAAAGATGGAGTGTTTAGAGATTAACTATGGCGATAAAAAAGAAAAATAATCGATATCATGAACTTGAAGTTATCAGAAACGAACTAGATAAAGAGTCAAAACGAACTTATCAAGAGTTTTTAAAAGGTAAGCGGTCCGTGCAGCAGGGGGCTTTGCTTTTAGGGGTTGCTCTTTTAATAGGTGGTGGGATTTGGTCGGTGAAATCGAATTTAAATCGTTTTGATTGGTCAGAGAAATCAGAAATCAGTATCTATCAAGAAGATGATGATAACTTGCAAAATGCTTTTACACGCCGTTTAGTGGCTAGCAAGGAAGATTTTGCTTTTAATTGGACCTTGACTGATTATGAAGGATTGGTTGTAGGCGATAAGCAAACGGCTACAGGAGATAGTTTGTCAAGTATTATCGAGAAATTTGGCAATCCCTCAAGTGCTAGATTAATTTATGATGAACAGACTGTAGCTATTGATTATAAATGTTATGATTATGATATCTATGAAGATAGACGACAAGTTAGTTTAACCTTTTATAAAAATGGTGATGACTACTATTTAAAAGGAAAAAACACGTATAATATGACGGATGACCAATTTCAAATCCAAAAAGCATCGGAAGATCTTTCTTGGACAGCTGAAAATTTTTCAGAGCTTGTTGTAGGAAGTGCTGATACAGGGGCAGGTGGTGCAACTTATGAGGATGTTATTAAAATTGGTGGGCTTCCTCAAGAATCTACTATCAGTGGCTATCATAGTGGAACTTTGAAATACGTTGAACTCTCGTTAGTTTATCGAACAGAATATTATAGAGACAATAAAAATGTTTTCATTAGGTTGGAAAAACAAGAGGATGGAACTTATAGAGTTTCCTCTAAAGTTAGTGAATCACTCACGGAGGAAGTGACGGATTGATTCAAAAGCTATTGATAGTTTAGATAAGTATGACATTGTTAGAAGTGAAGGCGGGACAGTGGTAGAATATCTTGTTGAAAAGTTTAGTTCTCCACGTAAGGCTCTATATGTGATTTCCGAAACGGAGAATACCTTATTTTTGGACTATTCAAAGCTTGATTTAGAAGATTTTCTTTCTCTCTTAATAAAAGTGGAAACTATATCAACCAAACGGTTTTTAAAAAGTAAAAGTTCGGTTATTGTATATCTATAAAGTAACTTACAGTGGGTTTATTGGTTTTTGCTTTAAAATTATCTGTTTCTTGAATGAACGTCTGTTTTTTGCTATAATGAGATGTAATATGTAAACTTGCAGGTGAAATTCCTGCCATAAGTTTTAAGTCTGAAAGGAATTGGACAATGGGTAGACTCTAAAGTTAGGGAGCACCTAATGTCCTAGGTATCTTAGTTATGACATCAGTAGTAGTTGTTGGTACCCAATGGGGTGATGAAGGTAAGGGGAAAATCACTGACTTTCTCAGTCAAGATGCAGAAGTGATTGCACGTTACCAAGGTGGCGATAATGCTGGACATACCATTGTCATTGACGGCAAAAAGTTTAAATTGCACTTGATCCCATCGGGCATTTTCTTCCCAGAAAAAATCTCAGTTATCGGTAACGGTGTTGTCGTAAATCCGAAATCTCTAGTAAAAGAAATTAACTATCTTCACGATGAAGGAGTGACGACAGACAATCTTCGTATTTCTGACCGTGCCCATGTCATTTTGCCATACCACATCAAGTTGGACCAACTTCAAGAAGATGCTAAGGGGGATAACAAGATTGGTACAACCATCAAAGGGATTGGCCCAGCTTATATGGATAAGGCTGCGCGTGTTGGTATCCGCATTGCAGATTTGCTTGATAAAGAGATTTTTGCTGAGCGTTTGAAAACAAATCTTGCTGAGAAAAATCGTCTTTTCGAGAAAATGTATGACAGCACACCGCTTGAATTTGACGAGATTTTTGAAGAGTACTATGAGTATGGTCAACAAATTAAACAATACGTAACAGATACTTCTGTAATCTTAAACGATGCCCTTGATGCTGGAAAACGTGTTCTCTTTGAAGGTGCGCAAGGGGTTATGCTTGATATTGACCAAGGGACTTACCCATTTGTTACCTCGTCAAACCCAGTTGCAGGAGGTGTAACGATTGGTTCTGGTGTTGGTCCAAGCAAAATCAACAAGGTTGTTGGGGTATGTAAAGCTTACACTAGCCGTGTTGGTGACGGCCCATTCCCAACAGAACTCTTTGATGAGATTGGTGAACGCATTCGTGAAATCGGTCATGAGTACGGCACAACAACAGGTCGTCCACGCCGTGTGGGTTGGTTTGACTCAGTGGTGATGCGCCATAGCCGTCGTGTGTCAGGTATCACAAACTTGTCACTTAACTCAATCGATGTCTTGTCAGGTCTTGAAACCGTGAAAATCTGTGTGGCTTACGATCTTGATGGTGAGCGCATTGACCACTATCCAGCAAGCTTGGAGCAATTGAAACGTTGCAAACCAATCTATGAAGAACTTCCAGGTTGGGAAGAAGATATTACAGGTGTTCGTAGCCTTGATGAACTTCCTGAAAATGCCCGCAACTATGTGCGCCGTATCGGTGAGTTGGTAGGTGTTCGTATCTCTACTTTCTCAGTAGGACCAGGTCGTGAACAAACCAACATCCTTGAGTCAGTTTGGGCGAATATTTAAGGAAAAATTAAGATAAGCTTTATATTATCTTAACATTGGTGGGTTATACTATTCTTATCCTAGAAATAGGAAACCCATCAATTTTCTTTTTCATATTAAATCTCCTAAAAATGGCTCTATCGTCGATAGGGCTATTTTTTTTGCTCTCTAGAATAAGATTGTCAATGGAGAGATAAGGAAGTATAATAAGGTTAACTAACATAGAAAGCGTTTGCTTAATATACTAGTCAGATAGGAGAAGAGAATGTCGAAACATGAATTAGTTGTGCCTACAAATAACTTACCGGCTTGGGTTTATTTGCACGAAGAGAATCAATCTACCTTTATTGAGCCTCACTGGCATTCGTCTGTCGAATTAAGTTATACGATAAGTGGGCATATTGCTAATTTTTTTATTGCTAACACTCCATATATGACTGAGCCAGGGACGATTTTGGTGGTTAATACGATGGAAGTTCATAGTATCAGAACCTATAGTTCGCCAGATGGTGAATCTCGGGCGATTTCCATTATTTTTCCGTATAATCTATTAAAAATGTATCAACCAGATATTAGTGACTATAAGATTCTTATTAACGATTTTTCTGGTGAAAAAGATTGCCGTTACGAGGCTTATTGCCAACTACAAGAAAAATTGAATGCCCTTGCGGATTGCTATCATGGGAAAGATACTTTACGGAAATCAATCTTGATTTTAGAAATTTTGGAACTTCTACTCAAACATTTTTTGGTCAAGAGGCACTTATCTCTGTCAGATAGGAATGATGATAAGCAAAAAGAACGATTAAGCAACATTAAAAGTTTTTTAGAGGAAAATTACAGGGCAGAGATTACCTTAGATGATGTTGCGGAGCATTGCTATTTATCCAAGGAACACCTATCACGTTTTTTTAAGGAGCAGATGGCAATTACTGTATTTCAATATTTGAATTATATAAGGGCAAAGCACGCGAAGCCATTATTGTTGAAAACTAAGAAAACAGCAACTCAGATTGCGCAAGAGTGTGGTTTTAGTGGGCTTAGAACGATGGATCGAGCATTGCAAAAAGTTTATGGTCTTTCATCTCGAGAACTAAGAAAGCAACATATCAATCAGAGCCCAAAATCTGCTAAATGAAACAAGTCAAAGTTTAAATGACTTATGGTATAGTCAATTGAGATAAAGGAGGAAATTATGGCTTATTATTTAACAATTGATGTCGGAGGTACTCACATTAAGTATGCCATCATGACAGAGGATGGTGAGCAAACAAAGCGTGGACACATTCCGACACCTCAAAATCAAGTTGAAGATTTTTTGAATAGCATTTATGGTATTGTGAATGATTGCACAGAAGAGCTTTCAGGAATAGCGTTTAGTGTGCCAGGAAAGGTTGACACGGCAGAAGGTGTTATCTATTTTGGCGGTGCTCTTCAATACCTAGATGGGTTGAGAATTGTTGATATTATGACTGAAAAATACCAGATTCCTGTTAGCGTGCAAAATGATGCTAAAGCAGCAGCTCTTGCAGAACTTTGGAAAGGGAGTCTTAAGGGAAGTCAAGATGGTGCTGTCATTGTGCTTGGTACAGGCGTTTGAGGCGGTATCATTCTTGATGGTAAATTGCGCCTAGGCCCACATTTCCAATCTGGAGAATTAAGTTTGTCTATCTTAGATGCTAGTAAAGATGGCTTTGACAAGATGGTAGGTTATAGTGGTTCAGCTGTGAGAATGATTAGCCAAGTGAATGAGGCGCTAGGGCAGGAGGATGTGACGGACGGTTTATTGGCATTTGAGGCAATCAATAATAGAGATGAAGTTGCCTATCCACTCTTTCAGAATTATTGTCGTCAGATTGCCTATCTTATTTTGAATCTACAAGCCTTTTTTGATCTAACTACCTACGCTATTGGAGGGGGAATCAGTTCTCAAGCTATCTTGGTTGATGAGATTCGTTATCAGTTTGACAGTTTCCTAGAAACAAATCCGGTGATGAAGTTAAATGTACCGAAAGTAGATATTGTAGCAGCTAAGTTTACTAATGATGCTAATTTATATGGTGCCCTCTTTCACCTTTTGTCAGTTAAATAAATCATGACCACCCGTCAAACGGGTGGTTTGAACAGGGGCTATAAGCCCACATCACCAGCCAGCGCCTAAAGACGCTGGCTTTCACTTTGTTCAAGCCTAATCGCTTTTGACTCGTCACTTGCCTCTTAAAGAGGCGCTGGTATTACTTGCCATCATCCCTAAAGGGATCTTCGTATTCTTTTACGCTCAATTTATCCAGAGCAATATCATGTTTTTCTTGTTCTTGGATATATTTTTTAATAGTCGCTTCATTCAGTCCAACTGTGCTCATATAATAACCCTCTGCCCAAAAATGGCGATTCCCAAACTTGTATTTGAGATTAGCGTGTTTGTCAAACATCATCAGAGCACTTTTACCTTTTAAGTAGCCCATGAAACTTGAAACGCTGATTCTTGGGGGAATACTAACTAGCATATGAACATGATCTGGCATTAAATGTCCTTCTATTATTTCGACTCCTTTATAACTACATAAACGTCGAAATATTTCGCCTAGACTGCTTCGATATTGATTATAGATTACTTTTCGTCTATACTTAGGTGTAAACACAATGTGGTATTTACACATCCACTTTGTGTGTGATAAACTACGTGCCTTTTGTGCCATATATTGCTCCTTTCGCTTTACTTCAGGCTTGAACACCTTTATTGTATCGCGTTTGGAGTTTTTTTGGTATAACCAACGATGCGCACCCGCATAGCGGGTGGTTTATTTGTTTCGCACCTACGGAGCGAAACAGACTTAAAGTCACATAATTATAAAGAAGACCTCCGCTATGATGGAGGTCTTTATTTGGAACATCTGATAAAGTCAATTAGTTTTTATTTAGTATTTTTGTTAGCACTTCTCCTAATGTGGTGTGGACGCTCAAAAGGTTTGGGAGACCTTTTGAGGTGGGAAATGAAGCTGACGAAGTCAGTATCACAACCTCCTACGGAGTTTCATTGCTAGATTTGAGCCTATCTCTATCGCGGTAGATGATTGGCTGCACTTGTCGACGACTCGACAGCGTCCAACCTAATCATCCTTGCGGGGGAACTACTACGAAATTGATTCTCAATTTCTGTAGTTCTCCCAAAAAGCCCGTTCTTATCAAACCAATTCCCCTCGCTCTTTTATTTCTGAGCTTGGGCTAAAACTGTCCACTGGACAGTTTCACTAATAAGAATACCGCCATGGCGAAAGAAGCCCTGGTAAATCAAGCCATTTATTGGTTCTTGATTTTACTTAAACTGCTAATTTTGATTTTGAATAAGTATGAAAATCAAAAACTTACAGGTGCAAATAGGATCTAGGCCTATATATTGAGATGCAGTTAGATTTACTCTGTTTTTACAAGATAGCGCCTAAAGAAATTTAACTCATCCTGATTACATTGATTTGCCATTTCATCTCTGATATTACAGTGAAAAACATGGTGTTTTGGGTTATCGGGTGTTCCATAAATGTGAAATTCGTGTTCAATTCCTTTTGCGATGAGGTAACCGTCTAATCTAGTAGAATTATCCCGAAGAAAATCATCAGATGCCGTCATAATAAATAATGGGGGACAAGCAGTGGTGAGGTATTCTTCGGTGCGGAGCAATTCCCCATGTTTAGCAAGGCTTTCATTTGTAAAGTAAGCTTCCGTTGCTCCTGAAATCGCACCGGGAAGGTAGAGGAAACTGCCACCGCAATTGATGGCTGCTGCCCTCAGAGTAAGATTTGGTTTCTCATATTTAAACAAGTTACGGAATTTCTCATTTGTCAGAATAGCAATATACTGAAGAGCCATTTGTCCGCCTGCACTATCTCCGACGATAAAGACATTAGTGAGGTCAAGCTGATAGCGTTCGGCATTTTCGCTTAACCAATGAATGGCAAGATTGATATCGTCTAATTCAGTTGGAAAGACAACTTCTGGGGCTAAACGATAGGTAATATTAATAAAAGCAAAGTCCTCTTTGGCAAGGCTCATACCATAAAATTGGTAGGTTTCTTTAGTCCCATATACCCACCCACCTCCGTGAATATTGATAATAACAGGAAGTTTCCCTGTCTGTTTTTTAGGGCGATAAATGTCCAGTAAATGCCATTTAGGGTCAAATCCATATTGGAGATTGTCAAAGCGTTGCACTTCTGGAATAGTA
Source organism: Streptococcus sp. S784/96/1 (assembly GCF_902729355.1). Taxonomy (GTDB): domain Bacteria; phylum Bacillota; class Bacilli; order Lactobacillales; family Streptococcaceae; genus Streptococcus; species Streptococcus caledonicus. Next base: position 35,376 of record NZ_CACVCC010000015.1, on the reverse strand, counting down.
GTTGGTAATCCCTGGTCTCGTTTTTCATCTCCTTTTTGGAACAAGTCGCGTAGTTGTTTTGCTAAAGCAATAATGTCATCTCGGTTACTCATGGTAAACCTCCTTGTCAATAAAGATACCTCAATTATAGAAGATTGTCAGACGATACTGATTGTGATTTTTGATAAAAAAGAGGCGTTAGTTGATACAAAAAATATCAAAGAGCGCCATTTTTTGGTTAATAGAAGACTTATAAAACAAAAATGTAAGCGCTATACTTGAACTATCATAAGACGGAGGAAGTTGAAATGACACATACCTTTCCTGAAAATTTTTTATGGGGCGGTGCAACAGCAGCCAACCAGTATGAAGGTGGTTATCGTGAGGATGGTAAAGGATTAAATACCAGTGATGCTCTTACGAATGGTAGCCATACCGTGGCGAGACGATTGACGTGGCGTATTCCTGAGACAGGTGAGACTGGTTCAACGGGAATGGGCTTTGGTGCTGATTTGGAATTACCTGATGGAGCGGTCCTTGATATTATTGAAGGCGAGTACTATCCTTCTCATATCGCAACAGATTTCTATCATCACTATAAGGAAGACATTGCTTTGTTTGCAGAACAAGGGTACAAATGCTTCCGTTTGTCCATTAACTGGGCACGTATTTTCCCAAATGGAGATGATGCAGAGCCAAATCAAGCTGGGATTGATTTTTATCATGCTGTTTTCGATGAGTGTTTGAAGTACAGTATTGAACCCTTGGTGACTATTTCTCACTATGAAACACCGCTAGCTTTGACCAATAAATATGGTGGCTGGTTAGATCGTCGTGTGATCGGTTTCTACTTAAATCTTTGTCGTGTATTATTTACAGAATATCGGGACAAAGTGAAGTATTGGATGACTTTCAATGAAATCAATATCATGGCAGCAGCTCCTTATATGGGTGGTGGCCTTGTCAAATCTGACGAGCAAAGTAAAGCTCAGGCAGCTCACCATCAATTTGTTGCCAGTGCTAAGGCTGTTCAGTTAGCACGAGAATTATCGCCAGAAGCTAAGGTTGGTATGATGGTTGCTTATGGTATTACCTACGGTGAGACTTGTAATCCTAAAGACCAACTCATGGTGATGGAAGGTTCTCACTGGGGACACTTTTATACTGATGTTCAATGTCGTGGAAAATATCCAGCTTATAAATTAAAAGAATATGAGCGTAAAGGTATCCAAGTTGTAATGGAAGAAGGAGATTTGGAAATCTTGGCAGATGGTACGGTTGCCTTCATTGGATTCTCGTATTACTCGACTCACGTAGCTAGTTCGGCTAAAGCAGCGGAGCAAGGTGGAAACTTCATGGCGGGGGTTAAAAATCCTTACCTCGAAGCTAATGCATGGGGTTGGCAAATTGATCCGATTGGCTTACGTATTGCCCTTAATACACTTTGGGAACGTTACGAGTTGCCACTTTGGATTGTTGAAAATGGTCTTGGCTACGAAGATGTGCTAGAAGAAGATGGAAGTATTCACGACGATTATCGAATCGCCTATATGAAAGGTCATATTGAAGCAATGGCAGATGCCATTAATCTTGATGGGGTAGACCTTATCGGCTATACTCCTTGGGGATGTATTGACCTTGTAAGCTGTGGCACAGGAGAAATGCGCAAGCGTTACGGTATGATCTATGTTGATCGTAATGATGATGGTGAGGGAAGTCTCGTTCGCCGCCGTAAGGATAGTTTTTATTGGTATCAAAAAGTTATTCAGTCAAATGGTGCTGATTTAGATTAAAAGGAGGACATAACATGTCATTCATGGAGTCAATGCAATCAGGGCTTGAAAAAATCATGGGCCCTTTTGCTCAGAAGTTAAGTGAGAGTAAGATTATTTCTGCTTTAACAGCAGGGATGATGTCGTCTATGCCAATCACGCTAGGGGTGGCAGCATTTGCGATTTTGGGGAATTTACCTATCGGAATTTGGCAAGATTTTTTGACGACCACTGGTATGGGGCAGCACATGCTTGATATTGTAGCTGGAACCTCTAGCCTACTGGCTATCTATATCGTACCGACCATTGCTTATCATTATGCTAAAAATGAAAAGGAAAATGGTTTGACAGCGGCTGTTCTTGCATTAGCGGCATTCATTGTTCTTCAACCGCAAAATATCTCCCTAGGAGAGCAAACAGTAGCGGGTCTTCTCCAAACAAATCTTGGTAGTAATGGGATTTTCGTCGGAATGATTACTGCCATTATTATTGGGATGAGCTATTCTAAATTGATGAAACAAAACATCAAATTGAAATTGCCATCATCAGTACCACCGAATGTTTCAGAATCGCTTAGTCCAACCTTTGTGGCGATGATTCTTTTTGCAGGTGTCTTTGTTGTACGATACCTAGCAGGGTTGACCCCTTATGTAAATATCTTTGATTTGGTGAGTAATGTGGTTGCAAAACCTGTTATGCTTTTTGGTGCAAATCCATGGTCATTGATTGCTTTCCACTGCTTCATGAATCTTTGCTGGTTCTTTGGTATCCACCCAGCGCCAATCTTGAGTGTCTATATCCCAGTATTGATGTCAGCAGGGACAGCTAATACGGAAGCATTCTTAGCAGGAACTCCATCAGCTGAACTCCCATTCTTGACCTTCTCATTGCTTTATGGTTTCTGTTACATTGGTGGTACAGGAAGTACCCTCTCACTTGCATTTTCAATGTACACTGCGAAATCAGAGCGGTATAAAGTCTTTAGAAACATCGCTGTTGTGCCAAATATTTTCAATATCAATGAGCCTATGATTTTTGGGATGCCAATCATGCTTAACCCAATTTTCTTCATCCCAATGATTCTATCAAGTCTAGTGGGTGGCCTTATGGGTTACGTTGCTCTTGAATTCTTTGGTGTCGGCTCAGCCTTTAATCCAACAATTTCACTACCTTGGGTAATGCCTCCATTTATCGGTCCATTTATCACAGGTGGTTGGAAACTTGGCGTATCAATTATTGCTGTTATCTTTGTTCAAATGTTTGTTTGGTACCCATTCTTCAGAATTGCGGATAATCAAGCACTTAAAGAAGAACAAGCTGCTTAGTCATGTTAAAAACGAAAGGAATGAAATATGAGAAATGTATTATTAGTTTGTGCTGCGGGTATGTCAACCTCACTTTTGATGAATAAAATGCGTGAGTATGCTGAAAGTATTAATTATGAAATTTCAGTAGAAGCTCACCCTGTCTCAGTTGTTGATGAAAAGGGAAAAGAGGCAGACGTTATCTTATTAGGACCACAAATTCGTTTCAACCTTAACAAAGTAAAGGGACTTTTCCCAGACAAGCCTGTTGAAGCTATGGATATTCAAGCCTACGGTACAATGAATGGGCAAAAGATTGTAGAGCACGTTAAAACCCTTTTGGGAGATTAGGAGGCTTGTATGGAAGGAATTGAATTAATCGCATTTCAAATTATTGCTTCTGTAGGCTCTGCTCGCTCATCGTACATTGAAGCTATTCAAGCAGCTAAAGCGGGGAATTTTGAAGAAGCAGAAGCTCTTATTAAAGCAGGTGATCGTGAGTTCAATGAAGGTCATCATGCCCACGCCTCCTTGATTCAAAAAGAGGCGAACCAAGAGCAAGTTGACCTTAAGCTTCTTCTGATGCACGCAGAAGATCAACTCATGAGTGCAGAAGGTTTTAAAGTCATTGCACAAGAATTTATTGATGTCTATGACCGATTTAGTAAGTTAGGATAATGAGAAAACGAGGCTATTTCATTTGACAGTAATCAGATTGAAATAGCCTTTTATAGGATTGTTCAAGGAGTTAGGATATGAAAATGCGTATTGGTAAATATGTTCTCCTAGCGTTAGCAGGAATTTCGTTGGCAGCTTGTAGTAAAGGAGGAAATGAGAATGTGACAAAGACACAAGAAAAACTAGCGATTAATCAAGTGAATATTGGTGTAACAGGTTACGAATGGGGACCGTCGGTATCACGCCTTGTGCTAGAACTCAATCAAGAAGTAGAGAGCTTATCGACAGATAAGTTAGAGGCAGTCACAGCAGGTGTGAAACGGAACATCAAGGACGCCTATCTCTCAGATGCCAACGGGGAAAAAGTCAAGGGAGCTAGTCAATATGTTACTCTTGATTTGGAAGTGACTTACACTTTTATGGCTGAGGATAATGCCTCTCCGTTTGTCTTTAATTTTACCAATATGATGAATGAGTGGGCAGCAGAGTACCCCGTAAAAGTCACAGGTCTGACTATTGGCGATAATGACTTATCTGTTGAAGCGGATGCCATCAACAGTCGTGTGATTCCTGAAACCACTGTTTTCAACGTTCGCGACAAGACGACGGGCAACTATCGCAATCCTCTAACTGGGAAAGACGAAGAAGTGACGCTTCACTACGCCGCCTTTGAGCCAGAACATTTGAAAGAAAGTAATGCTAAGAGCCCTCTTGTGATTTGGCTGCATGGTCAAGGTGAAGGGGGAACGGATACCGATATTACTCTACTTGGCAATGAAGTGGTTGCCTTGGCGCGTGAAGAGATACAGTCTCACTATACAGCCACTGGAAATGCCAAAGAGAAGGGTGCCTATGTCCTAGCAGTTCAAACCCCAACCTATTGGATGGACGAAGGGGATGGCACAAATGGAGCTGGAGCGGGTGTGTCTCGCTATACCGAGGCCCTGATGGATACGATTGATGCCTATGTCAAGAGCAATCCAGATATTGATACCAATCGTATCTATCTTGGAGGTTGCTCAAACGGTGGATACATGACGATGAATATGGCCATTCACTACCCAGATTATTTCGCAGCAGCCTATCCAATTGCTGAGGCCTATTCCTACTATGAATTTGAGAAAAATCCAGATGGGACCTATGTGCGCCAAGCCAGCGAGGAAAATCCTGTCGGTGTAGCGGTTCAAAAAGACACGCCTTACTTTACCGAGGATAAATTGAACAAGATTAAGGACCTTCCGATGTGGTTTGTGACCGCTCAAAATGACGACACGGTTAAACCAGCGACTTATACTCTACCAACCTATCAAGCGATGGTGAAAAGCGGTGCACAAAATAAATGGTTCTCTTACTATGAGACTGTAGAAGGTGCAGACATTGAAGGAAATGAATACATGGGCCACTGGTCATGGATTTACTTCTTCAATAATGAAGTGACAGGTGTGCAAGATGTTGTTACAGTTAAGAACGCAGCAGATGTGACTTCTGGATTTAAAGCCGACAACGCCACTAAAGGGGGAAGTGATAAAGCTATCGTAAATGGTACCACTTACGATAATATCTTTGATTGGATGAATGCTCAGACAAAATAACGCTTCCGTTCTTTCAAGAAAAACAATAAAAATCTGGGATTAAGACTCTCAGATTTTTTTGCTAAGCACGATTCAAGCCCCTTGAAATAAGAACGGGTTCATTGACCGAAGCTAAAAATGAAAAGATATGCTATACTAAAGAGAGAATATGTATAAAAACAAGAAGAGGATAGGAGAGCTTTTATTATGATTTGGTCAATGCTTATTGGTTTATTTATTGGTGCAGTTGCAGGTTCTATCACGAATCGTGGGGAACGTATGGGGTGTTTTACAAAGGTGTTTGCAGGCTGGATTGGTTCATCAGTTGGACAATCCTTGTTTGGTCATTGGGGACCAACCTTTGCAGGAATGGCCTTGTTGCCGTCAATTTTAGGTGCTATTATTGTCATTGCTGTTGTTGACTTCTTTTTTGGAGGCAGACGTTAATAATTTCGGAGAAAGATATGGCTTGTATTTTTTGTAACTTGCCTAAGGAAAGTTGGGTTGCAGAGTCAGATTACTTTTTTGCAGTCTGGGACATTGATCCTATTCAAGAAGGGCATTTATTGGTTATTGCTAAGCAACATCTCCTGTCACTGAGTGAGTTATCAGTTAATGAAAAGCTAGATATGCTTACCTTTCAGACTCAGTTAATTGAAAAGATGGAAAGAAGTTCTACTATTTTAGGAGTCACTCTTGCGACAAATAATGGACGTCTGATGGATGAGGGGACGCATTTCCATAGTCACTTGATTCCTCGTTATGAAAATGATGGGTTTTGGGATAACATGACGCTTGAAAATCACCCATTTGATAAAATCTTATTTTAAGAAGAGATTTTGCCTAGTGGTTGTTGATAACTGCTAGGTTTTTAAATTGCTTTATGGTAAAATGAAACAGATACGTGCTTGATACAAAGGTGAGTCAGTAGGGAATGGTTGACCTTTGTAGCCAAGAGGTATCGAATCTATATTATTTAAAGAAAGGAGAGGGTGTTACTAGCTTGTGTTCCGTTTAGTTTGTCTGTTCTTGAACGCAGGCTACAAGCGTTGAAAAATGGTAGACTTTTGTGTGCGAATGCATATCGTTAGTTTCTTGTTTTTCTATCGCGGTTTTAACACTCTTTGTATCTTATGTCTAAACAAGTATTTCAAACAACTTTTGCGGGTCGTCCGCTTGTGGTTGAAATTGGTCAAGTTGCCAAGCAGGCTAATGGTGCGACAGTTGTCCGCTATGGTGAATCAACAGTATTGACGGCAGTTGTTATGTCTAAAAAAATGGCAACAGGTGATTTTTTCCCTCTTCAAGTGAACTACGAAGAAAAAATGTATGCTGCTGGGAAATTCCCTGGTGGTTGGATGAAGCGTGAGGGCCGTCCGTCAACAGATGCGACTTTGACAGCTCGTTTGATTGATCGTCCCATTCGCCCAATGTTCGCTGAAGGCTTTCGTAATGAAGTACAAGTGATTAATACGGTGCTTTCATATGATGAAAATGCTAGCGCTCCAATGGCAGCCATGTTTGGTAGTTCATTAGCCTTATCAATCTCAGATATTCCGTTTAACGGTCCAATTGCTGGTGTGCAGGTTGGGTATATTGATGGGGAATTTATCATCAATCCAAATAAGGCACAACAGGAAGCATCACTCTTAGAATTGACAGTTGCTGGTACTAAAGAAGCCATCAACATGGTAGAGTCTGGTGCAAAAGAATTGTCAGAAGATATTATGCTTGAAGCGTTGCTGATTGGCCACAAAGCCATTCAAGAATTGATTGCCTTTCAAGAAGAAATCGTAGCAGCCGTTGGGAAGGAAAAAGCTGAAGTCGAACTTCTTCATGTTGATCCAGAATTGCAGTCTGAAATCATCGCTAAGTACAATGCTGATTTGCAACAAGCGGTGCAAGTTGAAGAGAAAAAGGCGCGTGAAGCAGCAACAGAAGCTGTTAAAGAACGCGTGACTGCTGAATACGAAGAACGCTACGCAGAGCATGAAGAATACGCTCGTATCATGCGTGATGTGGCAGAGATTCTTGAACAAATGGAGCATGCCGAAGTCCGTCGTTTGATTACAGAAGATAAAATCCGTCCTGATGGTCGTCGTGTTGATGAAATCCGTCCCTTGGATGCTGAGATTGATTTTCTACCAAAAGTGCATGGTTCAGGTCTCTTTACACGCGGTCAGACTCAAGCCTTGTCAGTATTGACCCTTGCTCCGATGGGTGAGACACAAATTATTGATGGTTTAGATGACGAGTACAAAAAACGTTTCCTTCACCATTATAATTTCCCACAATACTCAGTCGGTGAAACAGGCCGTTATGGTGCCGCTGGTCGTCGTGAAATTGGTCACGGTGCTCTTGGTGAGCGTGCACTTGAACAAGTCTTGCCAAGTCTTGAAGAATTCCCATACGCTATTCGTTTGGTAGCAGAAGTGCTTGAATCAAATGGTTCATCGTCACAGGCTTCTATCTGTGCAGGTACCCTTGCTCTTATGGCGGGTGGTGTGCCAATCAAAGCACCAGTTGCCGGTATTGCGATGGGGCTTATTTCAGATGGAACAAATTATACTGTCTTGACAGATATTCAAGGTCTTGAAGATCACTTCGGAGACATGGACTTCAAAGTTGCGGGTACTCGTGACGGTATTACAGCGCTTCAAATGGATATTAAGATTGAAGGGATTACGCCTCAAATCCTTGAAGAAGCCCTTGACCAAGCTAAGAAAGCTCGTTTTGAAATTCTTGACTTGATTGAAGCGACAATTGCTGAGCCTCGTCCAGAATTAGCACCAACAGCGCCTAAAATTGATACCATTACAATTGATGTTGATAAGATTAAAGTTGTCATCGGTAAAGGTGGGGAAACCATTGATAAAATTATCGCCGAGACAGGTGTTAAAATTGACATTGACGAAGACGGTTTGGTATCTATCTTCTCATCTGACCAAGTAGCCATTAACCGTGCCAAAGAAATCATTGCAGGGCTGGTACGTGAAGCCAAAATTGATGAAGTTTATCATGCTAAAGTAGTTCGTATTGAGAAATTCGGTGCTTTTGTTAATCTTTTTGAAAAAACAGATGCGCTTGTTCATATCTCAGAAATGTCTTGGGCGCGAACAAATCGTGTTGAAGACTTGGTAGAGATTGGTGATGAAGTTGATGTTAAAATCATTAAAATTGACGAAAAAGGCCGTATTGATGCCTCTATGAAGGCTCTTCTGCCAAAACCAGAAGGCTATACTGAAGAAGCTAAAAAAGAGCGTTCCGGTCGTCCTCGTCACCGAGAGCACAATGGAAATGGGAAAGAAGAACGCAAGCTACACCATAATGGTGGATTAGGCGGACATTTCCGTGAACCCAAATCTCGTTCAACAGAAGAAAAGGCAGACTAAGATGACTGGATTAGGAAAACTTGACCAACAACTCCGTGATTTTATTGCAGATCCAACTGATTTTTTGAGCATCATGTCTTTTGTTATGGGGCTTCATGGCCAAGAGGTGCTAGCAAGCGATAAACCGTATGCTCTAGAGATTGATGGCAAAAAGGTCACGCCAGTTTTTACAGATGAATCTGATCTTGAAACCTTTAAAGCGCAACAAGCTAGCGCTCGTGAACAACATTGGGGTGAACGAAAAACGCTTGGCATTCTAGAAGAGGTCATCGTGAAACAACTTTCAGGTATCGTCTTTAATCTGAAAAAAGAAGGAGACATGGGAAATTCAAGTATTTTTCAATCCAGTGAATTAATCGCTTTTGTCAATCATTATACGACAATTCTTAATCAGGTGATGGGAGATAACAATATCCAAGCAATTTTGCTAGAAAAATATTACCTAGTGCCAGTTTTTGTACATCCAAATACCGATGGCTCTAGTGATAGACTTTTCCCTACTTTATCAAATCAAGAAGGAAATAGCTTTGTTCCAGTATTTTCAAATATGACTAGTTTTGCCAAATGGTATCGTGAGGATGACTTCGGGGGGCGATTTAAACAAGCTAATGGTATTGTGGTTGCGTGGACGCTGCAAGATATCAAGTCACCTGTAGACGGAGAAAATGAGATTTCAGACACCATTGGTATAGTGATCGATTCTTTTGATGATAAACAAATTTTAGTGAAGTGGGAAGATATTAAGTAGGAGGGAACTATGGGCTGGTGGAAAAAAAGTATCAATATTGTTAAAGAACTTGATCCAGCGGCTCGTAATAGCCTTGAAGTTCTCTTAACCTATCCTGGATTGAAAGCCTTGGCTGCGCACCGTTTGTCACATTGGCTCTGGAATCATAATTTTCGATTAATGGCACGGATGCACAGCCAGTTTTGGCGTTTTTGGACTCATATTGAAATTCATCCGGGAGCTCAGATAGCGCCAGGAGTCTTCATTGACCATGGGGCTGGATTGGTAATCGGAGAAACAGCAATTGTCGAAGAGGGTGTTATGCTTTATCATGGTGTAACTCTCGGTGGAACTGGTAAGGATGTGGGCAAACGCCATCCAACAGTGCGTAAGGGTGCTCTTGTTTCGGCACACGCTCAGGTGATTGGACCTATTGAAATTGGTGAGAATGCTAAAGTGGGTGCAGCCGCAGTTGTGCTAGCAGATGTACCAGCTAATGTTACTGTTGTTGGCATGCCAGCAAAAATTGTGCGTGTCCATGGGAAAAAGGATGACGAGGTCATCCACGATTTGGAAGATCATCGTGAACATTATCTCAGAAAATTAGAAGAATTGCGTGAGGCGAGCCATCGTTCAGCAGGATTGTGAGAAATAGAATTATTATTTTTGACTTCGGTTTTAAGAAGAATAATATCAGGAAATCTTTTTCGGAATATCATTGCCTTAACTAAATGATCTCAACTCATTAAAAATAAAGCAGAGCTCCAAAAGTCGTTGTGATTTTCGGAGCTTTTGTTTATAATAAATCAATACACTTAGGAGGTTGCCTATGCTACTAGAAGAATTTGAAAACACCAAGGCCGTGATTGAGCCAGAGGATTTATTAACGGTCAAAGGTGAGATTGGGATTACGGAAATTTGTGATACGATTATCATGCCCTTTTCAGGAACCTTGTTTCGTTTAATTACAGAGCAGGATGGTGTTTACCAAGGTGGTTATAAGTCTAATATCAATGGCAAACATCCTTGGTACATTTATGAGCATAAGGGCAAAAAGGTGGCTGTGATGAAGGCGCTTCTTGGTGGGCCAGCTTTAGTTGGAACCTTGGAAGAGTTGAAAGTATCTGGCTTTAAAAACTTTATTATTTTTGGAACTTGTGGTGTTTTGGATGGTGATTTGGAGTCCAATAAAATTATTTTACCGACGTCTAGTCTGCGTGATGAGGGAATCTCTTATCACTATGCGCCAACTTCTGAGGAGATTGGGTATTCAACTGAGCACATGGAGCACTTTGCAGCTATTTTGGATAATCACCATATTCCCCATACTCAGACCAAGGCTTGGACAACGGATGCCTTTTACCGTGAGACGCCAGAAAAGGTTAAACGTCGTATGGCAGCAGGAGCTCAGGTGGTTGATATGGAATGGGCTTCTGTGGCAGCTTGGGCGCAGTATCGTGCGGCTGATGTCTACCATTTCTTTTACACCTCAGACTATGTTGATGTGGATAATGGCTGGGATGCGCGTGATGGGCATGATGAGGATAACTTGCTTCGCTTCTTTGATGTAGCCTTAAAGATTGCGGAAGAGTTGTCATAATTTATTTTAAGGAGGTTAATGATGGTATCATTTCTAAAAAACTATTGGTCTTATCTGGTCATGATTGCCTGCGGCAGCTATTTAACGATTCATAATGTTTTGTTAGCTAAAACTTGGTTAGGATTGATTTGGTTGACGTTTACTTTGGTCAGTGGTGTTCGCTTTTACAAACAATATCAACAAGATAAAACTCATAGATAAAGATAGCCATTCAAAAGATATTACCAAATACTAAAAAGCCTAGAATCCGACTGATGGATTTTAGGCTTTTTAGAGAGTGATTATCTCTTTGCGTGTTTACCTTCCCTGTTCTAGCTTACTGGATAAATTGATTTTCTTGACATAATTAGAGAAAAAATCTTTTTTAAAATAGGTGGCATATAGTGTGTTAAGAATAAATAAGATGGATTCTTCAGTTGAGAAGTTTCCAATTTTTTTGAATTTATCTTCTTTGGTACATAGAAGAAAGGTTGTGTCAGCAGCTTCTTTGAGCAAATCTCCACTTTCACTGGTTAGGGCAATGATTTTTGTCTTCTTGGCTTTTAATAAAGGAATGTAGCGAAGGCTCTCCATGGTTTCAGAATTACCAGAATAAGAGATAATAATGGCAAGATCATCTTCTTGGAGCGACGAACTTGTTAACCCAAATTCTCCTGAATGTCCAATTTCAATAATTTTACCAATGGTGAGCATTTTCCGTCTGAAAAGATAGCCTAAATATTCATTGGGACTAAGGCCGAAGAGAACCACTCGTTTGGCTTTTTTGATTAAGTCTGCTGCTTTATCGAGATCTTCTGGTCTAATCTTATCAGCAGTGTCTTGAATGCTTTCTTTTTCAACAGTTGCAATTTTTTGGATGATAGAAGCAAGGTCATCATCTTCGTTAAAAGGAAGATTGTGGTCAACATCTGAATAGTGCGTATCAGAATAATAACGTTCGGATAGCAGAGCAGGGAGAAAATCGGTCCATCCTTTGTAACCGAGAGATTGAGCAAAACGAACTAAACTAGCTTTTGAGGTAAAGGTTGCGGTAGCTAGTTCTTCCAGTGAAAAATGTTCAATGGTGCCTAAGTTTTCTAATAGAAATGTTGCAATAACGGCTTTTGATGTTTGTCCATTGGCAGTATAATCTTTTATCGCTTGTAACATAGCACCTCCTTATTTCACTTCATTTCACGATTTGAGGCTATTTTGAGTGTTTTTTTGAAACCGTATTCCAAGTTTAGCAAAAAAGCTAGCCCTTGTCCAACAGCTGGGATATACTGAGGGTAAGAAATTACAAAAATGATTGCAGTAATTTAAAGGAGATTTTTTATGGCTAAGCAATATCATGAATTGGCAAAGAACATTATTACGCAACTAGGTGGTAAAAATAATATTGCTGATGTTTACCATTGTCAAACGCGTTTACGCTTTAAACTAAAAGAAGCGCAACTTGTCCAAAAAGAGGAATTAGAGCACTTAGATGGTGTTAGTATGTATTTGGTTAATGCTGGTGTTCACCAAGTTGTTATTGGAACGCATGTTAAGGATGTTTTTGAAGAAGTGAGTTTTATCTTATGGGAACTTTCTCAGGATGAAGGAGAGCAGGAAACATCGCCTTTTGTGCAACAAATCATTGATTTCGTAGCGGGTGCTTTTCAACCGGTGATTCCAGCACTTTCCGGGGCTGGAATGGTAAAGGCTGTCTTGGCACTTTTGATGGTTTTCAAAGTTATTGATAACACTTCTCAAACCTATGTCATGTTAAATACCTTTGCTGATGGTGTTTTTTATTTCTTACCATTGATTTTAGCTGTTACAACGGCTCAGAAATTAAAAGCTAATCCTATTTTAGCAGTAGGTGTGATTGCAATGATGTTACATCCTAACTGGATTAATTTGGTAACAACAGGCGAAGCAGTCAGATTTTTCAATGTGATTCCGTTTACCTTAGCAACTTATACGTCATCGGTTATTCCGGCTATTCTGGTTGTTTTTGTGCAATCGTATGTTGAAAAATGGCTTAATCGGATAATTCCAAAATCTGTAGAATTAGTTTTTGTCCCCATGCTTACCTTTCTCATTATGGGAACTTTAGCTTTCTCTATTCTTGGACCAATTGGTGCTTTAATTGGGCAAGGGCTTGCGATGGTATTTACTTACCTGTCTGAGACAGCAAGTTGGTTACCAGCGGTTTTTATTGGAGGGCTTTTGCCAGTAATGGTAATGTTTGGGATTCATAATGGTATAGCCCCCCTGGGAGTTATGCAAATGGCTCAACTTGGATATGACAGTATTTTTGGGCCAGGGGCACTTTGCTCTAACATGGCACAAGCAACAGCTGCAGCAGTTGTTGCGATGAGAACAAAAGATAAAAAATTAAAACAAATAGCAACCTCAGGAGCTATTACAGGATATATGGGGATTACTGAACCAATTCTATATGGTGTGAGTCTTCCTAAAAAATACCCCTTGTATGCTTCAATGGCTGGTGGAGGCCTAGGAGGACTTTATGCGGGAATCATGCAAGTTCACCGTTTTGCAACAGGGTCTTCAGGTTTGCCAGCGGTCTTGCTATATATTGGCGATAATACCATGTTTTTCTTCGTTAATATTTTAATTGCGATGGGGATTACGATTGTGTCAACTGCAATCATCACTTATTTCTTGTCCCTTCGTTTTGAAAAAGTTAGCATTGAAGAACCTGCTACAAAAACTCTTACCATTGCTGATACAACTGTCGTCACTCCTATCTCAGGTCGTGTGATTCCTTTGAATCAGGTTTCAGATCCTGTTTTTGCTTCTGAAGCTTTAGGGAAGGGATTCGCGATTGAACCGGATAGTGAACTAGTAACAGCGCCATTTGATGGAACAGTAATGACAGTATTTCCAACCAAACATGCTATTGGTTTGGTATCGGATAGTGGTGTGGAACTGCTTATCCATATTGGATTAAATACGGTTGAATTAAATGGACAATTTTTTGAAACCTACGTTTCAGAAGGGGAATATGTTAGCCAGGGGCAAAAGCTGATTAGTTTTGAGTTGGATAATATTACAGAAGCTGGTTATGGGACACAAATTCCTGTGGTTGTAACCAATACGGCAAGTTTTTCACAGATTGATCAAGTGGCAGATGGTCAAAAAAGTACAGGTGAACTTGTCCTCGAAGTTAGAGTGTAACCTATTTATTTTCTTATATTCACAAGGAGATAAACTGATTAAAGTAGAAGGAGAGAAGATTAGATGACATTACCTACGCATTTTTTATGGGGTGGTGCGACAGCTGCTAATCAAGCAGAAGGTGGTATTTTTGAAGGTGGTCGAGGTCTCACGAATACGGACTTGATGCCAATTGGTGAAGATCGCAAAGCCATAGCTTTTGGGAGCTTAGATAATCTAGAACGTCGCTCCGATTATTTCTATCCAAGTGAAGAAGCCATTGATATGTACCATCATTACATGGAGGATATTGATTTATTGGCGCAAATGGGCTTAAAAGCTTATCGGATGTCAATTTCTTGGACACGCATTTTCCCAAATGGAGACGATGCATTGCCTAATGAAGCAGGTTTGCGTTTTTATGAGGCTATTTTTAAAAAATTACGAGAGCATCAGATTGAACCATTGGTAACCTTAGTTCATTTTGATGTACCAGTAGCTTTGATTAAAAAATTTGGTGGTTGGAGAGATCGTCGCATGGTGGCTGCCTATGTCAATTATGCACAGACCGTTTTTACGCGTTATAAAGGGCTAGTCAAGTATTGGCTAACAATCAATGAAATCAATATCTTACTGCATCAACCTTTTGTTGGTGGAGGCTTGATATTTAAAGAGGGAGATGACATTGAAGCCCTCAAATATCAAGCTGCCCATCATCAGTTAGTAGCGTCAGCTTTGGCAACTAAAATTGCCCATGATATTGATGAGAACAATCAGGTCGGTTGTATGCTTGCAGGAGGTAGTCACTACCCTTATAGCTGTCGACCAAAGGATTATCTGGAGGCGATTCATCGTGACAATGGGGAATATTTCTTTATTGATGTTCAAGCAAGAGGTTATTATCCTAGCTATGCTCTCAAGAAATTAGAACGTGAAAAGATCACCTTATCTGTTGAACCAAAGGATGAGCGTATTTTAAAAGAAAATACTGTGGATTTTGTCTCTTTCTCTTACTATTCTTCACGGACGGTATCCGGGTATGATGAGGATTATGCCACTACAACTGGGAATCTTTTTAAATCTATCAAAAACCCCAATCTCCCTTCAACAGACTGGGGTTGGCAAATTGATCCTCTTGGGCTTAGATCATCTCTTAATATGCTTTATAATCGTTATCAAAAGCCTCTCTTTATTGTGGAAAATGGCTTGGGTGCTAAAGATATCCCTAATGAAACTGGCTATGTAGAGGATGATTATCGGATTGATTACACGCGCCAGCATATTGAAGCCTTTAAGGATGCTGTAGAGATTGATGGTGTCGAACTAATGGGATACACAACTTGGGGGATTATTGACGTAACTGCCGCATCAACTGGCCAAATGAGTAAGCGCTATGGTTTTATTTATGTCGACCGTGACGACGAAGGCAACGGTACACTAGTAAGAACGCCTAAAAAATCATTTTATTGGTATAAGGACGTCATTGCAAGTAATGGAGAAGTGCTATAATGAAGAAAGAAGGTGACATGATGCGTCGGTATCACAAGGCTTGGACCGTTTTAGCTGTTTTATGTGGACTTGCCGCAGCAGCTATTGGAGTATCGATTAACACCTCAGGAGTCTTTTATACAGTGGTTTCTGAAGATTTGGGAATGCTAAGAGGTGCCTTTGCTTTCCACATGACCATATTTTCTTTAGTGACTGCGATTAGTGCCTTATTTGTACCAAATTTACTAAGTCGCTATCCTTTAAAACTAGTTTTAACCTTTTCTGTTGTTATGGCGGTTTTAGGAACAGCTTTAATGGCTATCTCAAGTCATCTATGGCAGTTTTATATTTTAGGAGCCATTCGAGGGTTTTCAACAGGTATGTTTTCAATTGTAACAATCACGTTGATTATTAATCAGTGGTTTAAAGAAAAAAACGGGTTGGCTACGAGTATTGCGTTAGGATTTTCTGGGTTAGTGGGTACTGTATTTTCACCTATCTTTTCAGGGGTTATTGTCCATATAGGGTGGCGAGGAGCTTATGGTTTTGAAGCGCTACTGATTGGCTTGCTTTGCCTACCGGCTATTCTTTATCCTTTTACGATGACTCCAGAAGATGAAGGTAGTGAAACTTATGGAAAACAATCATTGAAAAACGATCAAGTTATTATGTCTCAGGATAAGAATCCGTCAACAGGTCTTTTATTAGGAGCTTTATTAGTCTTTGCCAGCTTAATCGGATTTATGTCGAGTATGACCCAGCATTTACCAGGATATGCTGCAAGCGTTGGGTTATCGGTGACCTTAGGAGCTAGCCTTTTATCAATGGGGATGCTAGGTAATATTATTTCTAAGTTGGTGATTGGCGCTTTAAGTGACCGCTTCGGGTCCTTAAAAGCAACCACTGTTCTGCTGGCGCTAGCACTTTTAGGGAATCTGCTATTGATGCAAACACAGTTAACGGTTTTCTTATTATTGGCAGCATTTCTTTTTGGATCTTGTTATGGCTTAGGCAGTGTATCACTAGCGTTAGTAACGCGCGATATTTTTGGAGATGAAGCCTATGGGAAACGATTCCCGATTATTTCCTTCGCGGGGAACTTGGGTGCGGCTTTAGCTTTTTCAATCATTGGTTACATTTATGATTTTACAGGAAGTTACTTTCCGACACTGATAGTGCTTGTTGTCTTTCTTTTGATCAGCACAATAAGTTTATTTTCAGCTTTTTATAGGAGAAAAATGGTAAGGGAGAAATGAGATGAAATTATCATATAGTTCGCATGGACAAGCCATGCCTTTTGCAACAGAAAAAATTACCCAAGAAGCGTTTGTGGCTATATCGCACACGGAGATTCGTTGGTTAGGTAATGCCAGTATCTTAATTAATAGTTGCGGTCACATTATTTTAATTGATCCGATTTTAGATGGATTTGATATGCCTTTACTAATTGATCTGCCGATTGAAAGCACAGCCATTCCAAAGGTTGATAGTCTACTGATTAGTCATATTGATGGTGATCATTTAAGTTTTGAGACTCTGGCAAATATCAAAACGGTTACTAAAGCTTATTATGCACCTCCTTATGTCTCAGAGGTCATGATAGAAAAAGGTTACCCAACACAAGAGTGTTCACTAGGGCAGCCATTTCCGATAGGCAATACTCTTGTCACTCCAACACCAACCAAGCACAACTGGCAAAATGGATTGGAAAAATATAAGTACCGTGAGTGGCGTGAGGAAGAGTATTTGGGTTACTGGATGGATACGCCAGATGGTGCTATCTGGTTACCGAGTGATTCACGTTTGCTTCCGGAGCATTTAAATATGCCTGATCCAGCCGTTATTCTGTTTGATTTTAGTGATAATGATTGGCATATTACTTATGAAGGTGCTGTTAAATTAGCTAATACTTACCCTAAAGCGGAATTAATTTGTATTCACTGGGGAAGTGTCGATGCTCCTGATTGGAATACATTTAATGGAAATCCGGAAAAATTATTGACGGATGTTGTTAATCCAGAAAGGGTACATGCGTTAAATGTGGGACAAAGATTGGTTTTAAAAAATAAAGTGGTTAGTCTGTAAGAAGTTATCTGCTTGAACTCAATTCAAACCTTGTTATGATGTTGGAGGAAATTATGGAATACACAAAATTCTGAAATACTGGATTAGAAGTATCAAAAATCTGTCGTGCTTGTATGAGCCTTGGCGATGCCAGTCAAAGCTTTCGTTGGAAATGGTTGCTTGATGAAGAAAAATCACGTGTGATTATTAAAAAAGCCTTGGATATGGGAATTAATTTTTTGACACTACAAATGTTTATGGTAAAGGGACTAGTGAAGAATATTTAGGGCGTGCTTTGCATGATTTTGCAGATCACAACGAAGTTGTTATGGCGACAAAAGTGTTTTTCGGATATGGTCTCCATGAGGGGAAAATATAAAAGGTTTATCACGAAAGTCAATTATTAATCAAGTAGAGGCGAGTTTGAAGCGTTTAGGAACAGATTATATTGATATCCTTTATATTCATCGTTGAAACTACTATTACGCCAATTGAAAAACAGGCACTTGATATAATGAAAAGGACAGATTTTAAGAATTTGTCGAAAACAGACGTCTTGAGTATCGCGTCCAAATCAAGTGAACTACGGTCGGATGTTGCAAAAGAAGTCATTGCACAGTTTCCTGAGTTTGTAAAATTCATTCAGTCATCCATGTCCGAGTACAAGGATATCTTGGGAAACATAATTTCAAGCGATGATGAGAGCATAAAGCAGGTTTACGCAACAGCTGATAAGGAATTGGATATCTCGACAGATAGCCGAAAGCAGTTCTATGATTTTGCAGAAAAAGTACACGCTGACTTAAGTAAGTGCTTGGATAATCCGGAATTGAGTGCCAAGGAACGAGAAGCCATTCTTGAAAAAAATGGAAATTCTGAAAACTGTAAGCTAAAAGGATACTGAGATTAGTTCGCAGGAAACAGAAACGGTTCGTATGGTTGACAAGAAGGATTCGGAGAAGCGGCAGTTTAATAGGGGTATTGTAAAAATCGCAAGTTCTGTCCTTGTAGCGGGGTTAGTGGTAGGAGTAAGTGTACTTGGTGGCAATGTGAATATTAAACTTAAACTACCGAAAAAATAAAAGAAGCGAGGATGAAAGAAGGGGCAGACCGATAACAACCTTTATTTATGTTGATGTCTGTTGACGGCAAAATCAGCACGGATACTTCGGCCGAATTGGATGTAGATAAGGACTTCCTTAAGATAACCGGAGTAGCGGAAGGGTTGCATCAATACTATGAAATTGAACAATCCACGGACTTATGGTCTTTTAACACGGGTCGAGTATAGGCTAAGATTGGTATTAGTGAAAAGCTGCTCCCATCAAAAACGCCGGTATCATTTGTACTGTTGGATAATCACCATCTGACGGAAAATGGTGTAAGGTATTTCTGCGCACGTTCAAAGTAGGCGGTGGTTATAACATCCGATCCGAAACAGCTGGATTTTTCTGTAAAAGAGGATAATCTACACATTATTCTTCAAGAGCAAATCTCGCTGAAAGAGGCTCTTGAAATTCTAAATAAAGATTATGGCTGTGACAGATTGACAGTACAGTCGGCAGGAACTGTAGATGGATTGTTCCTACGTGGAAAGCTATTTGACTTTGTCGATATCGTTGTGGCTCCGATACTGATTGGTGGAAAAGACACCTCCGCTTTAATTGATGGACAGTCTTTGAAATCTAAAAAAACTATTCAATTTGGGTGTGTTAAAGATGATCGAATGTACTGCTTTGGAGGATTCCTATATAAGATTGCGATACTAGGTGATTGGCTAATTATTCGGGTTCTACAAGGAGAACGCTATGTACGCACAGGCAGCGATAAAACCGAATACTTTACTCTGTAACGGTGCATACGGCATCGTTATGAGGAATGTGCAAAAATGCACCTGTGCGGGTGCATCGTTAAGGGGTAGAAATTCCGCTTCATTATGTTGTATCAAATTAGACACGGCAACAGAGGTTACCTTAGGTACGGACGGCATACCTATTTAGATGAATTGTACTTGCCACATCAGATTGTGGGAGCTTTATAACATCATTAATGATCTATCTACTCATTGTATGGGTAGTTCATTTATTATTAGGAAAGAATTACCCTCGTATTTTTGTGTGAGGGTCTCTTTGTGGTATAATGAAAGCATTAGATAAACGAAGAGAGTATGAGTATGACGATTAAGATTTACGATACCATGACCCGTAGTTTACGTGAGTTTGTCCCCTTGGAAGAGGGCAAGGTTAAGATGTATGTCTGCGGTCCAACGGTTTACAATTACATTCACGTAGGAAATGGGCGGAGCGCTGTAGCTTTTGATACCATCCGTCGTTATTTGGAGTATAGAGGTTTTGAGGTGACTTATGTGTCTAACTTCACCGATGTGGATGACAAGATTATCCATGGCGCAGCTAGAGAAGGTCTTACGACTAAGGATTTTTCAGACAAGTACATTGCGGCTTTTATGGAAGATACGGCTGCGCTGGGTATCAAACCTGCTACTAAAAATCCTCGTGTCATTGACTATATGGACGAGATTATTGCTTTTGTGGCTGACCTTTTGGAAAAAGGCTTCGCTTACGAGTCAGAAGGAGATGTCTATTTCCGTGTGGAAAAATCAGCTGATTATGCTAAGTTAGCCAATAAAACTCTAGCCGATTTGGTCTTGGGAGCCAGTGGACGTACAGATGAGGAAACCGATCGCAAGGAAAGCCCTGTGGATTTTGCCCTCTGGAAATCTGCTAAGGCAGGCGAAGTGTCTTGGGAAAGTCCTTGGGGAGCCGGTCGTCCAGGCTGGCATATTGAATGTTCGGTTATGGCAACTGAAATTTTAGGCGATACCATAGATATTCATGGTGGTGGAGCCGACCTTGAGTTTCCACACCATACGAATGAAATTGCTCAGTCAGAGGCCAAAACTGGCCACAAATTCGTCAACTACTGGATGCACAATGGCTTTGTCAATGTGGATAATGAAAAAATGTCCAAATCTCTTGGTAACTTCATTACGATTCATGATGCTTTGAAAACTGTTGATGGGCAGGTCTTGCGTTTCTTCCTTGCTATACAGCAATACCGCAAACCAATTAACTTTACTGAAAAAGCCATTCATGATGCGCAAGCTAATTTGAAGTATTTAAAAAATACCTACGAACAGCCTTTCACAGGTCAAGTAAACGCAGACGAATTAGTTGATTTTGTCGCTAAATTTACGGATGCTATGGACGAAGATTTCAACACCGCAAATGGGATTACTGTCGTCTTTGAAATGGCGAAATGGATTAACTCAGGGAACTATGATAAAAGCGTCAAAGTTGAATTAACAAAAATGTTAGAGGTCTTTGGGATTGTCTTTAAAGAAGAAGTCTTGGATACAGATATTGAGCGCTTGATTGAGGAACGCCAAGCAGCGCGTGCTAATCGTGATTTTGCCACAGCGGACCGCATCCGTGATGAATTGGCAACACAAGGAATTAAACTCCTTGACACCAAAGACGGAGTGAGGTGGACACGTGACTAATCTGGATGTCAATTTGATCAATGGTATAGCGCTCGCATTTGAAGGCGATGCGGTGTATTCCTTGTACGTTCGCCGTCACTTGATTTTCCAAGGTCAGACCAAGCCCAATCAACTGCACCGCCTAGCGACAAAATATGTGTCGGCCAAGGCACAGGCAAGCCTCATCACGGCTATGCGGGAAGCGCAGTTATTGACTGAAAAAGAAGAAGAAATCTACAAGCGTGGGCGTAATGCTTCAACCCACACTAAGGCAAAAAATACGGATGTCATTACCTATAAGATGTCCACAGGATTTGAAGCAGTTCTAGGCTATCTACACATGACTGAGCAAATTGAACGCCTAGAAGAACTGATTAACTGGTGTATTGAGGTGGTTGAAGAGGAGGGAAGATGATTTCATTTTTCAAAAATATGTTGGGAGGTCAAGAAGATTATCTTGAATTTGATAACTTTAATTTTAAATTAATGATTATCCAAGAGCTCATGTATGAACAGGAAGTTCTGACACCGAAGTTTGATGTCTACGAATATGCTAAGCAAGTTCCTGTTGATTTCGAAGCGACCTACGATGTTGTGGCACCAGAAGTTAAGGACTATTTTGAAGCTTTCAAAATTCCCAAACGACTAGCAAAATATGTTAAAAAGCTCTATTTAGATGGCGGTAATGACATTTATTTGCAGCTAATGCCCTATGGCGATGGTGAGGGAGATGAATTTGATGTTGTGGTTGTCTCTGAAAGAGAACTAAATCAGTTTAAGAAGTTGACTGTCATTGATGCTCAGTCAGTGAATTATTTTTCACCAAAAGCTACGGCTTATTTACGCAGTCAAGGCATTACAGTAACAGAATATCAACATGAAGTAAAAAAGAATTGAAATTTTCAATTCTTTTTTTGCTTTCTTACGAATAATAAGATAAGGGGGCGAAATCGTCCGATTGTTATATTGCGAGGAGAAAATCTATGTCATACAAACGTTTATCAGCTAAAGTGCTTTTAGGAATTGCCTTGTTTGGGCTATGTGGACAACAATGTGCTCAAGCAGAAGATATTGTGACTGAAGTTGGACAAAATATTGAGGCGCCGTATGGTTTAGCTATTGCTGTTAGTAACACCCTACGTTCTGAACAACCCATTGTGGATGTTGTTGTCAATTTGCCTCAAAAATTTGATACAGCTAAGGTAGTCACTGTTGAGTTACGTAATTTGGTCGGGGAGGTGATGAATACCTTGGATTACACGGTACCTAAAGGGGAACGTCGTTTTACTTGTTGGTTTGGTTTGGAAGGTTTAAAAGAGGATAGTTACCATGTAACGGTTAGTCTTCCAGATGGACCAGTAACGCATTCAGGTTATTCAAAAGGAGTTACATACACACCAACGACTCTGCCTAATGCAAGCTCGACAAAAACCTCAGCTCCGCAGTTGCCTTCAGAAAATGCCAGTCAGAATACGTCCAAGTCAGCAACCGCTACATCTCTCCAAACACAACAACCGTCAATTAGGCAAGGAGAGTTATCTAACAATCAAGATGTGACGACTGTAGCTTCAGAATCAAATCTGTCTAAGACGGATGAGTCCTCTAGTCAATCTGTTAAACAGGCCTCAGCTTCACAAAAAACAGGAATCAATCTCGCAGATCGAATGCCTGAGTCATCAGAAGAGAAAGGTTTTTCTAAAATAGTTTTAGGTACTCTGATTGTTACTGGTATCGGATTTGTGAGCACTTTAGTCTACTTCATAAAAAAACGTTGATTGTATATAGTGATAGGTTTAATTACAGTCGTATGATTTCTTTTCAAAGAAAAGCGTAGCTGAATGATAGTGTAGAAGGATAGAAGTTAATGTAAAGAGATGTTTTGACTTTAGAGTTGAAATGTCTTTTTGACTGTTTAGACAATTCTATTGATATGTAAGGAAACAAAGCGATAACAGTCAGTATTATTTGGATAGGAAATTCAAATAAACCCCTGCACGTGTGCTATAATTCATGCTATAATGAAGACATGAAAGAAAAGAAACAACAAGAATTAACAGATATCGTTTATGGCGTTCACGCTGTCACTGAAAGTTTACAAGCAAATACTGGTAACAAACTCTACATCCAAGATGACCTTCGTGGCAAAAATGTGGATAATATTAAAACGCTAGCTACTGAAAAAAAAGTGTCTATTTCTTGGACACCTAAAAAGACCTTGAATGAGATGACCAATAATGGCATTCACCAAGGTTTTGTACTACGAGTAGCAGAGTTTTCGTATGCAGAATTATCTACGATTATGGAAAAAGCAGAGCAGGAAGAAAATCCCCTCATTCTGATTTTGGATGGATTGACAGATCCGCATAATTTGGGGTCAATCTTGCGAACAGCTGACGCTACAAAAGTAGCAGGTGTCATTATCCCTAAACACCGTGCGGTTGGTGTTACTCCAGTTGTTGCCAAAACTTCAACAGGGGCTGTCGAATATGTACCGATTGCGCGTGTGACCAATCTCAGTCAGACCTTGGACAAACTAAAAGCGGCTGGTTTTTGGATTTTTGGAACAGACATGGACGGAACGCCATCTCATAAATGGAACACCTTAGGTAAGCTCGCCCTCATCATTGGCAATGAAGGCAAAGGTATTTCTGCTAATATCAAAAAACAAGTGGATGAGATGATTACTATTCCCATGGATGGGCATGTACAGAGCTTAAATGCGAGCGTCGCAGCAGCCATTCTTATGTATGAGGTGTTTAGAAATAAACAATAGGGGCAACAGAGGAGGCAATCCATGAAAAAGAAACTTATGCTAGTTGATGGTTATAATATGATTGCCTTCTGGCAAGAGACTAAGCAGGCATTTAAAACTAATCAATTAGACGAAGCACGAAACATTTTGTTGCGTAAACTCAATAACTACGCTAATTTTGAACAAATTGACATCACCTGTGTGTTTGATGCCCAGTATGTTCCTGGCAATCGTCAACGCTATGATCAGTATAAAGTAGAAGTCATTTTTACTGAAGAAAATGAGACTGCGGATGATTACATTGAACGCATGGCAGCAGAATTAAACACTGCCTTGAACCTTGTTGAAGTAGCGACTAGTGACCTCAATGAACAGTGGACCATTTTTGCGCAAGGATGTTTACGTGTTTCTGCTCGTGAATTAGAACAACGGGTTAACACGGTTAAATCAGATTTGGACAAACTGTCTGCACAAATTGACTTGAAAAAACCTCGATTATCAGCGATTGCAGATGACCAGATGACGCAGTTGAAAGACTTGTTGCATTCATTAGGTGATTAGGACATAGTGACCTTGACTTTGCAGCAGCATTGAGGTTATTAGTCTAGCTATCAAAAATAAAAGACGATATGTCAAAAGAGGCTGGGAAAAGTCTTAAAATAGTAAATGGCTTAGGATCAACGTCTTCAAAAACGTTGATCCTAAACCACTTTTTTTATTCACATTTCAACAGAAAGGCTGAAATCTGAGTTTCCCCAGCCTTTTTGTTTATTTTAAGATAATCACGCCGTCTTCGATTTTAAAAGGTTCAGCAATGTTGATGCGGTCGTAGAACATAACACCGTTGAGGTGGTCAATTTCGTGCTGAACAACGATGGCATTGTAACCTTTGAACTTGACTTTGTGTTTTTCCCCATTTTTATCAAAATATTCGACAGTGATACGGGCGTGACGAGGGACGTAACCTTCAATAACGCGATCAACAGATAGGCAGCCTTCTCCATCGGCCAGCGCAGCTTGTTGGATAGAGTGGGCCACGATTTTAGGGTTGTACATAATGGCTTGTAAACTGTAAGCTTCAGTCGGAGGGTTTCCTTCTTCGTCTTCTGGATTTGGGACGAGACAAGCAATAATGCGTTTTGACACATCTAATTGCGGAGCGGCCAAACCAACCCCTCCACGGAGTCCCATTTTTTCAGCCATCACAGGGTCTTGGGAGTTTTTCAAAAATTGCATCATTTTTTCCCCAAGAATGATATCATTATCACTCAATGGCAAAGTAACTTCAGCAGCTTTTTCACGAAGAGTCGGATGACCTTCGCGAATAATATCATCCATGTTAATCAAGTGACTAGCTTTGATTAATTTATCTTGTGCAGTCATAATAAAATACCTAGAGCCTGTTATTTTTTCGTGTTGACTAGAAAAGATTGAAAGAATAACTGATTTAGGCTCATAATCCTTTCCGTTCTAACAATTTCTTAATAATTCTATCACAAAAAAAGATATAATAAAAGCAAAGACAGATAGACGAACGATTGGTGGATTTTAAATAAAAAAGTTCATAAATATTGTAAATATTCCCTTTTTTTTGTTATACTTTAATTTAAAAAATAACGAAAAGGTGTATTATGTCTAAAGATAAAGTTCTTATTGATCACGGACACGTGGAAGAAAAGCATGATGACATGCTCTATAAAATCGAAGATCATCCACCGCTTGGTGTGTCGGTGGTTCTAGCGCTCCAGCACATTTTAGCAGCTTTTGCAGGGATTATTGCAGTGCCACTTGTTGTAGCTGGTGCGATTGGACTATCAGTGGAAGATACGGCTGTCATGGTTTCTGCGACCATTTTTGTAGCAGGCTTGACTACCATTTTGCAGTCTCGTGGTTTGGGAGCTATTGGGTCTCGTGTGTCAGGAATGATGGGGACTGACTTTACTTTTGCGAATCCTGCTATTAGCGTTGGTGCTAAGTTTGGGATTGCAGGGATTGTTGGTGCGACTATTGCAGGTTCTTTGGTGGAAATTGTACTGAGTCGCTTTGTTAAGCCTCTGATGAAATTTTTCCCACCGTTGATTACAGGAACAGTAGTTTCTCTTATAGGTATTACCTTACTACCAGTCAGTATGGACTGGGCAGCTGGTGGTTCTGGTTCGGCAGACTATAGTTCTGTTGAGAATGTAGGCATTGCTTTTGCTGTCATGGTATTCACCCTTGCTCTCAACCACTATGGAAAAGGGATGTGGTCAACAGCTTCTGTTTTTATCGGTATGCTTTTTGGCTACGTGCTCTGTATCGCTCTTGGGAAAGTGGATTTATCAGCCGTTGTGGACGCGTCTTGGTTTGCCATTCCAAATGTTCTTCGCTATGGTGTAACATTTGATTTTTCATCAATTTTATCCTTTATTCCAGCTTATGTCGTTTCATTAATTGGTACGGTTGGTATCATAATGGCTATCGGTGAGGCATCGAACGAGAAAATCTCAAGTGAGCGTGCTGCAAATGGCGTTCTTGCTGATGGTGTGGGATCTTTTATTGCGGGTATCTTTGGTGCAGGACCAAACACTGCCTTCTCGCAAAATGTTGGCTTGATTACCTTGACAAAGGTTGCTAGTCGTCATGTCATGATTATTGCGGGGGCTATTCTTGCCATCCTTGGAGTCTTTCCTAAACTATCTGCTCTGATTTCCATCATGCCTCAGCCTGTACTTGGTGGTGTTGGGGTTATCATGTTTGGCCTCGTGGCTGCTCAAGGGATTAAGACGCTTGCTACAATCAAAATTGGTGATCGCGAACTTCTTATTATCTCAGTTGCTTTTGCTCTTGGTATCGGTGTAACCGTTCGTCCAGAACTCTTAGCCAGCCTACCAACCCCAATTCATATGGTGCTTTCATCAGGTATCTCAACAGGGACTCTAGCAGCCTTGATTCTCAATGTTGTCTTAAAAGAAAAACATTAATGATTTTGAGGTTGGGACAAAAATATCTCAACCTTCTTTTTTGATAGCAATAACAGATTGACGCAGTGGTTGATTGGAGGTCTGCAACTGGACACTTCTTCATTTTCAAGTGTCCACCTCAAATAGTCCACTGTATTATTTGAGTACCATACAATCGTTAGCGGCCATCCTATACGAATGTGATGAACATCGTTCATCTTATTTCCAACCTCCAAAGATCTCCCAGACCTTCGGAGCTGTGCGGAGGTGGGAGTGAAAGTGCCCAGTGGACAGTTTCAGCCTGAGCTTAGAAATCAGAGAGCGAAGGGAAGTCAAGACTTCGGAATCATGACTTCTGTCCCACTCTATTTTTCTATGGGAAATAGCAGAGCTACTCTACCAGTTTTTCCAAAACTATCAGTTGACGAAGCTCAGCCATTTTGCTAAAATATAAAGGTCTATAAGACAAATAACTTCTTCTTGGTTGTAGGAATGCCAACCTGCCACTCGGATGAAGCCAAATAAAAAGGAGAACTATCATGGCAATCTCAAAAGAGAAAAAAAATGAAATCATTGCACAATATGCACGTCACGAAGGTGACACAGGTTCAGTAGAGGTTCAAGTTGCTGTCCTTACTTGGGAAATCAACCACCTAAACGACCACATCAAACAACACAAAAAAGACCACGCTACATACCGTGGCTTGATGAAAAAAATTGGTCACCGTCGTAACCTTTTGGCTTACCTTCGCCGTACAGATGTTAACCGTTACCGCGAGCTTATCGCTTCACTCGGTCTTCGTCGTTAATTTTAGGATTAAAACTTCCCCGGCGTCGTTAAGGCTTCTTGATGAACTTCAGTTCTATTATCCATCGTCACCTTGCCTAGCTGGATAAACGTTTTATCACCTAAAATCTGAGCCCCTCACTTTTGTGGGGAGTTTTTATTTTGGTTAAGTGTCGTAGGCCGTAGGCGGGTTTAAATAGGTGACTCTGCTTCAAGGGATGTCTTTTTAGGTTCTCGGAATAAACTTGATGACTCACTAGGATTTTAACTAGCGTTCGAAAAGTATACTGCTTAAAAAGGATATTTCTTCGACATCCTAGTTTGTGCTTAACGTGCGCTAGTTGAGATGAAGTTTTATCACCTAAAATCTGACATCCTCACTTTTGTGGGGAGTTTTTACTTTTGAGAGTGTAATAGGGCGTATTGATTGTTTCTATAAAAATTCTTTGACGAATAGGAATTTTTAGCGTAAAATAGTAAAGAATATTAAATTAGGGATAGGCTGTGCTTTGTCTCTTAAAAAGGAGAATACCTTTGGAATTAGATGTATTTGCTGGACAAGAAAAAAGTGAATTGTCAATGATTGAAGTGGCGCGTGCTATTTTAGAAACACGTGGTCGCGGAGACGAGATGTATTTCAATGACTTGGTTAATGCCATTCAAAATTATTTAGAAAAATCAGATGCTGCTATTCGTGAAGCTTTGCCATTTTTTTACTCAGACCTAAATACTGATGGTAGCTTTATCCCGCTTGGTGAAAACAAATGGGGCCTTCGTTCATGGTACGCCATTGATGAAATCGATGAAGAAATCATTAGTCTTGAAGAAGATGATGAAGATGCACCAAAACGCAAGAGAAAACGTGTTAATGCCTTTATGGATGGTGATGAAGATGCCATTGACTACTCTGATGATGATCCAGAAGATGAAGATTATCGTACTAATCACGAAAGTCTTGAGTATGACGAGGATAACCCAGATGATGAAAAATCAGAAGTGGATTCTTATGACTCAGAATTGAATGAAATCATCCCGGATGAAGATTTGGATGAGGATGTTAACATCAATGAAGAAGATGATGACTACTCTGAAGATGAAGAAGTAGAAGAATAATTTTGTTGCAAGCTAGAGGAAACTCTGGCTTTTTCGATTTTTTTGGTTGAAGAGTTCAGGAGAAAGTAGTATAGTAAGATCACCTATCAAATAGAAAGAGGTTGAAAATGAAAAAGATTTATTCAGCTAAAATGATTAACACTGGTGGACGTACAGGAGAAGTTCATTCTCCAGATAATAGCTTTCAGTTACAGATTGTTCAACCAGGACAACGTGTAGAAGGTGCGACTAATCCAGAACAATTGTTTGCAGCTGGTTATAGTGCTTGCTTCAACAGTGCTCTTAGCTATGTTCTATCTAGTCATGGCGTAACAGCTGAAGCAACAATTACAGCAACAGTATCGCTCTTTAACCTTAGCGTCAGCAATGTTCCAGACGTCCAACTTGGTGTTGAACTTGAAGGACACATTGAAGGTGTTAGTTTAGAAGATGCGCAAGCTTATCTTGAAGAAGCGCACCAAGTTTGTCCATACTCACGAGCTACCAAAGGAAATATTGAAGTGACTGTTAAAGCGGTCTAATAACTGATGATAAGCATTATGTAACAGAACGACATTCTGGTGATAGATTAATGATATAAAGGGATGTGTCTAATTTCTAAAAATCAGACAGTTTACCATGATTGCTAGTCACTAGTAGGATCTAACCTCAGTTGGTATGACTGAGGTTTTTCTGTGTTTCGGTAAATTTCAAGTTCAAGTTAGCCACTCTGTAAAAACTCTTTAGGAGATTTATAATGGAATAGTTTCTTTGGATAGTTGTTAATCCAGTTTTCAATAAATGCGACTTGTTGTTGAGTCGCATTTTTGCTTCCCTTAGGCAACCAACGCCGGATGAGTCTATTATGATTCTCATTAGTTCCACGCTCCCAAGAAGAATACGGGTGGGCATAGTAGATATGAGCAGGGTCAAAAACTTCTGCTAAACGACTGAACTCATCCCCGTTATCAGCTGTGATAGAGTTCATTTGATAATCCCTGAGGATTGCTTTCAGAGCTTGATTGACTGAAGACGCGGACTTATCGGGAAAGAGTCGAATGATTTGATAACGACTCTTTCGATCGGTTAGAGTCAACAGACACTCGTTTTTTGCCCGTGTTTGAATAACCGTATCACTTTCAAAATCGCCGATATTCTCACGCTTATTAATGCTTTCTGGTCGTTCCTCAATAGACTTTCCAGCTGGCTTAAAATTGGGACTAGCATGCTTTTTCTTAGCTTTCTCTTGTCGAGGATAAAGCATATCAGCCTTGGTCAATCCTAAGTGGCCATGATGAATCCAGTAGTAAATAGTGGAGATGGGAACAGGTATCCCTTTTGACTTTACCATCATCTCGGGAGAGTATTTCTGTTTGATGTAGTGAGTTATCTTTTCTTTGAGTCCCTTGGTTAGGGAGAACTGTTTAACAGAACGTTTACGATTGTTTTGATAGGCTTTTTGAGCGAAGTCAGCTGAGTAGATCACTTCAAATTTTCCTTTACGCACTTGTTGTCTAACCTGACCACGTTTGACTTCGTTGTGAATGGTTTGAGGAGCTTTAGCCAATCTCCTAGCAATTTCACGATTTGAGAGCCCTTCTTGAAGCCAACGTTCAATCATTCTACGTTCAGTTAGTGTCAAATGTTTACTTTTTGGTGTATAATAGTTTTGCATCTCAGAGTCTTTCTAATTGTTGTTGTGGTGACTACAATTATATCTCTCTGAGATGTTTTTTGATACCCTTAGGTGGCTAACTTCATTTTAGAACTTTTCTTTTCTGTGTTTCTCTGTTTCAAATGCGTTTTCTATATAAAATAGTTCACTCAAAGTGTCGGAATGTGCTATAATATTAAGGATTGAAAACTATACAGGAGAAAACAATGTCTAACGAAATTCGTGTACGTTATGCACCAAGTCCAACTGGACTACTGCACATCGGGAATGCCCGTACGGCCCTTTTTAATTACCTCTATGCTCGTCACCACGGCGGGACTTTCATCATCCGTATTGAAGACACAGACCGTAAGCGTCATGTGGAAGACGGCGAACGCTCGCAGCTTGAAAACCTACGTTGGTTAGGGATTGATTGGGATGAGAGTCCAGAAACGCATGGAAACTATCGTCAGTCAGAACGTTTGGAGCTTTATCAAAAATATATTGACCAACTCTTAGCAGAAGGAAAAGCCTACAAATCTTATGTGACGGAAGAAGAATTAGCAGCTGAGCGTGAGCGTCAAGAAGCAGTAGGGGAAACACCGCGTTACATCAATGAATACCTTGGAATGTCTGAAGAAGAAAAAGCAGCCTATATCGAAGAACGTGAGGCAGCAGGTGTGGTTCCAACAGTTCGTTTGGCTGTCAATGAAGCTGGTATCTATAAATGGAATGACATGGTCAAAGGTGACATTACCTTTGAAGGTGGAAATATCGGTGGTGACTGGGTTATCCAGAAAAAAGATGGTTACCCAACTTATAACTTTGCCGTGGTGATTGATGACCATGACATGCGTATTTCACACGTTATCCGTGGTGATGACCATATTGCTAACACGCCAAAACAATTGATGGTGTACGAAGCACTTGGTTGGGAAGCGCCAGAATTTGGTCACATGACTCTCATCATCAATTCTGAGACAGGTAAAAAACTCTCAAAACGCGACACCAATACTCTTCAATTTATTGAAGATTACCGTAAAAAAGGTTACTTGCCAGAAGCAGTCTTCAACTTCGTTGCCCTTCTTGGTTGGAACCCAGGCGGTGAAGATGAGATTTTCTCTCGTGAACAATTGATAGAGCTTTTTGATGAAAATCGTCTGTCTAAATCACCAGCAGCCTTCGACCAGAAGAAATTGGACTGGATGAGCAATGATTACCTTAAAAATGCTGATTTTGAGACTGTATTTGAACTTTGCAAACCATTCTTGGAAGCAGCAGGTCGCTTGACAGACAAGGCTGAAAAATTAGTTGAACTTTACAAACCACAGTTGAAATCAGCGGATGAAATCGTTAACTTGACAGATCTCTTCTTCGCTGATTTCCCAGAATTAACTGAGGCAGAAAAAGAAGTGATGGCAGGTGAAACAGTTCCAACAGTCCTTGAAGCCTTTAAAGCTAAATTAGAAGCTCTATCTGATGAGGAATTTGTGACAGAAAACATCTTCCCACAAATTAAGGCTGTCCAAAAAGAAACAGGTATCAAAGGGAAAAACCTCTTCATGCCAATCCGTGTTGCGGTTTCGGGAGAAATGCATGGCCCAGAATTACCAGATACGATTTTCTTGCTTGGTCGTGACAAAGCGATTAAACATTTGGATAACATGCTAAACAGCTTATAATCTTAATAGCTCACCTAGCAAACTGGGTGAGTTTTTGCTATAATTGTGAAAAAAGTATAAAGAAAGTGTACTCTAATGACAGAATTATTTCCTTATCGTTCCATGAATTTGTATCAAAATTACTTTGAAGCGAGTCAGGCTTATCCTCATTGTGAGATTATTTTTGATCAACCTGCAATAGCTTTTCCTGAATTGGGGACAGAGACGACTTATCGGGCTAGCCATAATGCCATCGTTAGGCGTGCGAAACAGCTGGCGCACCTTGGAATAAAAAAATCAGATAAGGTGATTATTTTTAAAGGCCAGGGCTTTGACACTTATATGTTGGCTGTTGCAGTCACTTATCTTGGTGCGGTTCCGGTTATGGTGTCTTATCATTTTAATAGCCCAGTCATTTCAGTCTTTGCGGATCGCCTAGAAAATCCTTTTATCATTTTTGATGATGTGACGGCAGCTGTTGTGACTGATGTTGAAAACATTTCTGATCATCATAAGATTTCGATTGCAAAATTGTTGGAAGCTGATGCTCTTGAAGTATCTTTTAGTCCGCTTTCAGATGATCAGATTGCTTACATCACACATACTTCTGGGACGACTGGAATTCCTAAATTGATTTGTCACTCGGCAAATACTATGGGGTGGCGTACTAAATATCAAAAAACAATCCTAAATCATATGCCAGAACGCCGTATTGTAGGATTCCATATCTCACCAGTGCATTCACGTTTTAATATCGGAATGTCCTCTTTGATGATTATGGGCTTCCCGCTTCTTACTTTGGCAAATGCTGACCGAGAAACGGTTGAACGTCTCTTTCTCAAGTACCAGCCCCAAGCTGTTGAAACTCACCCAAATCAATTTGTACAGTGGGCAACAATCGCGCGTGAACACCCAGCAGTTTTTGCAAAGACAAATTATTATCATTCAACCTTTGATGCCATTAACAACGCGACCATGTTGGCTTTTCTAGAAGCATCTGACAATGCGCAAGCCATTTTCCTTCAAATATACGGTCAAAGTGAGTGTGGACCAATGATCTTAAAACCTCATACAAGAGAAAGCTTGAAACATTCAAATGCCCGTGATATGGGTGTTGGCTTGGGAGAATTGACCAAAGCGCGCATTACTGATGACAAGGGAAATCCTTTGCCGGTTGGTCATTCTGGGCACATCCAACTCTTTTCAAGAGGACGTGCGCTGACCTATTTCAAAGAAGACCAGCGTTTCCAAGATAATGTTTATGGAGGCTGGTGGGATAGTGGCGACTATGGTTGTATGGATGAAGATGGACACCTTTTCCTAAAGGATAGACAGGTTGACCTTATTGATCAAATCGATAGTAACCTCGCACTTGAAGATATGTTATTGGATAAACTGACTTTCTTAGCAGAGGTTGTACTGGTTCGTGATCAACATGGTAAACCTCAGCCTTTTATTGCTTTGGAAAAAGGCAGAGCAATGGATATGGATGCTTGGTGGCAGGCAGTATCAGAACTTCCGTTCTTGAATGCTCCGATTCTTCTTGATTATGACGAGCTACCACGTACGGCAACCATGAAAATTCAACGATTACAATTAGAAAAAGACTTAAAAGAAGGAAAATACCAACTTAGTTAATAGTAAAAAGGCACTCGGTTAACAAACCGGTGCCTTTAATGATTATATCGTTGAATGCATTAGTTGCAACTACGGCAAGTTGAAAGCAGTGATGTATTACAACGAATTCAAGTGGCTATAAATTGCTATTTTTGACAACAGGGCTGTATTTCACAGCAACAAGCGTTGCGACAATTGCTTTTAGAGTGTCTCCTGGGATGAAGGCTAGGTTTGCCCAGAGTGCGGCATCTAGTGCCATTTCAGTCATATGCGCCAGCCAGATTGCTCCCAAAACATCGACGAATAAAACCCCACCAAGCCAAATAATAACAAATGTTAGAATGGGATTCTTATTAGGAAGTTTTGCCAATCCAGCTCCGATTAAAAGTGGGACACCAATCCAAGAGATGACATAACCTGCTGTTGGTCCCATAAGAACTGGAATAGTATTGCTACCTCCAGAGAAAGCAGGAATAATCATTCCCAAGAGGAGGAATAGCAGGACAGCGATAGTACCACGCTTGGCGCCTAATAGAACTCCTGCTAACATAATAGCAAGGTTTTGTAGAACAATAGGTACAGGGATGAACCCTAGTGGAATACCAGGGATATTGCCCAGAATGATGATTAGAGTAGCCATCATTGCGATGTAAACTAAATCTCTTGTTTTGGTTGACATAAAACTAAACTCCTTTAAAATAAATAGAATAATGTGCTTTACAATTTGGATTAAAAGGATGATGACAGTTGGGGCAACTACCAGTTTGATAGCCTATAAAATCTAAATAAGTCATACAGTTACCGCACAGAATTGGCTTACCACTAGTGACATCGGAAGCTTGAGAACGATGATTTTCCAAACTATCATGACAATGATAACAAGCATAGTAATGTTGACAAGTAGCGCACTTTAATGCTACTACATCACAGGATGTATGGTAATGATGACAACGTCCAGCTGAATCTAAATCAAGTCCTTTAATCTCCATAAGTCATAGTTTAAAGGTTTTTCTCTTTTGTGTCAACCTAAAATTAAATAACGGTTAACAAAAAAACAAAAAGAAAACCTCTGCAAAGATGATGCATGCAGAGGGAGGATTAGTTTTTGAATGTAGTTATTATTTGGTTGTTAATTTGCGAAATGATAATATCCGCGGAGTTTTCATAAGATTTGTAATATGTTTCATACTGTTGCCGCCTTGCGAGATGTGTTTGTAAGACAAAGTCAGCGTGTCGGCCACGGACTTTGGTGTCACGCTCGAGACGACGGTTTAATTCAGTCTCTTCGTCTGTTACCAATGCGATGCTCAGGTCAAAAAGTGCCTCATTTAAAAAGCCGGCAGACATTCCCTCGATAATGAGGATAGGCTTACTTCCTTTAAGAATACGGCTAGGCGTCCAAGGCTCATCAATGGTTAAGATGTCCATTCCCATTTGTAAGGCTGTGATGTCTCTTTTTAGGCTATTAAGCTCGTGAGATACAGGCATGCTAGCAGTCACTTTTTGATTGGGAAAGTCCTTTGAAGAAAGGCTCTTTGTCAACTGTAGTGGGTTGCCCCATTTAACACCGAGAGAGGACAGGACTTGTCTTCTCTCGTTTTATGTTTATGGCAATGAAAATACGAGTTTTGAAGTTTTCAAAGTTTCTGAAAC
>NZ_CACVCC010000014.1 GCF_902729355.1 Streptococcus sp. S784/96/1 | reverse complement strand
TAAATCGATTGGCTTGATAGAAATAAGACCCGATAAAATGTAGCGATACACTGTCTTCGTTGAAGGGACAATTTCTGTCGGATGTTTCGCTTTGTATTCTTGGACAAAGGTATCCACACTATGACGACGAATCTTGGCCTTTACGGCTTCTTCGAGCTTGTTAAAGAAAGTCGGAGAGCACTGGTCTAGTTTCAGATAGACACTGTGCTTTCGATTGTCTTCGTAGACACGTTGACCGCTATCGGCGAAATAGGATGGATAATAAGTCCGTTTGCCATTCTTATCCTGAACTTGCGTTACTGTGCCACGCTTAATCTCACGAGTAATGGTAGAACGGTGACGATTGAGTAAACGTGCAATCTCAGCGGGCTTTTTCCCCATTTTCAAATAAGCACTAATTTCGCCTCGCTCAGAAGCTGATAAGTGAGAATAACGAGATTTTTTGGTAGAATGGTTAGTGGACATGTTCATCTGCTTTCTATACTGAGTTGGGGAATTCTAGTATATCAGAAGAACATGTCTTTTCTGTTGCACTTCATTTTACAACGCGGGGATGATAATTTTGTTTTTCTAG
Source organism: Streptococcus sp. S784/96/1 (assembly GCF_902729355.1). Lineage (GTDB taxonomy): Bacteria > Bacillota > Bacilli > Lactobacillales > Streptococcaceae > Streptococcus > Streptococcus caledonicus. The sequence continues at coordinate 59,848 of NZ_CACVCC010000014.1, read as the reverse complement.
TTAACAATTATCTGGCTTCGTTTGGGGGACTCAGTCATCTCACCTTTTATAAGCCTTCTGATAATCGACCGGTAGGTTTTCGCTTGCGCTATCAGAATAAAAAAACTCTATGTGATTGCAGCAAGAGAGGAGACAGGTCTTGAAAAGGGAGATATTATCATTGCTTTAGATAAGGTGGAGACCAGTCAGTTTTACCAAGATAATCAAGAGTTATTTGTCTCTAAAACGCCGGAACGTCAGTACATGGATTGGGCGAAATTTTTGGTAAGAACATGGTCTTTTACTGTTTTTCGGGCTGGTAAGTAGCAAAGACAGAATCATTTGTTTGGAAAATGCTTGATAATGAGACGGTTTATCTCAAAATGGAGAATTTTTCAAATGAAGGAGCCATTAGCACGCTTTATCAGGAAAGTAAACAAGCTATTGAGAACAGTATCAATCTTATTATTGATGTTAGAACTAATCATGGTGGCTCAGATAGTCTTTATTGGCCTCTTTTTAACTACACTCTAGGATTAGGGGAAAAGGTGAGTGATTTACCAGAAGATGATGTTCAGCAAGGGCTCCTTTATACTGAACGAAATGTTGCTTTACGCTTAGAACAGTTTGAGAAGAATCTCGATTCACCAGATATTACTGAGGAAACAAAAAGATTAATTGACGAGTTTGCCTCTCTTTTAAGAGCTAATCGTGGTAAGGGATATGTGCCTTATGACTCTCATGAAGATAACGACGCTGATTTTTACGATTCGTATATCGGTCAAGAATTTCCTAAGAGAGTAGTAGTTTTGGCAGATGTGTACTGTGGCTCATCAGGTGATAGTTTTGTTGCTATTATGAAACGGATGCCTAAGGTCACGGCCATGGGGCGACCGAAAATGGGAATCAATGATTATTCTAATTGTTGTGTCTTACCTTTGGATGATTATCGCTTCATTTTTCCGACGTCTAGGTTGCTGACGATTGATAAGGGACAAACAGATAAAGGTATTGAGCCAGATATTTTGATATCTTGGACAGAAGAACATCTTTCTAGGGATGTTGATTTGGAAAAAGCTCTGCTATTTCTGAAAGAGCATTAAAAACTTATCTTGATAAAATTTGAAAAGGGGAATGAGAGATGCTTACAGCTAAGGATGTGACGGCAGCTTATGCCGTTTTGAATGGTGTTGTGGAACGAACACCGTTAGAATTTGACCGCTATTTGTCTGAAAAATATGGGGCAACGATTTATCTCAAACGTGAGAATATGCAAAAGGTTCGCTCTTTTAAAATTCGTGGTGCCTACTACGCTATTCATCAATTATCAGATGAGAAAAAAGCGCGTGGAGTGGTTTGTGCTTCAGCGGGAAATCATGCCCAAGGTGTTGCCTATACCTGTAATGAAATGAAGATTCCTGCAACGATTTTTATGCCGGTGACAACGCCACAGCAGAAAATTGGGCAAGTGCGTTTTTTTGGTGGCCGGTATGTAACGATTAAGTTGGTCGGAGACACCTTTGATGCGTCAGCAAAAGCAGCGCAGGACTTTACCAAGTCAGAAGGGATGACATTTATTGACCCCTTTGATGATGCTAATGTTCAAGCGGGGCAAGGAACAGTTGCGTATGAAATTTATGAGCAAGCTCAAGAGGAGGGGATTCATTTTGACCAAATTCTTGTCCCAGTTGGAGGCGGGGGATTGATTTCAGGAGTGGCGACTTACTTGAAAAATGTGTCACCGGAAATTAATGTTGTCGGTATTGAGGCTTCTGGTGCACGTTCCATGAGAGCTGCTTTTGATAAGGGTCAGCCAGTAGCCTTGCCGGAGATTGATAAATTCGCAGACGGTATTGCCGTGGCAAAAGTTGGAAACAGTACCTATGAAGTGGCTAGAAAATATGTTGACCACCTTGTTGGTGTTGATGAAGGTCTGATTTCAGAAACTTTGATTGATATGTACTCGAAGCAGGGAATTATTGCGGAGCCAGCAGGTGCTGCGACAATTGCTGCGCTTGAAGTCATGAAAGAGGAGATTGCTGGTAAAACTCTTGTGTGTATCATTTCAGGTGGTAATAATGACATTAACCGCATGCAAGAGATGGAAGAACGTGCGCTTATTTACGCCGGTTTGAAACACTATTTTGTGGTGAATTTCCCACAACGTCCAGGTGCGCTGCGTGAATTTGTAAATAATATCTTGGGGCCAAATGATGATATTACCCGATTTGAATACATCAAGCGAGCTAATAAAGGTAAAGGTCCTGTTTTGATTGGGATTACCCTTGCAGAGAAAGAAGGTTATCAAGCCTTTCTTGAACGTTTATCTGGATTTGACCCTTCTTTTATCAATCTTCACGGAAACGAAAGTCTTTACAATATGCTTGTCTGATTTGGTCAAACATGGTCAAGAAATCAGAAAATACTCTATAATTTCTCTTGACTGCTCATGGAAAATGAGTATAATGGTTTTATAAATATTGATTTAGAGGAGTTTGTCGCTGTAGGCGCAGACTCTTTTGTCATATTTAGAGTTTTTGACGTCGAAAATTAACTTTTTTATTGGATTTTATCAATTTTATTCGTAAAATTATATTAAATCAACTACGCAAAGAGGTGGAATTATGAAGACAATTTGGTTAGTCTTGTTGTGTGCAGGGGTCGCTATTTTTGGTGCCCTGTGGGGAAATAAAAAGAAATAATTTTAAGGAGGTCTCCTATGAACCCAGTTGTTATTTTATTGTTAGTTTTGCTACTTGTAGCTATTCTTGTCTTTATTAGCACCCTCTATGTGGTGCGTCAGCAATCTGTTGCAATCATCGAGCGCTTTGGTAAATATCAAAAAACGGCTAGCTCAGGTATCCATGTACGTTTGCCATTTGGAATTGACCGTATTGCTGCGCGAGTGCAACTGCGTTTGCTCCAAAGTGAGATTGTCGTTGAGACAAAAACGAAAGATAATGTATTTGTAACCTTGAATGTTGCCACTCAATACCGTGTTAACGAGCAAAATGTTACCGATGCTTACTACAAATTAATGAAGCCTGAATCTCAAATAAAGTCTTACATCGAAGACGCTTTGCGTTCATCAGTGCCCAAATTGACCTTGGATGAATTGTTTGAGAAAAAAGATGAAATCGCGCTTGAAGTTCAACATCAAGTTGCAGAAGAAATGTCAACTTACGGTTACATCATTGTGAAAACCTTAATTACTAAGGTTGAGCCAGATGCTGAAGTTAAACAATCTATGAATGAAATTAATGCGGCGCAACGTAAACGCGTGGCAGCCCAGGAATTAGCTAACGCTGATAAAATCAAAATCGTTACAGCAGCAGAAGCCGAAGCTGAAAAAGATCGTCTACACGGTGTCGGTATTGCCCAGCAACGTAAGGCTATTGTCGATGGTTTGGCAGATTCCATCGCTGAATTGAAAGAAGCTAATGTCGGTATGACTGAAGAACAAATCATGTCAATCCTTTTGACCAACCAATACCTTGATACCCTCAATACATTTGCTGCTAAAGGAAATCAAACGATTTTCTTGCCAAATACACCAAATGGTATTGACGATATTCGTACACAAGTCCTGTCCGCGTTGAAAGCGAAATAAATAATCAGTTCTAGTGTTACTAAACTGCTATGAGTGATGGTGTCGCCTTTTTCTATATGGCTGTGTGATTATTTCCATTGAAAAAAGGAGTTAGTCATGAATATGAAAAATTTAGTTTGTACCTACTGTGGTGGAACAGAGATGGTTCGTGGTGTTCAAACGGGTTATGCCAGTATTACCAAGATTAAAGGCTGGCGAGGGCAATCACTCTACTATGATATCTGTGCTAATTGTGGAACGGTTGTGAGAAGTTTTGTGGAAAATCCTGAGAAGTTGAGGTAAGAGAGGATGGAACGATCATTTACTTTTTCAAGAGTATTAAGTTTAATGTGTCTTGTAGCTTATTTCGTTAGTGGTTATGCTATAAAAGGAGACCACTGGCTGGATTTAGTTTTCTTAGTCATGGTAGTACTTTCTAGTATTTTTCACCAAAAACTGGATGATCTTTGGGAAGAGTGGAGAAGTAAACACTAGATATTAATAATGCAAAAACCGGCAGGTCCAAAAACTTGCTGGTTTTGTCGTTAGTTTAAGAATTTCCTGAATATAGTTTTGAATGAGGTAGAACATTTGAAATGTTTCTCTGATAAGTGATGATCCTTGTATTTTTAAATGATTCATTAAGATATAGATGGTATATTTGTTGTTTAAAAAGTATATGTGTATTTTAAGAATATATAGAATATTTAGAATTTTTTAGAATTTTTGATTTTTAGGGATATATACGATATGATAGAAGAGAAGTTATTATTTTATTAGGAGGAAAAATGTTTAAAAAAATATCAAAACCAACTGTCTATGGTTTGGCAATTGGACTCAGCTTTCTGTTAGTGATGTTAGGGATTATCGTTCCTCAAGGATTTCAGGAATTTACAGAAATAATAAAAAATAGTATTACGACAAATTTTGGTTGGTTTTATTTATTGATGGTAACCACAATATTGTCACTTTGTCTATTCTTCATTATTAGTCCTATAGGTCAGATTAAATTAGGCGATCCTGGTTCTGAACCTGAACATTCTACAATTTCTTGGATTGCGATGATGTTTTCAGCTGGTATGGGGATTGGGTTGGTATTCTATGGTGCGGCGGAACCTCTAAGTCATTATGCTATTTCAGCCCCATACGGAGATCAGGGTACCCAAACAGCCTTGTCAAATGCCTTTAGGTATACTTTTTTCCATTGGGGTCTACATGCTTGGGCGGTTTATGCAATTGTTGCTTTAGCTTTAGCTTATTTTGGTTTTCGTAAGAAAGAGAAATATCTATTATCTGTTACTTTGAAGCCACTTTTTGGGAGTAAAACAGATGGGATTATTGGAAAAATTGTAGATACTATCACTGTTATTGCAACTGTCATAGGGGTAGCGACAACTTTAGGTTTTGGAGCAGCACAAATTAATGGAGGTCTTTCTTATGTGTTTGGAATTCCTAATAATGCACTTATTCAAATTGTAATTATTATTGCGACGGTTCTCTTTTTATTATCGGCCTTGTCTGGTCTAGGTAAAGGTGTTAAAATTTTATCGAATACCAATCTTATTTTGGCGGTAGGGTTATTGTTTATGGCAATTATCCTAGGACCAACGGTGAAAATATTTGATACCATGACCAATTCTCTTGGAAATTATTTGCAAAACTTACCACAAATGAGTTTATCAACATCAGCTTTTAATGATATGAAGCGTCTTTGGACGAATAATTGGACAATTTTTTACTGGGCTTGGTGGATTGCTTGGTCACCTTTTGTTGGAGTGTTCATTGCTCGTATTTCTAAAGGACGTAGTATTCGAGAATTTCTGACAGTGGTTTTAGTTGTACCAACCTTACTTAGTGTAATTTGGTTTTCAGCTTTTGGGACATTATCAACTTCTGTACAAGGAACTGGAGCAGACTTAACGAAGTTTGCCACAGAAGAAATTTTATTTGCAACATTTAATCATATTCCTATAGGGATGATATTATCCATTGTCGCTATTATTTTAGTTTTGACTTTCTTTGTGACATCTGCGGATTCTGCAACATATGTGTTGGCAATGTTAAATGAAATGGGATTACAGTTGACACCGGAACGCTACCCTACTAAGGATGAACCTTTTAAATCTTATGAAGATTAGGTGGCGTATAAAAAATAAACCAGCAGGTATTAACTTGCTGGTTTTGTCGTTATTTCAAGAAACGTTTTAAGAATTCTTTAGTACGGTCTTGAGTAGGGTTCTCAAAGATTTGTTCAGGTGTGCCTTGGTCGGCAATGAGACCCTTATCCATGAAGATGACGCGGTCTGACACCTCTTTGGCAAACTCCATCTCGTGAGTCACGATAATCATGGTAAGACCTGATTTGGCAAGGTCTTGTATGGTCTTTAGCACTTCACCGACCATCTCAGGGTCAAGGGCAGATGTTGGTTCATCAAAGAGAATGGCTTCTGGGTCAACAGAAAGGGCGCGTGCGATGGCTACACGTTGTTTTTGGCCACCTGAGAGTTGTTTTGGTTTGGCCGCCCAATATTGCTCGCCAAGGCCTACTTTTTCAAGATTAGCTTTAGCGATTTTTTCAGCTTCTGAGTGGTCACGTTTAAGGACAGTTGTCTGAGCAACGATGGCATTTTCCAAAACATTGAGGTTTTCAAAAAGGTTGAAAGACTGGAAAACCATTCCTAGTTTTTCACGATAAGTGGTTAAATCATAGCCCTTTTCAAGGACGTTTTGCCCGTGGTAAAGGATTTCACCACCAGTTGGTTCTTCCAGTAAATTGATAGAACGTAAAAAGGTTGATTTTCCTGATCCTGACGAACCGATGATGGAGATAACTTCTCCTTTATCAACGGTTAGAGAGATATCTTTGAGGACTTCGTTTTGCCCATAAGATTTTTTGAGGTGTTTGATTTCTAAAATCGTGTTAGACATAGGGAACCTCCTCGATTTGCATTTGGTTAGCACCAGTAGTATAGGTATCTGTATCCATACGTTTCTCAATATAACGGAGGATGCGAGTAATAGTGAAGGTTAAGATGAAATAAATCACTGCAATGATGGTAAAGGTTTGGAAATATTGATATGTTTGTGTTGCTACGGTTTTCCCTGAGAAGTAAAGTTCAACAACTGAGATAACGTTTAGGACGGAAGTATCTTTAATGTTGATGACAAACTCATTACCAGTTGCAGGGAGAATGTTACGGACAACCTGTGGTAAGATAATCTTGCGCATGGTTTGTCCGTGAGTAAAACCAAGGGCTGTTGCGGCTTCAAATTGTCCTTTATCAACGGCAAAAATACCACCTCGGACGATTTCACTCATGTAGGCACCGGTATTGATTGAGACAATAATCATAGCTGCCCATAGACGTGGGATATCAACACCAAAGGCTTGAGCTGTTCCATAGTAGATAACCATTGACTGTACAATCATTGGTGTACCACGGAAAATTTCAATATAGACGTTAAGGAACCAGCCAAAGAGTTTTTGAAGGATGGCTAGGCTTTTGTGTGTCGCTTTCGGTGCTGTGCGGAAAATACCGATTAACAAACCGATAATCAATCCAAAGCAAGTACCAGTAATGGAAATGAGAAGGGTTGTTCCTGTACCGATAAGAAATTCTTTCCAGTTATTTTTGAGGATAGTAGCTACTTGTTGGAAGAAGCTGGATTCAGCAGAGGCATCAGTTGGTTCTTCAACGGGTTGTTTCGCAATCATATCGTCCATGAGAGCGATACGGCTATCCGATGATAAGGTTGAAAGAATTTGATTGACTTGAGCTATTCGTGTGTCGTCTTTACGCATTCCAACAGCGATAGCGGCATCGGATTCAGCAACTTCAAAGCCTTTTTCCAATGTGACCATTTTGAAGTGGTTGTTAGCGTTCTCAGCTGTTGTTCCTTCAGGTCTTTCAGAAATATAAGCGTCAATGACGCTTGCTTCAAGGGCTTGACGCATTTGGGCAAAGTCTCCCATTGGAGTTTGAGCATCGATGCCAGTCATCTGGTTAAGTAAGTTGACGTGCCAAACACCTTGCTGAGCAGTGATTTTCGCACCAGCAAAATCTTCAATTGAAGTAGCTTTGGCATACTGGCTATCAGAACGGACGACCAAGACAGGTTCACTAGTGTAGTAGCTGTCTGAAAAAGCGATTTCTTTTTTACGCTCTTCAGTAGGGCTCATACCAGCGACAATCATATCAATTTTTCCTGAAGTGAGCGCAGGAACCAGACCATCCCATTCAGTTTTGACAATGAGAAGTTCTTTCCCAAGTTTTTCAGCAATTTTTTTAGCAACCTGAACGTCATAGCCGTTGGCAAATTGTCCAGTGCCTTCTATCTTGGCAGCGCCATTACTGTCATCGTTTTGAGTCCAGTTAAAAGGGGCATAGGCTGCCTCCATTCCGACACGGAGATAGTTATCATCTTCGGTAGCTTGAGTTGTAGATGTCCCTAGTAAAAGCATTCCGAAGAAGGCTAAAAGGGTTAAAAAGATTTTTTTCATGTCAATATGTTCAATATGTCGAGACAGTTTGAATTTTCAAAAAATTATAAAAACGAAAAAAATAAAAGCTTGTGAATAATTAAAAATGTCTCGTTATCAGTTAAATATAATTAACCGACGACTCCTCTCTTTAAAAGTTTGGTAAAAATGTATTTATAAAATAAAAACTATACTGGTCTATTTTACAAGAAAAAATGATGTATTTCAATAGAAATGTCTAAAGAATCATTCCGTTGTTCTTTCTCCCAGTCCTATCAAGCGATTGGAAGACTATAAAAATAAAAATCACCACATGATATTAACGTTTTAGCTTATCAACTTATAGAAGAACATCCGTTTTTCAACATTATCGCCACAAAGTTTTGGCGTTTTCCAGATATAAAGGTAATTGAAATTGTTGGTGTAAGGACAGTTGTATCGTGCATAATATGGGTTATTTGATTGTATTTTCAAAAAATTGACTTTTCTATCCTGAAATCACTCATTGAAATTAGCAACTACGGGAATGATTCCTAAACTTTCAAAAGATATGTTAAAATAGTAGAAATGGAGGTAGTTATGGTGAAAAATCATTTAAAATGGTTGATAATTGTGATAGTTCTGCTATTTTCCCAAAGCGCCAAGGCAGATGATGAAATTGACTATAGCATTATATCGTATGAGGGAGCATTGCAAATTCATGAGGACAACACAGCTACTTTTGAGCAAGTGATTACTTATGACTATGATTCGAGTTTTAATGGCCAGTATGTGAGTTTGGGATTAGCAGGAAACGTTCCAGAACATTTTGACATCGCTAGTAAACCTCTTGTCCATGTTGAGAAAAATAATCAGGTGATAGCTGATGCAGAGACGATTTTGGAACCCTTATCAGATGGCTATCGACTGAAAATCTATAACGCTGGTATCAGTGGTGATTTGGTTGAGATTTCTGTGACTTGGAAGCTGGTCAACATAATCTTTCCTTACCAAGATGTTGCAGAGTTAAATTGGAAGCCTATTAGTGATTGGGATGAAACTATTGATCGTGTAACCTTTACTGTTACGACAGATAAGCCAACTAAGATCAGTAACATTTGGGGGCATCGTGGATATTTTAAAACCCCTCCTAAAAAGTATTGGGATGGTAATGGTCGTTATACTTTGGAAGCTCACGATGTTGATGATGTATTAGAACTCCACGGCTATTGGGATAGCAATATTTTGAATTTATCGGTTCCTCGTCTTTCGGAGAAAGCCCTGCCTCGTATTGAAAAAACGGAACAAAAGATAGAAAAGAAATCGCAACTGTTGTTAGTTATCTTTGGTAGAGTGGTTCCAATTGCGATAGCGTGTCTCACCGGAATATCGTTGTGGCGCTTCGCCAAAGTCAAAAAAGGACTGGATCGTTACCGATCAAAAATAGGAAAAACAAGACTATACGAGGTACCAGAAGACTTATCCCCCCTACTTTTAGCCAATGATGTTTATCAGGTAACGTTCAAGGATATCGTAAAAAGTCCTGAAGAGGGTGAATTTCATTTTGAACACGTCGTTCAAGCCATGATTTTAGATTTAATTGATAGAGGAATTGTGAGCGTTGATAAGGAAACTTCTGTACCGACTTTGAGCATCGTAAACCTTGATCATTGTACTTCTTCTGATGTTGCCTTTTTAGACATGGCCTTTGGGAATCGTCTGTCTGTAACGTTAGACAAATTATTTGATGATTTTCAATATGATTCTACTATCATGAAGCGACTGAAAAAGCAATATTCAGGAAGTCAACTTGAGACAGAGGTCCGTAAAAGTTCCCAAAAAATGGCACATCGAATCAGAGCGATGTCTTCTGCTATTGATAAAGCCGTGACCAAGGAATTGGCGACACTACACCTCCCTAAAATTTACAGACCGATGACTTCACAAGAAAGCAAAAAACTTCATGAAGCGAGTGGTTTGGGATGTTTTTTTAGCCTAATTACTTTTGGGTTGACTATTTATTTTGTGATGAAAGTCCACATGCTAGCTTTGCTTTATTTACTGATAACCGTCGTTAGTTTTGGACTAATCTTTTTATTGGGACGCTTAACAAAGCCCTATACGACCTTAGGCGTCATTACTGAAGAAGGTATGGTTCGCTTGGAAAAATGGCAGAGCTTTGAACGTATGATTAAAGAGTTTAATACTTTTAATGCAGTGGAACTTGAAGGGTTAGTGCTTTGGAATCGCCTATTAGTTTATGCCACGCTGTTTGGTTATGCCAGTAAGATTGAACATTACCTAAACGTCAATCATATCGCTTTGCCTGAACAATTTGGAAATATAGACATCGGTCTTATACGTCATCAGATGATATTATCTACCAATCATTTTGTTTCAACCTCGAATCATGTGACAACTGCTTCAAACTTTTCCGTATCGTCTGGGGGAAGAAGTGGAGGCGGTGGCTTCTCTGGTGGCGGCGGAGGAGGCGGAGGCGGTTCCTTCTAAAATTTAGAAAATCTGTTATAATAGGATAAAGCAAGTAAGGAGTATCTATGTTTTTTGAAATATTAAAGGCAATCTTTTTTGGTATTGTCGAAGGGATTACAGAATGGTTGCCAATTTCTAGTACCGGTCATTTGATTTTAGTGCAGGAATTTATCAATTTTAGCAATCAAAATAAAGACTTTATGGACATGTTTAACATTGTTATTCAGTTAGGGGCGATTTTAGCAGTCATTGTCATTTATTTTAATCGCTTGAATCCTTTTCAGCCTGGAAAAACTGCTAAAGAGGTTCAAAAGACTTGGCAGCTGTGGCTTAAAGTTGCGATTGCCTGTATTCCTTCTATTTTAATTGCTTTGCCTTTGGATGATTGGTTTGAAAGACATTTTCAAAATATGTCAACAGTAGCGCTGATGTTGATTGTTTATGGGGTTGCTTTTATCCTCTTAGAAGACCGCCAACGAATGGAGCCCAAAGTTAAGACCTTATCAAGAATGTCTTATCGCAACGCTTTTTATATTGGAATGTTCCAAGTCCTTAGTATTGTTCCAGGGACTAGTCGCTCAGGAGCAACGATACTTGGAGGTATTCTTTTAGGGACAAGTAGGAGTGTCGCAGCTGATTTCACCTTTTTCCTTGCCATACCGACTATGTTTGGGTATAGTGGGCTTAAGGCAGTAAAATTCTTTGTTGATGGCAATGCGTTAGCCTTTTCTCAAATCGTCCTTCTACTGTTGGCAAGTATCACAGCTTTCGTGGTTAGTTATTACGCGATTCGCTTCCTGACAGACTACGTGAAGAGTCATACCTTTAAAATATTTGGTAAATACCGTATTATACTAGGAATAATTCTTCTTACCTATGCAGGTCTGAGTTATATTTTTTAAAAAATGATGGGAGAGTGGGACAGAAGTCATGACTTCTGTCCCACTCTCCTAGAAACTTCGGTGTTGCTATTGACAGTAGTTGAAGTTACACAAACACTTCTAGGCTTTGCTAGCTTAACATTCCTTTGTGATAGGTTTGCGATAAAATCTTCGAAAAGAAAGAGCCGTCAAACTTTGGAGTGTTACGGTTATTTCTAACTAACGAAAACAGACTACTATCTTAAATGGTTCTATAGCGATTTGAATTAAGAGTAGGACATAGATGAATCATTTTTATAGACGCTAATAATATTAGTTATTCTATGCTTTGTCCTAATCTATTTTGAGTTCGCTGTACATAGAGTGAGTTGCAAATGGTAAGATGATCTGAGTAAACACTAGTGCAAACATTTTTGATTGATTTGATTAAAAATGTGCCGGAAGGTTGGAAATGAGGCAGTTATATTATTTGTCTCAACAGAATGCTGCTATATTTAAGGGTTTCATGTGTGGTTTATAGCTCTTAATAGGTTAGAAAATTGCTATTTTAACCTCATTCTAGTATAATGAAATGACTAGTCTCGTGCGAGGTAATTAAATGGAAATGAAACAAATCAACGAAACAACGTTGAAAATTACGATCAGTATGGAGGATTTGGAAGAGCGTGGCATGGAATTGCATGACTTCTTAATTCCTCAAGAAAAAACGGAAGAATTTTTCTATTCTGTCATGGATGAGTTGGAATTGCCTGATAATTTCAAACAAAGTGGCATGCTTAGTTTTCGTGTGACGCCTCGAAAAGATCGCCTAGATGTTTTTGTGACAAAATCAGAAATCAATCAAGATTTGAATTTTGAAGATTTGGCTGATTTGGGAGATGTTTCCCAAATGTCTCCGGAAGATTTTTTCAAAACGTTGGAACAAAAGATGTTTGAAAAAGGTGATGTGGCGGCTCATAAACAATTGGCTGATATTGAGGAGCAGGAAGAACATAGTGCAACTGAGGAGGTTGAAGAGACTCAGGACTATGTTCATTATGTTTTGGATTTTCCAACTTTTGAAGACGTAGTGACCTTCTGCCAATCAATTGATTTTCCGACAGAGGCGTCAGAACTTTATAAGGTTGATGGACGTTACTACATGACCGTCTTAGTCTCTCTTGAAAATCAACCGGCGTACTATTCTAATATCGTTTTTGCACGTTTGATTGAGCATGCTCATAAGGCAGATAGAACGCGAGCTTATTTACAAGAGCATGGTATTCAACTAATGATGGATGATGCTCTGCCTTTGCTTAGGAGTATCGAGGTGGCTTGATGACTAGTTTTTCACTAGAATATATCTTGGTTTTAATTGGTGCTTTTCTGCTCTCACTTTTTGCGACGCCAATCGTTCGTTGGTTAGCTTTTAAAATCGGAGCTGTTGACCAACCAAATGCTCGCCGGATTAACAAGATACCGATGCCAAGTAGCGGTGGTTTGGCGGTAGTGGTTTCGTTTACCATTGCGACTCTGTTTTTCATGCCAATGGTAGTGACTGGATTAGTGCACGGACAAACTTATTTCACTTATATACTCCCTGTAGTGATTGGTGGTATTATTGTGGCGATAACTGGGCTGATTGATGATATCTATGAGTTATCTGCCAAGAAAAAATTAATTGGGATTATCATTGCTGCGGTTTTGGTCTGGTATTTTACGGATTTTCAGTTTGATTCCTTTAAGATTCCGTTTGGAGGGCCGTTATTACGGTTTAATTCACTTTTGACGTTCGTTGCAACTATTTTATGGATTGTTGGCGTGACTAATGCAGTCAATCTGATGGATGGTTTGGATGGTTTAGTTAGTGGTGTCTCAATGATTAGTCTTTTAACGATGGGGATTGTTTCTAATTTCTTTTTGGCAGATTCTGATATTTTTTTAACCCTAACGATTTTTGTTCTTGTAGCCTCTATTGCAGGATTTTTTCCTTATAATTATAATCCTGCCTGGATTTATGGTGGTGACACGGGCGCTCTATTTATAGGGTTTATGATTTCTGTTTTGTCCCTACAAGGGTTAAAAAATGCAACGGCGGTTGCTGTGGTGACGCCAGTGATTATTCTAGGGGTTCCGATTGTGGATACCTTTGTAGCGATTATCCGTCGTACCTTATCTGGTAAGAAATTTTATGAACCGGACAAGATGCACCTTCATCATAGATTGTTAGCAATGGGTTTTTCTCATAAAGGGGCTGTGTTGGTCGTTTATGGTATTGCTCTGCTATTTTCCTTAATCTCCTTATTGTTAAATGTCTCAACACGTCTAGGTGGGGTTCTACTGATGGTAGGTGTGCTGTTTGGGCTTGAGGTATTGATTGAGGGGTTGGAAATTTGGGGAGAAGGTCGAACACCGCTTTTCCACCTGTTGAAATTGGTTGGCAATTCTGCTTATCGAAAGGAATTTTTTGAGCAGAAGTCAAAGAAGTAAGCACGATAAAAGCCTTTCGGGGGCTTTTTTGTTATAATAAAGACCGTTATAAAAAAGAATCGGGAGATTGTCATGTCTGTACTTGAAATTAAAAACTTACATGTTTCTATTGAAGACAAGGAAATTTTAAAAGGGGTAAATTTGACCCTTAAAACAGGAGAAATTGCTGCGATCATGGGTCCAAACGGAACAGGTAAATCAACGCTTTCTGCTGCGATTATGGGACATCCAAACTATGAAGTCACTGAGGGAGAAATCCTTTTTGAGGGCGAAAATATTTTAGAGATGGAAGTGGATGAGCGTGCACGTCTAGGGCTCTTCCTAGCCATGCAGTACCCTTCAGAAATTCCAGGAATTACCAATGCCGAATTTATCCGTGCAGCGATGAATGCTGGTAAAGAAGATGAGGATAAAATTTCAGTACGTGATTTCATAACAAAACTTGATGAGAAAATGGAATTACTTGGCATGAAAGAGGAAATGGCAGAGCGTTACTTGAATGAAGGGTTCTCAGGTGGTGAGAAAAAACGTAATGAGATTCTTCAGTTGCTCATGCTTGAACCTAAATTTGCCCTTCTTGATGAGATTGACTCAGGTCTTGACATTGATGCACTTAAAGTGGTTTCAAAAGGGGTTAACGAAATGCGTGGCGAAGGCTTCGGTGCTATGATTATAACCCACTACCAACGTCTTTTGAACTATATCACTCCAGATGTGGTTCATGTGATGATGGAAGGTCGTGTGGTGATGTCAGGTGGTGCTGAATTGGCTGCCCGTCTTGAAAAAGAAGGCTATGTGAAAATCGCTGAAGAGCTTGGTATTGATTACCATGAAGAATTGGAGTAAGGAGAGGCTATGAGTAAACAAGCTATTCAAAACTTCTCACAATTAAAGGCAGAGCCGTCTTGGTTAGCAGAACTTCGCTTATCAGCTTTTGATAAGCTGGAAACTTTGGCTTTACCTAAAATTGAGCGTGTGAAGTTTCATCGTTGGAATCTTGGTGATGGGACCTTGACAGAAGATGAGGGTGTTGGCAATGTTCCAGATTTTACAGAACTAGGCGATAACCCTAAACTTGTTCAAGTAGGAACACAAACTATTCTGGAACAATTACCGATGTCATTGATTGAACAGGGGGTTGTTTTTACAGATCTCTATTCTGCCTTGGAAGAGATTCCAGAGGTGGTTGAAAAGCACTTTGCTTCTGCGGTGAAAAGTGATGAGGACAAATTAGCTGCTTACAACTACGCGTATTTTAACAGCGCAGCGGTTCTCTATGTTCCTGACAATGTGGAAATTGCGGAGCCTATCGAAGGCATTTTCTTGCAGGATAGTGATAGTGCTGTGCCATTTAACAAGCACATCTTAATTATTGCTGGGAAAAATAGTAAATTTAGCTACCTAGAACGCTTTGAATCCATTGGTTCAGGTTCTCAGGATGTTTCTGCGAATATTTCTGTTGAAATAATTGCAGGTGCAGGAAGCCGGATTAAATTTGCGGCAATTGACCGTCTTGGAGAGCATGTCACAGCCTATTTAAGCCGCCGTGCTCGTCATGCCGCTGATGCAACGGTTGATTGGGCACTTGGTGTGATGAATGAAGGTAATCTGATTGCCGATTTTGATAGTGATTTGATTGGTAACGGTAGCCATGCTAACCTGAAAGTTGTTGCTGCTTCAAGTGGTCGTCAGGTACAAGGCATTGATACGCGAGTGACCAATTATGGGAATCATTCTGTTGGGCATATCCTTCAACATGGGGTTATTTTAGAGCGTGGAACCTTAACCTTTAATGGAATTGGCCATATTGTCAAAGGGGCTAAAGGGGCGGATGCTCAACAAGAGAGCCGTGTCTTGATGTTATCAGACCAAGCTCGCTCAGATGCCAACCCAATTCTCTTGATTGATGAAAATGAAGTCACAGCAGGTCATGCGGCGTCAATCGGTCAGGTTGACCCAGAGGATATGTACTACCTTATGAGTCGTGGGATTGACCAAGCAACTGCAGAGCGCCTTGTGATCTTAGGTTTCCTAGGAGCTGTTATTACAGAAATCCCAGTCAAAGAAGTCCGTGATGAGATGATTGCGGTACTGGATAGCAAGCTAGACAAACGCTAAGATATGCTTGATTTGTGACAGAGTAACTGGTATTCAAAATGGGACCAATCCCTATTTTGTCAAAGAACTAGAAACAGGCTATGTCGTGATTGGGGATCACCAGTATTTCCGAGGGTACACGCTGTTTCTGGCGAAAAAACATGTCAGAGAATTGCATGATTTGCCGATAGCTATCCGTCAGAAGCACTTGGCTGAAATGGCGATAGTATCTGAGGCAGTAGCGCAGGCTTTTTCCGCAGAGAAGATGAACATTGAGAGTCTTGGAAATGGAGACGCTCATTTGCATTGGGACTTATTTCCAAGATATGCGGGTGACTTAGGGCATCATGGGCAGAATGGAAAATGACCTGTTTGGTGGCTACCCTTTGAGGAGATGTATGCCGACCATCAAAAAGTGACCCCTGAAGAACTGGAACGACTCAAGTCGCGTTTACTAGAAGTGCTGACTGACCTTGAAACGGAGTTAGCCCAAAGTTAAAATTAACACTAAAGGAGTGACGTCATTGCTAGATGTTCAGACTATTCGCCGAGATTTTCCGATTTTAGACCAGATTGTCAATGATGAACCTCTGGTTTATTTAGACAGTGCGGCGACCACTCAGAAGCCAAAAGCTGTGCTAGATGCCATAAATCAGTACTATTTGGAAGATAATGCCAATGTTCACCGTGGGGTGCATACCCTAGCAGAGCGAGCGACAGCTAAGTATGAAGCCAGTCGTGAGAAGGTTAGCTCCTTTATCAACGCGAAATCAACTAAGGAAATTCTGTTTACCAGAGGAACGACTACGGGACTTAACTGGGTGGCTCAGTTTGCGGCGCAGATTCTCCAACCAGATGATGAAATCCTAATCTCAGTCATGGAACATCATTCCAACATTATCCCTTGGCAGCAAGCTTGCCAGAAAACAGGGGCAAAACTGGTCTATGTTTACCTAAAAGACGGGGAACTGGACATGGAGGATTTGAAAAGGAAGCTGACGGCAAAGACAAAATTTGTCAGTCTAGCGCATGTGTCCAACGTTCTTGGCTGTATCAATCCTGTTAAGAAAATCGCAGAGCTAGCTCACGAAGTTGGTGCATATATGGTTGTTGACGGTGCTCAATCTGCTCCTCACATGGCGATTGATGTGCAGGATTTAGATTGTGATTTCTTTACCTTATCTGGTCATAAAATGTTGGCATCAACAGGTATTGGAGTTCTTTATGGTAAGGAAGAAATTCTAAACATGATGTCCCCTATCGAATTTGGTGGTGAAATGATTGATTTTGTTTATGAGCAAGAAGCCACTTGGAAGGAATTACCTTGGAAATTTGAAGCAGGGACGCCAAATATTTCAGGAGCGATTGCTTTGGGAGTAGCTGTTGACTACTTGACTGAGTTGGGAATGGATACTGTTCATTCTCATGAGCAAGACCTGGTTAGCTATCTTTTGCCTCAGTTACATGCCATTCCAGGAGTGACGGTCTATGGACCGAAAGATCCTGAAAAACATGCAGGGGTTCTTGCCTTTAATATCGAGGGCTTGCACCCGCATGATGTAGCAACAGCCTTGGACTATGAAGGTGTTGCTGTTCGGGCAGGGCACCATTGTGCGCAACCTCTAATTAACCATCTAGGGATTTCAGCAACAGTTCGCGCCAGTCTTTACTTATACAATACCAAAGCGGATTGTGACAAATTGATTGAAGCGATTCATAAGACGAAGGAGTTTTTCAATGGCACTTTCTAGATTAGATAGCCTTTACATGGCGGTCGTGGCAGATCATTCTAAAAGTCCACATCATCACGGAGTTTTAGAGGGTGTTGAAGCCATTCAACTCAATAACCCAACCTGTGGAGATGTGATTGCTTTAACGGTCAAATTTGATGGAGACGTGATTGAAGATATAGCCTTTGCAGGCGAAGGCTGCACGATTTCAACAGCTTCATCAAGCATGATGACTGATGCGGTGATTGGTAAAACCAAGGCAGAAGCCTTGGACATGGCAGAGCTCTTCTCTCAAATGGTACAGGGGCAGACAGATGACCGTCAAAAAGACTTGGGAGATGCAGCTTTTATGGCAGGTGTTTCGAAATTTCCTCAGCGCATCAAGTGTGCAACCCTAGCTTGGAATGCTTTGAGAAAATCAATAGAGAGAAGTTAGACATGTTTGGTATTTTAGAAGAAGTTGATGTTAGGAAACTTTAGTAACATGAATAATATGATTTTTCAAATTGATTGGCACAAGATGAAAATATTAATCAGTTAGGAAATGAAATTGGTTTAACTCTAGTTGATGTTAATAAGGAAGTTTTCGTTGGTTCTTATCGTTGTGATTTAGTTGCGACAGATGAGACAACAGGATGAAGGTAATTATCGAAAATCAACTGGAAGCAACTAATCACGGCCATCTGTGAACACTAATTACTTATGCTTCAGGTTTAGGGGCGGATGTTGTTGTTTGGATTGTTAAAGAAGCCAGAGAGGAACATCGTAGTGCTATCGAATGGTTGAATAGCAAGACAACACAAGATATTTCGTTTTTTCTCATTGAAATTCATGCTTATCAAATTGGTAATTCATTACCAGCTCCTAAGTTTGTGATTGTGGAAAAACCAAATGATTTTATCAAAGCAACTAAGGCTATGTCTGGAGATAAAGAATTGAGTCGTTCACAAGCAGAGCGGTTGAATTTTTGGAACCAAATGAATGAGTGCTTAGAGGAAAAAAATTATCCTTTTAACGTTCGAAAAGCAACAACGGATCATTGGTATGATGTGGCAATTGGGACAAGCAAAGCACATATCTCAATAACACTTGTCAATCAGACTAATGCTATTGGTATCGAGTATTATATAAACAACGACAAGGATCTTTTTGATAAACTTCAATTATCTGCACAAAAACTAGAAGAAGAGCTAGGATTTGTTCTGGAATGGCGTAGATTAGATAATCAGAAAGCTTCTCGCATTATACACTATATAAGTGGATTAGATTTTAATAATCAGACCAATTATCCTCAACTTATTGAAGAGGTGATTGATAAAGTTGTAAGGATGAAAGAAATTATTAAAGAGTACTTGTAAAAATTAAAATTTAGAAAGAAGAACTATGTCAGAAGAAATTGTAGAACCAAAGCCGATTGACCTTGGGGAGTACCAATTTGGTTTTCACGACGATGTGGAGCCGATTTATTCGACAGGTAAGGGGCTTAGTGAAGCTGTTGTCCGTCAGTTGTCAGCAGCTAAAAATGAACCAGAATGGATGTTAGAATTTCGTCTCAAATCCCTCGAGGCTTTTAACAAGATGCCGATGCAGGAGTGGGGAGCAGACCTTTCTGAGATTGATTTTGATGATATTATTTATTACCAAAAACCATCTGATAAGCCAGCACGTTCATGGGATGATGTCCCTGAGAAAATTAAGGAAACTTTTGAACGTATTGGCATTCCAGAGGCAGAGCGTGCTTATCTAGCTGGGGCATCTGCCCAGTATGAATCAGAAGTGGTTTACCACAATATGAAAGAAGAATTTGAGAAGCTGGGGATTATCTTTACGGATACAGATTCAGCCTTGAAAGAATATCCAGAGCTTTTCAAACAATACTTTGCAAAATTGGTTCCTCCTACGGATAATAAATTAGCTGCGCTAAACTCAGCAGTTTGGTCAGGCGGAACCTTCATCTATGTGCCAAAAGGTGTCAAGGTAGATGTGCCACTACAAACCTACTTCCGTATAAATAACGAAAATACAGGACAGTTTGAGCGTACCATTATTATCGTTGATGAAGGAGCAAGTGTTCACTACGTTGAAGGTTGTACAGCGCCTACTTACTCAACCAACAGTTTGCACGCTGCAGTTGTTGAAATCTTTGCCCTTGATGGCGCGTATTGCCGTTACACGACTATCCAAAACTGGTCAGACAATGTGTACAATTTGGTGACAAAACGTGCGCGTGCTCTTAAAGATGCGACGGTAGAATGGATTGATGGGAACCTTGGTGCTAAAACAACCATGAAATATCCAGCGGTATATTTGGATGGTCCAGGAGCGCGTGGTACCATGTTGACAATCGCTTTTGCGAATACTGGTCAAAACCAAGATACAGGAGCGAAAATGATTCACAATGCACCGCATACCTCATCGTCAATTGTTTCTAAATCCATTGCCAAAGGTGGCGGGGCGGTAAACTATCGTGGACAGGTAACTTTTGGAAAAGACTCAGCAAAATCAGTCAGCCACATCGAATGTGATACCATTTTGATGGACGATTTATCAAAATCAGATACCATCCCATTCAATGAAATTCACAATTCCCAAGTCGCTTTAGAACACGAAGCCAAAGTCTCAAAAATTTCAGAAGAACAACTCTACTATCTCATGAGTCGTGGCCTTTCAGAAAGCGAGGCAACAGAAATGATCGTCATGGGATTTGTTGAACCATTCACCAAGGAACTACCAATGGAATACGCCGTTGAATTGAACAGACTCATAGCGTATGAAATGGAGGGTTCAGTAGGCTGATGGCATTAGTAATTGAGTAGCTATGAAGCTACTCAATACAATGCCATCACCTACTGAAGTGGGAAATAAAGAGGTTGGGACAAACCAGCACGATGGCGGAGCCCGCACCCACAAAACAATGAAAACCAATAGGCAAAGCCCTCGCTAAGTGCTATACTCTTAGTGAGGGCTTTTGGAAGTTTTCGTATAAAAAATATCTCAACCTTCTTTTTTTGATAGTAATAACAGATAGACGCAGTTGGTGGATTAGAAGTCTACAATTGGATACTTCTTCATTTTTAAGGGCCCACCTCAAATAGTCCACTGTATTATTTGAGTACCACACAATCGTTAGCGGCCATCCTATACGAATGTGATGAACATCGTTCATCTTATTTCCAACCTCCAAAGCTCTCCCAGGCCTTCGGAGCTGTGCGGAGGTGGGAGTGAAAGTATCCAGTGGACAGTTTCATCCTGAGCTTAGAAATCAGAGAGCGAAGGGAAGTCAAGACTTCGACATCATGACTTCTGTCCCACTCTATTCCTTTTCAAATTGCCAATCTTCATTAGTAAAAATTTCAGAAAACCATAGTTAAGTAGAGTCATTGATATCCCCTTTTACGGTTAAAGCTAGATAATCATTCAGATTTCTATTTTTAGACAATGTCTAGCGCAGTGGCGAATTTTGATTGACTGATGTACCGGACAATGTAGCCTAAAAAAGATGTTTTTGAAATACCGGTTTCTATCTCTTTCAATGATTTTGTGATGCTTTTATTTTAATGGAATAATGCTAAATTTTTATATCTAACTAATGATGATTTTTGTAATGATTTCTTGGGATTTTTTTGCTATAATGTAAGCACTTTAGAAATTAGAGAAGGAGACCTAGATGGTACGTTTACAAGATGATTTTTTTGACGCTGTAAATGGCGAGTGGGAAAAAAATGCTGTTATTCCGGATGATAAACCACAAACAGGCGGCTTTTCAGACCTTGCTGATGAGATTGAGGACTTAATGCTTGAAACCACCGACCAGTGGTTGGCAGGTGAGAATTTACCAGAAGATGCTGTTCTTCAAAATTTTGTGAAATTCCATAAGCAAGTAGCTGATTTTGAAACGCGTGAACGCTTAGGCATTGAGCCTGTAAAACCGTTGATTGAAGAGTATCAAAACTTTGATAGTTTTGCTTCTTTTGCTGAAAAAATGGCAGAGCTGGAAGTGGCTGGAAAACCTAATATTTTATGGTTTGGTGTATCACCAGACTTTATGGATGCCCGAACTAATGTTTTATGGGCATCTGCTCCACCAACTATCTTGCCAGATACTAGTTACTATACCGAGCCGGAAAAAAATGGAGAAGAATTGCTTGCTACTTGGCGTAAATGTGAAGAAGAGCTATTGGATCAATTTGGTTTTTCAACAGAAGAAATCAAAGACATGCTTGATAAGTTTATCGCGTTAGATGCTAAAGTGGCACAATACGTTCTCTCAAGCGAAGAAAGTTCAGAGTATGCTAAGCTTTACCATCCATACGAATGGGCTGACTTTACAGCATTAGTACCAGAATTGCCACTTGATAAGATTTTCACAGACATTCTTGGCCAGTTGCCTGATAAAGTCATTGTTCCTGAAGAGAGATTTTGGACAGAGTTTGCAGCAGAATACTATTCAGAAAAGAACTGGCATCTGTTAAAGGCTGTACTTTTAAATGGTGCAGTGTCAGCTTATACGCCTTATTTGACAGAAGATATTCGTGTCTTGTCAGGGGCTTATAACCGTGCTCTCTCAGGAACCCCTCAAGCAATGGCTAAGAAAAAAGCTGCTTACTACTTGGCGCAAGGACCATTCAATCAAGCGCTTGGCTTGTGGTATGCGGGTGAAAAATTCTCTCCAGAAGCCAAAGCTGATGTGGAACAAAAAGTAGCTAATATGATTGCGGTTTACAAGGACCGTTTGGCACAAAATAATTGGCTCAAACCTGAAACACGTGATAAAGCAATCACCAAGCTGAATGTGATTACACCGCATATTGGTTACCCAGAAAAATTGCCAGAGACTTATGCTAAAAAAGTTATTGATGAGAACTTGTCATTGGTTGAAAATGCACAGGCTTTGGCTAAAATTTCTATCGCTCATAGCTGGAGCAAGTGGAATAAATCAGTTGACCGTAGCGAATGGCACATGCCTGCCCACATGGTCAATGCTTATTATGACCCGCAACAAAACCAAATCGTCTTCCCAGCCGCGATTCTACAAGCGCCATTTTATAGTTTAGACCAATCATCATCAGCCAACTACGGCGGTATCGGTGCGGTTATTGCCCATGAAATTTCGCATGCTTTTGATACCAATGGCGCATCGTTTGATGAGCATGGTAGTTTGAATAACTGGTGGACAGAAGATGATTATGCTGCTTTCCAAGAGCGTACAGACAAAGTCGTTGCTCAATTCGATGGCATTGATTTTGCAGGTGGTAAGGTCAACGGTAAGTTGACGGTATCAGAAAATGTTGCAGACTTAGGTGGTTTAGCAGCTGCTCTTGAAGCGGCTAAGAAGGAAGATGACTTCTCAGCAGAAGACTACTTCACAAATTTTGCAACAATTTGGCGGATGAAAGCCCGTGAAGAATATATGAAACTCTTGATTTCGGTAGATGTTCACGCGCCAGGAAAATTACGGACCAATGTGCAATTGCCAAACTTTGACGATTTCCACGACACCTTTGATGTTAAAGATGGAGACGGGATGTGGCGCGAGCCAAGTGACCGTGTGATTATTTGGTAATCAGTACGAATTATTGTTCAAAGTGTGAGAAATTTAACCCAAGGAATAAAGATATGACAACATGTAAAAGCACCCAGGGATTTGCTCTAGGTGCTTTTTGGATTTATTTTTCTGATTTACCGTCAAGTTTTTTACCGAGTTCGATAATGTAGTCTTTCAAATCATCTTTGACTTGTGGGTGTTGGAGAGCGTAGTCAATTGATGTTTTCATGAATCCGAATTTATCTCCGACATCATAGCGACTTCCTTTGAATTCACGGGCAAAAACACGTTGCGTTTTATTCAAAGTATCAATAGCATCTGTTAATTGAATTTCTCCTCCAGCTCCAGGTTTTTGATTTTCTAAAATATCAAAAATTTCAGGAGTTAAAAGATAGCGGCCGATGATGGCTAAATCACTCGGTGCTTCTTCAGGAGCAGGTTTTTCAACAAAGGTATCAACGCTATAGAGTCCACTAACGCCTTCTCCTTGTGGTGCAATCACACCATAGGAAGAAACGTCTCCGTGCGGAACAGGCATAACAGCAATGGTTGAGGCGTGTGTTGCATCGAAATCATTTATTAATTGCTTGGTAAGTGGTAGGGCTTTATCGTTGGTGATATCCATAAGGTCATCACCAAGCATCACTACAAAAGGTTCATTTCCGACAAAAGCTTTGGCTTGTAAAACAGCATCACCGAGACCACGTGGGTGACTTTGACGGATAAAATGAAGTGTAATATCAGTGGTTTCATCAACTAACTTCAGCAAATCTTTTTTATCTTTTTGTTGAAGGTTGTATTCCAATTCAAAATTTGAGTCAAAGTGGTCTTCGATTGAACGTTTGGCACGACCTGTAACCACTAAGATTTCTTCAATACCAGATTTTAAGGCTTCTTCAACGATAAACTGAATTGTTGGTTTATCAACGATAGGAAGCATTTCTTTGGCAAGAGCTTTTGTAGCTGGTAAAAAACGAGTACCTAAACCTGCGGCAGGAATGACGGCTTTTCTAACTTTTTTCATAAGTCCTCCGTATTTATAGAAATTATTATTTTAGAATTCATTTTCTGATTTGAATTCATTTTTCATCATACCAAGGACGGCTTCTTTGATGTCGGCTCCCTCGTAGATGGTTTTATAAATAGCTGTTGTGATCGGCATGTAGACACCTAATTCTTGAGCAATTTCATAGGCAACTTTCGTCGTAGAAATCCCTTCAATAACCATGCCCATGTTACGTTCGATGTCTTCTAATTTCTCCCCTTGTCCAAGAGCGTTACCAGCTCTCCAGTTGCGAGAGTGAACAGAAGTACCAGTGACAATAAGGTCACCTACTCCAGATAAACCACTATAGGTGAGTGGATCAGCGCCCATTTTAACGCCTAAGCGTGTAATTTCAGCTAAACCACGTGTGATGACCGCGGCTTTTGCGTTATCACCGTAACCAAGTCCATGTAGAACACCTGCTCCAACAGCGATAATATTTTTTAAAGCGCCAGCTGTTTCAACTCCGATGACATCTGTATTGGTATAAAGGCGGAAATAATCATTGCTAAAAAGAGTTTGAACATATTTGGCAGCCAAGAGGTCTTTAGAGGCAGCTGTAATTAAGGTGATATCACGAACAATCGTTTCTTCGGCATGACTCGGTCCTGAAACAACAACGATATCTGAACGGTATTCTGCTGGAATCTCTTCTTCTAAAATAGTTGATAAGCGTTCGTGAGTGCCGGGCTCAAGGCCTTTTGAAGCGTGCATAATTACAACATTGTGTTTTAAGAGGTCTGCAACTTGTTTGGCCACTAAACGTGTCACTTTGGTTGGGACTACAAAGAGGATACCATCAACACCGTCAATAGCTTCTGAGAGGTTTTTATAGCCCTTGATACCTTCATCTAAGACAATGTCCTTGAAGTAATGCGTATTCGTGTGCTTGATGTTAATTTCATCAATTTGCTCGGGAATATTTCCCCAGAGGCGCACCTCATGACCGTTATCGTTGAGCACTTGTGCCAGAGCAGTTCCCCATGAACCAGGCCCTAAAACAGCAATTTTCTGCTTTTCCATAGTTTTTCCTTTACTAGTCATAATATCAATTCTCATTATACCATAAGATTGTTATTTTCGCTTTTTTAAAGCAAAGGCTTTCAGCAGTATTTAGCATTATTTTAGTGGTATTTTATCGGTTGTTTTCTGAAAATGGCAGAGCTTTTTCTTGACAATGGTTTCTATGGGAACTATAATAGTTCTCATGAGAATTATATCTTAAAAGAAAGGAGCATATAAGAGCATGTCTGACTTTACAAAGGGTCGGATAGGGTATTGTAATTATGGGACACTTTATTTCTGATATTCGTAATGTCCTTAATCAACTGGAACAGGTTTGTGAAGACATTGCGAAGGAAAAGGGGATAGAACATTTGGCGGGTCCACAAGGATGGGCCTTGATGTATTTGTACCGTCGTGATCAACAAGAAATATTTGTTAAAGACATCGAAAAAGAATTGAAAATTTCAAAATCGGTTGCCAGTAATTTGGTTAAGAGAATGGGAAAAAATGGATTTATTGACATTATTCCCTCCAAATCAGATAAGCGCTATAAACAGGTTGTCTTGACGGAGCTTGGCAGAGATAAGGTGGAGCATTTAGAGGAGTTTCATCAGGAATTGCACAGCTTTTTATTTCAAAATATTGAAAAAGAAGATTTTAAAAATGTTTTACAATGGGCAGAACAATTAAAGGCTAATATTGAGAATTATAAAAGCCAAAAATAAAACTAACTTATAGAAAAAATAATTACTTAATAAAAATTGCAAATAGGAGAGATTAAATGGTAAAAGAAGCACTTTTACGCTACAAATGGTATGCTCTAGCATCGATTTTATTAGTAGCAACAGTCGTTATGACAACACTTTTACAGCCAAGTTACCTAAAAGAGGTGTTGACGGCTGTCTTGATGAATGACCAAGATGAAATTTTTCGTGTTGGGAAATGGCTCTTAGTCATAGCAGGTATCGGTCTAATTGCCGGTATGCTCAATACGATTGTGGCTTCGAAAATTGCTCAAGGTGTTTCTGCTGATATTCGTGAGAAGACCTTCCGAAAAATTCAAAGCTTTTCATATGCCAATATTGAAGAGTTTAATGCCGGTAATTTAGTTGTTCGTATGACCAATGACGTTACACAAATCCAAAACTTAGTGATGATGAGTTTTACGGTGCTTTTGCGTGTGCCGTTATTGTTCATCGGTGCCTTTATCATGGCGGTGAGAACCTTGCCGGAACTATGGTGGATGATTATTGTCATGGTTATCGTCATTGCTAGCATTATGGCGGTTGTGATGAAACATATGGGGCCTCGTTTTGGAAAATTCCAAGTCTTTATGGACAAAATGAATGGGATTGCCAAGGAAAACCTTCGAGGTATCCGTGTGGTAAAATCGTTTGTTCAAGAAAAAAATCAATATGTTAAGTTTAAAGAAACCTCAAATGATTTGCTGAACTTAAACTTATTCATCGGTTACGGTTTTTCAATTCTGCAACCCATTATGATGTTTGTGTCATTTATGGCTATTTTTGCCTCTCTTTACCTAGTATCGGGTATGGTTAAAGATAATCTTGAGGTGGTCGGTAGCTTCACTTCTTTCATGAGCTACCTAATGCAAATTATGTTCTCCATTATTATGGTAAGTTTCATGGGAATGAATGCAGCCCGCGCTGCAATTTCTATTAAGCGGATTAATGAAATCCTTGAAACAGAGCCTGCCATGACTTTTGTGGACAATCCTAATGAGGACTTGGTTGGGAGCATTGTGTTTGATAATGTTAGCTTTACCTACCCACATGATGCTGAGCCAACATTGAAAAACATCTCATTTGAAATAAAATCTGGTCAGATGGTCGGTGTAGTCGGTGCAACAGGTGCTGGTAAATCAACTTTAGCACAGCTGATTCCGCGTTTGTTTGATCCTCAAGAAGGTACAGTTTCAATTGGCGGACGTGACTTGAAAGAAGTGAATCAAAAAACACTTCGTCAGACCGTATCCATTGTGCTTCAAAAAGCCATTCTGTTCTCTGGAACTATTGCGGATAATTTGCGTCAGGGAGCTGCTGGGGCAAACCTTGATCAGATAGAACGAGCAGCAGGTATTGCACAAGCCAAGGAATTTATTGACCGTTTAGATGAAGCTTATGAAAGTCAAGTGGAAGAACGTGGGAATAACTTCTCTGGTGGGCAAAAACAACGAATGTCTATTGCACGTGGGGTGATTGGAAATCCTAAAGTGTTGGTTCTTGATGATTCAACCTCAGCTCTTGATGCCAAGTCTGAAAAATTAGTCCAAGATGCTCTGAACCATGACTTAAAAGGAACAACCACGGTTATTATTGCGCAGAAAATTTCATCCGTCGTTAAAGCAGACAAGATTTTAGTATTGGATGAAGGCCGTTTGATTGGGGAAGGGACCCATGCGGAACTGGTTGCTAACAATGACGTTTACCGTGAAATTTATGAAACGCAAAAAGGAAAAGAGGAGGAATAAATGAAAACAGCACGATTTTTCTGGTTTTATTTTAAACGGTACAAATTATCCTTTGTGGTTATTTTTGCTGCGATTATCTTAGCAACCTATTTACAAGTAAAAACGCCTGTCTTGATGGGGGATGCGATTGCTGAGCTAGGGAAAATTGGTCAGCAATACTTTGCGGCAACGCAAATGGGGCAAAAAGGTTTTGAAGCGGATATGGCTGATTTTAATGGAGTCATGCTTAAACTGTTTATGGCCTATGTTGCGACGGTGGTTGCTAACCTTATTTATAGTTTATTGTTGACTCGTATTGTGGCGCATTCGACCAACCGCATGCGCAAAGGGCTTTTTGGAAAATTAGAGCGATTGACCATTGCTTTCTTTGACCGCCACAAGGACGGGGATATCCTATCTCGCTTTACTAGTGACCTAGATAATATCCAAAATGCCTTTAACCAATCAATGGTTCAAATTCTCTCAAATGGTGCGCTCTACATTGGGATGGTGTGGATGATGTTCCGTCAAGATACCAGACTAGCGCTTGTCACGATTGCGTCAACGCCGGTTGCTTTACTAGCTTTGGTTATCATTATTCGTTTAGCTCGTAAATACACCAACTTGCAACAAGCTGCGGTGTCAAAACTCAATGCCTACATGGACGAGAAGATTTCTGGTCAGAAAGCGATTATTGTTCAAGGTGTCCAAGAAGAAATCATCGCTGGTTTTGTGGAACTCAACGAAGAAGTGCGTCGTACAACCTTCAAGGGACGTCTTTTTGGTGGAATTATGTTCCCATTTATGAACGGAATGAGCCTTGTCAATACCGCTATTGTCATTTTTGCGGGATCTAATATTGTTTTAAACGATAGCTCCATGGATACAGCGGTAGCACTTGGTCTTGTTGTAACCTTTGTGCAATACTCACAGCAATATTACCAACCGATGATGCAGATTGCTTCTAGCTGGGCTGAGCTTCAGCTTGCCTTCACAGGTGCACATCGCATTCAGGAAATGTTTGATGAGCCAGAGGAAGTCCGTCCAGAAAATGCTCCGCTATTTACTGAATTAAAAGAAGGGGTGGAAATCAAGAACATTGACTTTGGTTACTTACCAGGTCAAAAAGTGTTGAGTGACGTCACTATCTCGGCACCAAAAGGTAAAATGATTGCCGTTGTAGGGCCGACTGGTTCTGGGAAGACGACCATTATGAACTTGATTAACCGTTTCTATGATGTGAATGGTGGTTCTATTGCTTTTGATGGTCGTGATATTCGTGAATATGATTTAGATAGCCTTCGTGAAAAAGTTGGTATTGTCTTGCAGGAATCGGTGCTCTTTTCTGGCACGATTGCGGATAATATTCGTTTTGGCAATGACGAGATTTCGCAAGAAATGGTAGAAACAGCAGCGCGTGCGACCCACATTCATGACTTTATCATGAGCTTACCAGAAGGTTATGAGACCTATGTGACCGATGATGAAAATATCTTCTCAACAGGTCAGAAACAATTGATTTCAATTGCGCGTACCTTGTTGACGGATCCGCAAGTGTTAATTTTAGACGAGGCGACCTCAAACGTTGATACGGTGACAGAAGCGAAAATTCAAAAAGCTATGGAAGCGATCATTGCAGGGCGTACAAGCTTTGTGATTGCTCACCGTTTGAAAACTATCTTGAATGCGGATGAAATTATTGTCTTAAAAGATGGCAAGGTGCTTGAACAAGGAAACCACCATGAATTGCTCAAACAAAAAGGATTTTATTCAGAACTCTATCACAATCAATTTGTATTTGAATAAGAAAGTGTGTCGAGATGTCTTATACTTTTAAAGAATTACTCTTTTTTAAAAAGAAATACCTCTTGGGCGAAAGTCTGGTTATGCTTATGATTTTCATGGTCATGTTTCTCTCAGGTTTGACTAATGGTCTTCGTCGTTTTGTCAGTGCAGGAATTGAAAACATGTCAGCAAGTCATTTCATCTTGAGTGAAGAGGCAGAAGGGATTATTCCCTTTTCTCATCTTTCAGAGGAAACGGTAACAGCTATCAAAGGTGAAAGTTTCAAAGGAATGGAAGAATTGGCTATTCAGCGTAGCCAAGTAACAACAGATGATGAGAAGGTGGACGTTACTTATTTTATCCTTGAAGATAACAGTGATTTTGCTCCTGAAATAAGTGACGGCAATGCTGTTGCTAAGGAGAATGAAATTATTTTGGACCAACGTTTCCAAGCTGATGATGTGAAAATTGGAGACGTTGTGCTGGATAAGAATGGCAAAACAGAGTTGACAGTTGTTGGTTTTACGAAGGGAGCCATGTACGGTCATACAGGAATTGGTTACATTAGCCGAAAAACTTATGAAAATTTGATGACTGTTGATAATTCTAAATTTACTTGGAGTTCCCAGGCTTTTGTGACAAGTGATGAAGCAGTAGCTGATTTAGACTTGGATAAGGTTGAGGTCTGGTCAAAAGCAGATTTAATTGAAAAAATTCCAGGCTATGCGGCAGAGCAAGGAACACTTAGGATGATTACGTGGGTCTTGGTGGTAGCATCAGCAGCTGTTTTGGCAGTATTCTTCTACATCATCAGTCTTGATAAGCGTCAGCAATTCGGTGTCCTTAAAGCACTCGGTATGGGGATGGGAAGTTTAGCAGCTCAACAGTTATTCCAAGTTTTTATCCTAGCTTTGGTCGGTGTCCTTATTGGAGATGCGCTAACGCTTGGTTTGGCTAGTGTTTTACCGGTAAAAATGCCATTTTATCTCAATTTATCAGATATGGGAATCTTGTCAGTAACCTTTATTACTGTCACAGTAGTAGCGAGTCTTTTATCAGTCAGTCGTATTGCTAAGATTGATCCAATTGATATTATCAATGGAGGTGAAGCCTAATGACCAAACCACTTGTTTTAAAAAATATTACTAAAGCTTACCAAGATGGCAAGGAAAAGCGTATTATCTTAGACGATGTTAATTTGGAGTTAGATAAGGGAGAAATTATTGCGATTCTAGGTCCTTCTGGTTCTGGGAAAAGCACCTTGCTTTCTATTATCGGATGTCTCTTGTCGGCAGATGGCGGTGAGCTTCATTTAGATGGCGATCTAGTAACAGTTAAAAATGCCAAAGAGTGGACTAAACGCCGTCGTGATTACCTTGGTTTTATTTTCCAAAACCATCATCTCCTGCCATATTTGACTATTATTGATCAACTTAAGATGGTTGCCAAGATGACAAAATCATCTGTTAGTCAGGCGGATTTATTAGCCTTACTGACAGAACTGGGAATTCCAGATTGTGCCAATAGCTATCCCAAAGATATGTCTGGTGGTCAAAAACAGAGGGCGGCAATTGCAAGAGCCTTTGTGGGTAATCCATCACTTATCCTAGCGGATGAACCAACAGCTAGTCTGGATGAAGCGCGTGGTCGTCAAATTGCAGAGCTTCTCAGAAAAGAAGTCAAGGCCAAACAAACCGCAGCTATCCTCGTTACCCATGATGAACGTATTCTTGATGTGGTAGATAAGATTTATCGTTTAAAAGATGGTAAATTGGTACTAGAATAATAAGAAAAACGTCACATAAGTGGCGTTTTTGCTTTTCAAAGACGAATATTTTATAATAGAAAGGCATTAACAAGAGAAAAGAGAAAGTTTGAAAAAAATAAACGTTAGTTAGTTTCTTGTTTACCCTAATTTTGATCACACTGAAAAGAGGTCTTGATACCTGATTTTTAATCTTAAACAACATTGAATCCGTGTTGTTGTGCAAAACGAACAGCGTCTTGTATAGACATGGTTTTATCTGGATTTCTGATTTCGGTTAAGCCTTGTAAAACAGGATTATAAGTTTCTTGTTTGAGGAGAACTTGGTAGATAGTACGAGTAGTCTGCGACAGATAGCGATAATCGCCTTTCGATGTCCACGACGTTTCTTGAGTTTCAGGTATTTATGTCGCAACTCAGAATGCTTCTCTGACTTGACAACAGCGTTAGCGATTTGGACGAGAAATGGTTTGAGGTACCTACCCCCTTTGGAAATTCGGGTTGAGTATTTTTTGCCAGCACTTTCATCGTTAGCAGGGACAAGTCCCGCCCAAGAACAGAGTTTCCAGCGGTATCAAAGACCGTCATATCTGCACCGATTTCAGAAATGATTCTGAGGGCAGAGAGGTCGTCTTTGAAACTAGGGACGGTTTGTATTAACTTGACTTGTTCTTGGTATTCTTGTCCCACTTCTCGGATCATTTGTTCTAAATCTTCTTTACAAATAGTTAAAGCGTCTAATGGGCTTTGATCACTCTAATTTTTTCAGCTTGTTCAGGTGTCACATCACCTTCAACAGCGATCTCTAAGGCCATCACTTTATCCTTCATTCTCTTGTGAACCAGCTGTTCAATGTTTGGTTTTTTCTCAGGATGATCAAGGATACTCTGAATAATCTTCTGAGCACTTTTTCCGAAGACATAGGAAACAACACTTGCGATTTGGAGGTTTGACCAGGTCAGGCAGTTTTGATAACGGTTCTTCTCGCTGACTTGAAGCTGAGTGAGCTTCATACGATAGCGAAAGAGGTCACGCAGTTGTCTGATTTTAAGCGGTGGGATGAAGCTGGAAGCAACGAGATCGTGCTTGAAAAGGTCAGCAATCCATTGTGCATCTTTCTCGTCGGTCTTCTTTCCTGGAATAGCTTTCACATACTTGGGGTGAGCCAAGCAGATGTTACAAGACTCTTCAAGAATATTGAAGACAGGAATCCAGTATTTACCGTTAGATCCCATACAGACATCAAAGCAGGAATAGTATTCCAACCAATCTCTTAGCTGCATGAGGCCATTTGTAAAGGTTGAGAAACGCTTACGGTGGTAGCTAGTGATTCCATGATTGTCGGTGATGGCAATAACCGCTACGATAAAGGTTTTATGCACATCAATGCCATAACAATTGGGATAACCAATTTTTAACATGAGGGGTCTCCCTTCGCCAAAATTTGAGAAGCGCCTATCCCTTGACTGCTCTCCCCTTTCACAAACGAGTTGCTTATCCAATTATAAATTTACGTGCTCATAGTCACAGTTAGTTGTGCTTGATAGGAAGAGCTACACCTATAAATATTCGAGGTAATGGCTAGACCACTCACTTATTCACCTCCCCGTGATTTGTAGTTGTGATAGGCCTACTCACTTTAATTATAAACTAAAATAAAGAGCACAATACCTTTTCATTCAGTGTTGTGCCTTGAGTGAAACGAAAGGAATGAATTATAAATATGAAAATCCGTGGATTTGAATTGATTTCAACAGAAACTAACCAAGATTTGTTGCCAAAGCGTGAGACAGCTCATGCGGCTGGCTATGATTTGAAAGCATCTGTTCGTACAGAAATTGCACCGGGAGAGATTGTCCTTGTGCCGACAGGGGTCAAGGCCTACATGCAGTCAACAGAGGTGCTGTACCTCTATGACCGTTCGTCGAATCCTCGTAAAAAAGGGCTTGTCTTGATTAACTCAGTAGGTGTTATTGATGGGGATTATTATGGCAATGAGGCCAATGAGGGGCATATTTTTGCTCAGATGAAAAACATTACTGATGAGACGGTGGTTGTTGAAGTAGGTGAACGCATTGTTCAAGGGGTCTTTGCTCCATTTCTGATAGCAGATGGTGATGACGCGACGGGAGAGCGTACTGGTGGCTTTGGAAGTACTGGGAAGTAAGTATGGCTAAGAAAAAATCAAATTTTATCTGTCAGGAGTGTGGCTACCATTCTCCTAAATATTTAGGGCGCTGCCCAAATTGTTCCGCTTGGACCTCCTTTGTCGAAGAAGTAGAAGTCGCTGAGGTTAAAAATGCCCGCATCAGCTTGACTGGTGAAAAAACCAAACCGACAAAGCTAAAAGATGTCAGCTCCATCAACTATGCTCGTACCAAGACTGATATGGATGAATTTAACCGTGTCCTTGGGGGCGGTGTCGTTCCTGGAAGCCTTGTCCTTATTGGTGGTGACCCGGGTATCGGAAAATCGACCTTGCTCTTGCAGGTTTCAACTCAGCTAGCTAACAAAGGGACGGTTCTATACGTTTCTGGGGAAGAATCAGCAGAGCAGATTAAGCTGCGAAGTGAACGCTTAGGGGATATCGATAATGAATTTTATCTCTATGCAGAGACCAATATGCAGAGCATCCGAGCTGAGATTGAAAAGATTCAGCCTGATTTTCTGATTATTGATTCTATTCAGACCATTATGAGCCCAGAGGTGACAAGTGTGCAAGGTTCTGTATCACAGGTTCGTGAGGTAACTGCAGAACTTATGCAGTTGGCTAAGACCAATAACATTGCCACTTTTATTGTGGGGCATGTCACCAAGGAAGGAACTCTTGCGGGACCTCGTATGCTTGAGCATATGGTGGATACGGTTCTTTATTTTGAAGGGGAACGTCACCATACTTTTCGTATCCTAAGAGCAGTAAAAAATCGTTTTGGCTCAACCAATGAAATCGGTATTTTTGAAATGCAATCTGGTGGGCTTGTCGAAGTGTTAAATCCTAGCCAAGTTTTCCTAGAAGAACGTTTGGATGGCGCAACAGGATCTGCGATTGTCGTGACGATGGAGGGGACTCGTCCAATCCTAGCAGAGGTTCAGGCTTTAGTAACACCCACCGTTTTTGGTAATGCTAAGCGGACGACAACGGGTTTGGATTTTAACCGTGTCAGTCTCATTATGGCTGTTTTGGAAAAAAGAGCAGGGCTGTTATTACAAAACCAAGATGCCTACCTCAAGTCTGCTGGTGGAGTAAAACTGGATGAACCAGCTATTGACCTTGCGGTAGCGGTAGCCATTGCCTCTAGCTACAAAGAAAAACCAACCAATCCTCAAGAGGCTTTCATCGGTGAGATTGGTTTGACAGGGGAAATCCGCCGTGTCACGCGTATCGAGCAACGCATCAACGAAGCTGCAAAATTAGGTTTCACCAAAATCTATGCTCCTAAAAATTCTCTTCAAGGCATTCAAGTCCCCAATGGTATTGAGGTTATCGGTGTGATGACGGTAGGTGAAGTCTTGAAAAAAGTGTTTGGATAATGTTATAGACAATATGTAAAGACCCCCAGTTGATATCTCGTGGATTTACCTGTACACTAGAATAAAAAAACAATCAATTTCTAACAGGAATTACCACACTCAATTGGAGGTCTTATATGTTTCATTTTACCACACTTTTTATCGGAATGGATGGTCACAAAGAAAGTTTTTCACTCTGCTACTATGATATGATGGCAAATCAAGTCAAACATCCTCACTGTTGAGGCTAATGTCACTTGCATCGTGAACTATATCCAAGAATTACGACGACTTTATGGAGAAAAGGCAGAGGTTCTCTGTGGTTTACCTTGTATCACCAGCTCAAGGGATTCCTTGTGTTGTCATGACACCAACAACTATCATGATTGAAGGTCGCAGACGTGTCAAAACCGATAAAAAAGATGCAGCGACCATTGCTAAGACTCTGGCTTTTAGAAGTTATAGTCCCGTCCATATTCCAACGGCAGAGGATAAACAAGTCAAAGAGTATATCCGAATGAGGACAGACCATCAATTGGCTCTCAAGAAAATCAAGCAACAGATTTTAGCCTTCTGTCTTCGCCATGAGTTTCGATATACAAACAGTGCTAGTCACTGGACCTGGACTCAGAAGCATGTGAAATGGCTTCAGTTAGTTGAAATTGTCTTGGAAGCTGGAGAGTCTGCTTATATTCAGCAAGGTAGTATGGTTTATCATAGTCCTAGTGTGTCATTGAACACTCGCTTAAATGGGCGTGGTTCAGGTCTAGGTAAATTGGTCGGAGCACTTGGACGCTCAATGGTATCTGGTGAGTCAATGTTTATCACTCAGGCGGTATCTAATGGTGCTGACGGGAAATTGGCCCTTGCGCCATCAACTCCAGGTCAAGTGATTGCTTTGGAACTTGGTGCGAAGCAATATCGTCTTAATGACGGTGCCTTTCTTGCCTTAGATGGCTCAGCCCATTATAAAATGGAGCGCCAATCTGTTGGCCGTGCCTTATTCGGGGGCCAAGGTGGACTTTTTGTTATGACGACTGAAGGTGAAGGAACCCTCCTTGCTAATAGTTTTGGTTCTATTAAAAAGCTTGTTTTAAATGGAGAAAGTATCACGATTGACAATGCCCATGTCGTGGCCTGGAGCCGTGACCTTGACTATGATATTCACCTTGAAAATGGCTTTATGCAGTCCATCGGTACTGGTGAGGGCGTGGTCAATACCTTCTCTGGCTATGGTGAAATTTATATCCAAAGCCTTAATTTACAACAGTTTGCCGAACAATTGCAAAGCTATATTATCACAGGAAATAATTCATAATAATTTAGAATGAGGTCATATAGAATGGCGAACTATCAGGATGTTATAGAGTTATTGTACAATGCTCTTTTGGATAAGGAAGTTGCCAAGGATAAGGAACTCTATCAAGTGTGTTTAGATGCAAAAGCTGATTTAGATAAAAATGAACCGGAAAATCTTGTTTTTAGTAAATTAGGTCAAAGTTTGTCGTGGTATTTGATGGCACATAAATATGATGCCCCTAAAACGATTACGGATTTAGCAAATGCCAGTCAAAAAATATTACAAAAATATAGAGGAACAATTGCTACCACACAAATTTTAGGTGGTTTGTTTGGTGGTCAAGCTTAATTGTTACAGAAGAACTCGAGGAAACTCGGGTTCTTTTATTTACCACTTAAGGCTCAAAATCAACCACTTACTGAAAAGCTCTTGTTTTTCAACGTCAGCTTGTTATAATGAGACTATCAAAAGGGGAGGAGTAGGAGATGAAGATCACGATTGAATTGGATGACAGTTTGACCGATGCGGAAGTGATTATCCGTACGCCTAAATTATCAGCTGAGATTGAGCAAATGCAGCAACTGCTCAGCCAGTTGACAAGGCCTCCGCTAATCTTTTATAAAGGCAACAGTGAGTATTTTATTGATGTGGGAGAGGTTATCTTCTTTGAGACTGATGGTGGTAAGATTTACGGGCATACCAAAGATAATGCCTATGAAGTTAAGCTAAAATTGTACGAGCTGGAAGATTATTTGCCTAACTATTTTTGTCGTATTGCTAAGGCCAGTATTGCCAACACACGCAAAATCTATTCTCTTGATAAATCCTTTTCAGGGAGCATGATACGGTTTTACGATAGTCATAAGCAGGTCTATGTCTCACGACATTACTATCACTTATTAAAAGAAAAATTACAAGAATTGAGGTAAGGAAAATGAAAAAAACAGTATTAGCTTTAGCAAGTTTTGCAGTGGCAGCAGCTATCCTTTTTCAAGACTATCTTCCCAAGCTAACCATACCATTGGGGAGCTTGGTGTGGTTTGGCATCTTGTTTTACTTTTTCTGCCACAGTTTGGTTAAGAAAAGCTTGGGAGGTAGCTTTCTATTCGGAACGTGGTGTTTATTACTAGTGAATGAGCATTTTTCATTTACCACCTTGGGAAATGGTTCAATCATTCTCATTGGGATATTTTGTTATTTAGGAGTGAAGCTACTTTTTCAACCGAATAAGTTCCCTGGAAAACCAAGTTATTATCGGAGTGTAGATGGAAAGCAAAAAGTTTGGGGGTGGACAACTGATAAGTCTATGACCAGAGTTTCTAGCTTTGATAGTGATACGGTTTTTGGAAAATCTACCCGTTATATCAATGATGAGTTTTCTGATGTGAGTGGCGATACGGTATTTGGCACAACGACTATTTATTTTGACAATGCCAATATGATGACAGATTCTGCGGTCTTTTCCGGTGATGCGATATTTTCATCCGTGACGTTGTATATTCCCAAAAACTGGCATTTAGAATTTCAAGGAGATCAAGTGTTTAGCCGCATCGGTTATACCCCATCGGGAGAAACCGCAGATAAAACCCTCTATATTACTGGAGACTTCGTTTTTAGTACCCTTAATATTATCTTTATTTAATCTCGGCTTGGTCCTTCCCAAGCCTTTTTCTTTGTGGTAAAATAATCAGAACTACAGAGAAATGAGGAGAGAGGATGAAAGGACAGGATTTACGGTTGGGAGTGCGTGCAGCCATCCCCACCATGTTGGGCTACCTATCCATAGGGATAGCTTTTGGTATCGTAGCGAGCGAAACGGGCTTGACTCCTATGGAGACATTATTGACCAGTCTTTTGATTTATTCAGGGTCAGGGCAGTTTGTGCTTTGCGCGCTTTTGTTGGCGAAGGCAGAGCTGTCTAGTATTGCCCTAACGGTATTTCTCACGAATCTTCGTCACTTTTTGATGAACTTGCACACGGCAACCTTGTTTCCTAAGGCGAGTTTATTACAGCAACTGCTGATTGGTTCCTTTATGACTGATGAAAGTTACAGTGTCCTGCTTGGGGCAGAGCTGAAAAATGGGTTAACCACAGTCAGTCCGATGTGGATGTACGGCAATAATTTTGCTAGCTATCTGGTTTGGTGTCTATCAACCGTTTTAGGAGCTGTTCTTGGGAATCTACTTCCTAATCCAGCAGTATTAGGAATTGATTTTGCTCTAATAGCTATGTTTGTAGCGATTTTTACAGGTCAGTTGACCAGTCTTGTCAATCGATTACCTTTTAAGAAAATTGGGGTGTTACTGGCTGTGGTTACAGTGACTTATTTGACATCGTCAATGGTGATAACAGGTTCTTTAGCAGTGCTGTTAGCAACGATTACGGCTTGTACAGTGGGGGTGATGATTGATGACTAATACCCATCTTTTATTAGCGATTGGCTTAGCAACTCTGGTGACTTGGGTTCCAAGGGTTCTCCCTTATGCTTTAGTGCGCGTGGTGACCTTACCAGATAAGCTCATCAAATTCTTTAATTATCTGCCGGTGTCCATTATTTTTGCTCTGCTATTGTCCAGTGTCTTCACGGTGGAAGTGGGGCGTTTGCCACAGGTCAAGTGGGCGGATCTGATAGCTGTCCTACCGACTTTTGCCATTATGTTACGCACTAAAAATGTTATGGTCACCGTAGTGGTCGGCTGTATCTGCATGGCAGTGCTGCGACTAGTGTTTTAGGAAAAAGGAGAAACGATGTTACATTTTGAAAATGACTACAACGAAGGCGTGCACCCTGAGTTATTAAAAGCCTTGATCGAAACGAATGACGAAAATTTGGCAGGTTATGGCATGGATAGCTACACCCAGCGTGCAGCTGACAAGATTCGTGAAACCTGCGTCTGTCCTCAGGCACAGATCCAGTTTGTGACAGGTGGGACGCAGACCAATCAATTGGTTATCAATAGTTTGCTCAAGTCTTACGAAGGGGTCATTGCTGCTGAGACAGGGCATGTTGCCACCCATGAAGCAGGTGCTATTGAATTTTCTGGACATAAGGTGTTGACTCTTCCGCACGATGCTGGTAAGTTGAAAGCAGATGATGTGGCACAGTATCTGGCGGATTTTTACGCTGATGGCAATCACGAGCATATGGTCTTTCCAGGCATGGTTTATATTTCTCATCCGACTGAGTATGGCACCCTCTATAACCATGAGGAGCTGGCTGCCTTGGCGGAGGTTTGCCGTTCTTATGATATTCCCTTATTTATGGACGGTGCACGCCTAGGTTATGCTTTGGGAAGTTCTTCGTCTGATTTGTCTTTGGAAACAATAGCAGAGCTCTGCGATGTTTTTTACATCGGTGGAACAAAACTTGGGGCCCTAGCTGGTGAAGCCATCGTTTTCACGAAAAATAATATGCCCAAACACTTCACAGCTATTGTGAAACAACACGGTGCTCTGGTGGCTAAAGGTCGTATTTTCGGTGTCCAATTTGACCGTTTCTTTACAGATAATCTCTATGAGAAAATTGGGCGAGAGGCAGTTGGCTATGCGGAACAACTCAAAACCATACTCAAAGAAAAATGTTATCGTTTCTATCTTGAAAGCCCGACCAATCAGCAGTTCTTAATCGTCGCAAATGACAAGCTAACAGAACTAGGTCAGTCAGTGGTTTACAGTTTCTGGGAAAAATATGATGACCAGCATACGGTGATTCGTCTGGCGACCAGCTGGTCAACGACGCAGGCTGACATAGATGCCCTTGCAGAAGTATTATAAGGAATGAAACAATGAAAAAAATGATGAAAAAGATTAGTTTGCTAGGTCTATCATTTATGCTAGTCACACCATTTGCGGTTTCCTCAGCCTTACCAGCTATGCTAACCTATTATCAGAAACAAGGCTACACTGTTTCACAAGTTGAACAACTGTTTTCACTATCTTCCTTGATGATTTTAGTCATATTATTACTGAATCCTATTTTGCGTCACATACCTGAGCGTATAGCGATTATACTAGGTTTGTTGCTAATCAGTTTTGGTGGTACTTTACCTGCTTTTAATCAAGATTATGGTGTCTTATTTATCTCACGTTTGGTTTTGGGGACTGGGGTGGGGCTCATCAATGCCCATGCCATTAATATCATTAGCCATCATTACCAAGGTGATGAAAAAACCAAAGTATTGGGGTTACGTGGTTCTTCAGAGGTGTTAGGATCAGCTAGCCTAACCCTATTAGCAGGGCAATTCCTCACTTTGGGATGGTCTAAGGCTTATCTGATTTATCTTTTTGGTCTGTTGATGTTAGCCATGTACCTTCTCTTTGTTCCTAAAATAGAGGAAGTTGTTGAAGAACCAGCGCAGGAAGTGAAAGAAAAACTAACTGGTAAACAATTAGTCTATCTTGTCAGTTTAGCTGCTTATGCAGGTTTTATTATCTTAGTTAATACCGCAAACATGCTACGCATCCCCCTAGTTGTTGAACAATTAGACATGGGAACAGCAACCCAGTCCAGCTTTATCCTCACCTTAATGATGCTGATGGGCATTCTTTCTGGTTTAGTCTTTAGTCAGATTATTCATGTTGTTAACAAATGGTTTTCATCGCTAGTTCCCCTTATCTTTGGTTTGGGAATGATCCTGCTTTGGCAAGCACACTCCCTATGGTTATTAGGAGTAGGTGCAGTCCTTACCGGTTTTGTTTATAGCCTAGGAGTTACTTTTGTTTTTCATAAGGTCTCCGAAAGCTTTTCCATTAACCAACTAGGCACAGCAACGACAATTGTACTTCTTGGGTGTAGTCTTGGAGGAGGTGGTGCAGCGTTTGCTCTACAAGCTGCGTCCACCATCAATACAGACATAACCTTTGCCTTCCTCTTGTTTGGTGTGTTAAATATCCTTCTAGGAAGTGGGTTGCTGGTTGCGATGTTAAGAAAAGGTACAATTTAGTAGAAATAATAATATCAAGAGGCTGGGACAAATCATCACGATGGCGGAGCCCACACCCACAAAACAATGACAACCAATAGGCAAAGCCCTCGCTAAGTGCTATACTCTTAGTGAGGGCTTTGTGGTTGATAACTTAATGATAAAATCTATCGAGGGACAAACTAATCAACTCTATCTACGAGAATCCCAAAATATCGCCTAAGAAGCATGAGTATAAAAATACGACTACTATTAGAGAGACAAGTCCTCATCATTAGTTAGGTGGAAATGACTATGGATATCATCTATACATCTTGTGCTGGCATTGATATTCACCAAGCTATGATAGCTGTCTGTATCTTACACGGCTCTCTCACTAGTACTCGTCCCAAACGTGAAGAGGCTCGCTTTGATACAACGACAGAAGGTTTACAACAATGTCATGATTTTCTCACATCTTTTCAAGTACAAGCTATTGGCATGGAAAGTACAGGAGTCTATTGGAAACCCGTTTGGCATACGCTCTGTCAAGACTTTGAGCTTATTTTAGCGAATCCAGCACATATGAAAGCCATCCCTGGTCAAAAAACAGATAAAAAAGATGCTTTCTGGATTGCCAAATTGACTCGTATCGGACTGCTCCCAAGAAGTTTTGTTCCTGACGAAAGGATTCAAGAATTACGAGAACTAACACGTCAACGGAAACATCAAGTTGAAACTCGTAATCGTGACGTGAACAGAATTCATAACATTCTTCAATCAGGAGGAATCAAATTAACAACTTACATTGAAGATATTATGGGCAGTTCTGGGCTGGGTTATGTCCAGGAAATCATGAGAGTGCTGGTAAAAAATGAAGTAGCCGAATAAGACATGGTAATGCTTACCTAAAAAAGTGCCTTTGTCAAGCTGTCTTTGCGGCTAGACGACAAAAAGGGAGTCCTATCAATTAACTTATTCTGAATTTTGCCAACAAAAAAGATTGTTAGAGACGAGCTAACAATCCAAAACTAAAAATTTTTCGCCTATATTGTAACATAGGGGAGGAAGTTTTGTACTTTTTTGAAGTTTTCGTATAAAAATATCTCAACATTCTCTTTTTGAGAGTAATAACAGATTGACGCAGTGGTTGATTGGAGGTCTGCAACTGGACACTTCTTTCATTTTCAAGCATCCACCTACAATAGTCCACTTGATTATTTTAGTACCACGCAATCGTTAGCGGCCATCCTATACGAATGTGATGAATGTCGTTCATCTTATTTCCAACCTCCAAAGGTCTCCCAGACCTTTGGAGCTGTGCGGAGGTGGGAGTGAAGGTGTCCAGTAGACAGTTTCAGCCTGAGCTTAGAAATCAGAGAGCGAAGGGAAGTCAAGACTTCAATATCATGACTTCTGACCCACTCTCTTTGATTGGTATTTATTTTTCCTAATGATTGTTTTGATTATTTGGCCAAATACTTGAGAGATTCCATGATTTTAGATTTATAGTACTATCAGAATATGCTTGATTTAAAAATAGATGAGTTTGGTTTTCTTGTGGGAAGATGCGGCTAGATGAAACACTTTCCCCATCGTTAATAAAAATTTCAATTGAACTTCTATCTAAAAATACTTGAAGTTTTAGGATACTAACTATATTATTAGAAAGCACGCGAGTTGTGCCATATTCTGTTGCTAAAGGTATGCCAGATTTTTCACGGTCTAAAATCAGCTGTTGTTTATTAAAATCACAAATCAATCTTGTATAGTATTGATGAGTTTCATCGGAAGCAAAATCAATATAAACGATGGATTGTGTATTTGTTTCTATTGTTATTTCAAATTCTACTCCAAATTGAAATTGCAATGATTTAGAGCTATTCTGTTCTAAATGAACTAGATAGGACTGTTCAGATTGGCGTAATACTTGAAGTTCAGAAATAGGTTGTTGAAGGAGTTTATTATCCTTTAAAAACAGCTCTCTAGGGATAGTTAGGCAACCACAGTAAGCGAATTCTTCGGTTGGATATTGTATTTCAGGGAGTCCCATCCATGCAAATAAAATTGTTCGATTATTATGTTGCATAACTTGTGCAGCGTAAAAATCAAATCCAGTATCTAATTCTTTGAAGTGACAGTCATTTGAAAAGTGTAAGTTATTTTTATTGATAACCTTACCAATTATATATCCAGTTTGATAAATATTATGATAAGCCTTTCCTTGAGGTTCGATTC
Organism: Streptococcus sp. S784/96/1; assembly: GCF_902729355.1. Taxonomy (GTDB): domain Bacteria; phylum Bacillota; class Bacilli; order Lactobacillales; family Streptococcaceae; genus Streptococcus; species Streptococcus caledonicus. The sequence goes on along the minus strand of NZ_CACVCC010000014.1, from coordinate 16,586 downwards.
CTTGGGGAGAGAATAATAGGATACCTGTCTGATTTATTTTAGAATAATTAGGACACCCGTGGTGCTAGTTGATTTTCAACGACAATAAAAAGCCCAAAAGGACTATACTGTAAGTGACAAAACAAACAGGAGGTAGTCCTAATGAGCCACTTACAGTATACCGCTAAATCCCATCATTTCCAATGGAATATCAAACAATTATCCCAAATCAGTTCCCAATTTTATCGTACCTACTGCCCCGATTCGTTGAAACATCGTCGCAATATCGGTTTAGCGAAAGTTTCAGATGAGTCTCTTCTTGTTTTATTACTACTTCAAGCTGAGTTAGGCATTACCTCTCAACGCCATTTTTATAGAATTTGTCAATTTTTCTTTGGTGGCAACTTACTAGAAAGAAGCCGATTTAACAGACGAACAAAACAATTGATTTGGTTGGTTCAACTCATTCGACATGCCTTGAGTGGGGCAATCTCGCCAGATACTATTGTGATTATGGACAGTTTTTCATTGCCGCTTTGCCAGCCTATTCGCAATCATAGAGCCAAGATTTTCAATGATGTCGCTGATATTGGGTATAATGCCGCTAAAAACCTTTGGTTCTATGGTTTTAAAGTCCATATGTTGGTCACTTTATCGGGGATTATTCTCAACTATGTTGTGGCACCAGACTCTGTTCACGACATTAAAGTCGTTGATGAATTCCTAAGAGCAAACTAGAAAATGAAGGATGGAATACTTTATATTTTGAAAATCATGATCGCCCGAGAATTGTATCAAGATGGGGAAATGATAAGGAGTATCGTTATGAAAGTGCCACAGCATTTGCAACTGTATTGCATGGATTAAAAGGCACCCCCTTTGTTTATCAGGGGGAAGAAATTGGTATGACAAATATCAAATTAGAGTTAAAAGAATATGATGATGTTGAGATTCAGAACAACTATCGTGAACTGGTTCAAAAGAATAAAACCATATCCCATGAAGATTTTATGAAGGCAGTATATCAAATCGGTAGAGACAATGCTAGGACTCCAATGCAATGGAATGATAGCACCAATGCTGGCTTTACTAAGAGTATACCTTGGTTTACAGTTAATCCAAGATATCAAGAGATTAATGCTGAAGCAGATTTATCCAGTGAAAAGTCTATTTATTCTTACTACCAACAATTGATTAAATTGCGTCATGAACATGAAATTATGGTAGAAGGTGATGTCCAAATGGTTTTAGAAGATGATGAGAATATATTTGCTTATACAAGGAGCTATAAAGGTCAAAGTTGGTTAATATTAGCAAATATGAGTGAAAAAATTATAAATTTGCCAGAACAAATTAGGGAATTATTGGTAGGAAATAACATGGTTTTATCTAATGTTAAATATACCGAGGAAGGAAACCTCTCTCCTTATCAAGCTATGATAGTAGATATCTCAAGAGTTTAATCAATAAAATTTCCCTATAAGTCAACTCAGCACAGTAATAACAATTGTCTTGCTAGGTTATAATTTAGGAGGTGGGGCGCAGTCTTTTCACTGCAAGCCATTTTTTATTAGTCCAAAAATCTCAGCTGCCTTTCTTATTTTAGGTGTCATAAGTGTGATTTTAGGAATGTTATTATTACCATAAGCAATGAAAAATCTTAGTTTTACACTAGGATTTTTTAGTTTCAATTATTTAATGATCAAGATTGTTGTTGCTATTTTTTGAAAAAAGAAAGTGAGTGTTCAGTAAAAGTCATTTCTTGCTAGCATAGGATTGATTTAAACGTTGCTGAATATTTCATTTTCTATCATGTAGTAGAGAAGGGGGAGACATTTCTTAGATAACCTTTGGAAAAAGTCTGTATTTTTGGTAAAATAGGAGTATCAAACCCTATAAGGAGTTCATTTGCAAGGAAGAATTATCAAGTCCTTGGCAGGTTTTTACTATGTTGAGGCGGACGGACAGGTTTATCAGACCCGAGCACGGGGAAATTTTCGTAAAAAAGGACAGACTCCCTATGTCGGAGATTTTATTGAATTTTCGGCTGAGGAAAATTCAGAAGGTTATGTTCTATCAATTGCTGAGCGTAAAAATAGTTTGGTAAGACCTCCCATTGTCAACATTGATCAGGCGGTTGTCATCATGAGTGCTAAGGAACCAGATTTCAACAGCAATCTACTAGACCGTTTCTTGGTGCTTTTAGAACATAAAAAGATTCGTCCTATTGTTTACATCTCTAAGTTGGATTTGCTACATAGCAGAGCAGAGATGGATGCTATTCGTGCTCACTATGAAGTGATTGGCTATGAGTTTTGTTATTCACAGGAAGAATTGCTGCCATACCTAACAGATAAGGTTACAGTCTTTATGGGACAAACAGGTGTTGGAAAGTCAACTTTGCTCAACAAAATTGCGCCAGAATTAGCTCTTGAAACGGGTGAGATTTCAGATAGTCTAGGGCGTGGGCGCCACACCACACGTGTTGTCAGTTTGTACAATGTTTATGGTGGTAAAGTTGCAGATACCCCAGGCTTTTCATCCTTAGACTACGAAGTCTCAACAGCAGAAGAATTGAATAGAGCCTTTCCAGAACTAAAAGACATCAGCCAAAGCTGTAAATTTCGCACCTGCACGCATACCCATGAACCCTCTTGTGCCGTAAAAGAAGCTCTTGAGGCTGGTCAGTTATGGCAAGTGCGTTATGATAACTATCTTCAATTCCTAAGTGAAATTGAAAACCGCCGTGAAGTTTATAAAAAAGTCATCAAAAGAAAGTAGGATTGTCATGTCAACTTATAAAATTGCCCCATCTATTCTTGCCGCAGACTATGCTAATTTTGCGAGTGAATTGCGCCGTATCGAAGAAACTAGCGCCGAATATGTTCATATTGATATCATGGATGGTCAATTTGTCCCAAATATCAGCTTTGGTGCAGATGTTGTGGCTAGTATGCGCAAACACAGCAAACTTGTTTTTGATGTGCACTTGATGGTGGTTAACCCTGAACGCTATGTGGATGCTTATGCTCATGCTGGGGTCGATATCATGACCATACATACAGAATCAACAATTCATATTCACGGTGCCCTTCAAAAAATCAAAGCAGCTGGTATGAAAGCTGGTGTTGTTATCAATCCAGGTACGCCTGTCGAAGCCCTTATTCCAGTACTTGACTTGGTGGATCAAGTTCTTATTATGACAGTCAATCCAGGTTTCGGTGGTCAAGCTTTTATTCCAGAGTGCCTAGATAAGGTTGCTGCGGTTGCGAAACTACGTCAGGAAAAAGGGTTGATCTTTGACATTGAAGTTGACGGCGGTGTAGACAACCAAACGATTAAAGCCTGTGCAGAAGCTGGTGCCAATATCTTCGTAGCGGGGTCTTACCTCTTCAAAGCTAGTGACCTTCCAGCCCAAGTCCAAACCTTGAGAGATGCTTTAGATGCCTAAAATTGCATTATTTTCAGGAGGCGACTTATCTGGCCTCCCATCTCTGACTCACTTTGACCTTTACGTTGGTGTTGATCGTGCTTGTCTCTTTCTTTTGGAAAATGAGCTTCCGCTGGATTGGGCAGTTGGGGATTTTGATTCAGTATCGGATACTGAGTTAGAAAGTATTAAAGGTGTCGCTCAAACAATAACCCAAGCTCCAACTGAAAAAGATGATACAGACACTGAGTTAGCTCTTAAACTGATATTTGAGAAATATCCTAATGCCGATGTAACTATTTTTGGTGCCTTTGGTGGGCGTATTGACCATTTTCTGTCTAATATTTTTTTACCATCAGAACCAGCTTTGGCTCGATTTATGAAGCAGATTCATCTACTGGATGTTCAAAATGAAATTGGTTACTTGCCAGCTGGGAAGCACAGCATTTTTCCAAAAAACGCCTATAAATATATCTCTTTTATGCTCGAAGGTCAGGGAGAATTGGTGATTACTGGGGCTAAGTATGAATTGAGCGCTAGTAACTTTTTCCCTAAAAAAATCTATAGTAGCAATGAGTTTACGAATAATCCTATAGAGGTGACGGTACCATCAGGTTACTTAATAGTCCTCTATACGCGTGACAGGAGTTAGCATGACACTTTTTTTACTTATTATAACCATCGCTAGCTTCTTGTTATCGCTGGTTTTATGGTTTAAAATAGCAGATCTGAAATCGAGTACGGCTAGACAATTAGATGAAAATGCGGATAATTTATCCGAGCAAATCTCCTACCAGTTGTCTGCTTTATCTAAGGAACAAGAGTTAGCAGTAGCCCAGCAGGTCAATCATCTACAGGCAAACCTTTATCATCAATTGACAGAATTACGAGATGTTCTACATGAAAACTTAACAGAAAGTCGTAATCGTTCTGACCAGCGCTTGGCTTTAATCAATCAGAATCTTACTCAGTCTGTCAAGGATTTACAGGTTTCTAATGAAGAACGTTTGGAACAAATGCGTCAAACGGTAGAAGAAAAGCTAGAAAAGACCTTGCAAACTCGTCTACAAGCTTCCTTTGAGACCGTTTCTAAACAATTGGAGTCTGTTAATCAAGGCTTGGGTGAGATGAAGACAGTTGCCCAAGATGTTGGAACCCTTAATAAAGTCCTCTCAAATACCAAGACGAGGGGGATTTTAGGCGAGCTTCAGCTGGGACAAATTATCGAAGATATTTTGACGGAAAGTCAGTATGAGAGAGAATTTGTGACAGTGTCAGGATCTACAGAACGTGTGGAATACGCAGTTAAACTACCAGGGACTAGTCAGGGAGATTACGTCTATCTGCCGATTGATTCGAAGTTTCCTTTGGAAGACTATTACCATTTAGAAGAGGCTTATGAGTTTGGTGATAAAGAGCAGGTTGAATTATATCGCAAGGCCTTGCTTGCTTCAATCAAACGCTTTGCCAAGGATATTCAAAACAAATACCTCAATCCACCTGAAACGACTAATTTTGGTATCATGTTTTTACCGACTGAAGGCCTATATTCGGAAGTGGTTAGAAATGCAGATTTCTTTGATAAACTTAGACGTGAGGAAAATATTGTTGTTGCGGGTCCCTCAACCTTATCAGCCTTGCTGAATTCCTTATCTGTTGGTTTTAAAACACTCAACATTCAGAAAAATGCAGATGATATCAGCAAGATTTTAGGAAATGTGAAATCTGAATTTGGCAAGTTTGCTGGACTGTTGGTCAAAGCACAGCGACAACTCAATACAGCCTCAAAAACAGTTGATAGTCTCTTGACGACACGAACTAATGCCATTATCAGAGCATTAAATACTGTTGAAACCTATCAAGATAGTGCAACACAAAGTCTCCTAAATTTACCTATTTCAGAAGAAGAGGATGATTTAGCTCTGTAAATATGAAAGCTGACCTAGGATGTAGCAATAGCTTTTTAAATAGGTCAGTCGTTAACATCGATTAGAAAGATACTTAGTCATGAAAATTAATCAAATGAAACAAGACCAGCTTTTTGAGGGATTTTATCTCATCAAATCAGCTGAAGTTAGAAAAACCCGTGCTGGTAAAGACTATATTGCTTTTACCTTCCAAGATGATAGTGGCGAAATCTCAGGAAATCTCTGGGATGCTCAACCTTATAATGTTGAAGAATTTGTCGCTGGTAAAGTTGTCTTTATGAAAGGGCGTCGAGAGGTTTATAACGGTACGCCTCAAGTCAATCAAATCACTCTTCGTAACACTAGGGATGGAGAACCTTCAGATCCTTCGGCTTACAAAGAAAAACCACCGGTAAAAGTCAGCGATGTGAAAGAGTATTTAGAACAAGTAATGTTTCGTATAGAAAATGCCACTTGGCAACGCATCGTTAGAAATCTCTATCGAAAATACGATAAGAAGTTCTACCTTTTCCCAGCAGCCAAAACTAATCACCACGCTTTTGAGACAGGGCTTGCCTACCATACAGCGACCATGGTACGTTTGGCGGATGCTATTGGAGATATCTACCCGGACCTTAATAAGAGTTTGCTCTTTGCTGGGATTATGCTCCATGATTTAGCTAAAGTCATTGAGTTATCTGGTCCCGATAATACGGAATACACCGTGCGAGGTAATTTGATTGGTCACATTGCATTGATTAATGAAGAAATTACTAAGGTAATCGCAGAGTTGGAAATCCCTGACACAAAAGAAGAAGTCACGATTCTACGCCATGTTATCCTTAGTCATCATGGGCAATTAGAGTATGGTAGTCCTGTCAGACCACGTGTGATGGAAGCAGAAATCATTCACATGATTGATAATATTGATGCTAATATGATGATGATGACGACAGCGCTCAGTCGAGTCTCTGAAGGAGAGATGACAAGTAAGATTTTTGCCATGGATAATCGCTCTTTTTATAAACCTAAATATTAAAATATACGAAAAAGCAAGCCTTTCTTATATGAAATGTTCGCTTTTTAAATATTTTGTGGTATAATAACGAGAAAGTAGACAAGAAAGAGGAGTTTATGAAATTACGTCGTAGCGAACGCATGGTAGTTATTTCTAACTATCTTATTAATAACCCATACATTTTGACAAGCCTTAATACCTTTGCTGAAAAATACGAGGCAGCGAAATCATCTATTTCTGAAGATATTTCTATCATTAAAAAAGCTTTTGAAGAAGCAGGGATTGGACAGATTGATACTGTTACAGGAGCCAGTGGTGGTGTGATTTTCACACCTGGTATTGCTGAAAGTGAAGCGCGTGCCATCGTAGAAGAGCTTTGTGAGAGCCTTTCTGAAAGCGATCGTATTCTTCCAGGAGGATACATCTATTTATCGGATCTTCTTAGTACACCATCTATTTTACAAAACGTTGGACGCATTATTGCTAATGCCTTTCGTGGAGAGAAGATTGATGCTGTTATGACTGTTGCGACCAAAGGGGTTCCTTTGGCAAATGCTGTCGCAAACGTCTTAAATGTTCCCTTTGTGATTGTTCGTCGTGACCTTAAAATTACGGAAGGATCAACCGTTTCGGTCAATTACGCCTCAGGTTCCAGTGATCGTATTGAAAAAATGTTTCTATCTAAGCGTAGTTTGAAACCAAATAGTCGTGTTCTTATCGTCGATGACTTCTTAAAAGGTGGAGGTACCATCACAGGTATGACAAGTCTTTTGAATGAGTTTGATTCAACCCTTGTTGGTGTTGCGGTTTTTGCAGATAATACGCAAGAAAAGCGTGAGAGCTTCGCTTATAAGTCACTTCTTAGCGTTTCTGAAATTGATGTTAAAAACAATAAAGTCACTGTTGAAGTCGGAAATATTTTTGATTAATAATAGTAAAAATACGTTCAAAGTACTTGCTTTGAACTTGTTTTTTTGTTATGATATTAAACGGTATTGTTTACCCCATTTGAAAGGCCCCGGAACCTTCAAATACCTTTGGTGGGATGGAACACCACCACCCGTAAACAAATAATCGAACTATATATAGGAGAAATCATGAATAAAACAACTTTTATGGCTAAACCAGGCCAAGTTGAACGTAAATGGTATGTAGTAGACGCTACTGATGTACCACTTGGACGTCTTTCTGCAGTAGTTGCTAGCGTACTTCGCGGAAAAAACAAACCAACTTTCACACCACATACTGATACAGGTGACTTCGTAATCGTTATCAACGCTGAAAAAGTTAAATTAACTGGCAAAAAAGCAACTGATAAAGTTTACTACACTCACTCACTTCACCCAGGTGGTTTGAAATCAATCACAGCTGGTGAATTGCGTTCTAAAAACGCTGTTCGCTTGATTGAAAAATCAGTTAAAGGCATGCTTCCACACAACACTCTTGGACGTGCACAAGGTATGAAATTGAAAGTCTTCGTTGGTGGTGAGCACACTCACACAGCACAACAACCAGAAGTACTTGATATCTCAGGACTTATCTAAGAGGAAAGGAGCATCTAAATAATGGCACAAGCACAATATGCAGGTACTGGCCGTCGTAAAAACGCTGTTGCACGCGTTCGTTTGGTTCCAGGTACTGGTAAAATCACTGTTAACAAAAAAGATGTAGAAGAGTACATCCCACACGCAGACCTTCGTCTTGTCATCAACCAACCATTCGCAGTTACTTCAACTGAAGGTTCATACGACGTTTTCGTTAATGTTGTAGGTGGTGGTTACGCAGGTCAATCAGGAGCTATCCGTCATGGTATCGCTCGTGCGCTTCTTCAAGTAGACCCAGACTTCCGCGATTCATTGAAACGCGCTGGCCTTCTTACACGTGACGCACGTATGGTTGAACGTAAAAAACCAGGTCTTAAGAAAGCTCGTAAAGCTAGCCAGTTCTCTAAACGTTAAGAACCCGCTACAATACAGCATTTACAACACTTCATGGTTGCCACCATGGGGTGTTTTTTGGTGCATTTTTTGAAGAATTGCCACCAAATTTCCACCAAATTGCCACCATTATTTTTTAAGGTTGCGATAGGCAATTTCTCCAACAGCCATTGGAACGACATTTGAAGTATTGACATAAGTCTTGGTTGTAAGGGTGTCGCTATGTGTTAGAGCCTCTGAAATGGCTTCTAGTGATGTTCCGGCTTGCTTAGCTAAAGTTGCTCCTGTGTGGCGTAACTTTTGCGGTGTAGCGTGTGTGAGTTCCTTGTGACGACGTTTAACTGACTTCATCTTATTATTAAGATAATCGGCATGTAAAGGACTATTCACATTGCTTTTCATATCAATATAGGTAAATACATATTGTTCATCAGATTGGATAATGCCAAATTTAGCCAATTCAACTTTTTGCTGTTTTTTCCATGATTTAAGCAACTCTGCTAATTCATTAGGAATGTGGAAAGTCGTCTTTTTGTTTCCTTTAGTTGATTTTGCATTTTTGTATTTATCCAAAGCTTGAACTAATTTAATTTCTTGTTGTTTAGTGTTGATATGTTTCCACTGTAAGGCATAACTTTCAGATTTTCTATCGCCCAGAAAGAAAGTGGTATAGAATAATACATAATCTTTAAATGATATTTTATCTGTTTCAAGGTCTTCTTCAAAGGCAGTAAACCAAGCCTGAAGTTCAGATTGTGAAAGATATAACTCTTCCTCGTTCTTGGCTTCTTGTAGCTTAATTTTTTTAGTAGCTTTGATACGTTTAATAGTCTTAGAAATGCGGTTGGTTTCGATATATTCCAGTTCTTCAGCCCAATCAAAGATAGAATTAACATAGCTTCTAAGCAGGCAGACCGGTATTTAGGGATGATCCGTCATGTCTGAACGTGTCAGAAATATTTTAAAGAAGTTTTATGTGACGGAATTGCAGAATGACGTACTTAATCAGTTAGTGGATGATACAGGCTTACAAACATTCTCTAATTATGCTCGTCGGATGCTTTTTAAGGATACGTCACTCTTTATTCAATTTGATGAATCTCAGTTTGATGAATTGATTTATTCTTTAAGGTGTATTCAAAATAATTTAAGGCAATTATCTAAAATTGCAGAGCAGTCTCAAGATAGTCAATCCTACAGAGCTATGGACTATAGCAGAAGGCTAGTTTCAAATTATGAAAAGCAGTTAACTCGTTATCACAAGAAAAAGAAACGGAAATTATTATCTAAGGGAGTTTAATGGATAAAAATAGAATTAGAAATGTTGTTAAACAAGTCTTTTTGTCTGAAGAAGAAAATCAAAAACTGTTAAAGCGAATGAAGCAAGATGGCTTTTCAAACTTTTCTCATTTTGCTAGAAAGCAGTTATTAAAATCTGATTTTGAAGTCTGGACAGTGAGCTTTCCAGAATATTTGTCGCTGACAGAAAGATTATTATTTGTTGGTAGAGCAATTAATAGCATCGCTAAAAGCGCAACACAGTTTGGAAAAATTTCCCAACATGATTTGATGGAATTAGGTCAGTTGATGGAGGAACTTGTAGAATTAGTAGAGAAACAAGTGAAGGAAGACAAGCAACGAATAGCTAAGAAGTGATAGTCTTCCAGGCATTTTGATAGAATAGTTTTTAAACCAAACAACAAAAACGCTGATGGTGGTCAGCGTTTTTATCATGTCGTCGTTAAAAATCCTTGTACGGACAATGTACGGTACCGTATCAAGTACGGTCATGTCCTTAAAATGTTAAAAGGTCTTTGCGAGCTCAGACAGTGTATACACACTATCGTAAAAATATAATCATCAGCAAAGGTCAGACTGACACTTTTTGACTGATGGTTCTATTTTATTTTGGGGAGAATCCCCAGCCCCCTTAGAAAAATTTTGAGGGTGGTATGAATCATTTTCTAAAATTTAATTGGTATTAGTATGATAATTTTTAATTAAACTTCTTAAAATATTTATCATTAAATAACTTTTGAAGGTTAATTTTGGGCTTTGGTTGAGCTTCTAGGATAGGAGGGAGTATCTTATCAAGGAGTTTTTGGGCTTCTAACTCTTTGGATTTACTAATATTCTTTTCTTGAAAGTTAAGATTTTTGATATGATAGAGAAACGAGCCATCCTTAACATCTAATATATAATTTTCTCTAACTTTTGCTGGATATAAATTAAACATATCTGTCATATAAGAAAGAATTAGTTGATTATCTACAAGAATAGCACCATTTCCATCAAGGTCATAGGATAATTTATCTGTGATAGGTCTCTCGATACTATCTAGATGAGTTAAAATTATTACCAATTCAGGATTAGTTCCCTCTTTTCGGGGTAACTGTTGTACATAATATCCAGCATAGTGAGATAGATTATAGGCAATGTAAAGTTTCCCCCCAAAAAAAAAGGATGAGGCAGGAAACCATTAGAATAAGTATGGTTAGTAGTTTTTTCATTTGCGTTTTCCTTTAAGAGTTTTTCAACACAATTTTTGTCCTTAGAAATTTTTTTGCCAGCATCTATCTTATCTTTTTAATCAAACTTCCCTTGATAAATTAGATTAAAAAGCCATTGGAGATTAAGTTTGGGGTCGGGTTGGATATCTAGAATAGGCCTAATAGCACGTACAATATAATTTTCAGCTTCTTTTTTACTTTTAGATGAAATAACATACTTAAAATTATCTATTTTCTCATCAAAAATTTGTATTTTTAGGAAGTGTCCTCTTTTATCAAAAAAATAATTTGGAGTAGAATAGGGATATCCATATATGAAGTTCAGCTCCCTCGGTATTGGTTACAGAATATTTTTCGTTGACAATTATTGTATTTACACCATCGTAACCATATTTTAAATCAGAGTTTTCAAGTTTTTCTAAATAATAGAGATTTTTGAGAGTAAAAATCAATTCAGGATTATTTCCTTTTTTATGTGGAAGGTGCTGAGCGTAGTAACTTGATTAGATAAGGAGATTAAACCAAATTTCACGATATCCCCATAGAGCTAATAATACTTTGGGAATAATTAACCATTTCTTTTTCATTTTATCTATACCTATTGATTTGAGTTGATGCTATTTCTTTTTAAGTATCGTTTTCCCCACACTTTAATGCCAGTCAATCCAGTAGTCATTAGAAAGGAGAGTAGAAAAATTTTGGCTACTTTATGTCCTTTATAGGTCCAATCAAAGAACCACTGTAAATTGATGATAGGTGTGGGGAGATTATCTAATAATTGGCTAGCGGTTTGATTAGCGGCTTGATAAACGGCACGTTTTTCCTCGTCAGAGAAGCTAGTTTGTTTGTCATCATCATAGCGATATGATTTTTCTTTAAGATTAAAATTATTATCAAAGAAGTAATATGTATATTCACCATTAGGTTTTAGTGGGTCGGTCATGTTAATTGAATATTTATAATCATAAAAATTACTTTGAGATAATATATAAGTATAATTTTCCCGAACTGTTTGATGTAGGTAGGTAATATTATTTGTACCATCAATATTGTAAAAGTATTTACCGTTTTTTACTTTAATTTCCATATCTGTATTGTCAATATGATAAAATAATTGATCGGTTAAAATAAATGGAATCCCTTTTTTAGGGGTATGATGAGAATTTTTAAAATAATAGACGGCATGTGTCTCTAAACGGTTGTAAATCCAAAATGATGATAGCATCCATATGATCGTAAAGATAACTAGTTGTTTGAATAGTTTTATTAATGACATGATTACCTTTTTATGTGGAAGGTGCTGAGCGTAGTAACTTGATTAGATAAGGAGATTAAACCAAATTTCACGATATCCCCCTAGAGCTAATAATACTTTGGGAATAATTAACCATTTCTTTTTCATTTTATCTATACCTATTGATTTGAGTTGATGCTATTCCTTTTTAAGTATCGTCTTCTCCACACTTTAATGCCAGTCAATCCAGTAGTCATTAGAAAGGAGAGTAGAAAAATTTTGGCTACTTTATGTCCTTTATAGGTCCAATCAAAGAGCCACTGTAAATTTATGATAGGTGTGGGGAGATTATCTAATAATTGGCTAGCAGTTTGATTAGCGGCTTGATAAACGGCATGTTTTTCTTCATCAGAGAAACTAGTTTGGTTGTTTTCATCATAGGGATAGGATTTTTCTTTAAGATTAAAGTTATTATCAAAGTAATAAAATACACTTTCACTATTAGGATTTAATGGGTCGTGCATATACATTGAATAGTTACAGCCATATAAATCATTTTGAGATATTATGTAGCTGTAATTTTCATTGCTTGTTAGATGAATGTAGGTAATACTATTTGCCCCGTCACTATTGTAATAGAATTCTTTGTCATCTGTCTTGCTTTCCATATAGTTATTATTGATATGATAAAATAATTGATCAACTAATACAAATGGAATTCCTTCTTTAGGGGTAAGGCGAGAATTTTTAAAGTAATAAACAGTATGTGTCTCTAAACGATTGTAAATCCAAAATGATGATAGCATCCATATGATTGTAAAGATAACTAGTTGTTTGAATAGTTTTATTAATGACATGATTACCTTCTTTTCTTAGGTCCTTTTTTAGGTTTAGGAGTAGCTTTGGGCTTAGGAGTAGCTTTAGGTTTAGCGGTATCTTTAGCTTTAGTAGCCGTTATTTTTTTCTTTTTACTTTTTTTCTTTTTTTCTTTTTAGGTAATAATTTAGAAAAGAAGCTTTTAACCAGATCAAATAAATGTTGATTAGCTTTAGCTTGTAATTGTGCTTTTTGCATTTCTGCTTCACCAATTTTAGTGAGGATCTCTTTTCCTTTAGAAAGAGTTTCTTTTCCCTTAAAAAGAGTCTTTATGGCAAGAGCGCCTACAGTGAAAGTGGCAAAACCGTCTAACCAGTTAGTATCTTTTTTAATATTTTTATGAGGGCTAATATTTTTGAAAGACTTATCAAGTTCTTTATTCCGATTCAATTTTTGACCATAATAATGTTTGATGCGGTCATCTAAATAAGTAATATTTTTATAATTAGAGTGTAATATCCAGGCATCTAGGTCAGTTGGTAAATCTTTATTATCCGTCCCAAAAGTAGTGAGTTTATCTCCAGTATATGAGTTTAGCCAAAAGAATATAGTTTTAGAATCAGGTTGAATCCTTGGTTCGGTATTTCCTGCTGTCATTATTGATTTTAAAAATTCTTTGTACCAAGCACTTTGGTAGGATGTTGCGATTGGCATTGCAAAATGTGCTAAATCAATGTAATAATAATTATTATCAGTAGCATTTGGTTTATTATCTGAAGATTTTTTAATTAATTCAACAAATTTTTCATAACCCGCTAGTTTTTTATATTCATCTGAATTAAAATCATTGACGGCTTTTTGTGCAATGTCATCGGCATAATTAACCCCAGCGATAGCGTTAGCAATGGCATGATTAATTTTATCAATATTTTTTGAACCATATTTTTTCTTGGCATGTTCTCTTACGTTTTTCAGATAGCCAAAGAATATATCTTGGTCGCTCTTACTCATCCCAGTATTGAGTTCCATATTAAAATATTGTTGAGCTTTTATGGGGTTTTTACTATATTTAATTTCTCTGAGTTCCTTCTCCATTAAAGAAGGAGTAGCGGCATGAGTCCATGGTTTGACCTGATGTGTAGTTTTACTAGTATCATTACTCTTTGTTGCTTGTGGAGTGTCAACTATACGTGAAACATTACGAGGAGAATAGTACTCTTGAACTGTATAGAGAGGGGTTATTGGATAATTTTGAACAGGATTAGGACGTAATGTTGTTATATTATTGGGATAAGTTATTGGTGCGGTTGTAGGTCAGAGTTGTTTTCTGTTTCATATTTCCTTTTTTTTGATATATTTGTTCAAAAATTATAACATACTTCCATTCAAACAATCTAATAAATTAATTTATAATATACGATGGATATCTATAGCAGATTTATAGGATAAAAAAACAAGTCGAATATATGACTTGTCGGTATATTTCTCAACTACATAAGCTCCGAAAACATGACTTTTTGATAACCCTTTGTAACCTTTAGGTGTAAATAATAGGATATATATGTTAATTTCTCTATATACCAGTCATAAAAGTCTTGATTTTATCCATATCTGTTAAAATACCTTCAAGTGACTTTGAAATGTCGCAAACTTTCTTACCTGCTTGGTAATAGGCCTCTATCATTACGAGTTCGTTTGTGGTAAGATGAGTGTAGGTCATTTATGTTAGTCCCTTTCAGACAAATGTGGTAGTTTATCTGAGACTAACATAGATGGCTTTTTCTGTCTAGCTTAATTTTACAATTTGGGATTAGTGGATGTTTTGAAAATTGAGAAAGATAAGCAATCGTTCTCTATCTCTTCTTGTTAATTTATCAATAACCTTAACATTTTCAAACTGATAATTTAGGCTGATACGTGTAATGGTATCAATCCGCGATGTTTTTTCAGATCAACTTCTAGCCAATCAATAATCTCAAAATATCTTGCTCTGATATACTTTGATTTGTTAGCGTATTGGCTTGTAATTTTAAAAGCAAAGATAAAGTTACCTTGGGATTTCAGTAATAGAACAGTCTCCGTTTAGCTCCACTTTTATCATGAAAACAACTGTTGCAAGAGCAACAGAAAAAGGGCTAAATGGATTCATGGCTATCCTCATATTCTAGGAAGTCTTCGTCTGATAAGTCATAGACGGATGGTATAGTGAAGACTAGGAAGTTGTTTTTACAATGTCCAACCTTGGGCTAACTACGAACATGATTTAGATTTAATATTCGTGAATAACATGTGTGTATGTAGAGCTGTTTGCACCCCGTACGCATGAAAATTTTCTCTACATCTATTTGTGCCCTGATATCAATTTTGAAAAGATAGCTTTTTAAATCAATCATCTGCTTAGCCTCTTTCTCCAAATAATTGGACTAAATAATCTTCCAAATGGACAGAAATATACCGTTGTTTGCGACGATAGCTGAGGTCTTTTTTAGGAAATACCATCACTTTTAAAAAATATAAGCACATTTTTCGGATAAGATTTAGGTTAAATGCTGCTCTTTTATCCAATGTCTGATGATGATCTTCACGATAAACAACGTCCAATAACCAGTGCAGACTTTCTACAGACCAATGACCTCGTACACTATTGGCAAATGTAGTGACATCTGGCTTAAAGTTAAAGATAAAATAACGATTCTCTTGACTCAGCTGACCATCCTTATCAATCGTATTACGAGTCATCCCAATACCACGTAATTTATGCCATTTAGGGTGATTTTGACACAACCATTTGATATCGAAAGATACCCAGTATTCTCTAACCTCAATCTGTCCCCTAGCTTTTTTCAACAGTCTGATAATACTCTCCCTTTTCTTGTAGCTCTTCCAACAAATTGACATCACTAAAATAAAGAGAAATATCATCATAAAGTGTCTCTTGATTTCCTTTGACGGCTAAGCAATAGTCTGCTTTACCTTTAATAATCGTATCAACGATATCCGTCTGCGTACCCATTGCGTCTATCGTTACTATGCTTTTACGGATATCAATCGTCCGCAATAATTGAGGAATGGCAACAATTTCATTACTTTTCTCCTCAACTGCCACCTGTCCCAAACTAAGATGATGACCTCCATCATAAGCCGTGACAATATAAACTGGATTCTGGTCTCGACCACGATGACCTCGAATCGTTTTGCTATCCACTGATATCAGTTGATAAACCGCATCTAAACTTGTCAATGATTGTTCAAATTGAACTTTAAGCTCTTGTAAACAATCTGGATTTACAAGACTAACCACACGCTCTAAGATATCATGAGATGGACAACCATTACTCAAATCAACGTAGGTCGCAAACAATGGTTCATTCATTTCAATAAAATTCCAGGTTTCAACGCCGGCTAACTGACAAACAGAGACAAGAAATAGAATGGTTGACAAGGGATAGCGAATTTTCCAAGGCTGGCGACTCTCCAATTCACCTGCGCAATCATCAATAGAAATAATAAAATCAATCATCGTAGGTACCTCATCTATAGTGTACTACTTTGAGTGATGTTGTCATTATGAATCTAGCTTTCTGAAAACAAAATTTTCCTCATGCGTTTGGCGTGGAGCGGTTTGAGAGTAAGTGTCTAGAGTTTCGGGAAACGTAAAATTGAATACCTTATAACCTAAGAGAACGAGAAATTCGTTCTCTTTTTTCGTTGTCTAAAACTAGTGAAAGGACACAAACAGATGTCAAATAACATTG
>NZ_CACVCC010000013.1 GCF_902729355.1 Streptococcus sp. S784/96/1 | reverse complement strand
ACTTATTCTGAATTTTGCCAACAAAAAAGATTGTTAGAGACGAGCTAACAATCCAAAACTAAAAATTTTTCGCCTATATTGTAACATAGGGGAGGAAGTTTTGCACTTTTTTGAAGTTTTCGTATAAGAAGTCATGATTTCGAAGTCTTGACTTCTGTCCCACTATCGTTTTACGCCATGACCACTTCTGGTAATGTTTCACCAATCGCTTCTAAACGTGTTGCCCATTCCTCACGAGATAAGTTCTTTTCTGCTACATAGCGGTTGCGTTCATGAGCACGACACTCAGCAGAGCAACCACGAACATACTTGCTTTCCGTTTCTTCTGACATGAAAATTTGCTTGTTGCAGTATGGATTCGCACAGTTGACATAGCGCTCGCACTCCTCACCAGTAATGTAGTCACGTCCGATAACAGTTGGATTCACACGATTAACAGGGACTGAGATACGCTCGTCAAAAACATACATAGCACCATCCCAAAGTTCACCCATCACCTCTGGGTCTTTACCATAAGTGACAATACCACCGTGGAGCTGACCAACATCTTTGAAGCCTTCACGAACCATCCAACCAGAGAATTTCTCACAGCGGACACCACCCGTACAGTAAACTACCACACGTTTTTCCATAAATTTTTCTTTGTTATCACGGACCCATTGTGGTAACTCACGGAAGTTACGGATATCTGGACGAATTGCACCACGGAAGTGACCAAGATCATATTCATAATCGTTACGGGTATCAAGAACGACCGTATTCTCATCCAAAAGAGCTTCTTTGAATTGTTGTGGATTAAGGTATTCACCTGTTGTTTCCAATGGGTTAATATCACTGTCAAAATCGTTGTCTTCTAAACCAAGGTGAACGATTTCTTTTTTGTAACGTACAAACATTTTCTTGAAAGCATCTTGGGGTTCCTCGTCAATTTTAAACCAGAGATCTGCAAAACGCTCATCAGAGTGTACCCAGTCCATGTACTTCTGAGTTGTTTCATAGTCACCAGAAACAGTACCATTTATTCCTTCGTCAGCAATCAGAATGCGACCTTTCAGACCAATTGATTTACAGAAATCAAGGTGCGTTTGAGCGTATGCTTTCGCATTTTCAATTGGAACATATTTATAATAAAGTAATACACGGATGTTGTTCGACATGTTTTTCTCCTTTTTCTCATACGAATTCATAGTAGGTTTCTATTATATCGTGCTTTGACCTCCTTCCAAAGGGTTTTGCTTGTGGTTTTTTTCACAAAGGTAAAGCAAATTATGCTACGGTATCCAATTGTTAATGCGATAATTTTTGGTTTTTTAGAAACGCAGAGCAGATAGTTTCACATTCCCCACCGCCTGTGGTATAGTGGAAGTAAGAAATTCCAAGGAGACATTCCCATGACCTATGAACTATGCCTAGAATACGGTACCTACCCATTAACCCCAAAGGATGCCTATGCTGACGAACGCAAGGCAATCCCTGATTTTATCCAAAATGACCATGAGCTCCTTGATAAGTTAGAAAGAATGAACGACCTCTTCCATCAACTATTCTTAACAATTGAGTGTCAATTCCACTATATCGGTTCAGACCAACCAGAAAAAATTGCTGAAGTTAAAGCCTTGTACGAAGAAATTGCTGACCACCTCCACAACAACTATTCTGACTACAATATCCATATCGAACATTTTGTCTTACATTAAAAAATCGAGCTATACGGCTCGATTTTTTGATTAGTCTATTCTCACGATTTCAAAAGTCTCACCACCCAATAACACTAGGTATTTGTCAACCTTAGCAATCCCATAAGATTGGCTAAGTGCCTGAGCGTAGAGTGCCATTTGATTTTGGTAGCGTTGGATGATACCATGACTGTTTGTGAATTTATCTGTCTTGTAATCAAAAAGGACAATATGGTCCTCATAGAGAAGATAACCATCAACAATTCCACGGACAACGAATTCTTCACCACTACTCTTATCCTTAGTGAGCATGGCAAAGGGGGCTTCACGATAGAGTTTATCGGTATTGGTCATTATTTCCTTACCTAAATCCGTTTCAAAAAAGGCTAAAATCTTATCTGTTTTCACCTGAGCTTTGACTGTTTTATCTCCTTGAACAGTTTGAAGCGCCTGTTTAATGGCTGATTCTGTTATAGGTTTAGTCATATCTAGGCGTTGCATGAGCTCATGGGTTGCTGAACCAACTGCAGTAGCCGTCTGAGAAGTGCCTGTTTCAAAATTAGGTAGGGCAAAAATTAATTTCTCCTGCTTACTCTCAGCAACTGCTTTTCCCATCACTTCAAGACCATCGGTATCCATAATCGGCTCATAAAACTGCTTGATTTCACTTGGAGTTCTTAGGGTTGGTAGGTTAATGGCAGAGCGGTATTTAGTGTTGATGTCATCCACTGATTTAAGAATAGTCAGTGCCCTTTCAATCTCTGCAGACTGACGATTTTGAGACAAATCATCAGGGTGAATTTCCTCGGTAATCTCTAGTCGCCCAATTTTATCAGAAACGAGCTCCGCTTGATCAATATAAACCACATCAAAAGCCAACTGTTCTGTTTTAAAAGCTGCTTCTACCGATAAGAACCAATCTTGAAAGGTCGTCATCTCTTCTCGTTGCCATGATGGAAGAAAACCGTTTTTGGAATCACCATTATATTTACTTGATAGTTTTTCTTGGCTCCCCTTTCCAATAAGGTACAGTCGTTTCTCTGCACGTGTCATACCGACATAGAGAAGCCTCATCAGTTCAGATAGAGCAGAAATTTTAGTCTCTTTTTGATTCCTTTGAAAGGGAATGGTATCCAATTTGACCTGAAGCTTAGGTAAGCGCGTATCCGAGAAATCTGCTGTCATATCTGCTAAATATCTAATACCAATCCCCTGGTCTCGACTGAGAATGACATCTTGATACTGGTCACTAGTTTGCGCATTGAAAAAGGATTTATCGGCACCTAGGATGAAGACATACTTAAACTCTAATCCTTTTGATTTATGAATCGTCATGAGTTGCACAGCATTTTTAGGGGGCGTCACTTCCACATCCGCTAAATCATGCTCGCTGGCTAAAATCCTATCAATCAAGGTGATAAAACGTGACAAACCTTTAAAACCAGATTTTTCATAGGCATGAGCTCGAAGAGCTAAAGCATAAAGATTAGCTTGTCTCTGCTCTGCGCGTGGTAAGGCTCCGACATAATCGTAGTAAAAACGATCATTATATATCGTCCAAATCAAATCATAAAGCGCCAATCTTTTTGCTAAAGACCGCCAAGAAAGGAAGGTCTCTATAAAAATATCCAACTTTTTCTTAAGGTCATCTGTCACCAAGTCTGCATGAGCACCGCGTCTCTCCTGAGCAAGCTCTAGTTTGTCATAAAAATCACCGTGCTTAGCTTGAACAGCTATCCTAGCGAGGTCATCCTCGTCAAATTGGAACATGGGTGAGCGCAATAGAGCAACCAAGGCGTAATCATCTAAAGGATTATTAATCGCACGCAGGGTATCCAACATAATCATGACTTCAAGAGATTGGAGATAGTTACTTTGACCGCCATCAGCTACCAGTGGAATCCCGTGCTTCTCAAATAAAGACAATAGCAAATCATTTCCTGTACGACTCCGAACAAGGAGGGTCATATCCTTAAATGGAACCTTTTCGTCGTTGTGAAGACGGATGATTTCTTTGAGGACAATAGCGATTTCACCTTGAGAAACCGTACTTTCATCAGTGGCTTCTGTTTCCTGGGAGTCACTACTATCTGTGTTATAGACAAGCAACTGCGTCTTATTTTCAAGTTTTTTTTCTTTTTGCCCATCGGAACCTGCTATCAATACATGTCGGTCATCATAGCGAATATCGCCCACTTTTTCATCCATGAGGTGACTAAAGAGATCGTTAGTAGCATCCAAAACTTCCGAGCTGGAACGGAAATTTTCCTTGAGCAAAATCAATTTGCCGGCATCTGGATTTTCTTGAAACAGTTTAAATTTTTGATTGAAAATCTGAGGATCTGCCTGACGGAAACGGTAGATAGACTGTTTGATATCACCCACCATAAAACGATTTTTCCCATTTGACAAAAGTTCTAACATACGCTCTTGGATATGGCTATTATCTTGATACTCATCGACCATCACTTCGTGGAAACGATCTTGATAAGACCTAGCCACCTCTGGAAACTCTTCTAAAATCTCAATAGCAAAGTGCGCAATATCATGGAATTCAAAAGCATTTTCCTGTATTTTCGCTTGCAAATACTGACCAGAAAAATCCGCGACAAAATCCTTCAAAAGTTCTAGTAAAGGTAGGGTTTCTGGTTGATATTTTCTCAAAAATGCAGCCTCCATCAGAGCCCGCTTCGCTTCTAAAAAAGGCGACAAATATGTTGGACGCTCTTGGTTATACCCCTTAGCAAACAATTTGAGTTCTTCATCTTTGACATTTCCTACCCGCATAGTTATTTGGCTTGACAATGCAACTATTTTCTCCAACTGCTCAGCTACGTAGTCCTGACTAGCCAACACATCAAAATCAGTCAACAAAGCCAAGAGGTCTTCAACCGCTGTCAGGTATTTATAAGATTTTTGAAATTCCTTGGTCACCGTTTCATAATGGTGTTGGAAAAACGCTATCGCTTCAGAAATTGCTTGATCCAAAACACTCGGACTCAAAAAATCAGCAAGATAACTAGCCAATTGGTCTTCAATTGGCGTCTCATTAGCAACTAAAAACTGATCAGCTAACCAACTTTTGGGACTGGCTGTCGCCTGGCTAAAGTAGTAAATCTGATAAACCAAGTCACGAAATTTATTACTACTTTTACTATTGCCAGAAAAATTTTTCACTAAGCGTTTGAAAGTCTGAGCATCTTTTCCAGTCATGTAATCTGAAAAAAGATCCACATAGACATCCTGACGCAGTAGAGCTTGTTCAGAAGCGTCAGCCATGATCCTAAAAACAGGAGAAATCCCTAGCAGATAACCGTATTGACTCACCAATTTTTGGGTAAAGGCATCCATGGTTCCGATATCCGCAGTTGGCAATAGGGCCAATTGCTCTGACAAATAAGCCTTTGTCTCCTCGTCTCTTGTTTCTTGAAGAAGCTCCAGCAAACCAGCCTGCAATCGTTCTTTTAATTCCCCAGCAGCCTTAACGGTAAAGGTCGAGATAAAAAGTCTATCAACCGTTACACCGCGACTAATCATGTCCAAAATGCGTCGCACCATGATAAAGGTTTTTCCTGAGCCCGCTGAGGCGGAGACCAAGATATTGGTCCCGTTACTATAAATTGCTTCGATTTGCTCTGGGGTCAGTTTTCTAGGCTTATCAGAAGCCAGTTCCTCTACCACACGCGCAGCAATTTCCTCAGATGTTAAAAAGGGTTTAATTCTCATCATCCTCTCCCTCATCTGGTGCTTGACCTTTATGAGCCTGCCATTGGCAATCTAACAGGGCAAAGTCAGAGAAAACAGCCTCAAAGGACGATTCCTCTGGTGAGCAGGCATAGATTCCAAATTGAATAACTCCCTGCGCCTTTGTCATGTGACAAATTCTCATTTGATGAAATGTCACACCATCCAATGAATTTTCAATGCAAAAATCATCACCACGACGGCTAAAACGGTACCACATCACTCGTTGAGAGGTATCAATTTCAGTAGTCGCCCAATCTGAATACCCCCCATTGGTCACCACACTACCAAGATGCTGAAAAGCCTCATTTTCATACTCAACTGATGCTTTTAACCAATTCTCACTGTCTAAGTACATGACAATACCACACTGATCAAAGCGGTGTTGAGCTCCAGAAAAATCCGTTTTGACGACAAAGCTAAAAAACTGTTCCCCCGTCTCCATCTGAAACACAGGCGCATTATCATTACGGAAATGATAATAAGTCCGTTGCCACAAATCGGTATGTGGCTGTGTTGTTACAGTTATTTCATGTTCTGAAATACAATACATTTCTGGCTCTCTTGTCCAAGCCCAATCCTTAAAAATCATTTTCTTCTTCCTCCATTCCCATTAAAGACAATGCCTGTGCTCGATCAATCCCTCTTCCTTTTCGAGGAAGTTTTTTCAAACGTCGTGCATGAGTCAGCATATGCCTATCGGCTTCAAAATGTGTAATATTTTTCAACTGTTCTCCCTGTACTGACTTAAGATCCGATGTATAAGGGTTAATTGCAAAGCTACCTGAACGAATACCTGTTGTCGCCTCTTGGAAGAGTTGCTGATTATATGCCAACAGAGTTTCTATCTCCGCCTTGTCATACAACTGATTCGTCAGACTATAGGGTCCTTCTGCCAGATGAGCTTTTTCTCCCTTTGCAAATAACCCCTGATAAGTCAGACTAGTCAAATGTTGCGTCAGAATATCCTCAGGAGCTTTCAAGTCAGACATCTTAACCGACGGAGACTTCATATGAAGATACATAGCTCCAAATAACTGTTCTGTCTCAATGCCGTAACGCTCTTTCAAAGCCTGCAAATAGGTTACCAATTGGCTATTCAATCCATTATAAAACCGTTCCAAATCAAATTTGATCTCACTCGACTTGTAATCTACAACTCCCAAACTACCGTCAGAAAGCCTATCCACACGGTCAATAATCCCATTGACCTTGACCTCACTCCCAATATCAAAACTAAAACGTTCTTCTTGAGATAAAATATCCAGCTGACGCTCATTCTTGAAAAGACTAGCTGTACTTCTAGCGACATCCTCTAGGATGCTTCTAGCCAGTTGGCTTTCTTGATCATCATCACTGTAGGTAAAGGCAAAGCTCGGCTCTTCATTTGTCTCTGCGATAGCTTTTTCCAAAGCCCCATCAAAATCCTCAGAAGCTGGCGCTTCGCTAAGTAGGCGCTCCATGACCCTATGCAAATACTGACCATGAATACTAGCGTCTGGATGAATAGATATCTTCTCCTCCAAGCCTAAAACGTAACGAATAAAATAAAGGTATTGATTATTATAATAAGTGGATAAACCAGAGATTGATAAATGAATGGGCTCTTCAAGAGGAAAACGCACTTCCATAACTTTAGGTGAAACTCGGGTCGTTTTAACCTCCTCTAACACCGTCGGAATAAGAAGGGCTTTCTCTTGTAATTTTTGACGTAAATAACGAACGGCAACTGACCAGAAGGTTTGCTCTTCGTTGGTTAACTTACGATCTAACTCGCCACGATTGATAGCAAGGGCTGTCGCCAAAACATCCTTGTAGTGCCCAATTTTCTCCCCTTTTGCCTCAAAATGTAACCCACGTTCCTCACTTGGTACACCCAATGCTTTTAATTCTTTCAGATAGGGAGACAAATCACTACTGCCATCACCAGACAATTCTGGACTGGATAAAACCAAAGCCTTAGTGGCTGAATGATAAAGTGATAAGGCTGTAAAATGATTTTTCTTGAGATTTTCATGTGAAGCAATGTCAAATTTAGCGGAATCTCCAGTTACTTCATTCAAATGGCCTCGCTCCTCATCTGATAAGAGAGATTGATTCACGGTCAATTTTGGAAAATTAGCCTGCGTTAATCCTAAAGCAAACACATAAGGGGCTGAGTGTGGTTCAATCAAATCATAAGATTTCACCGTAACCACATCGACCGTTGCAGGCACTGTACGATACTGGGCTGCCATCATACCAGACGTTAATACTGACAAAAATTCCTCTACAGAGAGACTGTCTTCCCCAAAAATCTGATAGAACTGCTCTAACAGTTTAGAAAAAGTTCCCCAAACCTGCTCATGTTGATCACGTTCTTTAGCATCAACCTCTTCAGTCAAAACTGATAAATTAGACATCAGCTGAATGGTTTCAAAGAAATGGCTGAGCTTAGTCAGAAGATTTTTTCCTTTTTGCTTTTT
This sequence comes from Streptococcus sp. S784/96/1, assembly GCF_902729355.1. GTDB lineage: Bacteria > Bacillota > Bacilli > Lactobacillales > Streptococcaceae > Streptococcus > Streptococcus caledonicus. The sequence goes on along the minus strand of NZ_CACVCC010000013.1, from coordinate 57,434 downwards.
AGCTGATAAAAGTCCTGTCAAAGCAGTCATCAACTGACGGCGCATGCTATTTATTTGCTCCAAATCATAACGATAAATCTTTGCTGTCGTCCCATCCTCATGTTCCTCTGTTCGAAGCAAGATATTTGCCGTGAAGTCACGATTAAACTTGTTAAAACCAGTCACATCTGCATAGCGGACATACTGTTCAAAACGGTCAATGCTTTTCTGTGAAAACGACCCAAACAGACCCGATTTAATCAGATTAAGTAAATCTTCTGCACGGTAATTATAGCGTTTCAGACGACACAGAGCATCTATGATGTTAACGAGAGGGTGTGTCGACATGCTCTCAGCCTTCCCAATATAAAAAGGAATATCAAACTTATCAAAAATTTTAGCGACCTGTAACTGATAGCTCTCAACATCGCCAAGTAAGACCCAGATATCCTTATAACGGACTCCCTGACTCAAGAGATAACGAATGCGCTTAGCTACCTGAGCGATTTCTTCACGCTGATTAACCACCTCCCAGATGGTAATAGCCGCCTTATCCTCTTCCAAAAAGACCTCGTCCGTCTCAGTAAAATCATGCTGGCACTCCACCAGACGACTCAGACGAGAAAAAGCAGTCTCAGAGACATCCTCACTAGGGAGATAAATTGGCTTTGTAGCGTACGCCTTTGCTAAAGAACGGATAAAATCAATCGAAGCCTGATAGCTATTTCCTACCGAAAAATTGGCTGCATAAGCTTTCTGGCTCATGTAGGTACCAATAACTAGCTCTACCCCTTTTTGATGTAAGAGATTAACCAATTGCTCTTCCTCTGCTGAAAAACGAGAAAAGCCATCAATAATGACTACCATCTCAGACAAAGCCCCATCAAGAAGCCCAGACTTAATTTCTTGAGCAAAATGACTGAGATTGGTCTGATTATCAAAATCATGTTGGCGTAGTAAATCCTCAACCGCTATAAAAATCTTCAACAGATCTGACCGCTTAGCTTGATTATCCAACCCTTCCAAATCAATAGGAGACATGTTAGATGATTTCATTTCTTGATAAAGGTCCACTAATTGCTTGATAAACTGAATATCTTTTTTTAATTTGCCATAAATCTGCAAATCCCCTTCATCAAAACGAGACAAGGCCCGGTAAAAAATCATGGTCAAACCCATTTCATCAAGACTTTCCCTGGGTAGTGCCTTATTCAGTAAAAAATAGCGAGCCATTTGCCCAAAACGTGTCACCGTAATCCTAAAAGAAGCGCCTTGTGGTAAATTGGCTAAAACCTTTTTCTCCTTCTCAAACGACAACGAGTTGGGAGCAATATAAAACACACGCTTGCCAGCCTCCGCAAACTTCTGTGCCTCCCTCGCCAAAATAATCGTCAAATCTTGCTTAATATCCGTATATAGAAGTTTCATCTGATCCCCCATTCTGTCTCTCTATTATAACAAAAAACGATTTGCTTTTCTGTTGTCAAATGTTGCACTTTACTAGGCGAAATCCTAAAATTCAAGTATAATAAAGATGATTAATATGAAGAAAGGAATGTTTTCGTTTCCCGTAAACAAAGCATGTCCTATAAGATTACGGTAGCTATAAAATAATTTAAAGTTTGCTCCCATTAATCCTTATAGGATTACACTCAACGCTATGAAAATTGATGATTTAAGAAAAAGTGATAATATCCGCGACCAACGTGGACAGAGGTCCTCTGGCGGCGGACTTAACATGGGCGGAGCTGGCAGCAACCTTCTTCTGCACCTCCTCTTCTCACGCACAGGATGGAAAACAAAAATTGTTCTTCTTGTCTTGCTCCTCTTTCTGGGTGGTGGCTCAGGTCTTGGCAATATCCTTGGCGGAACCTCAAGTAACTATCAATCTAGCCAAGTTAGGCATTCTGGTACGTCAACGGTTACCGATAAAGATGGCGAATTTATTTCAAAAGTTCTCGCCTCTACGGAAGATTACTGGCATCAAGAATTTAAACGTAACGGCCTTACCTACGAGGCACCAAAATTAGTTCTCTATACAGATAACACTACAACAGGCTGTGGTGCAGGTTCTGCTAAATCTGGTCCATTTTACTGCTCAGCTGATAATACCGTTTACCTCGATTTGAGCTTTTACGGAGATTTAAAAACCAAATACGGAGCCCCTGGCGATTTTGCCATGGCCTATGTCATTGCCCATGAAGTCGGACACCATGTTCAAAATCAACTTGGGACCATGAGTGAATACGCCAGTGCCCGTCGTGGGCTATCAGAAAAAGAAGCCAACAAACTAAATGTCCGCCTTGAACTCCAAGCTGACTATTATGCAGGTGCTTGGGCAAACTATGTTGACGGACAAGGATTGCTTGATATTGGTGATATTGAGGAAGCCATGACAGCCGCGCACTCAGTTGGTGATGACCACTTACAAGAACAAGCCTACGGACGTGCGATGCCAGATAGCTTTACTCACGGAACTTCAGAGCAACGTAAACGATGGTTTGACCGAGGTTATAACTACGGAGATCTCCAACACGGCGACACCTTCTCAGTCAATGAAAATAGTCTGTAACCTATCATTTTCTAAAAATGTCATTAATCCATTATTGCAATCTAAAAAGCCATCGGATACTTCACTGATGGCTTTTTATACTCAACTTATTGATGGGTTCCTACATTAATCCGATTAAGGGCACGCTGTAATGCGACTTTAGCACGACGCACTTGGTCTATATCCTTGGTAGATTGAGCTTCTTCTAGTTCACGTTCCGCACGGATTTTTGCACGCTCCGCACGACTAACATCAATATCTCGCTCACGTTCCGCAGAATTAGCTACAATCGTCACAAAATCATTTTTGACTTCGATGATACCACCATTAATAGCAACCCAGTCCACATGATTATCATCGTCAATACGACGAATCTTCATCTCGTGGACGTCTAGAGAGGCAATAATATTAAGGTGACCAGGCAAAATCCCCATCTCCCCATCTGTGGTTCTCACAGAAATATAGTTAGCATGGTGGTCGTATTTGATACCATCAGGTGTAACGACCTGAACTGTCATACACGTCATCCACAGACCTCCTTAATAACCCATTTTCTTAGCCTTTTCAATCACATCACCAATTGGTCCAACATTACGGAAAGCATCTTCAGGTAACATGTCGTGTTTTCCTTCAAGAATTTCTTTAAAGCCACGAACTGTTTCTACTACAGGTACATAAGAACCTGGCTGACCAGTGAATTGCTCCGCTACGTTAAAGTTTTGTGATAAGAAGAACTGAATACGGCGCGCACGACTAACAAGCACTTTTTCATCATCAGACAATTCATCCATACCAAGAATAGCAATGATATCTTGCAATTCACGGTAACGTTGCAAAATACGTTGAACTTCTGTAGCCACTTGATAGTGTTCCTCACCAACAATTTCTGGTGAAAGGGCACGTGATGAAGAGGCCAATGGATCAACCGCTGGGTAAATCCCCATTTGTGTCAATTTACGCTCCAGATTTGTCGTTGAATCCAAGTGAGCAAAGGCTGTCGCTGGTGCTGGATCTGTGTAGTCATCGGCAGGGACATAAATCGCCTGAATTGATGTTACAGAACCTTTTTTCGTTGAAGTGATGCGTTCCTGTAATTGCCCCATTTCAGTCGCCAAAGTTGGTTGATAACCAACTGCAGATGGCATACGACCAAGAAGCGCTGAAACTTCTGAACCTGCTTGAGTAAAACGGAAAATGTTATCAATAAAGAGAAGGACATCCTGACCTTCGACATCACGGAAATATTCAGCTATTGTTAAACCAGTAAGAGCGACGCGCATACGTGCTCCAGGTGGTTCATTCATCTGACCAAAGACCATGGCTGTCTTTTCAATAACACCAGATTCTTTCATTTCCCAGTAGAGGTCATTACCCTCACGGGTGCGTTCACCAACACCGGTAAATACCGAAATACCACCATGCTCTTGGGCAATGTTATGAATCAATTCTTGGATAAGAACGGTTTTACCAACCCCTGCTCCTCCAAAAAGACCAACCTTACCACCTTTTAGATATGGAGCAAGCAGGTCAATAACCTTAATACCAGTTTCTAAAATTTCAGATGAAGTTGATAATTCATCAAAAGCTGGCGCTTTTTTATGAATCGGTTCACGCTCTGCATTTTCCCCAAAAGGCTCCTCAAGGTCAATGGTATCTCCAAGGACATTGAAAACACGACCTAATGTTTCTTTACCAACTGGCACTGAAATTGGACGACCTGTATCCAAGACTTCAAGTCCTCGAGTTAAACCATCTGTAGATTCCATAGCAATAGTACGAACCATACCATCCCCCAATTCGAGGGCAACTTCAAGAACAATCTTTTGATTCTTATCCCCATTTTTATAAACAACAAGGGCGTTATTTATCTCAGGTAATTTATCACCAACTGCAAACTTAACGTCTACAACTGGGCCAACAACCTGAGCAATTTTTCCTGAACTCATAATTAAGATACAAAAGCCCCAAAGAAAGTTTTTTTAGAATACCTCTTAAATTCAGCTTATCCCACTTAATTTAAGGAGAATTTTCATACACCTTCAGGGCTTGTTCAATTTGTCTTGTCAAAACAGTGGCAAGTACAACTGAACCATCCTTTCTGTTAATTTTGTAAAAATCCATTCAATCGACACGAATTTTTAGATGATTTCTAACAAGAGAGAAATTATTCAAGGGCATTAGCTCCCGCAACAATCTCTGTAATTTCTTGCGTAATAGCTGTTTGGCGAGCTCTATTGTATTGAATCGTCAAATCACCAATCACTTTTTCTGCATTATCAGTCGCTGTCTGCATGGCGGTCATGCCCGCAGCATGCTCTGCCGTCTTTGCATCAACAATGGCACCATAAATCAAACTCTCTGTGTACTGTGGTAACAATTGCTCTAAAATCGCTTCACGGCTTGGCTCTAATTCAAAGCCTGTCACACCTTCATCCGTAGCTTCTTCTGCTACAAGATCTGAAAGAGGCAACATTTTCTGAACACGAACTTGACTGGTCAAACTATTAACATGGTGATTGTAGCAGACATACAACTCATCAAAAAATTCCTCTTTATACATTTCAACTGATTGAGAAATAATGCGACTCACCTGATCAAATGAGGGTTGGTCTTCAAGACCACGCATTTCAAAACAAACTGGCAAGCCTCGTGTTTTGAAAAAATCAGAACCGATTGATCCAATTGAAATAATAGCGTAATCTTCAGCCCCCTCTTCGTGATAATCAGCAATCAGCTCCAAAACGGCTTTAAGCAGTTTGGCATTATAACCACCAACAAGTCCCTTATCAGAGGTTATCACAATATAACCAGTCTTTTTAATAGGGCGTGAGGCTAGCATAGGATTATCAGAACCTGATGTCAATTCTGTTTTTAGAAAATCAGTTGTAATTTGACGAATTTTAGCTGCATAAATCTGATAATCTTTTGCTGCTTGCTCTGCTTTCACCAATTTAGCGGATGATACCATCCGCATAGCACTGGTAATCTTACTGGTCTTCTCTGTTGAAAGAATTTTCGCCTTGATTTCACTAAGAGATCCTGCCATTAGTCAGTCCTCCTTATACATTAAAAAATGAATGATCTTTGAAATCTTGAATAGCAGTATCCAGTACCCCATCTTCAGGCAAATCTTTTGTCATACGAATAGTATCAAAGATATAACTATAATGCATATCGAAATAATGATACAATTCCTCTTCAAACTTTAAGATGTCATTGACTGGAATATCATCGAGGAAACCATGAGTCAAAGCGTAGAGAATAACAACCTGTTTTTCCACTGGAAGTGGTTTGTGAATTGGTTGTTTAAGCACTTCTACCGTACGACGACCACGATTGAGTTTGGCCTGAGTCGCTGCATCAAGGTCAGAACCAAACTGCGTAAAGGCTTCAAGTTCACGATAAGACGCAAGGTCCAAACGAAGGGTACCAGCAACCTTTTTCATTGCTTTGATTTGAGCTGAACCACCAACACGTGAAACTGATGACCCTGCATCAATGGCAGGACGAATACCAGAGTTAAAGAGATTCTCTTGCAAGAAAATTTGACCATCTGTAATCGAAATCACATTGGTTGCAATATAGGCTGAGATATCTCCTGCTTGGGTTTCAATAAAAGGCAGAGCAGTGATTGAACCGCCTCCCAAGTCATCAGATACCTTAGCTGAACGTTCAAGCAAACGTGAGTGGAGATAGAAAACATCTCCCGGATAAGCCTCACGACCTGGTGGACGACGAAGAAGGAGAGAAAGTTCACGATAAGCGACAGCCTGTTTTGACAAGTCATCATAGACAATCAAAACGTGTTTCCCTTGATACATAAACTCCTCTGCCATTGCCACACCCGCATATGGAGCAATGTAAAGCAACGGTGAAGGTTGTGAAGCAGATGCCGTCACAACAATAGTATAATCAAGAGCACCGTACTTACGCAGGGTCTCAACCTGAGTACGAACCGTTGATTCTTTTTGACCAATAGCAACGTAGATACAGATAACATCGTTGTCTTTTTGGTTTAAAATAGCATCAACCGCAATAGAAGTTTTACCTGTCTGACGGTCACCGATAATCAACTCACGTTGACCACGGCCAATTGGAACTAGGGCATCAATAGCCTTTAAGCCTGTTTGCATTGGCTCAGAAACTGATTTCCGTTGCATTACACCCGGTGCTGGAGTCTCAACAGGTCTAAAGCCAGTTGTAGCAATCTCACCAAGACCATCTACAGGTTGTCCCAAAGGATTAACGACACGCCCAATAAGCGCTTCTCCAACTGGAACTTCCATAATTTTCCCAGTACGTTTTACAATATCACCTTCACGGATATCTGAGAAATCACCGAGAATAATAATCCCAACATCCGTAGCTTCAAGGTTTTGTGCCATACCATAAGAACCGTTAGCAAATTCTAAAAGTTCCCCACTCATGGCAGCATTTAGACCACTGGCACGAGCAATTCCGTCACCAACGTAAGTTACGATACCGGTTTCTGTGATTTCAAAATTGGGTTGAAAGTTATCAATTTGTGCCTTAATAAGGGCACTGATTTCTTGTGCATTTATAGCCAAGCTTACACCACTTTCTATCTTTACAATTTTTGTTTAATTTCTTGAATTTGTGTCCGCACACTGGCATCAATAATTTGGTTATTGACTTTAATAATAAAGCCACCAATAATTCCATCATCTACTGTTTCAAACAGATGATGGGTTTTAATGGAAAATTTCGATTCCACAATTTGACGAATACGTTCTTTTTGAGCTAAGGTCAATGGCTGAGCAACCACCACTTCCATATCAAAAATCTGAGTCTCCTCACCAATCTTCACAAGAACTTCTTGTAAAACTGGCAAAATCATACCAAATTCTTTTTCTGCAACAGCAGTATCTAAATACGTATTTAAAAGAGGCGATTCGGGCCGACTCAATTTATGAAGAAGACCTGCTTTTTCAGTTGCATCAAACTTATCAGAGCCTAAAACAGAGTCCAATTTGGTCTCAGAAAAAATAGCAATAAGATCTGAAGTATTTTCATAAAGAACCGTCAGCTGATCACGAAATTTAGCGTTCTGAACCAATTCTTGAGCATACTTGTGCACTAAGGCTTCTTTCTTTAAGTCCATTAGTTTTCTCCTAGACGATCTAGATAACGGTCAACTAAAGTTTCTCTCTCAGTTTCATTCAGTTTATGTACCAAGATACGCTCTGCCAAATCAATTGCTAATGCAGCAATCTCCTCTTTTGCAGATTCAACTGCTTCCACTTTAATGGCTTCAGCATCTTCACGCGCCTTATCTTTGATAGACTGTGCTTCTTCTTTAGCTTGGGTTAAGATGGCTTCTTTATCGTGAGCAGCCCTAGCATTAGCTTGACCAATAATCTGACTTGCTTCAAGACGACTATCTTTTAGGACTTGTTCTTGTTCGCTAACATAACCTTCTGCTTTAACACGAGCTTCCTCTGCCTTTGCAAGGTCATCAGAAATCTGCTTAGCACGGTCATCAAAAATACCAGTAATTTTCGACCAAGCAAAAATACGAATCAAAATCATCAACGTTAGGAATGAGCCTGTCACAATGATGAAATTACCTAAAAGCGTTCCTACTGAAACACTATGCATTACTAACATGAAAAACTCCTTACACTTTTTTAATGTCCATGTCCATTAACCTTATTGCTGAGATATAATGATGTCAGCATGGTAAAGACATAAGCTTGTAAACAAGAGACAAATACTGAAAAGGCTATCCAAAGTATCGTTAAAAGAACTGATACCGGCTGCCAAAGAATGTGAGAATGACTTAATTGTACCAAAAGACCAATCAATACTTCCCCTGCAAAGATATTTCCATAAAGACGCAACGCCAAAGAAAGGAAATTTGCAAATTCTTCAATAATGTTCATCGGTGTCATGTATGCTGGAGTAACAAATGCTTTAAGATAGGCTTTAAAACCACGTTGACGAATTCCTTCAGCGTGACAAAACACCGTAACAATCAAAGATAAACCAAAGTCAAACATCATATTTGCCGTTGGTGACATCCAAAGATTCTCACCTGACGCAGATTCTAACTTCGTTACAAGACCAATATTATTTCCTATTAAAAGAAACATAAAGAGACTAAATAAAAAAAGAAGGTATTTCCGAGAGTAACTTTCTCCTAGATTTCCCTTAGCCACACCATAGACAAACTCATAGGCGTACTCTAAAACATTCTGTTTCCCAGAAGGTCTTAACGTCATCTTTCTACTGGCCCAAAATATAAAACCAAAAGTTAAGACTACCGTTAATAGAGACATGCTCAATATGGTGAGGTCAATGACAATTGGTCCTAAGTGGACACTTGGAGTTGAATGATCCATTGTCAATTCTCCTTATCTATTATAAACTGGCTTTGCTTTAACCCATTGCAAAAGCCATAGCAAGCGTGATAAAGAACATCCCTTCAATAAAGGCAATTCCCAAAAACATTGTTGTTTGGAATTTTCCGAACATCTCAGGCTGGCGAGCAGATGATTGCAAAACACTACTTACCAAGAGACCAATACCAACCGATCCCCCAAGAGCAGCTAAACCGAGCGCCAAAATACCAAGATTCATTAGAGTTTCTCCTTAAAAAATTTTTTACCTAGCCATTTTAGTCCTATTTCTTTCAAATGTCAATGAAATATCAGAATTGATGGCGCTTTCGTTTCGATTTAGTCTATGTTCTTTGACCAACATTGACTAATATTATGCTCATTCAAAATTAAAATGAAACGGTGTTGACTAAAAAAACTATTCCTCAGATGGTGAGGGACGAAAGCAACAGTCTTCCAGTCTCTGTAGTGGTTAAAGTCATGGTAGCTTTGTTGTTATGGCAGGGCAACTTGAAAACTCTAGACTTTAAAATTAGCCATGACATCAAAAGTTCGTACTAAATTTAAAATTGTGGACCTTATATTATAACAATTGGAGGGGATTAGATATCTCTTGATGTAGAAATGCAACCAGATTTATAATTTATATTTGAGACTAACCTCCTGTTCAGAAATAGTATTCACCAGTTAACATTTTTATCGTCAGCTTAAAATGCGACTACAAGGTCGCTCAAAACAGACAGTTGCCACCGTGGTCAAAAGAGAACGGAGATTTTAGGATTAAAAATAAGTAATGGAACTCCGTTAGAATGTCTTGATGCCAACTTTAGTTCCTACCTCAAAAGGTCTCCATACCTTTGGATCGTCCCTACCACATAAGACTAACTGTCCAGAAAACGGTGAATACAAGTTATCAGATTTTGATTTAAAATTAATATTACTAGCGCGCCAACCACATAAGGAGACTGGAGAAAAATGTTTTCATCTATGCCTAATTTTGATTTTTATAGAGTATTAAACAAACATACTAAGATTAATAGTGAGGAAATCTCCGACGGTAGAGAGTACTCACTACTTTTTCTTTATGTTAAAGTAGAGGTGTCTTGTTAAATCGTACTCCCTTTAGGCGCTAGGCGGTCGCATAACAAACAAAAGAGAGGTTGAAATTCTTGTTCCACCTCTCAATCACTATAGTTATTTTTTCAAATCCCAAATATCTTCAGCATACTCAGTAATGGTGTCATCTGAAGTAAACTTGTGCGATTTTGCGATATTCATGAGACTAACACGAGACCAAGCTTTTGGATCACGATATAGCTTATCAATACGTTCTTGAGCCTCAACATAAGCGGTAAAATCTTCAAGCAAGAAGTATTCATCGTTGTGTGTGATGAGAGCCTCATAAATTTCTGTTCCTTCACTCTGAGCGTTTGGAATAGTACCATTGACAAAACTATCAACAACACGGCGAATAACTGGGGTACTCTCATATAGACCGCGAGAGTAATAATCATGTGCTGCATAGTGACGATAAACGGCATCCTTATCCATACCGAAGATAACGATATTATCGTCTCCAACTTCATCCTTGATTTCAATATTGGCGCCATCAAGTGTGGCAAGTGTTACTGCACCTGTCATCATGAATTTCATATTAGATGTCCCAGATGCTTCTTTAGAAGCAAGAGAGATTTGTTCTGAGACATCTGCTGCTGGGACAATAAGTTCAGCAAGGCTTACATTATAGTTTTCAAGGAAAACAACTTTGAGTTTATCCTGAAGTGAAACATCATGATTGACAAGATTAGCAATTTCATTGATTAATTTAATCACTGATTTGGCAAAATGGTAGCCTGGTGCAGCTTTAGCCCCAAAAATAAAGACGCGAGGAACCATATCTTTATCTGGATTATCTTTCAAATCATGGTAAAGTTTAAGGATATGAAGAACATTCAGCAACTGGCGCTTATAAGCGTGAAGTCGCTTAACTTGAACATCAAAGATAGCATTAGTAGAGACTTCGATACCCGTTGTCTCTTTAATGTAGGCTGCAAGACGCGCCTTAGCTTCTTTCTTCACTTGATAGAAAGTATTAAGCACTTGTTCGTCGTCAGCATAAGCAGTTAATTTTTCTAGTTTATGGATATCCTTGCGCCATCCTTTACCAATGGTTTGATCAATAGCTTGTGACAATTCTGGGGCCGCAATTTGCGTCCAACGGCGTTGAATAATACCATTGGTCTTATTATTAAATTTCTCTGGATAGAGCACATAGAAATCGTGAAGCGTGTCTTCTTTTAGAAGTTCCGTGTGCAATTTAGCAACACCATTGACGGAATGCCCACCAATAATGGCAAGATTGGCCATGTGAATTTGACCATTTTTCACAATACGAGTACGTTCAATCAAACCAGCATCAGTATGATTTTGTGCCAAATTTGTAACAAAACGATGATCAATTTCAAGAATAATTTGGTAAACGCGTGGTAAAACATGCTTGAAGAGGCCAGCATCCCATTTTTCCAATGCTTCTGACAAAATGGTATGGTTGGTATAACTCATGGTTTGAACAGTCGCATTCCAAGCTGCATCCCATTCTAATCCATAATCATCAAGCAAGAGGCGCATAAACTCTGCTGGTGCTACCGCAGGGTGGGTATCATTAATGTGAACAGACACTTTTTCGTGAATCTTTTCCAATGGCAATCCCATTTTAAGATAAGACTTGATAATTGTCTGAAGACCGGCACTTGTCATGAAGTATTCTTGAATCAGGCGAAGCTCTTTACCTTCATAGCTGGTATCATCAGGATACAAAATTGCTGTGATATCTTGCACACGACGCCTAGCTTCTAAGGTTGGATAATATAGCTCATACTCTTCTGGAATTTCAACATCCCAAAGTCGCAAATTGTTGATCACATTGTTTTCAAAGCCAATTTGTGGGACATCATAAGGAACTGCGCGAAGAACTTGAGCATTGTTATGAACCGGTACAATACGTCCTTCTTCATTAGATTGAAGATAGACATCACCAAACAGTTTGACATCAACAACATCGTGATCTTTACGAACTTCCCAAACATTTCCAATTGACCCAAACCATGAATCTGGTAATTCGACTTGATAGCCATTAACAATGCGTTGTTTGAAGAGTCCGTATTGATAGCGCAAGCCATTTCCAAAGCCAGGGTAACCAGTTGTCGCCAATGAATCCATAAAGGCTGCTGCTAAACGACCAAGACCACCATTACCAAGCGCCATATCATGCTCTGCTTGTACCACTGCCTCAAAATCAACATCAAGGTCCGCAAAACCTTCTTTAACAAGGTCAAGAATCCCTAAGTTGAGAAGATTAGTTTCAAGCATACGACCTGGTAAAAATTCAATTGAAAAATAGTAGGCTATTTTTTCCTGCCTCTCAGATAATTTATGATTACGGGCAATCCAAGTGTCTGTATAATATTTGCGAATCAATTTAGCTAAAGTTATGAAAAGTTCAGAAGGTGTTGCGCGTGGGACCTTAATTAGTTGCTCTTCATGTAATGTATCTTTAAAGTCACGAATAAATTGTTCTTTCGTTAAATGTTTGAGTTCCATAAAAACCTTTCTAGTTGGAAATTATTGACTTTTTATATGATCTATCTAATGATCTTAGAAATTGACTATATTTCCCCATTGTACTAGTTATTTTCTTTTTAGCACTTATCCTTGTGTGATGCGGGGCGCTTCAAAGGTCTGGAAGACCCTTGAAGGTGGGAAATGAAGCTGGCGAAGTCAGCATCAAAACCTCCTATGGAGTTCCATTCCTTTTTGGCAAGCCTAAGTCTTGCCAACCCTATCGAGAGTGAGACAGAATATCCCAACCCCTTAAATTTTAGTGTAGAGATTAATTTGACGCAGTGGTTGATTAGAAGTTTACAACTGGACACCTCTTCATTTTCAAGTGTCCACCTAAAATAGTCCACTGGACTATTTTAGTACCACGCAATCGTTAGCGGCCGTCCTATACGAATGTGATGAACGTCGTTCATCTTATTTCCAACCTCTAAAGGTGTCCCAGACCTTTGGAACTGTGCGGAGGTGGGAGTGAAACTGTCCAGTGGACAGTTTCAGCCTGAGCTTATAAACCAGAGAGCAAGGAAAATCGAAATCGTCATTTTGTGGCGATTTAACGATTTTTGTCTCACACACTCTCACCACTGCAGAAAGTGCTGGATGTGGCGACTTCGTCGCCCTTGATTACTGTATCTGCATATAGTTATACTGTTTAAGTGATATCTATGTAACTATGTAAAAAAGAAACTCAAACAATAGTGTTCGGTAGCTTCAGATACCTCTATTATTTGTAATGCAAGTCTGTTGAAATAAATTTAACTGGCACAATAGGTTATACTTATTAAAAATAGAAAGTCTCTTTCTCATTCATTATATCTAAAGAAACACCCCTTGTCTTTTGGAAAGGGATGTCCTTCTATCAACGTTCGTCATTAAAGCGTTTTATATAATTCCAGATAAGCTTCACATGCTGTGTCCCAAGAAAAATCTTTAGTCATCGCATTAAGTTGAAGTTGTTTCCAATCTTCTGGATTATCATAATAGATGTCTAAAGCTAATTCAATTGTCTTACACATCCAGTAACTTGAAAATTCTCCAAAGCTAAAACCTGTTCCTGTCTTATCATAAGCATTATAAGGTTGAACAGTATCACGAAGACCACCTACCTCTGATACAATTGGTAGTGTTCCATAACGCATCGACATCATTTGTGATAAACCACATGGTTCAAACGCTGAAGGCATGAGGAAGATATCTGAACTAGCATAAATTTGTTGCGCCAATTCTAAGTCAAAGGTGATATTAGAAGATACTTTATCTGGATAGGCATTACCAAACCATGAAAAGGCATTTTCATATTCCGCATAACCTGTTCCTAAAAGAATGATTTGGACATCATTTTGCAAAATATTATGCAATTCATTGACGACTAAATCAAATCCTTTTTGATCTGTAAGACGAGAAACCATACCAATAACAGGGACATGTTCACGAATAGGTAATCCTAAGCGTTCCTGCAATGCTAATTTATTCTTTGTTTTACCAGATAAGTCGTTGATTGAAAAATGATGTGGAATAAGTTTGTCCGTTTCTGGATTGAAGAGTTCCGTATCAATACCATTGACAATACCCGTTAATTTGCCTGATTCCATGCGCATGATTTGGTCAAGACCTTTACCGAAAGCTGAGGTTTTAATTTCCTCCGCATAACTTGGTGAAACCGTCGTGACACGATCACTATAAAGCACCGCAGCCTTCATCCAGTTGAGACAATTATTCCAACGCAATGTACCATCAACATAGCGTTCATCTCCAACGCCAAAGAGATCTCCGAGCATACCAGAATCAAATTGACCTTGAAACTCGATGTTATGAATGGTAAAAACTGTTTTAATGTCCTTATAGGCATTAATCCAATGGTACTTCTCTTTTAAAAGATAGGGAATCATCGCTGTATGATAATCGTGGATGTGAAGAATATCTGGAATAAAGTCAACTTTTTCCATCATTTCTAGCGCAGCTAATTGGAAGAAAGCAAAGCGTTCACCATCATCCCATTCTCCGTAAACTTTTCCACGGTGGAAATACTGCTCATTGTCAATGAAATAAAAGGTGACCCCGTCCTGAATAATACGTTTAACACCAACATATTGACGGCGCCAACTAAGAGTGGTGTAAAAATAGAGAATATCCTCTACTTGATCCCCAAATTTATGAGCGACAAGATCGTAATAAGGTAAAACAACTGCGACTTCATGCCCTTTTTTAATAAGGGACTTTGGGAGTGCTCCAATAACATCTCCCAACCCACCTGTTTTGGCAAAAGGCGCTCCTTCTGCCGCTACAAACATGATTTTCATTGAATAATATCTCCTGTGATTTCGAGATTTTTTGCAATAACAAGCGGTTTTTCAGCTGAACCACGAAGCGTCACACCCGCTGGTACGGTAACATTCTTATCAATAATGGCATATTCAACTGTGGCTCCATCTCCAATTTTTACTTTAGGAAAAACTACAGAATGAGCTACGGTTGCTCCCTCTTCAACTCGACAAGAACGAGAAATAATGGAATGCTCAACCGTTCCTTTTATAATCGAACCAGATGCAAATTGCGAGTTCGTTACCGTTGACATGTCATCAAAGTAAGTAGATTCTTCATTTTTTACTTTTGTGTAAACTTTTTGATTGCCGTAGAAAAGGGTATAAAATTTCTGTGAATCAAGCATGTCCATATTGGCATCATAGTAAGATTTAACAGACGTAATGTTAGCGAGATAACCAGTGTGTTCAAATGCCAATGCACCAGCTTCTACAATTAAATCGCGGAGTACAAAACGAATTTTACGTGGATTCTCTTTTTGAGCTTCCTCTTCTAATTTTTTAATCAGATAAGGTGTGTTTACCACATACATATCTGCCGACATTGGAACCGGCTCATCACTTTTCTCAACAGCAATTTTCCCAACAACAGTATCTTTTTCATCAATGGCAAGAAGCTCATTATCAGATGAGAGACTTGATTTTGCTACTTTTTTATAAATAACAGTCATTTCACGCTTATTCGCTGAATGCACATGAAGAACCTGTTTTAAATTGATATTGGCTAAGATATCACAAGACATGTAAACCGTTTGATCTGAACCAGAACGTTTCAAATAATTTAGAATTTGGTCATAGTAATCAGCATCTGCAGTCTTGCTCTCATCATCGGTATTATAAAAACCTAAGAAATAATGACTAAGAAGGGTATTGAGACCCCATTCACGTCCTGAGCGAATATGGTCAAAGATAGATCTAATATTTTGACCACGGAAAATACCGTAGACACTTCTGATACCAGCATTTGCAATACTAGACAACTGGAAGTCAATCAAACGATATTTCCCATCAAATGGCAAGTTAGCCAATGGTCGATTCGCTGTCAAGCTTTCCATATCTGGATAACCGATCGTATTTCCTAAAATAGCTGTGTATTTATCAATCTTCATTTGGCACCCCCACTACTTCATCGTAGCCTACTACTTGAACATCTTCTGTTCCATCAATTTCAACATTTTCACTAATAACTGCACCTTCGCCAATAATAGCACGTGTAATCTTGGCACCGGCTTTTATCGTTACACCACTCATGATGAAACTATCTTTAACCACTGCACCTTCTTCAACTTTAACATTCGTTGACAAGATAGAATGATCAACATCACCAGCGACAAAACAACCATCGACAACTAGACTGTCTTTGACATTTGCAGTATCAGTAATAAAGTTTGGTGGCGCAATATGGTTTTTAGAATAGATTTTCCAAGAACGGTCTCGACTATTGAGTTGATTGTCTTCACCGATGTATTCCATATTGGCTTCCCAAAGTGATTCAATGGTACCAACATCTTTCCAATAACCCGCAAAGTTGTAAGTATACACGGCCTCACCTTGATCAAGATAAGCCGGGATAACATTTTGACCAAAGTCTGACATGTCCACACCATTTTTTTCAGCATCTACCAACATTTTACGGAGTTTATCCCAATTGAAAATATAAATCCCCATAGAAGCTTTGGTTGATTTTGGATTAGCAGGTTTTTCTTCAAATTCAACGATACGGTCATTAGTATCTGTATTCATAATACCAAAACGACTAGCTTCCTTTAAAGGAACATCAATAACCGCAACAGTCAAGCTAGCTTGATGGTCTTTGTGGGTTTGGAGCATATCATCATAGTCCATTTTATAAATGTGGTCACCAGATAGGATTAAAACGTATTCTGGATTAATGCTATCAATATAGTCAATATTTTGATAAATGGCATGACTGGTGCCTAAAAACCAACGGTTACCTTCTGTAGCTGAGTAAGGTTGTAAGATTGTTGCTCCACTATCAATACCATCTAACCCCCATGAAGAACCATTTCCGATATGGCTATTGAGCGCAAGGGGTTGGTATTGGGTGATAACACCGACATTATTAATCCCTGAATTGGCACAATTTGACAAAGCAAAATCAATAATACGGTAGCGTCCACCAAATTGCACAGCTGGCTTAGCAATGCTTTGAGTCAACTTACCAAGACGAGTTCCTTGCCCACCGGCAAGGATTAGGGCTAACATTTCATTTTTCATATTGTTTCCTTCCTTCGATGAAAGTACATTGTGAGACTATTCTTAAGCTAGAGATTATCTTCTCTTTCCTAAAAAGTGTCTGCAAGCATGCTTTTGGATAAACATTAAAACTCATTTTTCTGTTTTCTCTTTAAGCGAAACGACAAAAGGGATATCTGAAATTAAGTAATCACTAAAAACAGATATAAGCTAAGAAAAACTATTTTTTCAACTTCCGTTTGATTTTCCAAACACTGGCTCCAAGGGCTGGTAAAGTAAAGCTCAGCGTGTGCTGGTAATCCTTCCATTGATTTTGCTGTGTGCGGGTCAGTGGGTTATGTTCCTTCCAAACACCTCCAAAATTTTCCATTTCCGTATTTAATACTTCCTCATAAATGCCTGAAATAGGGACACCTATGGTGAAATCCTTACGTTCTACTGGGGTCATATTAAAGACACAAACTAACAGGTCTCCCTTATCATCTTTACGAATAAAGCTGAGCACTGTTTCTGACTTATTATCTGCATCAATGATTTCAAGACCATCATAATTGTCATCATTTTGCCAAAGAGCTCTATGGTCCTTGTAAAAACGATTTAAATGACTGGTGAAATCTTGCATTTTTTGATTTAATTGGTCCTCTTCAGAAAGATTGTCCCATTCTACTTGATAGTCATACTTCCACTCTAAAAATTGACCAAATTCAGAACCCATGAAAAGTAATTTTTTCCCCGGATGACAGATTTGATAAGCGAGAAGATTTCGCAAGCCTGCCAATTGATTGTAACGATTACCCCACATTTTATGCATCAGAGATTTTTTACCATGCACCACTTCATCATGTGAAAATGGTAGAACAAATTGTTCATTAAAACAGTACATAAAGCTAAAGGTAACCAAGTTAAAATCATACTGTCGATAGATGGGATCACTTTCATAGAAACGTAGAATGTCATTCATCCATCCCATGTTCCACTTATAATCAAATCCAAGACCATCTTCTTCTAAACATTTTGTAATTGGCGTTGAAGCAGTTGATTCCTCAGCAATCATCATTACATCAGGATGCCTATCTTTCACGATACCATTCAGACGACGTAGGAAGTTATATCCCTCAAGGTTACGATTTCCTCCATAAATATTTGGTGTCCAAGGTCCCTCATCATAGTCTCTGTAAAGCATATTGGAAACAGCATCTACCCGTATTCCATCAATGTGATAATGTTCAATCCAAAATAGAGCAGATGATATTAAGAAAGACTGAACTTGATTTTTTCCTAAATCAAAATTTAAAGCTCCCCAACGTAAATTTTTTGCCCGATCAGGATCCTGATATTCAAAAGTAGGTGTTCCATCAAAATAGGCTAAGGCATCATCATTTTGAGTGAAATGCCCTGGCACCCAATCGACAATGACCCCGATATTATGTTGATGACAAGTATCAACAAATTCTTGAAAATCCTCTGGTGTACCGTAGGTATGCTC
This sequence comes from Streptococcus sp. S784/96/1, assembly GCF_902729355.1. Classification (GTDB taxonomy): domain Bacteria; phylum Bacillota; class Bacilli; order Lactobacillales; family Streptococcaceae; genus Streptococcus; species Streptococcus caledonicus. The sequence continues at coordinate 38,903 of NZ_CACVCC010000013.1, read as the reverse complement.
AAAAGCAAAGTACCCCATCAATTGATAACCCCATGAAGCTCCTAGTGGGTGAGCCATCAGCGGCATAAATTCCACATGAGTATAATTCATCTTAGTAAGATAAGGAATCAGTTCTTTTGTTAACTCTTTGAAGGTCATCCCTTTCTTCCAAGATGAAGCATGGACTTCATAGATATTGACGGGACGTTTTTTAAATCCAAACCGTTTGCGGCGTCCCATCCAAAGCCCATCTTTCCACTTGTATTCTGAAAATGGGCGTAATATTGCAGCAGTACTTGGACGTTCTTCTAGATAGTAGGCAAAAGGATCTAGTTTTTCAACCTGTTGACCATTATGTCGTGTCACCAGATATTTGTAAAGCTGACCTGTTTTTGCCTCTGCAACATGTCCCTCCCAAACCCCAGCTTCATTTTTTTCTAATGGAAAAGGCTGAGCCGTCCAGTTTGTAAAATCACCAATAACGGCTACTTCTTTGGCATTTGGAGCCCATACTCGAAACTGATATCCTTGTTCTTTAGGATGTGCTCCTAAATAGTTCTGAGCGTGAAAATTTTCTCCCATGCCAAACTGATAAATCCGATCTTTATCGTCCATACATCCCTCCTACTCTTTAAAACTAATCTCTTTAATAACAAATTCACTAGATAAAAAATGGGGATAATCTTATCATTCTAAGATTATCCCCAATTCAATGTTCCTGTTTTCTTTTTAGGAAAACGCTTTAAATTAAGTTTAACATATTTTTGTTTATTTGTCATGAAAATTCCAAAGTTTTTTCAATATTGTTCAGTTTTAAAGAATATTTCTGCCGTCCAGCATAGCGAACAACCAGTTCACCACTACCTGGTACCGCACACTCAACAAATACCATTTCACGAATCTTCGGAAATTCACTAATTGAAAAAATAGGATTTTCTTTCTTTTCTAGTATAAATTGACGAATTTCAGAGATTAAATCCGCATGTTCTGTTACTAGTTTCCAATCCACTTGATTCACTTCATCTGGAGAATTGTAAGAATTCATCGCTCTTTCCTTATCCTCTTGAGTCAATTCTCCATTTTCTCCTGTTGGATAAAGTTTCGTTCGCATAAATTCTTGACCTAACTGCATAAAACAAATACCTTGTAGTGTTAAATTCATCTTACTAGCAAGTGCAATACGCCTTTTATGGGCCTCCATGTCATCATTTGGGTGAAGGTGCCACATGAGGTCATTAAGATTATAATTATCGTGCGCTTCAACGTAATTGACCACCTGGCTAGGCGTGACATAGTGATTTAACTCATCACTACCTAAAAAAGCTTTCGCAAGGACATCCTCTGTCGCTTCGCCTGAAACAAAACCTTTTTCAAAGTAACCATAAACTTCTGCACCCTTAATGGCGTCACGTGAATCATCATTGAAAAAACCAATTCCAGGCATTTGTGCTGCATTGCCTTTTTTAGCCTTGTCCTCTGGCATCAATCCAACTCCCATATCCCAACCTTCTCCATAAAGAAGAATATTAGGGTCAATCTGGTCCATTGCAGAGCGGATAAGCTGCATCGTTGTCACATCATGCAAACCCATCAAGTCAAAACGAAAGCCATCAACGCCGTACTCTCGGACCCAAAATATTAATGAATCAATCATGTACTTACGGAACATTTCCTTTTCAGAAGCCGTTTCATTCCCACAACCAGAACCGTTTTGGAAAGATCCGTCTGCATTCATCCGATAATAATAGTCTGGAACCGTTAATTGAAAAGCAGAATCTTCTGTTGAGTAGGTATGATTGTAGACCACGTCTAAAATCACCCCAATACCCGCTTTATGGTATGCCTGAATCAGTTCTTTTAATTCTAAAATACGTGTTGCGGGCTCATCAGGATTTGACGTCAAACTAGCATCTGGAACATTGTAATTTTCAGGATCATAACCCCAGTTGTAAACATAAGTTCCATCCTCTAAAATCATTTGATGATGGTCAAATATTGGTTGTAGTTGGACATAGCTATAGCCCATTTGTTTGATATAATCAAATCCTGTGGCATCACCAAATACATTGGTTGTGCCTTTTTGAATTGCACCAAGAAACTTACCGCGTTTGTCATCATCAACGCCAGAAGTCTCAGACTTGGTAAAGTCACGGATATGCATTTCACAAATAACAGCTTGATTGGGATTAGATACTCTCCAAGGTGCTTGTTTACCATGCGTCACCGTGAAATCATGTGGTGTACGATCACGTTCAGAAACAATAATTGATCTCTTACTATCCGCTGTTGTCGCAATACTGTATGGATCGCGACTATCCTTAAAAGTCCGCTTACGGTAATGGATGCGGTAGCTGTAAGCCGTGAAATTGTAATCTCCCGAGAGGCTAATAGACCAGACACCGTGAGTATTTTCTTTATGGTTATCCGGGTTTCGATGCTTTCCTCTGAACATAGAATGAACTTCTGCCACACTCGCATCTTTATTGGTCGAAGAATATAGCACTAATTCAACCGCTTCTGCAGTAGGAGCCCAAAGCCTAAAATCAGTAGCATCCTGATGGTATTGAAACCCCAACCAACCGTCAAATCCCCACTCTCTATCAAAAGCTTTGCTATTGATTCCCATATCAAAGGCATGAGATTGGCGTCTCCCATAATAAGGGCTAGCTATTGCTGCTTGCCTTGAATAATAAACCGTTTCATCACCATCAACCAACCACACCTCTGTTTTATCAAGACCAACATGCCGATGAATATGATAATCTTTTGTTTTAGAAGACCAGTCTTTTTTTTTAATAAGTACCCCTACCTCATTAAGAAAATGCGGAGCAGGATAAGTCAATGTTGCCTTAACCCCAAAACTATCAAAAAGGCTAAAAAATGTCTCGTGTCCAAGGTCTCCTATTTGCCACTGCCATAAACTTAAATCAAAATAGTTTTCCCATTTACTATGGAAGTGAACAACTGTTGTATTAGATATCATTTAGTGACTGTTCTCCTTTTCCAAATCCTCCACTTCATGAGTAAATCGGTAAGCAAATTCTTCAAATTCTCGTTCATCATCTGAGACAAGAGCATCGTCTGAAATATCATCTGTATTGGCAAAAAAAGTGATGTGATTTTTAAGATTTTCTAAAACAATTGGGGCGTCTCCACCATACTCACCATCCAAATTAATCATCATGCGCTTATCGCTTTGAGGTTCAATTTTAATATAACTTGTTTTAAGATATTCGATACGTTTATCTGTTATGTGTTTTCCGCCATCTAAAACCAATCGAATCAAATGCAGGATTTCCATCAAATTAGCCGTTTTTACAAGAATGAGTGTAAAATTACCGTCATCTAATTTTGCATCTGGGGCAATCTGCTCAAAGCCACCTACAGAATTAGTGATGGCAGCAAAAATCATAGAAACCTCTCCTTTAAACACACCGTCATCATGCGTGATTTTGACAGGGACATTGCTAATTTGTGGCAACAATTCCACACCTTTAGCTAAGTAAGCTAAATAACCAAACATGGTTTTTAACTGACTAGGAACGCTATAAGTCAACTCACTAAGACTTCCCGCAGCTGCAATGTTAATAAAATAACGTTCACCGTAGGCACGACCGACGTCCATAGCAATAGTTTGATTCTTACCAATCATTTTGGCTGCCTCAACAGGATTACCACGTGGAATTTTTAAAGCACGGGCAAAATCATTAGTTGTTCCTGTTGGAATAATAGCCATAGCTGGACGTTTTTCGAGAGGGGCAATGCCATTAACCACTTCATTGATTGTTCCATCTCCACCTGCAGCAATCACAAGATCAAAACCCAAGAGCCCGGCGCGAGTAGCCTCATCCATGGCAGAATTTTTTTCTGCGGTTGTCTGAAAAGCAGACGTTTCATAGCCAAAACTTTCTAAAATATCAAGGACCTCAGCAACATTTTTTTTCATGATTTCTTGCCCTGATGTTGGGTTATAGATTAAACGGGCACGTTTGCGTTGTTTTTCCATATTATCACTTTTTCTATCTCTATAAGTCTAGCAACCAAGTCTCATTTTCTACTCTAATTCCTAACTCCTGAGCTTTGATTAGCTTACTTCCTGCATCGCTACCAGCAACTACTAAGTCTGTTTTTTTAGAAACAGAGCCCGTTACCTTAGCACCTAAATTTTCCAATTTTTCCTTAGCTTCTTTGCGTCCCATTTGTTCTAACTTACCTGTCAAAACAATTGTCATCCCCGAAAGGGCCGCATCTTGCGCTACCTTCTTACCTAAATAAGATAAATTAACACCATAGTCTGCGAGTTCTTTGAGGAGCAGTTGGCTTTCATTTTTTGCAAAATAGCTGCGCAGGCTCTTTGCAATCACACCACCAACTCCTTCTATTGAGGCAATGGCTTCTTCCTCTGCTTCTGCTAGCGCGGGCACATTTTCAAAGACTTCCAAAAGAAGTTTGGAAACTTTGCCACCTACATGACGAATACCAAGGCCAAAGAGCAACTTCTCAGCTGAATTGGTTTTAGAGGTTTGAATGGCCACATAAAGTTTTTCAGCTGATTTGTCTTTAAATCCTTCCAAAGTCAGCAAATCCTCTACCGTCAAGCGGTAAATATCTGCCACATCATGAATGAGATTAGCCTTAAACAATTTTTCAACGATAGAACTTCCCAAGCCAGCAATATTCATGGCATCACGGCTCGCAAAATGCTCTAAACGTCGTTGCACTTGACTCGGACACAACGGATTGATACAACGAAGTGCAACCTCATCCTCATAATGCACTAATTCTGATTGACAAGAGGGACAGGCGCTTGGAATCTCCATCGTTTCTTGACTCTTGCGCTTGCTATCTACTACTCGCAATACCGCTGGAATAATATCGCCAGCTTTATAAACAATAACTGTATCACCGATGCGAATATCTTTTTCAGCAATGTAGTCAACATTATGTAGGGTCGCTCGAGAAACTGTTGTCCCTGCTAATTGGACAGGACTGAGATTTGCTGTTGGCGTAATCACACCCGTACGCCCCACTTGCCAATCCACTGAAAGCAGCTCTGCCTCTTTTTCCTCAGCTGGAAACTTGTAAGCAACTGCCCAACGAGGCGCTTTCACGGTAAAACCAAGCTCCTCTTGCATTGCTAGACTATTGACTTTAATGACAATCCCATCAATATCGTAGGCAAGATAATCACGTTCTGATTGAACATCTTGAATAAAACTCCAAATGTCATCCATTGATGAAGTGACAAGACGACGAGGATTTACCACAAAACCAAGCGCTTCAAACCCTTCAAGAACCGCTTCTTGCGTCTCAAAAGCCGTTTCTCCTGCTTCTTGATAAATAAAGGTTGCTAAATTACGCTTTGCAACCACAGCCGTATCTAGCTGGCGTAAGGTTCCAGCAGCAGCATTTCGAGGATTAGCAAATTCAGGCTCTCCGTTTTCTTGACGCTCTTGATTGATTTTAGCAAAAGCTGCGCGAGGCAGATAAGCCTCACCACGAACTGTTATCGTTTCTCTACCAGCTAAACTGAGTGGAACATCCTTAATCCGTTTAACATTATCAGTGATATTTTCACCAATGCTACCATCACCACGAGTCGCAGCCACCTGCAACACACCCTCAACATAAGTTAAAGATAAGGAAAGTCCGTCAATTTTGAGTTCTGCCAAATAAGTTGCCTGAGGAAATTCAGCCTTAATACGTCTATCGAACTCATCTAATTCTTCACGTGAAAAGGCATCTTGAAGAGAGAAAAGCGGGTACTCATGTTCAAATTTCTCAAATCCTTCCAAGATACGTCCACCGATGCGATGAGTCGGACTATTCGGCAATATCAACTCAGGATATTCTTCTTCAAGTTGAACAAGCTCACGATAGAGTTTGTCATACTCGCTGTCTGAGATACTTGGAGCATCGTTTGTATAGTATTCTTTAGCATAACGATTGAGGTCATCAACCAACTGTTTCATTCGATTTATCATAGTTTTATTTTACCATAATTTCACGTAAGAAAACAAAAGAGAGTGAGACAGAAGTCATGATTTCGAAGAAATTGACTTCCCCTCGCTCTCTGGTCTCTAAGCTCAGGCTGAAACTGTCCACTGGACACTTTCACTCCCACCTCCGCACAGCTCCAAAGGTCTGAGAGACCTTTGGAGGTTGGAAATAAGATGAACGATGTTCATCACATTCGTATAGGATGACCGCTAACGATTGCATAGTACTAAAATAGTCCAGTGGACTATTTTAGGTGGACACTTGAAAATGAAAGAAGTGTCCAGCTACAGACCTCCAATCAACCACTACGTCAATCTGTTATTACCATCAAAAAGAGAAGGTTGAGATATTTTTGTCCCAACCTCATCATGATAATTATTCTCCGAAAGTAGTATCTTCTACTGGAGATTGACTACTCTCTACCAGATGAGAGTCATCACTTTGAAGAGGTTCTGTTGACCAATAACTTGTTTCTTCATCAGCGCTTTCATGCACCGCTTTACTTGGTTGTACCAAAAGAACTAAGCGGGCAATATGAAATCCAAGTGACACCAACCAACCAATAACAGGTACAAAAGCAAGAAGCGCACCTAAATTAAGAAAGATAAAGGCCCAGCTTAAGCCCGCATCACGATAACGGCGAACCTCTAATGCCAAGTTTGGAATCAATGTAGCCAACCACCAAATAATAAAAATGATCAAAATTGGGACAATAGAAGAAAACATTTCAAAAGCAAAAACCACAGACTCCTCATTAGACATATACTCAAAAGCCATAGGATCTGACGCTACTATACTAGCGATATTAAAAAAGAATAGAAAGAAACCAACTAAAGCAAACGGTAAACTAATTAAAAAATTACACAATACCACCCACCAAAAATCAGCACGTTTTGATTTCCCTTCAAAATTAGCATAATTCAGCCAATAATTTTTATAAGCTCTAAACATTAAAAATCCCCTTTTATATATAATAATTGATATTATACCACATTTATAAAAATCCTGCTTACTCTATAAAATGATGATTATTAGAAAACCTAATGTTACAATTCGCTACTAATTGTCATTATTTAAAGGTAGCCATTCAATAATGGCTTGTGCGTTAACTTGCCCTTCAGAGGTAATGTTGTGGTAGGTGTTCAAGCCGTCCTTAACCACATTAGATGAAATGTCACCACCCGGTGAGACTTCTCGACTATACTTGAGTTGCAATTTCGCGGGACGATGCTTACTCAAAAACTCATAACCCAGCACATCATACATCCAATCCAGATAGATGCTATTATTCACATGACCATTCATATCAATGTCAAAATAACGGACATGATAAGTCGTCTGCTCTGCATTTTCCAAAGGTAACATCTTAGGCGCTCTTTGGATTTTTTTGACAACGGCTGAGCCGTAAACGTCAACAATCTCAGGTAAAACAGGAGAAACCTTTCGTGTGTGGGCATCCATTAAAGCAAAGTAAGTCAGAATATCAAGCAGTAGCTCACCAGAAGCATCATAAACTCTGAACACGCGGTAACAGAAAAATTTATTGTAGCTGATGGCTTCTGTCTCAATCGTAATTGTCTCGGTAAATCGTGGGAGACGGTGAATGGTAACTTCGTAGTCTGTGATAATCCATACCAAGCCAAAATGTTCAAGCACATACTCATCGCTTCTCCCTAGTAAATGGGACTGTTTTCCCGATACAAAAAGGCAGTAAGACAAGAGTTTTGGCAACTTGATATTGTGATTAACATCGACCATGTCAAATGGAATAAAAAAATCTTCTTTATAAATGTGTCCCATTGTATCTCCTCATCTTTTCATCAGTTACTAGTTTGGCAGCGCTCCTATCAATAGCTCGCAGTTAAACAAGGTCTGAAATTTCTTTTAAAATAGCTTGATAATTAGCATCAGGTACCAGTTTTGCGATCCTACTTTCTGATGCTGGTAATCCATTAAAAAGCTCCGTCACAGTTGCTTTATCTAGTTCAAATTCATAGTAAGCTTCTGCCCATTCTAACCACAATTCAGCAGTATGGATCAAGTTGGATAACAACCAATTCTTCCCACCATCATTAGTTGGATGTTCATTTTGATACCAGCAATTAGTGGTTTTATCATACCAGATACAAAATGTTGTTTCTAACAGCTCTTCTTGGGTGAAACTAGACAACAAATGTTCTGGAACATCATGATACATAGATTTAACAAAAGTACTATTCTGATCTTCCAAAGTAAAAACACTGAGTTCATTTTTATGGTCAAAACCTTTAATGATAACACCTTCTTCAAAAAAGCGAATTGACAAATAATCACCCGAACCAGTATCATACAAATAATAAGGTAAGCTTGGTATTTTTGTATAAGAACGAAGCCATTCCTCTTCCTTAGGAACAAGAATCATATCTAGCAAAACAAATGTTTTTAATTGTTGCTCAAGAATCTTAGGCTCAATAATGTCAACAATCACTTTTTTAAATGTCGCCATTTATACCTCCAAAATAAATTTCTCAGCCACCGTATCGCCTAAGAAGAGGCCTTTTTTTGTCATTCTGAGGCGTCCGTCTGTAATTTGGACAAGACCATCTGCTAATAATTCTTTAACTGCTTCGCCGTATAATCCATCAAAGTTTTCTTGGAATTTTTTTTCAAAGCGTGCGATGGAGACGCCTGATTTTTTGCGGAGACCTAAGAAGAACTCTTCTTCCATCATCTCACGTTTGGTCAAAAATTCCTCAGATAATCTCGCATGCCCCTCTTCCGTGATAGCTTTAAGGTAGTGCTGAATCGGCCCTCGATTACGATAGCGCACGCCATCAACGTAGCCAGAAGCACCTGCACCAAAACCATAATATTCATCATTATCCCAATACATGAGGTTGTGGCGACTTTCCATAGTTGGTTTGGTGAAGTTAGAAATCTCATAATGCTCAAAGCCATTTTTTTCTAGCTCTGCGATGATATAATCAAACATTTCAGCTTCTAAATCTTCTGTTGGCAGATTGAGTTTACCGCGCCGCATTTTATTCATAAAGACCGTATGATGCTCTAAGATGAGACTGTAAAGGCTGAGGTGAGGAATGTCTAAGGCGAGTGCTTTCGCAACATTTTCACGAACATCTTCCATGGTCTGACCAGGTAGGGCATAAATCAGATCAATGGAAATATTATCAAAACCAGCTTGTTTTAGAGCTGCAATATTGTCATAAATCTGTGCTTCATTGTGGCTACGTCCAATGCGTTTCAAGTGTTTATCGTTGAAAGTCTGAACCCCTAATGACACACGATTGACCCGTGATTTTTGAAGCACTGCTATTTTTTCAGGAGACAAATCTCCAGGGTTAGCTTCAATGGTGTACTCTTCTACTTGCGACAAGTCCAAAATCTTTTCCAAATGCGTCAGCAAATAGTCTAACTGTTCAGCGGTGATTGCTGTTGGGGTTCCCCCACCGATGTAAAGCGTCCGCAGTTTGCCTGTATCAGCTAACTCAATTTCACGAATAAGAGCCTGTAGATAGGCATCCACAGGCTGATTTTTGATAAATACTTTTGAAAAATCACAATAGTAACAAATCTGTGTACAAAAGGGAATGTGCACATATGCGGATGTTGGTTTTTTTAACATGGCACTATTATAACAAATTGTAACTCATTTTTCTAAAAGATAATTTACGGACACGTAAAACTTATCTCAAATCATCACAAAAAAACGGTTAAGGTGCTTTCAAGAGATTGTGCAATACCCTTTCACGGTCTTCGAGAAAGAGTTTGGTGATTTGATAAGCTGAACACTCTTCATAGGCCACTTCCTGAACCTGTCCATCATCAAATGATAGAATCCTCGCCTCTGGAAACCCAAGTAAAATGGGCGAATGGGTCGCAATAATAAACTGGCTCCCTCGCTTCACTTGCTCATGGAGATGGTATAAAAGTGTTAGCTGGCGTTGCGGTGATAGGGCTGCTTCTGGCTCATCAAGAATATAGAAACCATTTTCAAAGGATTGGGACTGCAAGAGATTTAGAAAACTTTCTCCATGTGACTGCTTGTGGTACCCCTTAGAAGGACTTTTCTTTGTCGCATACCGTTCTTCTTGCGTTGCCACATTATAAAAGCTCTCAGCCCGCAAAAAGTAACCCCAAGATGATTTTTTGATGCCACGTTTCAACCGTACAGCCTCATGGAGTTCTGAGTGACTATCATAGGTTGAAAAGCGGTAATTGCGACTGCCACCTTCCGCATTGAACCCATCTGCTACTGCAATCGCTTCAAGTAAAGTTGATTTTCCAGAGCCATTTTCACCGACGAAAAAGGTTACCGGAGTTGAGAACGATAGTTCAGAAACACTAGCTAAGGCAGGGATTTTCGGTAGATAAGACTCTGCTTCTACCTGGTCCCAATTTATCACTAAACCATGTAGGTAATGTGGAATCATGTTTTGTCACTCCTTTACTAAGGGTTTTGTCATCAAATGATAGCCATCTTGATTACTAACGTTTTGAAAACCTAGTGATTCTAAAAAACTTATATTATCAGCTTCTTCTGGTGATAGATTTAGACTGATTCGATTGGCTGTAAGGGACGTCTTGAGGTAGTCTTCAATAGCTTGGTAACAGGCTCTGCCGTGTCCATTGTCTCTATACTGTGGCGCTATAGCAAATGCCAAAACTAGCGTGCCATTTTGCTCTTCAACGCAACAATAGGCGAAAAAGAGACCATTTTTAATCACTTGAAAAGAATGTTGATTGGGTTTGGGGTTAAGCAGACTATCTTGTTTTTCTGGAGATAATCGCCAGCTTGTGGCTACTTGTAAGGCATCCTCTGCCGACAAAGGTTGAAGGTAGTGATACGGTTTTGTCGCATAGCCACGAAAAGTTTTCGTCAGTTGTTTAATCCGACGATTTTGCGTAGCTTCCTGATCCGTTTGAAAGACATAGTCGGCATACCCTTTCTGATAGGCTGGAATCATTTGCTGGTAATGTTCTGACACATCTTTTGGGAAACGCGCACTCAGCTGTTGAACACGCTCATCTGTCATTATTCTTATCCTTCTTCCCATAAATACGGTACAAGAGCATTCCAAGATTGATTAAAAATAAGACTGCCCAGAGGCTTGCCATTAGTAAATTACTGCTCTTAACATTTACCACAACTCCACCACCGTATAACACTAGGAAAAAGAAAGTAATCCAGTTATCTGATTTTAATACGTTTTTCATGTTACCCTCACATCGTTGATTTATCATTATTATATCAAAAAACACGACCTGATGCCGTGCTTTTGATGTTTGTTAGAGTGTGTTTTCTGTTTTTAGCCAGTCGTAAATTTCCTGCGGAGTTCCAAGTGCCATGAGTTCTTGGTATTTCACTGTTGCTTTTAATTCTTGGTAAATCTGACTATCAGCAATCTCTCGTTTTTGCGCGTCTTTATTGACTGTCATAACACCGTCTGTAATTGTGACAAAGCCTAACTCATCAAAGATTTGAATCATTTTGACCAGTAAAATACTTTCGATTTTTAGGAAATGGCTGAGCTCCTTGAGCTTGTAACGCACATCAAACTCTGGAAATTGGTAAATCGTTTTGTAGAGCTTTGCGTATTGCTCACGCGTACCAAATCCTGTCAAGTAATATGGGTCTTTAATGGTATTCTTAAAATAAATAGCCTCAAAGTCCCTATGCTCAAAAAGATTTCTCAATTCTTCTACAGCTGGTAAATCAGTCACCACAACGGCTTTGCTATTTTCAGCTGAAAAAATATCAGGAACATCAGCTGGCAACTGGGCTGACTTAGCACGAATATCAAAGAGCTGAACGCCATTAACACGCGCATCAACTAACATCAGTTGCAGTGTTATTGCACCGTTCCAAACGTTTACCGAGAGTGTCACCGCAAGTTCTAAATCCTGCGCCTGCTGAAACTCTTGAACAAGACTACCTTGGTGAAAAGCGACCACATCGTAATCCGACCCATTTTGACTGACCTTCAATTTGAGGTGAGCATTATTTTGTCCCATGGTACGAGCCTGAGTAACCTTGAAATCTTTAAGCCAAAAAACAGGTTTTTTATTGTCCATTCCAAATGGGGCTAGTTTATCCATTGATTTAAGGGTTTCTAAACTTAAATCAGACAAATCAAGCTCTTCATCAACCGTTAAACTATTTTTGACAGAAATGTCTATCTGATTGTCAACCACATAGTTGCAAAGAATTTCGGACAACCTCTCAAGGTTTTCCTCAGGAAGAGTCATTCCAGCAGCTCCGCTATGACCACCAAAAGCTGTAAAGATATCACGATGGTCATCAAGCGCTGCAAAAATATCCAGACTTTCAAGGCTACGGGCTGAACCTTTAGCAGAGCCATTTTCAATATTGAGAACTACAACAGTCTGACTGATTTGCTCTAAAATCCGACCTGCTACAATTCCTAATACACCTGGATGCCAGCCTTCCTTAGCCAACACTTGAACAGGCTTTTCAGGGTCAATCATGGTAACAGCCTCATCAAAAATTTGTTGAACTAGCGCTTTACGTTCCTCATTTTTATCTTTAATCATGAGGGCAATCGCCTGGGCTTCTTCATCATCAAATCCTGTCAACAAGTTAATCGCTGGATTTGGATCATCCAGACGCCCCAAGGCATTTAGCTGCGGTGCAATGGTAAAACCAACCGTATCTTCATTTATCGTCTCAAGGTCAACATCAGAGACTTTCAGTAATTCTAAAAGGCCAATACGTTCCGTTTGTTTCATCATGGCAAGTCCCACCTTCACCATGATACGATTTTCATCGGTCAGACTGACCATATCAGCAATCGTCCCAATGGCAACTAAATCTAATAATTCTGTAGGAATACTCTCAAGAAGCGCCGTAGCTAATTTGAAAGCCACACCACAACCAGCAAGGTGTTTAAAGGGGTAATCTGCTTCTGGATGCTCAGGATGAACAGTCGCAAATGCTTCTGGTAGCTCTGCTGGCATGCTGTGGTGATCGGTAACGATAACGTCAACTCCCTGACCTTGTGCATAAGCAATTGCCTCGTGTCCCGCTACGCCATTATCCACCGTCACAATTAGAGAAATCCCTTGTTGCTCGATAAAATACTTGTAAACACTAAGATTTGGACCGTAACCATCAGTAAAACGGTTAGGAAGATAAACTTGAACCTCTGCTCCCATCATCTCTAGGGTTTCTTTGACAATGCTTGCGCTGGTCATACCATCAGCATCATAGTCACCATAGATGAGAATTTGTTCACCAGTTTCAATCGCAGACCTAATTCGTGCTACCGCCTTATCCATATCGTTTAGCAGGTAGGGATCGTGTAAATGTGACAAATCAGCTCCTAAAAAATCAGCTAACTTTTCTTCATTATCAATACCTCGCTCAAAAGCAATACCAGCAGCTGTCTTGGTCAGACCTGCTTTTTTAGCAACTTTTAAAAAGCCCTCATCGGGCATTTTATCCATGATTTTCCAATCAAATTTTGAAGTAATCATACTTAACATACACCGCCTTAGGCATCTCCTGCTGGTTTATCTGTGACAAACATGGTGAAACTCGCTTTAGTGATAACATCTCCCTTATCATTAGCAACCACCGTATCAACTATTTTTGTAGTACGTCCATTGTGAATGCAACGCCCTTCAACAGTTAAAACATCTCCCAGATGAGCAGCACGCAGGTAATTGATATTTGATTGTAGAGTCACTGCATTAGCACCCAATGATCGTGAAACCAAACCAGAAATCTGGTCGCATAGGGTAAATAAATAACCACCGTGGGCGTTGCCATAGTAGTTTAAGGAACCGTCTACCACCTTGGTATCAACAATAATATGCCCTGCCTCTGCTTTTTTTACCTCATAATTTTCAAAAACTCTAATTTCGTGTAATAAAATATCCATTTTATTCTTCTTTCTTTGTTAAATGCCAATAATGTTTGTATAGGCTTGCAAATACATTTCGATGTCCTTTTTTCCAAGGCTTGTCTCGCCCACAAAAATGTAAAAAGACAGTATGTTCTATCACCCAGTCCAATCCGTGATCAGCTTTGCTTTTGGCCCTATAAATCAAAAAATAACGAGCATCATAATTATAAATATCATCTGGAATAAGCTCAATGTCATGTCCATATAAGGCAGTAAGAACATCTTGGTCGGGAAGAAAAAGAAGGTTTCCTTTCTCAGCAATATAGGACATCATATCTGAACGGTTAACTCTCTGACGAATAGTCGTTAAATTCATTAGAAGCACGCCTGAATTAAAGTAGGAGGCCGACTCATAGTTCCCTAATCGCAGGCGATTGATCGCATCAGTAATATCGGAATCTTCCGTATGGCTAGCAGCAGCATACAACTTTTGGCCTAAATCCATGTCGTAAAGTGGAACCAAGTCATTGATACAAAGAATATCAGCATCCAAATAGAGCATTCTTTCTAACTTTTCTGGTAAATACTCATGCGCCAATAGACGGTAATAAATCGTTTCAGGATAGCGATTTGTTGTTGGAGCATTTTCAAAAGCTTGCTCATCTATCACAACAGGCGTGTAGATGACGCCCAATTTATCACAGTAGGCCTTCACTTCTTCATGTCGTTCCAACAAAGGTTTTTGCAAAATGTAAACATGAAAATCCTTACGACTTGCATTTTTCACTACAGAATATAGAGTAACCTTGAACTGATTCACATAGCCATCATTGATTGAAAAAAGCAAATTGATTGGTTGAGTCACTTGGCCGTCACTTCCTTTTCAGTCAACGTATCCTTAACCTTGACTTGTTCCTCTTTAAGTTTTTTGATTTCTTGGCGTAAGCTCATGTTTTTGAAAAAGCCGAGCAGAAATTGAATGAACATTCCTAAACCAACTGAAAGCAAAATCAGTAAAATCAAAGGCAACTTAAACGTTCCAAATAAATAATTGACTGTCACAGATTGGATATTGGCAATAGACAACAAGGCTGTTAAGCCAACGGACGCTACTAAGAGTCCCACCGTTACATTTTTACGCATCTTATTACTTCACTTTCAAATTAAACACGGTCCCTGCTAAAAAATCAGCAATAGTTGGAAACAGCGTGTAGGCTTTATGAGCTGCATTTAGGGCAAGCGGCATGTTCAACTGACGTTTTTTCTTTCCAAGAATGTTTACAATTTTAGCCGCAACCACATCAGGCTGTAAGGTAAAAGCTTTGACACTATCGAGATAAGCACCACTTGGGTCTGCTTGGTCAAAGAATTTTGTCGCAACAGGACCTGGATTAACAGTCGTGACAAATACACCATGGGGGGCTAATTCCAAACGAAGGGTATCTGAATAGCCAATCATGGCAAATTTGCTCGCTGAATAAATGGACGATTGTCCTGTAGCCATATAACCTGACATGGAGACAATATTGATGATATGACCTGATTTTGCTTCCTTCATCTTACCACCAACGAGACGGCAAAAATTCATGCTAGCAAAGGTATTCACATCAAACATGTCACGAATTTCAGTCATGGAAAATGCTTCAAAATTTTTATATACGGCATAGCCAGCATTATTGATAAGAACATCAATTCGACCAAATTCTTGATAAACCTGATTGATAAAATTTTCAACAGCAGTATCATCAGTAATGTCAAGACCGATACAACGTTTATTTTGACGTTCCTTGTAAAGCTCTGCTAGGCGCTCCTCACTCCGCCCGAGAAGAAGAAGCATATCTTCTTCTGGCAATTGTTTAATGAGTTGCTCTGCAATTCCACCAGAAGCTCCTGTGATAGCAACAATTCTCAAATCTCAATCTCCTCAAAATCTTTCACCACATGGACATTTTTGAAAATGGCTGACGCATCGCGCTCCATCTGCCTGCAATCACGGCTAAGAAAACGTGCCGAAACATGGTTGAGTAAAAGACGTTTGGCTGACGCTGCTTTTGCCACCTCTGCTGCTTGCATGTTAGTTGAATGCCCATGACTTCGAGCAATTTTCTCATCCCCTTTTCCATAAGTGGATTCATGTACCAAGACATCTGCTCCAAGAGCAAGACGGACACTAGCATCAGTTTGTCTTGTATCTCCTAAAATAGTGATGATTTTTCCTTTTTTAGGCTCTGAAATATAATCCTTTGCAATGATTTTTGTTCCGTCTTCTAAGGTAATGTCTTCACCATTTTTAACTTTACCAAAAAGAGGACCAAAAGGAACACCTGCTACTTTTAGAGCTTCCGCATCAAGAGTTCCTTCCAAATCTTTCTGCATGACACGATAACCCATACAAAAAATGCTATGATCTAATTGTTCAGCGTAAACAATAAACTTGTCTGTTTCCAATATTTTACCCAAATTCTGTCGATCAAATTCATAAAAATTAATACGGTAGGGCAGACGTGACCCTGTTACTTTGAGACTGGTCAAGACAAATTGACGAATACCTAGCGGACCATAAATATCCAAATCTGTCTGCTCTTCACTAGCTTGAAAAGCACGACTGGCAAGGAATCCTGGCAACCCCAAAACATGGTCTCCATGCAAATGTGTGATAAAAATTTTCTTAACCTTACGAGGCTTAATCGTTGTTTCCAAAATCTGACGTTGAGTCCCTTCACCACAGTCAAACATCCAAATTTCGTTAATCTCATCCAATAATTTCAACACTAAACTTGAGACATTACGTTGTTTTGCAGGCTGCCCTGCCCCTGTTCCTAAGAACTGTAATTCCATCTTATCATACTAATCGTAGGGCAAACCTACGACATCCTTTCTATAAAACATTACGATACCTTGGTATCAATTTCTCATACATTCTAATCTTATTTATTACGATTCCTAGAGTCACTATCATGGCGTTCTATCATTATTCGGTTGAACAATATAGACAACAAATTCTCTTTGATGATAATGAAAGTATTTTTTCCCCTGAAAAGTCGCTACAAGCTCCAGACACTCCTCTTGGTTGAAGGAACTAACCTTAATCACATCTTCTGAAATTTTTGTGACATGGCTGAGCAAGGCACTTTCAGGTGTCAAATTTTCAAGTTCTTCAGTTGAAAATGCCATTTTAGCCATCTTAATCAAGCCATCTTGTAGGTAAATCTTATAATGTGGAAAAATCTGTGCTAATTCAAACAAAATAGCAGAGCTCACAGGCTCATCTTGTTCTGAAAAAACAAGAGCGATTTCCTCATCACTTTCATAGACAAACCCATAAGATTTGCCTGATAAATTTAATCTGACAAAGGGTTTTTCTTCTAAAAAAGAGGGATTTTCTTGATACAGTTTAAGTTCCTGACTCATCTTGAAAAAATAATTTGTTGCAGCTTCTGGGCTTTCTTTTTGATAAAGCTCTGCAAAATAAGCATTGATGACACTAGGTGGCGGTGTAATAAAAGTCAATTTATCATCATCTGATAGTTGCGCCAGCTTATTTTCCAAATAAACCTTATCCAACACGGTAAAGCCCCCATAAGTGAGGGCAAGTGACATATAATCAATCATAAAATTCTTCTAATTTCCAACGATTATGGCTCGCAATATGACCTGTGATTTCCTCAATCGGCTCATCAAAATCATAACGGTCTAGTAGTGCCAATTTATTTAGTTCATAAAGTTTATAGAGCTTATCTTGACTAACTTTGATACTAAAGGGTTCAAAAACATCACGAATCTCGTCAATAATGAGATATCGCAAACTTTCTCTTGCCCCTTCCTCACGCGCTGATAGACGAACATTTGGAAAAGCTGTTGCTGTTAAATTTTTAGCCTTGTCGATTTTATTGTAAATAGCTAAGCGCGGAATATCGAGCATGTCTAAATCCTTAAGAAGATCCAAAACAACCTTTTCATGCTCTTCATGATCTGGATCTGACGCATCAATCACATGAAGGAGTAAATCCACATGGCGACTTTCTTCCAAAGTTGACTTAAAAGCTGCTACCAATTCCGTCGGCAAGTCTTGAATAAACCCAACGGTATCCGTCAAGGTTGCCTGAAATTGATTTTGAAGATAAATCTGCTTGGTTGTCGCATCCAAAGTCGCAAACAATTCATCGGCTTCGTACTGACGATTATCTGTTAAGACATTCATAATCGTTGATTTACCTGCATTGGTATAGCCGATAAGACCAATTTTAAAAACCTCAGACTGGCTTCGTTTATCACGAATAGTCTGGCGATTTTTCTCAACAATTTTTAATTGGCGCTCAATATCCGAAATCTGATTTCTAATGGAACGACGGTTCAATTCTAGTTGACTCTCACCTGGCCCACGTGACCCAATACCACCCGCCTGACGACTAAGCATAATTCCTTGACCTACCAAACGTGGCAGCATGTATTTCAACTGGGCAAGATGAACTTGTAACTTGCCCTCATGACTTCTTGCACGCATGGCAAAAATATCTAAAATCAACTGCATACGGTCAATGACTTTGACACCGAGTTCTGTCTCCAAATTGGCGTTTTGCCGAGGTGTTAAACGATTGTTGACAATCACGGTATCAATGTCATCAGCTTCAACAATGTCTTTAATCTCAGCCAATTTTCCTGAACCAACAAAGGACTTACTGTCATAACGTTCTCTTTTTTGGGTGTAACTAGACACCACTTCGGCACCAGCCGTCTTAGCAAGACTAGCTAGCTCTGCCATTGACATCTCAAAATGTGGCGTATCCTGCAGTTCAACACCAACTAAAATGACACGTTCCTGCTCTTTTTTTGTCTCAATCATGGCAGACCTCCTAAATGAATACCTGATACACTTCTCCTTTTTAAGAAAAATGATTGTTCAACTTCTAATCTTATTCAGACTTTTCGTCATCTTAACATCAAATTGACCATTGTTATTATTTTACCATAAAAAAGATAAAAAGGCGGTCAAAGTAACCACCCTTTCCTAATGAAAATGACGTTTTCATTTTAAGTTATTGATGAAATTTCTGATGAGTGTCATGCAGGCTTCTTCTCCTAAAATTTCTCGTGAACTGGCATGCTCTGCCTTTGGAACAATGACCAATTGATCCTTGGAAGCATTCGCCTCAAAAAGTTTTTGACCATTTTCTGGTTTGATGAAGTTGTCTTTTTCACCATGGATAAATAAGATGGGTACCTGATTCGTTTTTATCAATTCAATCGGACTAGTCTCTTTCATGTCAATCCCGAATCCCCATTTTGTGACAGCATTAACACCATAAATAAGAAAACCAAGGTGATTATCCCGATAAGCTCCTTCTGTCAGGTCATATAAATTGGTAAACCCACAGTCCGCTACTACAAAATCTAACTTAGGATGTTTATCAAGAACAGATAAGGAAATCGCACTTCCCATAGATTCACCATGCAACCCCAGACTAATCGTCTCACCAAAGGTTTGATAGGTGTAGCTTATCAAAGCAAGCAAATCTTCTTATTCTAATCTACCAAGACTAACTGGCGTTGGTTGTTTTTCACCATGTCCACGCACATCATAAGTAATCACATGGTAGCCTAACTTGTGGTAACTATCCATATACTTGATAGCTCCATTTCGATTGGAACGAAAGCCGTGTGTGATAATCACATATTTGCTAGAAGTTGAATTATCTGATTTGATGAGTTGAGCGTGAAACTTGTAGCCTTCAAAGCCTGTAACAGTAAATTCTTCCTTATTGTAAGCTTCAAAATCACCGACTAAATTATGTTCCTCAATCCATTGACGTTCTTCGGCCAAAGTCAATACCTTCGGAGTGACAATCAAACTTGCCAGATAATATGAAAAGCCAGCATACCCCAAAATGCTCAGTACAAACAACATCAGCAAAACTTTTTTCATTAGCCTCATTTTTTCCCTTTTAAAAATTCAGAAATCTGCTGCTTAACCTTTGCCTCAAAATCACTAGATCCAACTTCACAAAAGGTCATCTCCATACGGTTTCTGAACCAGGTCAACTGACGTTTCGCAAAGCGACGTGTGTTTTGCTTGAGCTTGTCAACCGCTTCGTCCAGTGATTGCTCACCTGCAAAATAGGGAAAAAGCTCCTTATATCCAATGCCACGCGCAGCTTGAGCATGCGGATAATTATCATAGAGCCACCTTGCCTCATCCAAAAGCCCTTGGTCTACCATCTTATCCACACGCCCATTGATACGGTCATAAAGGACTTGTCTGTCATCTGTTAGACATAAAAGAAGGGCATCGTAGTCTGTTTCTTGGTTTTCGAGATGATCTGTAAAACGTGCTAATTCAAGCGCACGAATGGCGCGTCTGCGGTTTAGCTGAGGAATCTCAAGCCCCCGCTCTGCTATTTTCCCAAATAAAACCTCATCAGAAAAAGCTTCAAGCTCCGCACGATAAGCCAGAACAGCCTCTTGGTCAACCTCTCCGCCCAAATGATAGCCCTCAAGCAGGCTTTGGAGATAAAGACCTGTACCACCCACAATGATAGGGAGTTTGCCCCGACTAGAAATGTCCTCAATCGCAGCTCTAGCCTCCGCCACAAAATCAAAGGCCGAGTAAGTTTCCGTTACATCACGAACATCAATCAAATGGTGAACAGCAGCAGCTTGCTCCTCCGCACTCGCCTTTGCTGTCCCAATATTAAGGTCACGATAGACCTGCTGGCTATCGCCTGAAATAATCTCTCCATTAAAGTTTTGCGCCAATTTAATCCCAAGAGCAGTCTTCCCAACCGCCGTCGGCCCAGCAATTACAATTAGTTTAGTCATAGGAGTATTATATCAAAAATCACTTATTGATAACAATAGAAGCTAACCAATGTTAAATGTTTTCCTTATAACTCCTAAGTCAAATTATTTTAAAAAGGTTTAAATCATGATACAATATCTAAACATCATTTAAAGGAACAATCTATGAAAAAGAAAAAAAGGTAATCATGTCATTAATAAAACTATTCAAACAACTAGTTATCTTTACAATCATATGGATGCTATCATCATTTTGGATTTACAACCGTTTAGAGACACATACTGTTTATTACTTTAAAAACTCTCATCTTACCCCTAAAAAAGGGATTCCATTTATATTAACCGATCAACTATTTTATCATATCGATAATACCTATGAAAGCAAGGTAGACGGTGGAATATTCGAATACAATATTGATGGGAGGAATCGTATTTCTTACCTTCATCTAGCAGGTAGTGAAAATTACAATTACATAGTATATCAAAGTAATTTAAATGACTATAACTATTCAATAAATATGCCTGATCCCCTAAAGACTAATGGAGAAAGTGTATTTTTCTACTTTGATAAAAACTTTAATCTTAAAGAAAAATCCTATCCCTATGACGACAACAACCAAACAATCTTCTCTGACGAGGAAAAACATGCCGTTTATCAAGCCGCTAATCAAACCGCTAGCCAATTATTAGATAATCTCCCCACACCTATCATCAATTTACAGTGGCTCTTTGATTGGACCTATAAAGGACATAAAATAGTCAAAATTTTTCTACTTTCCTTTCTAACGACTACTTGCTTGACTGGCATTAAAGTGTGGTGGAGACGACACTTGAACAAGAAAAGCAGCAACTCAAATCAATAGGTATAGATAAAATGAAAAAGAAATAGTTAATTATTCCCAAAGTATTATTAGTTCTATGGAGATATCGTGAAATTTGGTTTAATCTCCTTATCTCATCAAGTTACTACGCTCAGCACCTTCCACATAAAAAAGGAAATAATCCTGAATTGATTTTTACTCTCAAAAATCTCCATTATTTAGAAAAACTTGAAAACTCTGATTTAAAGTATGGTTACGATGGTGTAAATACAATAATTGTCAACGAAAAATATTCTGTAACCAATACCGAGGGAGCTGAACTTCATATATGGATATCCCTATTCTACTCCAAATTATTTTTTTGATAAAAGAGGACACTTCCTAAAAATACAAATTTTTGATGAGAAAATAGATAATTTTAAGTATGTTATTTCATCTAAAAGTAAAAAAAGCTGAAAATTATATTGTACGTGCTATTAGGCCTATTCTAGATATCCAACTCGACCCCAAACTTAATCTCCAATGGCTTTTTAATCTGATTTATCAAGGAAAGTTTGATTAAAGTTGAAACAACATCCTACTTCAATTTCATCTAAGTGAAGCAGGATTTTTAATTTTGTGATAAAATAATAGCAAGAAAAACACAAGGAGAATCTTATGCCATTTGTAAAAATTGATTTATTTGAAGGTCGTACAGAAGAGCAAAAAATTGAGCTTGCCCGCGAAGTGACTGAGGTCGTTTCTCGTATCGCTAAAGCTCCTAAGGAAGCTATTCATGTCTTTATCAATGACATGCCAGAAGGCACTTACTACCCACACGGCGAAATGAAAAAGAAAAACTAAGCACCTCCGCTTAGTTTTTCAGGTTTTACTATGCAAAACACTCGTCAACTCAAACTCATGGGGACAACCATCGACCTTCTGGTTGTCGCCCCAAATAGCAGCCATCTCCTCGACGAAGCAGAGAACTTGCTTCATCTCTACAACCACCGTTTTTCCGCCAATGATGTCACTTCCGAGCTTTCTCTGGTCAATAGCAAAGCTGGGATTGAGCCGGTCTCAGTTCACCCAGAACTGTTTGAACTAATTGCTATTGGTAAAAAACATAGCTGCGCAGACCAAAGCAATCTCAACATCGCCATCGGACCACTCGTGCAAACTTGGCGGATTGGTTTTTTAGACGCCAAACTGCCTTCGGAATCTGATATTGCTGGAAAAATTCCCTTAACAGACCCCCAGCAGATTATTCTGGACCCTAACAAACAAACCGTATTTCTAGCTCAAAAAGGTATGAAAATTGACCTCGGTGCCCTAGCTAAAGGTTATATTGCAGATAAAGTCATGGCTTATCTGGTAAAAGCTGGTGCCAGCTCTGCTATGGTCAACCTAGGAGGCAATCTTTTAGTCCACGGCCCAAATCCGAATCGTGACAATTACTTATGGTATATCGGCATCCAGCACCCTGATAAGCCAAGAGGAAATCATGCCACTATCCTTCCGATTCAAAACGCTTCAGTCGTGACATCTGGTATCTATGAGCGTGTTCGGACAATTGGCGACAAAAATTATCACCACATCTTTGACCGAAAAACAGGTTACCCTATCGAGACTGACATGACGAGCCTTACCATCGTTGCCAAATCATCTTTAGATTGTGAAATTTGGACAACTAGACTGTTTGGACTCCCAACAAGCACTGCACTACAAATCATCAATCATACTCAGGGTATTGAAGGACTGATTATTACAAAATCACTCGATATCCTAACCAGCAATAATATTTGGTAATAAAGAAGTGAGGTTTTAATACCCTCACTATCACTCTATTAAACATTGTGACACAATAAAAAGCTTAAAATCAACAGGCTTACAAAGCAGTGATTTTAAGCTTTTTTATTTGAAGATTGCATTAACGTTAAAAAAACATTAATACCCTAATCTATTCTTTCTCTTTCTTAGTCAAGTAAACAAACCCTAACATTAGGTTTAAGCTTGCAAAGAGAAGGTAGATGTTTGAATCATTTTCACCAGTAGCAGGGAGTAATTTCTCTGCCACTGCTACGACAATTGGTTTTTGAGAGGTATCCTTTCGTGTCACAGTCACTGAAATAACTTCTGGTACAACAGGTTCTTCACTTTCTATTACTAGAGAGGTCGGTGGTGCTAATGGTTTAACATCTGAAATATCTGCTGTTACTGTACCTAAAGCTACAACAGTCGTCGGTGCTGTTTCTACACCATCAAGGGATACTTCAGAAGCTATTAATGCTTCAAGAGCTGCATTAACTTCTGCTTGTGTCGCACTCTCATCTGTCAATATAAGCTCTGCTGTTGCTAAAGCTTTGTCATAATCTGCTTTAACCTTATCACTTGCATTTTGATATTTCGCTGATGTTTTTTGTAAGATAGTAGCTTTTGAAATACGATTTCTAAGCGCAACTTTATCAGTCTCTTTGCCATCCAATTCATTTTTCGCTGACACTAGAGTTGCTAGAGCTTCGTCTACTTCTTTTTGACTAGCTTGTGGATTAGCCAAGACTAATTGTGCTGCTCGAACTGCTGTATCGTAGGCAGATTGAGCTTCTACACTACCATTACTGTAGGCTACTGTTGCTTCCACTGCCGCTTGCTGACCTACTTCTGATTGAAGTGCTACAAAATTTGTTTCTTTACCATCAAGTGCTGCTCTAGCCTTCACAAGCTGCTCTTGAATCGCATCAATATCTGATTGAGGAAGTTTTCCTTCTAGAGCTTCTTGTGCCTTAGCCAGTGCTGCCTCATAAGATTGAACCGTTTCTAAACTTGCATTGTAGTAAACTGGCAATTTTGAAACATCACCTTGTGAGTTGACCGTTTCTTTTAACGGATTTTTATTAATCAGAGTTAACTTTTTAACAGTTCTCACATCATCCGTAACTGTTACTTTCAATTCTTCCAAGAACTCATAACCATCAGGAAGCGCAATCTCGATATCATACTCACCTGTCGTCACAAGACGTCCGTAGTCTGTAGGTGAATATTTAGCATTTGGCAATACTGTTCGTCCACCCGCTCCATTGACTAAGGTTACAGTTGTTCCATCTGGCAATGCTTTATCAATATCAATCAAAACTTGAGCTTTAGATAGGCTATTGACATAGAAATTCACATCAGCCAAGCTTTTCTCTTCTGAGATATTAACAGTAACTGTTGTTTCGCCTGCCAAGGTAGACCAATCTGTATCATAAAGGAACAACTCAAATATGTAAGTACCGAATGGTAAGATAAGTTTATTAGTATTATCGCCATAGCGAGCAATATCAACAACTGTTTTTCCATTAGCATCCTTGACTGAATATGAAAAGTTTACATAGGCATCAGAGTCAGTCTCCTTGTCAAGAATATTCACAGTGACAATACCATTATCATTCCCAACTTTAATTAAATCTTGAACTTTAGCCCAGCTCACATTTCCAGCGTAATCTTCAACTGTATAATAGAAATCTGCAATATCAGCTTGATCAAGTGGTAGCATAAAGGAACCATCTGCATTTTTAGCGACATAAACCTTATTGTCACCTATTGTAACTTTCCCATTTGTTGCAATATCAATCCAATTTTTCAATCCATGCTCATCTGTTTTAAGGTAGAATACTCTATCACGGAAAATACCCGACTCTCCGACTTCTACTGCCGCACGCGGCGTAAAAATCTTATTAGTTTCATCATATCTAGCAGTTGTAATAACAGGATTTTGACGGTCAATGATAACATCGAAACTCATTTTTTGAGGATTAGCACCTAATACCGCTGAGTTATACGTTAAAACGTAAACATAATGTCCATCCGGTAAATCTGCTCCTTCATTATCTGTACCATCCCATTCAGAAGAGTAAATAATACTTGATTTAGGGCGTTTAGGATTACCACTAAAGAAATTTTTACTACCAGATACGGCATCACTTGTCCATAATGGGGTTGATTGCTCTGTATCATCTGCCGAATAAACGCTAGCCACTAAATCATTATAATTACGAAGAAATACTCCCTTAAAGGCAAGTGATTCCTGATTGCCATCTTTATTTGGTGAAATAGCTAAGTGAGGTTTTCCATTTGTATCTAAAGCAAGAACAAATTTACCATTTTCATCTTTAAAAGTCCCTAAAGATTTGATCACCATGTCACTCGTTTCAGATGTAGCATAAATATGTTCTCTTTCTCCAGTAACAAGTGAAGTGTAATTTTCATCAGTTGGAACAACTTTGTCGCTGTCTGCAACGAAGTAAAAACCACCTTTTCCATCAGCAACTAAATCATAAATAGGTGTTTCTATGACATCAAGATTTTGGAACTCCCCTCTGAAACCAACATATGGAATACTGACCACTTCTCCATTATCAGCAACATCAAGGAAACGAACAAAACCTTCTAAATAATAACCATTTGGCATTTCTGTTAACAGTTTCTCACGATAAGCGGTAGCATCAATTGCAATAGTTACCGTTGTTGACGAATTCGCTTTAACCGTTACCGTCTCACCTACAATGGTTTCAAGTTCTCTAGGAAGTAAGGTGATATGTCCTTCTTCAACAGTATCTGTATTTAAGTTAGTGACATAGCGGAGCGTTTTATCCTCGTTAGTAATATTATGAAGTGTTACTTTGAAGTTAAACACATCTCCAACATTTCCTAATGAAATACTTCCATAGTTGTCACTTCCAGTCAAGTACAAGCCTGTAGAAATAGCTGCAGCAGTATCTAGAATCCCTGCTCCTTGTTGACGTGGTGAGGTGTAAGCATTTGTTTTTTCATTCAAATGTGCTTTAGCCGTACTCATCATAAGGTGTTTGATAAGGGCTTCAATTTCAGACGGTGTTTTATCTGGATAAGCTTTGAGCAAATATTGTTTGACAAGAGTTACTGCACCAGCCACATGAGGCGCCGCCATACTGGTACCACTCATCATGTCATAATCTCCATCATTAACAGAAGAATAAATAGAACCTCCTGGAGCTGATAAGTCCGGTTTTAAATCACCATCAGCTGACACCCCCCAACTTGTAAAATCTGACATCAATTGAGCCTGTGGATTGGCTAATTTATCTTTAGTATCGTTAAATTGGATTTTATACTGATTAGTACGAAGAGCTTCACCAAATTCAAACGGAATAAATATTGATGGGATGCCTTTTCCTTCTGCCTCTAAAGACATGTTTAGGTTATTTTCACCAGCTGTATGATTAAATACAACAACACCAATCGCTCCATGTGCTTGAGCGTTAGCAATTTTTTCTGTAAACGTAATGGAACCACGTTTGATAAGAGCCAATTTTCCATTCAAATCTACATTGGCAAATTCACCTGCTAACTCTTCTTTTGTTCCCAATCCAACATAAGCATACTCATAGGCTTTGCCTTTTTCAAAATCAACAGCTCCAAGATCAGGTTTTGTATAAGAGGATAGCCCATGGTTTAACTTCTCATCATTTTCAAGGCCAATGATAGTGACTACCTTACTCATAAGAGTAGTGTTATTATAAGAAGCTACTGATATTGCATTTTTAGCTGTCGAAGGATTACCAACTAAACCATAATCTGGATTGGTTGCCAATGGGTTGGCATGTCCTGAACCAAACGCTCCTTCATTCCCACCTGCAATAACAACTGAAATCCCTGCTTTTCGAGCACGTTCGATGGCTGCTATAACGCTTTCTTCAGTATCAACCACAGATCCATTCGGTGCTCCAAGACTAAGATTAATACTATCTGCACCTAGAGCTACTGCATCATCAATAGCTTTCACATAGAGAGCAGGTCCCGTCTTTGATTGTAAATCAGAAAATACACGCATAAACATAACTTGTGCTTCAGGAGCGACACCATAAATGAATTCGCCATTATCTTTTTGCTTTGGATTACCCGCTGCAATACCTGTCACATGCATTCCATGTGAATCCTTATCTTTTTCTTTCAAAACAGTATTAACATCAACATAGTTATAACCAAAGATAACCTTATCATTATACCATTGACCATAATCAATACCTGCTGCTTTTTTGGCTGCTTCTAATTGCTCTTTTGTTTGGTATTTAGCCTTAGTTGGATCAGTAATTTGGAGTACATCATGATTGACATCAAGCCCTGAGTCAATGATAGCAACAACCATCCCTTCACCTTTATAGCCTGTATCCCAGACTTTTGGCACTGTAATAATGGTATTACTGTCATTATTTTGTGGCGTCTCCTCACCAATTTTAAGCACACTTTCTGAAACCGCTTTTGCATCCAATTCTGATGCATCTATCTCCTTTGGCGCTTCTGGTTGAGTTGAAACTGGTTTAGACACACTTTCTGTCCCTGGGTTTACCACCGAATAATCAGTCGGTTCTGTTGCACTAGCCTCTGCCTCATCAATTCCAGAAACTTTTGAAACATCACCAACAGTTTCCTCCGTAATGCTATCTGTCACAGCATCATTATTAGACACTTCTGTCATTCGAATTGAAAGATCTTCAGATACCTCAGCAACAACTGCTGGTACACTGGTTGTTTCAGCAGATGCTCCTTGCGTATCTGCGGCTACATTAGCACCAGAAAACAAAAAAACTGCACCTAAAAGAACAGATACCGCACCAATTTTATATTTCCGTAGTGAAAAACGTTGTCTTTTTTCCATAAATCTACTACCCCTAAATGATTTTTATTGACAAATCTGTCATACTCATTATTAAAACAAATATTTTTCAAAAAATCAATATTTTTCTGTAAATTCACAAAAGTTTATTTATTGTATATTTTTTTGTCTTTAAAGAATAAAACAAGAGTCTTCATCTCATTTTTTGCCATTTTTATGCTATCTAAAATTGAATAGTAAACGTAAAAGAGTTTTAAAAGAACCTTTTCTTTATTCAAATTTTAAATAATCACAGTAACCTTATACTACTTTTCGTAACGGAAAAATAATTGTTCAAAAATAGCTAAATTAACAAAAAATATGCGTCTAAAATCATTTTTAGAGTTTGAAATATTACCATTATTGTTCTTATTTTGTATTGACACTCTCTATTTATTTCTATCTTATTTAGAAATTACCCTGTTAACTTTAATAAAAAATATTAGCTAACAAAAAAACGAGCTGACTTATCAACTCGAGTTTTCTTATCTTATAATGCAGCCAGATAACTTTCCAAATCTGTCAAAGCCCTATCAGCAATAGCTTCATAGCGTTCTTTTTTATCACGAATACGCGGCCCTTCAAGTTCTTTGATGATACCAAAGTTAACGTTCATCGGTTGGAAATGTTTGCTCTCTGTGTGCGTCACATAATATGGCAAACTTCCGATAGCAGTTGTGCGTGGGAAAACGACTTCTTCTTCACCTTTGAACAAACGCGCAGCATTGATTCCAGCGACTAAACCAGAAGCCGCTGATTCCACATAACCTTCAACACCTGTCATTTGGCCCGCAAAGAAAAGATTCGGATTGGTACGTGATTGGAAGGTTTGTGTCAAAAGATTTGGCGAATCCATATAAGAATTGCGGTGCATCACACCATAACGAACAAATTCAGCATTTTCAAGACCTGGAATCATTTGGAAAACACGTTTTTGCTCTCCCCACTTCAGATGTGTTTGGAAGCCAACGATATTATAGAGACTACCAGCCGCATTATCTTGACGAAGCTGAACGACTGCGTACGGCGTTTTAAAGTCACCGTCACGAGGGCCTTCATAATCTTCCGGGTATTCCAAACCAACTGGTTTCATAGGCCCATAAAGCATGGTTTTAATCCCACGTTTAGCCATCACTTCAATCGGCATACAACCTTCAAAGTATTTTTCTTTTTCAAAGGAATTAAGCGGAGCTTCTTCTGCATTAACCAAAGCCTCATGAAAGGCCATAAATTCTTCCTTGGTCATCGGACAGTTAAGGTAAGCTGCTTCGCCTTTATCATAACGTGATTTAAGATAGACCTTTGTCATGTCAATGGTTGACTTGTCAATAATCGGAGCTGCGGCATCGTAAAAATAGAAACCGTCACCACCATTTAGGGCATGAATTTTCTCAGCGAGCGCATCTGATGTCAAAGGCCCTGTCGCAATAACGGTGATAGCATCATCAGGAATTTCTGTGATTTCACCACGGATGATTTCGATAAGTGGATGATTTTCAATCTCTGCAGTAACTGCTTCGGCATAGCCTTCACGGTCAACTGCCATCGCCCCACCAGCCGGAACACGGTGTTTTTCACCATTACGCATGATGATTGAATCTAAGCGACGCATTTCTTCTTTTAGAAGCCCTACCGCATTGGTTAAACTATCCCCACGGAAAGAGTTTGAGCAGACCAATTCTGCAAAGTTTGTTGTTTTATGTTGTGGCGTTGGTCTGACCCCACGCATTTCATAAAGTTTGACAGGAATGCCACGCTTGGCAATTTGGTAAGCCGCTTCAGTCCCAGCTAAACCTGCTCCAATAACGTTAATATATGTTGCTTGAGACAATCACTAATACCTCAATCTTTCTAATTTGATACTGATTTATTATAACAGAAAAATCCCATTCTTACGATTCGGACACTTCATTAGATAGGGTTCTCGTCAAATTTTTGATGATTTTTCACAATAGCATAAGTCCCATGCCTCAACATAGTAATACGCTACAAATTCGTTATCTCAAATACTTCTGTATGAATCCATTTGTTATTAATTTGCAAATCATTTTCTATAATTTTACTAAATATAAACCCATTCTTCTCAAGCACTCTCTTAGAGGCAATATTATCTATTGCTGTTCCAGCAATAATTTTATTTAAACCATAACTATTGAATGCTCTATCTAAAACAATTTTAACTGCTTCACTTGCATAACCTAAATTAGTATAATGTTCTCCAATTCTATATCCAAGTTCAGCTGTTTTTTGATCATTACCATCAACAATTAAATTGATTCTTCCAACAATAACACCTTGAAAATCTCTTATAAGGTGCATATAAACTTCGTGATTATCTTGTTCCACCAACAATTCATTTGTCATTTCTTTAAAACTCAATAAATCAAAATAATTAATCGGTCTAGGAAGCAAATTCTGCTCAAAATACTTTTGATTCTCTTTTTCAAAAAAATAGATATCAATACTATTTTCTTTGGACATCAATTCTAAACTTATCATCTTAAATCATCTCTCATATTTAGCTAAATTCTAATTTATTTCACTCAATATCAGTATTATTGTATCATTTTTTCTATATCGACTTTCTGGTGGTACTTGACAATTGCCTATAAAATTAAAAGACACATCAACTTATTATCCTGTGTCTTTAACTCTTCTTCCCCTGTTTCTTCATGGAAACTACTTTTTCTATATACTCATTTACCCCATGTTCCTCTATTACAAGCTGTTAAATCACAACACCTTCTAAATGGTCTAATTCGTGCTGTACAATTTGGGCTGGGAAGTCTCTCAACGTCAGCGTTTTCGCCATCCATTTTTCATCGCGGTAGCTAATGGTAATTTCTTTGTAACGCGTTGTCGGTCGACTTCCAGTTAAGGATAAACAGGACTCTTCTGTTTCGTAAGCGCCAGCTTTTTCCAAAAGCACAGGATTAAACATTACCAAGTCCACAAAGCCCATACTGATAATAATGGCACGCTTTTCAACGCCAATCATGTTCGCTGCCATGCCCACACAAGCCTCACGGTGATAAGCCAGCGTGTCACGTAAATCTTGTCCTAAAGGCAAATCATCCTTTGTTGCTTCTAAAGATGGCTGCGCAAGAAAAAAAGTATCTGTAATAATCGGTTTTATCATGATAAACTCCCCTCTCTTCATTATACCATATGTTTATTTCAGTGATTAACTATTAAATTATGATAAAATAATAATGATACCTATGAAAGGATATAATGCTTTGAAATTAACTGTACTGATTACCTTTCTAAATGAAGAAAAAATGATTGAAAAGACTCATTCTGAAGTCAAAAAAGTTCTAGATAGTATGATACCACATCAAATCACAGACTATGAACTTCTCTACATTGATGATGGTTCGACAGATGCGACGCTTTTATCGATGGAAAAAATAGCACAGCAGGATACACATGTTCGCTATGTCAGCTTTAGTCGTAATTTTGGCCGTGAGGGTGGTATTTTAGCTGGATTTCGCTATGCAACAGGTGATGCCGTACTTGTCATGGATGGAGATCTCCAACACCCACCAAGTCTTATTCCTGACTTTGTCAATTCCTATAAAGAAGGTTACGACATTGTCAGTGGTCAACGTGATCGTTCAGGTGAGGCCTTTGCCTCAACCTTTTTTGCACGCGCCTTTTATAGCCTCTCCAACCATCTCATGGATGTCAAACTAAAGGATGGAAAATCTGAGTTTCGCTTACTCAGCCGTAAAGCAGTTGATGCCTTTACCTCACTCCCTGAATATAATCGCTTTAATAAGGGACTTTACGAATGGATTGGCTTCAAAGAAAAAGTCATTCCTTACCCAAATCATGTTCGAGAAGCTGGCAAAAGTAAATTTGGCTTTAGAAAATCGCTCAATTATGCCATGCAAGGTATCATCTCCTTTAATGATAAGCCCTTGCGCTTCTGTGTCCAACTCGGTGCTGCTTCCACCAGCCTTGCCCTTATCTACCTTTTTTGGGAATTAGCTAAACAACTATTGCACCCTGAATCTAGTGTAAGTGGTTATTTTACCACCATTGCAGCTATTATTCTCTTTGGTGGTGTACAGCTCATTTCCATCGGAATTTTGGGGGAATACATTGGTAAAATTTATTATGAAGTCAAGCGCCGTCCTCATTATATCGTTAACAAATCAAATATTGACAAAGCAAATCAGGAGGGACAAGGTTAATGGAAAATACATGGTTTACAAGATACAAAAAAAGACTGACTTACCTAGCAAGTTTCAGTCTTCCCATCCTTATCATGCTCCTTGTTTGGGCAGTCAACGGTGCCTTTCCCTTTGGCAATAAAAGCTTGATGGCTGTTGATTTTGGTCAGCAATACATCGGATTTTATGCCTATCTTAAAAAAACAGTTCTCACAGGTGACTGGTCTGCCTTTCTCTATTCTTTTGAAAAATCCATTGGTGGTGAAATGATTGGGGTTTTAGGTTATTACCTGATGAGTCCCTTTAACATCTTTTACATTTTACTCCCACTCAGCCAATTCAAATGGGCAGTCGTTATTACTATTGCCTTACGCTATGGCTTTATGGGACTAACCTTTAGCCACCTGCTTATCAAACGTTATCAAGCTCTTCAGGGGCAAACCTGGTTGGTTCCTCTCATGGCAGCTTCTTATGCTCTCTCTGGTATGCTAGTCTCCTATCAGATGAATCCCATCTTTTATGATGCCATGATTATGCTTCCACTGGTTATTCTATATTTGGAAGAAACTTTAGATGGTGGCAAGCCCTTTAAATATGCAATAACCCTTGCTTTTACAATGCTTCTACAATTTTATATGGGCTACATGATTTGCCTTTTTGTGGCACTTTATGCTATTGCTTATATGTTACCAAAATGGGCAGAGCAGGGTACTATCAAAGAAAAAGCAAAGCAGTTTTTCTTCCCTCTCTTTAAAGTCGTCGCCTACTCTATACTTGCAGCGACGTCAACCTTTGTCACCCTTTATCCGATTATTCTAAATCTTTTACGCAGTAAAGGCGCTTACAACGCTCCTATGCTCTTTGAATGGAAGCTACAAATCACCCCACTTGATATTCTAGCCAAACTAACCATCGGCGCCTTTGACAATGAGTCTTGGCCAGCTGGACCTAATTTGCCAAATATTTATGTTGGGGCTCTAGCACTCCTTGGATCCATCTATTTCTTCCGTTATGCTCAGGTGCATTGGACAAGGAAAATTGGTTTTACCGTTATTGTTGGTATTTTCCTCATTTCGTTTGTTCATGAATTTACCAGTAAAATTTGGCACATGGGACAAAATCCTGCGGGATTTTTCTATCGTTTTTCATGGATTTTCTCATTTTTCATGGTCTTGATTGCTTATCAAACTTTGAAAAATAGTCATAAAGTCAAATGGTATGATACCTTGATTGGTGCGGGACTAGCCAGCGCTAGCCTCTATTATGTTGCTACACACGATTTCTCCTTTCTTGAGGATAAGCAACTACCTGCTCTGACCGACTGGGTTGGAAAAAATACACTTGCGGTACTAGCACTCTTTAGCTTACTCTTTCTCCTTATTTCTTGTGCTTATTGGTTCAATAGCAGAGCACACTTCTGGCAAAAATCTCTTCACATCTTATTTGGTGCTGGATTTACAGTAGGCAGTTTCTTTCTTATTAAACAAGGTTATTTACTGACACAAGTCACCTTAACTGGTTTAACCTGGTTGTCAGCTCTGCTATTTTACACCTATAAACCCAAAAGTATCGGCCGCTTCGTCTTAGCTAGTATCACTATTTTTGAGCTTGGACTAAACGCCTATATTTCTCAATCAAGAATTGGCTATACCGATGCTTATAAGTTCAGCGATTTAGCTGTTAAATTGGATACTTTGGGAAATACTGTTGACGAACTGTCAGATCACCCCTTCTATCGCATTGGGACAGACTTTTTCTACTCAAAAAACGATCCAGTTCTTGGTTCCTACAACAGTCTCAGCAATTTTTCTTCCAGCCTTGAACGCTCTACCATCAATTTGATGGCCTCTATGGGCGATATGGGAGGAAATGCCTCAACTTTCTATACAAATGGGACAATTCTGACTGACACCCTCTTCGGTGTTCGCTACCATGTCGCAAGAAAACCTTACACCAACGAAGATGTTCAACAACATCCCAAAACGCATTTCTTTAGTAAAACATCTGCCCGTAAAGATATTACCAGCTACTACAACCTCATCAAGGAAGACGATACTTTCCTGTACTATGAAAACCCGAATGTGATCAGCCTAGCTTACGGGACAAATGATGTGACACATAATATCAAATTTGGAACTAACAATCCTGTCTCAAATCAAAATATTATTCTCAAATCAATGTCAGGGCAAGATTATGAGTTCTTTGTTCATGCCGCTTTTAATGACATAAAACTAGATAATCTCGAACTTGATAATAGTAATGGACAAAAGATTTATCGACGTTTGGATAAAACCAAACCAGGGAAAATCTCATTTACCTTTGTGCCACAGACAAATTGGACCTACTACTTCCAAGCACCTTATTCTCTTCGTAAATCAATGGGCAAAATGAATATCATGCTCAATGGACAATGGTACAACTACACCCAGATGTTTGACCAAGTTCAACTCTGGCAAATTGCCCACCAAGAAGCCGGTAAACAAATCACTTTTGAGATTTCAACGTCATCTGAAGATGAAATTAATCTAACCAATTATTCCTTGGTTAGAGCAGATACCGAGGCTATTCAACAAGTGATGACAAATCGTCTAGCACAGAGTATGACTGTTGATAAAATGACCAATACTCAAATTGATGGATCAGTCAACATTACAGACGATAGTACATTGATGATGACCAGCATTCCGTACAATCCTGGCTGGACAGTCACTGTTGATGGTAAAGAAGTCAAGACAACCGAAGCTTGGGGGAGCCTCCTCTCCTTCCCAATCACACAAGGAAAGCACCAGATTAAACTAACTTTTAAAGCCCAAGGTTTAGTTACTGGACTCGCTATCTCGCTAGGCTCTATGTTGATGCTACTTTTCCTTTATCTTTTTGATAAACTAAAGAAAAAATCAAAAGATTTAAGCTAAAAAACACCCCTTCGCACTAACAGAAAAATGCGAGGGGTTTTTATTATCAAAAATTACAATACCTTGCTCAAAAAATCTTTTGTACGAGCTTCTCGCGGATTCCCAAAAACAGCTTCTGGACTTCCTTGTTCTACAATAACACCACCGTCCATGAAAATGACACGATCTGCAACCTCACGAGCAAATCCCATTTCATGAGTGACGATAACCATGGTCATTCCTGATTTCGCTAGGTCCTGCATAACTGCTAATACTTCACCAACCATTTCAGGATCAAGTGCTGAGGTTGGTTCATCAAAAAGAAGAACATCTGGGTCCATTGCCAAACCACGTGCAATAGCAATACGTTGTTGCTGACCACCAGAAAGACTTGCCGGCATAGCATTTGCTTTATCTCTGAGTCCAACCTTATCAAGTAAATCATAAGCCTTTTGTTCAGCTTCTGCTTTACTTATTTTCTTCGTTTTAATTGGTGACAAGGTGATATTCTCAAGAACGGTCATATTTGGAAAAAGGTTAAATTGCTGGAAAACCATCCCCATTTTTTCACGCATTTTGAAAATATCATTTTTCTTATCTGTAATGTCAACACCTTCAAAAGTCACCGTCCCTTTGGTTGGTACTTCAAGTAAATTCATGGTGCGCAAGAAGGTCGATTTCCCAGAACCAGAAGGTCCAATAATAACAACAACTTCTCCTTGATTAATCTCCAAGTTAATACCTTTTAAGACTTCATTTTTACCAAAATACTTGTGTAAATCTTTAATGGAAATAATACTTTCAGTCATCTTAGTTTCCTCCGTTCAAACGATTTTCATATTTTTTCAAAATAGCTGATAAAACTGTTGTTAAAATCAAATAATAAAAGGCTGCAAAGAGTTTTGGCTCAAGCGGTAAATAGGTTGCTGTTTCAACAGACTGCGCTCCATTCCAAAGCTCCATAACCCCAATGGTCTGCAAGAGTGAACTATCTTTGATAATCGTAATAAATTCATTTCCTAGCGCTGGTAAAATATTTTTCAAAGCCTGAGGCATTATCACATAACGATAGGCATTTAACGGTCTAATGCCCAGCGAGTAAGCGGCTTCGAGCTGACCTTTTGAAACAGACTCAATTCCTGCCCTGATGGATTCAGAAATATAAGCTCCGCTATTGAGCGAAATAACGATAATACCTGGAACCAAACGCGATAAATCCATATCTAAGACACCAAAAGGAATAATTGGCATATTACCAAAATGCATCCAGGCAAAGGCTAGGGAGATCTGCACCACCATCGGTGTCCCTCGGAAAATCCAAACATAAAAGGAGACAATCCAGTCTAAAATCTTGATGTTACTACGCTTGGCAAGAGCAATCAAAACACCAATAATTGATCCTAAGAAGACCACACAAGCTGAAATAATTACCGTTACAATAGCTCCATAGTTGAAATAAGACCAATACTTAGCCAAAAATGAAAAATCCATAAAAATACCAAACCCAGTTATCAATCCTAACCTTTTAATCACCACTGATACGGTTACTTTTGATACTGGATTTCATCCTTTCTTTTATTCTAAAAATCTTCTGTTTAAATAAACTTTTTATAGTTTATCAAAAAATGAATATTAATTCAATCAAATTCACGTTATTTTCATAAATATTTCTATCTATACCCTTTGTGCTAGTTATTTTCTTTTTTAGCACTTATCCTTATGTGGTGCGGGGCGCTTCAAAGGTCTGGGAGACCTTTGAAGGTGGGACATGAAGCTGGCGAAGTCGGCATCAAAACCTCCTACGGAGTTCCATTCCTCTTTGGCAAGCCTAAGTTTTGCCAACCCCATCAAGAGTAGGACAGAATATCCCAACCTCTTAAATTTTAGTGTAGAGATTAATTTGACGCA
This sequence comes from Streptococcus sp. S784/96/1, assembly GCF_902729355.1. Lineage (GTDB taxonomy): Bacteria > Bacillota > Bacilli > Lactobacillales > Streptococcaceae > Streptococcus > Streptococcus caledonicus. The sequence goes on along the minus strand of NZ_CACVCC010000013.1, from coordinate 1,811 downwards.
GTGGTTGATTGGAAGTTTACAACTGGACACCTCTTCATTTTCAAGTGTCCACCTAAAATAGTCCACTGGACTATTTTACTACCACACAATCGTTAGCGGCCGTCCTAACCAACTGTGCGGAGGTGGGACGACAAAATCGAAATCGTCATTTTGTAACGATTTAACGATTTTTTATACGAAAACTTCAAAAAGCCTCACTGAGAGTATAGCACTTAGCGAGGCTCTACCTATTGGTTGTCATTGTTTTGTGGGTGTGGGCTCCGCCATCGTGCTGGTTTGTCCCACACACTCTCACCACGGCGGAAAGTGCAGGATGTGGCTACTTCGTCGTCCTTGATTACTGCATCTACATATAGCTATACTGTTTAAGCGATATCTATGTAAAAAAGAAACTCAAATAATAGTGTTTGGTAGCTTTAGATAGCTCTATTATTTGTACTGCAAGTCTGTTGAAATAAATTTAACTAGCACAACAAGTATCTATTCTAAAATAGGAAGTCTAGCAAATCATCTTGTACTAAGTCAAGACTTATCCTGAGGTGGGGTGAGCTACTCAAAAGATCCTAGGAGAGTTTTTGAGGTTAGAAACCGAGCTGTTAAAAGCACCGTTAACATTCTCTACAAAGCTTCTTTTCTGTTTGCCAAGCCTAGTTTTAATTTCTATGATAAAGCTGATAGTGGACAGTAGCCAATTTTTCACGGTCTCGACTTTCTTCGCTTTCCAATTTCTAATTTTAGGATAATGCTAATCTTTCCCATCACCAAAATATTTTTGAGATATCTACATCAAAAAACTCCCCATTCAGGAGAGTTTCGCCGCTAATTAGTAAAGCAAGTCGTAAATTTCCATTGCAATCAAGTCAATGCTATCAAATGTGTATGATTCACGCGCAGCAACATCACGTAATGTGAAAACTGGACCATTTTCAGGATCATTAGCAAATGACACTTCTGCAACAACAACACCTTCACGTTCGAAATTACGTTTTAACGTGCCCCCGTCAGCCGCCATCATTTCAAGACGGTTAATAATTCTTACTAAATGTGATTCCATAATATATGTTAACTCCTATTTCTATTTATCGTCTCTATTATTCTATCATAAACAGAGACAAATAAACAAGAAAAGATAAAGAAATTAGCAGAAATATATGATTGGCACATTGTCAAGTCAAGTGCAACAAGTTCATGGATAGACTAGGATTCCATTATTTAGGCTGTTTGGGCTAGCCCAAACAGAAATTTTGAAGTTTTGTAATGGTAAAGTCGTCTAGATCTTTCGTTAATAGCTGAGAGATATTGAGCAAGTTCTTCGTCAGTCAGCGGATTGAGAGATTTCCCTTTAGGGAGAAACTCTCTGAGGAGGCCGTTGAAGTTCTCATTTGAACCTCTTTCATATGATGAATAAGGATGAGCAAAGTAGGCTTCAATGTCAGTTAGTTCTGATAAGAGACTAAACTCCGAACCATTATCAGCTGTAATGGAGGCGATAGGGTAACGTTTAATCAAGCCTTGGACTGCCTCGTTGATGGTTTTGGCTTCCTTATTAGGCAATTTACAAGCTAAGGCAAACCGTGTCTGACGTTCCACCAAAGTCATGACAACAGCCTCTCCCTTAGTCTTTTTCCCGAGAACCAAGTCAATCTCCCAGTGACCAAATTCAGAGCGGTTGTTAACTGTTTCTGGGCGTTCTTCGATGGATTTTCCAAGCGTCTTCTTATTGACCGTGGTTTTAGTCCTAGTCCGTTTTCTGATGCTCACCATCTTAGGTAAATCGATTGGCTTGATAGAAATAAGACCCGATAAAATGT